>CP004371.1:4245000-4845000 GCA_000597885.1 Flammeovirgaceae bacterium 311
TAGTACCGTGAGGGAAAGGTGAAAAGTACTCCGAATAGGAGGGTGAAATAGTACCTGAAACCATACACTTACAAGCGGTCGGAGCCCATTCGTTGGGTGACGGCGTGCCTTTTGCATAATGAGCCTACGAGTTACTCCTCACTGGCAAGGTTAAGTTCTTTAAGGAACGTAGCCGGAGCGAAAGCGAGTCTGAACAGGGCGATTTTAGTCAGTGGGGGTAGACGCGAAACCTTGTGATCTATCCATGGTCAGGTTGAAGATTGGGTAAAACCAATTGGAGGACCGAACCAGTTAACGTTGAAAAGTTTTTGGATGAACTGTGGATAGGGGTGAAAGGCCAATCAAACTGGGAAATAGCTCGTACTCCCCGAAATGCTTTTAGGAGCAGCGTTGTGGTTAAGTATGACAGAGGTAGAGCTACCGATTGGACTAGGGGGAGTCACATCCTACCAAATCCAGACGAACTCCGAATGCTGATCATATATACACAGCAGTGAGGGCTTGGGTGCTAAGGTCCAAGTCCAAAAGGGAAACAACCCAGACCAACAGCTAAGGTCCCTAAATCTATACTAAGTTGAACTAAGGTGGTCCAGTTGCACAGACAGCCAGGATGTTGGCTTGGAAGCAGCCATTCATTTAAAGAGTGCGTAACAGCTCACTGGTCGAGCGACAGGGCATCGATAATAATCGGGCATCAAGTATAGTACCGAAGCTTTGGATTAGAGAGTAATCTCTACTGGTAGGGGAGCATTCCAATCTACTGTGAAGCTGTGGCGATAAGCCATGGTGGAGTGTTTGGAAAAGCAAATGTAGGCATAAGTAACGATAATGCAGGCGAGAAACCTGCACACCGATAGACTAAGGTTTCCCGGGCAATGCTAATCAGCCCGGGGTTAGTCGGGACCTAAGGCGAACCCGAAGGGGGTAGTCGATGGACAACTGGTTAATATTCCAGTACTGACTGTAATGAGTGATGGGGTGACGAAGGCATGTAACCTCTGCGCACGGACGGAAGTGTGCGTTAAAGGCCGTAGGTATATCCAGAGTAGGAAAATCCGCTTTGGATGCTGAAAGCTGATAGTACGGCAACCCTTCGGGGGCGCCGATAATGAGGCCAAATATACTTCCAAGAAAACCCTCTAAGCGTTTACATTACAGCCACCCGTACCGCAAACCGACACAGGTAGTCAAGTGGAAAACACTAAGGTGCTCGAGTGATTCATGGTTAAGGAACTAGGCAAATTAGACCTGTAACTTCGGAAGAAGGGTCGCCCCTGGCAACAGGGGCCGCAGTGAATAGGTCCAGGCGACTGTTTAACAAAAACACAGGGCTCTGCGAAATCGAAAGATGAAGTATAGGGCCTGACACCTGCCCGGTGCTGGAAGGTTAAGGGGGGAAGTTAGCGCAAGCGAAGCTTTGAACTGAAGCCCCAGTAAACGGCGGCCGTAACTATAACGGTCCTAAGGTAGCGAAATTCCTTGTCGGGTAAGTTCCGACCTGCACGAATGGTGTAACGATCTGGACACTGTCTCAACCATGAGCTCGGTGAAATTGTAGTAGCGGTGAAGATGCCGCTTACCCGTCACGGGACGGAAAGACCCCATGAACCTTTACTATAACTTCACATTGACATTGGGCAACAGATGTGTAGGATAGGCCGGAAGCTATGAAGCGGCGTCGCCAGGCGTCGTGGAGCTAACCTTGAAATACGGCCCTTCTGTTGCTTGATGCCTAACCCGGAAACGGGGACATTGTGTGGTGGGTAGTTTGACTGGGGTGGTCGCCTCCAAAAGCGTAACGGAGGCTTCCAAAGGTACCCTCAGCACGATTGGTAACCGTGCGCGGAGTGTATTAGCACAAGGGTGCTTGACTGTGAGACATACAGGTCGATCAGGGACGAAAGTCGGGTAAAGTGATCCGGTGGTTCCGTATGGAAGGGCCATCGCTCAAAGGATAAAAGGTACTCTGGGGATAACAGGCTGATCTCCCCCAAGAGCTCACATCGACGGGGAGGTTTGGCACCTCGATGTCGGCTCGTCACATCCTGGGGCTGGAGAAGGTTCCAAGGGTTGGGCTGTTCGCCCATTAAAGTGGCACGCGAGCTGGGTTCAGAACGTCGTGAGACAGTTCGGTCCCTATCTGTGATGGGCGCTGGAAGCTTGAGAGGACCTGATTTTAGTACGAGAGGACCGAATTGGACATGCCGCTGGTCTGCCAGTTGTACCGCCAGGTGCACCGCTGGGTAGCTACGCATGGACGAGATAAGCGCTGAAAGCATCTAAGCGCGAAACTCTCCTCAAGATGAGGCTTCCTTATAAGGGTGGTTGTAGACGACGACCTTGATAGGCTGCAGGTGGAAGCGGTGCAAGCCGTGTAGCTAAGCAGTACTAATTGCCCAAATACTTTCTTATGCAGTGGATCCTTCCAGAGCGTAAGCGCTGAAAATACCCCACCTGTTTCCTCTCACTTTTACATGTCATTTATGACATTGTTTTACATGTCATGTTTTTAGCATGACGTGCTTTTACATGCCATTGATGACATTATTTTACATGTCAAAAGATTATGTAGTAGATCTAAAGCAAAAGCTAAAGATGCTATTGCAGGCTGATAAAAGATCAGCTAAGTTAATAATGGTGGTTATAGCACAGGTGTTCACCTCTTCCCATTCCGAACAGAGAAGTTAAGCCCTGTAGCGCCAATGGTACTTGGGTAACACCCGGGAGAGTAGGTCGCCGCCAATCCATTTATACACAAGCCTCACAGTTTACTGTGAGGCTTTTTTTTGCCCCTGACCCTGCAGATAGCTCTTAGATAACTCTGGATGGGGCTTTTTTTGTGCCTGACTCCCCTGTGCATGCCAGATCGAGGTCAGGCTGTAACTGGAGGAAATCTTCCACTAGACCTGCTCCCGCCGCACAACTCCTGGCGGGTGGTAATCTTCCTAAAGCCTCATGGCTTCAATGAGCGGGCATTTAAAGTATTGTGCTCACGTTCATTAAAGCAGAAACTACGCATGAAAATCATTTTTTGGATTAAATAGAGTTATTAGTTATTATCTGCCATAATACATTTTCATGTCTCTGTATTCATTTAAACTGCTTTCATCGCATCATTTGAAATAGATAGAAAATGGATTGAGTTATGCTTTAAAATTACTTGCAGTGAATAATAGGAATAAACAGCTTGAATTAGTACATTAAGTAACTGTAAATCAATCGATTCTCCTGCACTATTCTGATGCCACAGGCATAGAAAGGGAGCTGTTATAGCAGCGGCGTATTGGCGCCAGTATACATCTAGCTTTAGGTGTGATTTTTTCGTAAGCGTAATGCATTAATCTTCTCAGTAGTTACTCTATAGCCTTTCTATTGACTACTGCATTCTTTTTCGTGATCGACTGATCTGGTTATACCTAAAAATTTCAATAATGTTAAGCTCTATCAACCTTCATACGGTAATGATGTGTGCCATCAGCATATGCATTATCCCATTGGCAAGCTGTGAGCAGTCAAAAATTGAGGTGCCTCTTAAGCAGGAGACAGCAGATATGGAAACCACTGCCACTTCTGAAAAAAAAGAGATTAAAACTGCTGCTGTAGTGGATAAGCAGGAAAAACCCATGGTTCCCAGTCAGCGTTATGATGGTAATGTTTCTTTTTAACATTTAGCTGGAGAAGAAATCAGAACGCTATTTGAGTTTTCCTGATTTGGCAGAAAGCACGAGTTAATTACTTAGCAGAACCTGTTACTAACAAAAAAAAGCGAAAGGGGAGACCTTTCGCTTTTGGATATGATATTGTGAAAAACAGATTACATCTGCTCTACCTGTACCCTTAACTGTACATCGTCCATCTCCAGTAACTTACCATCAGCAAGTTGATCCGTAAAGTTTAACTGTAGTGCCTGTGTTTCTGTACAAATGTATTCTTTATTGGCTTCAAGGGCCGAATTTACCAGCTCTTCACCACGCTCTACAGTGATGCTGATCTTGTCCTGTACCTCAAGGCCCATGTCCTTACGCAGGTTCTGCAGGCGGTTTACCAGATCACGGGCAATACCTTCCTGGCGCAGCTCGTCAGAGATATTCATATCCAGTGCTACGGTTACTCCTTCTTCACTGGCAACCGACCAGCCTGGTATATCCTGGGAGGTGATCAGTACATCCTCAATGGTTAAATTGATAGGGCCATTGGGCAGCTGCAGGGTATAAGCGCCATCACGCTCGATCTGGCTGATGTCTGTCTGCTCAAATCTGGCAACGGCGGCGGTTATTTCCTTCATACGCGGTCCATACTCTTTACCAAGCTTGGCAAAGTTTGGCTTAATCTGCTTCACCAGCACACCGGATGCATCATCGATATACTCAATAGCTTTCACATTTACCTCGTTCAGGATCAGGTCTTCTACATCATGGATCTGTTCCCGCTGCTTTGCATTCAGCACAGGGATCAAGATGCGGCTTAGCGGCTGGCGTACTTTAATCTTCTCCTTCTTACGCAGGGAGTGTACCAGCGAAGAAACAATTTGTGCCTTGTGCATCCGCTCCTCCAGCCCAGTATCAATAAAACCATGGTTTGCTTCCGGGAAACGGATCAGGTGCACGCTCTCCTCCTGATGCTTGCTACTTACACTGTTCAGATTGCGGTACAGTAATTCCATATAGAAAGGAGCAATCGGCGCTGCCAGCTGTGCAATGGTTAATAAGCAATCGTACAGGGTCTGGTAAGCAGCTTGTTTATCCTCAGTATAATCACCACGCCAAAAGCGTTTACGGTTCAGGCGAACGTACCAGTTGCTCAAGTCATCAATAGTGAAGTCCTGAATAGCTCTTGCTGCCCTGGTGGGCTCATAATCGTTGTAGGCACGCTCCACATCTATGATCAGGCTGTTCAGCCGGCTAAGTATCCAGCGGTCACTTTCAGGGCGCTGTGCAAGTGGCAACGGCTTTTCTGAATAGCTGAAGCCATCCAGGTTGGCATAGAGCGCAAAGAAGTTGTAGGTGTTGTGCAGGGTGCCAAAGAAGCGGCGCTGTACTTCCAGCACGCCATCCAGGTCGAACTTCAGGTTATCCCAGGGGTTGGCATTGCTGATCATGTACCAGCGGGTAGCATCGGGACCATAGGTATCCAGGGTTTTGAACGGGTCGACGGCATTGCCAAGGCGTTTGCTCATCTTGTTGCCATTCTTATCCAGTACCAGTCCGTTGGCGATCACGTTTTTGAATGCCACATCATCAAACAGCATCACGGCCAGCGCATGCAGGGTAAAGAACCAGCCACGGGTCTGATCTACGCCTTCGGCAATAAAATCGGCGGGGAAGTTTTCTTTCAGCACATCCTGTTGCTCAAATGGCCAGTGCCACTGGGCATAGGGCATGGCACCGGAGTCGAACCAAACGTCGATCAGGTCTGCCTCACGGTACATCTTTTTGCCGCTTTCGCTTACCAGGTACACCTCGTCTACAAACGGACGGTGCGGATCAAATTCTCCATCGATCGGTTTTTGCTGAATACCGGCAGCAATAGCTTTGTCTACCTCTGCCTTCAGTTCGGCCAGGGAGCCAATGCATTTTTCTTCTTTCTTATCTTCGGTACGCCAGATGGGCAGGGGGGTACCCCAGTAGCGGCTGCGGCTAAGGTTCCAGTCTACCAGGTTCTCCAGCCAGTTGCCAAAACGGCCAATACCGGTGCTTTCAGGTTTCCAGTTAATGGTGCGGTTTAAGCGCACCAGCTGCTCTTTATAAGCAGTGGTTTTGATAAACCAGCTCTCCAGCGGATAATAGAGGATTGGCTTATCGGTACGCCAGCAGTGTGGGTAGCTGTGCTCGTATTTCTCTACTTTGAAGGCTTTGCCTTCTTCCTTCAGCTTAATGGCAATGTATACGTCCGTAGGCCTGAAATCTTCTTTGCTGCGATCGGCCTCAGCGTAAAATTCTTCTTTTACATAGCGTCCAGCCAGATCGCCCATTTCTTTAACAAAACGACCCTGCTTATCCACGGCCGGCATCTGGTTGCCATCTTCGTCTTTTACAAACAAACCGGGTACGTTGTTGGCCACGCTTACACGATAGTCATCTGCACCAAAGGCCTGGGCCAGGTGTACCACACCGGTACCATCTTCGGTGGTAACAAAATCGCCTTCCAGTACGGTAAAGGCAGGGAATGCCAGCGGCACATAGGGCATAAGCTGCTCATAGGCTGTGCCCACCAGCTTACTGCCCGGTATTTCTTCCAGCACCTGCCAGGGAATAAGCTTATCACCTGCCTTATAATCTTCCAGGGCAAGATCCTTTGCCTTTTCATTAAAATAAGTACCAATGCGTTCTTTTGCCAGAATGACATTGATAGACTCAAAGGTATAAGGATTATAGGTGGCTACTTTGGCGTAGGTGATGTTCTTGCCAACAGCCAGGGAGTTATTAGAGGGAAGCGTCCATGGCGTGGTAGTCCAGGCCATGATGTAATCCTTCTCGGTATCCTTCACCTTAAAAAGGGCTGCAACAGTGGTGTCTTTTATATTGCGGTAGCAGCCGGGCTGGTTCAGCTCATGCGAGCTAAGGCCTGTGCCGGCGCCCGGAGAAAAAGGCTGAATGGTGTATCCCTTATAAAGCAGGCCTTTCTCGTACAATTTCTTCAGCAGGTGCCAGAGGCTCTCGATGTACTGCGGCTCAAAGGTGATGTAGGGATTGTCAAGGTCAACCCAATAGCCCATTCGCTCGGTGAGGTTGTCCCACTGATCCTTAAATTTCATCACCGCCTCGCGGCATTTCCGGTTGTATTCTTCTACGGAAATTTTCTTGCCGATATCTTCCTTGGTAATGCCCAGCTCTTTTTCTACCTGCAGTTCTACAGGCAGCCCGTGTGTATCCCAGCCGCCTTTACGCTTTACCTGAAAGCCCTGCATGGTTTTATAGCGGCAGAAAATATCTTTAACCGTACGGGCCATTACGTGGTGAATGCCCGGCGTACCGTTGGCCGAAGGAGGACCCTCAAAAAAAGTAAAGGTGGGAGCACCTTCACGCTCATCTACTGATTTTTCAAAAACCTTGTTTTCCTTCCAGTAGGAGAGGACTTTATCGGCAATTTCGGCATAATTGATGCCCTTATACTCTGTGTATTTAGAAGCCATAGCTGCTTAGTCTTCAAAGGAAATGCAAATATAGCCAAAACCTTTTGCTATGACATCTATTTAGCAGGCTATGCTTGCTTTTAGCCAGCTTTATTAAGCTAAAATGCATAAAAGAAACACCGCATTAAGTATGCTTTAGCAGGCTAATAGTACAAGAGCAAAAAGCAGGAATTCAAGGGTTTGGGCAATGGGGTGGTGGTATCAGGGTTGCGATGGGTAGAAATACAGAACATGGTCATCCCTGCTGGTTACAGGCTTTCGCTTATGAGAAGCCTGTAGGCGGCATATGCCGGTACTAATAATAGGCGGCAGAGGGCTCAGGATAGGGTAAGGTAATGATGAACGTAGTGCCCTCTCCCTCCTGGCTCTCAACACGGATCTTTCCAGTATGCATTTTTACTATTTCTTTACATATAAAAAGGCCTAAACCTGTAGATTCTTCTCCTTCCAAGCCCTTTCTTCTGATGCCTTTGAAGCTCATAAACAAGGTTTTCTGATATTTTTCAGGAATACCAATTCCGTTATCCTTCAGTGATAACTCCACATGTTTTTCCTCATAAGAAAGCCGGAACTCTATGCTTCCTCCCTTTGGGGTATATTTTATGGCATTAGAGAGCAGGTTTTCAATAACCTGCCGGAACAGCACGGCATCTACCCTGGCCTTTACATGCTGATCAGGGAAATCGCAGCTTACTTCCAGATGCTTCTTTTTAATCCTGTCCTTTTGCTGACTTATGCTCTCATTGATTAAATCCCGCAGATCATGAATATTCAAATCTATTGAAGTTGCGCTGCCCTTGAGGGTGGCAAGCCTTAGCAGGCTCTGAATAAGGTTTGTTCCCTGCTGCCTTTGTTTACGCAGCATGCTAAGATAGATCTTGTACTTCTCGTACTCTTCTTTCGTCATGCTGTTTTGCATGATTTCGGCAATCATGGATACCCTGTCAAGAGGTGCTCGCAGGTCATGCACAACCATGTTAAGTATATTGGTAATGTGCTCCTTTTCTTCTGTTAAGGTATCATAGATTTCCTTTTTCTGAGTGATATCAACTATATGGCCAACTACCTGCATCACATCAGAAGAGTTTCTTTCTGTTACCGGAAAAGTATTTAGTTCCAGCCACTCAATACCATTTAGTTTATCGTTGGCTTTCAGCTCCACAGATGCCTGGTAATTATTATTCTCCGATAGGTCAGAAAAGAAATTATCGAATTGCTCCAGGTAATCGGGATGAATACATTTTTTTAGCGGGTTTTCTTCTTCGCTTTCAATACCTTCGGCTAACTGATAAAATTGTGGACTTGCAAATTCAACCTCCTTCTTTATCAGGTTGAATACAAAAAAGAAAATTGGTACAGTTTCCGTTATTTTTTTCGAAGGGTTGCTCATTGAAAGTTTTTTTAGAGGCACAGGCCTACTAATATTAATGTAACTAACAGGCAGATGTTTCACCTCCACAATAAAAGATTATTGCAGAACAGACTAAGGTTCCCTCCTCCGTAAGCCGGAACAGAAAAATACATGGATGATTCTTCAGGGGAATATCAAAAAGGTGATGCCCGAATCAGGAGTGGATCATACAAAGAGAGTTTTTGGGCTGAGCTTTAAAGTTTTGCAGAAAAGCTTATTTACCGGCTGCACGCTCATCATCAGCACTATCATCTATCCGTAGCTGTTTTACGTCAATTTCCTCATCCTCAGACTCATTATAGAACTCATCGTAATGTTCAATAAGTGCCATTTCGTCGCGGTCGTATTTGCCGGAGTCAAAGGCGAGCAGCAGGGCAGGCAACAGCAGAAGGTTCGTTAACATGGCCAGCAACAGCGTGGTTGAGGTAAGCATGCCCAGGGCCACGGTACCGCCAAATTCTGAAAAGGCAAAAATTACAAAGCCAAAGAAAAGCACGATAGAGGTATAGATCATGCTGGAGCCGGTTTCGCGCAGGCTTACGCTAATGGCTTTGGCCACAAAAAACTTCTGGTTGATTAGCTCCTGCCGGTACTTGGCCAGAAAGTGTATGGAATCATCTACCGATATACCAAAAGCAATGCTGAAGATAAGGGCAGTACTTGGCTTTAAGGGAACACCTATAAAGCCCATAAGGCCTGCGGTAATGATCAGGGGCACCATGTTTGGTATGAGTGAGATCAGGATCATACGGCCATTGCGGAACAGCAGGGCCATAATCATGGCAATAATCACAATTGCTATGAGCAGACTGCTTTTCAGGTTCTGGATCAGGTATTGGTTTCCTTTTATGAATAGCAGGGTGGTGCCGGTAATGGCCACATCAATACCAAGGCTATCCGGAAAAAGACTGCTTACCTGTGGTTGAACAACATGGCTGATGAGTGAATCCATGCGCAGCGAACCAATATCGGATACCTTTAGCGAAACCCGGATTTTCTGCCCCGTAGAATCCATAAAGGCTCCTGATAGCCTCCTGGCATCAGGATTGTTCTGCAGGTATGGCAACAGGAATGAGCGCTCTCTGCTGGTGGGCAGTTCATAAAAATCGGGATTGCCCTTATAAAAGGCCTGCCTGCTAGCCTTTAGAAAACTAACAAGAGAAACAGGTGGCGAAAACTCCTTTTGTGCTGCCAGAAACTGCTGCAGAGAATCTACCTGCCGGAGTGTATTGAGGTTCATCACGCCCCTGGGCCTTTTGGTGTCTACTACAATCTCCATGGGCATTACACCGCCAAAGTTCTTTTCAAAAAAGGCAAGGTCTTTTTTTACATCACTCTTTTCCGGAATATCATCTACCATATAGGCATTTGAGCGGATTTGCCAGAGGCCTACCAGCGATACGGCCACTACTACTGCTGTAATCGCCATGATGCGGTAGCGGTGGCGGTGCACCAGTACATCAAATGTGGTGAGGATGCTCTCCAGCCGCCGGCTCTCCAGGTGGCGCAGATGCCGGGCAGAGGGTGGTGGCAGGTAAGAGAAGATGGAGGGAATAAGGATGAGGCTCACCACAAAAGTAGCCAGAATATTAAGGCCTGCCACAACGCCAAACTCCTTCAGTACCTGTATGTCTGTGGTTATCAGTACCAGAAAGCCAATAGCTGTGGTAAAGTTGGTAATAAGCGTTACAAACCCAATGCGGCGTACAATGTGGGCAAGCGCCTTCATCTGGTTGCCCGTTTTGGCGTATTCCTGGTGGTACTTATTGAGCAGATAAATACAGTTCGGAATGCCGATCACCACAATAATAGGCGGAATTAGGCCGGTTAGCAGGGTTATTTTATAGCCAAACAGCACCAGCGTTCCCAGCGACCATATGATCATGACAATGATGACCACCATTGGGAACACCACCGCCTTGATGGAACGGAAAAAAACAAACAGAATAAGCGCGGTTACCAAAACCGATAGGAACAGGAAAAGCTTTAGCTCCTGCTGTACTTTGCCCGACATAACCGAACGTACAAATGGCACGCCGGCATAGTGCAGCTTAATGCCAGTCTTCTCCTGAAACAGGCCCGAAACCATCATAATATCGTCCATGAGGCGCTGCCGGTCTACAGAGCCAATCACATTCATATCAACCGTAAGCACCATCAGGGTAGCGCCGTTTTCCGGGTTAATGAGCTGGCGGCTGTAAATACGCTGGTCAAGGGCTACCTGCAGCAGGCTGTCCAACTGCGCCTGCGTGTCGGGTATATCGGTAAAAATTGGGTTTGGCTCAAAGCTGCGCAGGGAGTCGTTTCGCTCCAGGCGGGGCAGCAGGGGCAGGGAAAGAACGCCTTGTACTCCCCTGATCTTTTGCATCTCCCGGCTCATGTAGAGGTAGCGGCTGAAATTAAGTGGCGTATACAGGCTGCTATCCTGCATGCCAACGACCAGTACGTTGCCGTCCTCTCCAAATTCTTCTTTAAAGTTCTGGAGAAAGATCATATCCGGATCTTCGGGTGGTACTACCTGGGTAAAATCATAAGAGAGCCCCAGGCGCGGAATCTGGGCAGCGAAAAAAGCCGTAACAACCGCTACGGCTATCAGCAAATAAAGTCGATACCGGAGTATAAAATAGGAAAGAAATTCAAACATGCTGCTTTGCTGCTCTTCTAAGGTTCATACACCCTGAAACAGGATAGTTCTTTAGCTGGTACATTTCCCCATCACAATACAGGTAGGGCATTGCCTTTAATTTTCCGATAGAGGCTCACGGCATGGCGGTCTGTCAGTCCGGAGATAAAGTCAAGGCAGTTCATGACAAGTTCGTACACACTCATATCATTTATTGGCCTGTATTGCTCGGGCATCAGGCGCAGTACAGAGGTGTGTCGTGCAGAAAATTTTTCCGGCGCAAATTGATGATAAAAACCCGCTTTTACAAATGCATCGAGCAGGCCCGCCAGTACCTCAAAACCAGCGATTTCCGTTTCCAGAACCGGCTGCGAGCGGTATATTTTTTCTACCGATCTTTTCTTGATGGCCGCCAGTGTTTCCCGGGCCGGTATAAGGTCAGCCAGGGCTGTTTCAAAATCTCCCTGCAGCATTGCCCGTTCGTGCTCCAGAAAGGTGGTGGTGGTCTGGTCGATAAGCGTACCAATGGCCAGCGAACGAAGCACGCCCAGCTGCTCTTCCTGCCCCCGGATCTGCTGCAGCTTTTCAGGTTTGAAGCGCTCCTGCAGGATGGAAGCCAGAAAAGCAACCGTTTCCTCAAAGGAGATCAGCCCCATGCGGCAACCATCTTCCAGGTCAATCAGGTGGTAGCAGATGTCGTCAGCGGCTTCTACCAGAAAAGCCAGTGGGTGCCGTTTCCAGGCAGCTGTTTCTCCGGCTATGGGATGTAGCCCTGTTGCCCGGGCTACTTCTGTGAAGGTGCCTTTTTCGCTCTGAAAGAAGCCGTATTTTTTCTGACTCACCTGCTTTTTATTCCTGTTGTGGAGCAGCGACTGGCAGGGATATTTACTAAAAGCAGCCAGGGTGGCATAGGTAAGGCGGAGGCCGGTATTGCTGGCCTTGTTCAGGATTCTGAAGCCTTGGGCATTGCCCTCAAAATTAGTAAGGTCTGCCCATTCGGCAGGGGAGCAATGCTCCCGCAGCAGGCCTTCTATTTCTGCATTTTTAAAGAAATCTGAAATAGCCGATTCGCCGCAGTGGCCAAAGGGAGGGTTGCCAATGTCGTGGGTAAGAGCTGCCGCTGCTACCACAGCTCCAAAATCAAATTGGGTAATACCGACTTCCTGCAGCTCGGTGTAGCGTTGCACCAGCACCTCGCCGGCACGTTTGCCCAGCGAGCGGCCCACGCTGCTTACTTCCAGGCTATGGGTAAGGCGAGTATGCACAAAATCTTCTTTCGGCAGCGGAAAAACCTGGGTTTTATCCTGCAGCCTCCTGAAGGGAGAAGAGAAAATAATGCGGTCGAAATCCTGCTCAAAAGCACTGCGGGTAGCATGAGGATCGGCAGGCTTGCCATCAGGTCGTTGGGCAGAAAGCAGGTGTATCCAGTTCATTGATTAGTAGTAGGTATATCGTACAACGTGTATGGTTAATAGGTACCGGGTGTAAGGCTTGAGATAAGTATGAGGAAAATGTTCTTTAATTAACCTGTTCACTCAATCACTCACTCAATTTTTAAAAGCAGCGGGTCCTGGTTCAGGAGCAGGCTTAGGGTCTGGTAGAGGTGAGGTAGTTCTTCCCAGAACTGCTTTGGGCGTTCAAAGAAGTTTTCTACGGCTATGGCAAAAAACTCTTCATCATCGCTGGCGGCGTACTGGCGAAAGAAGTGGCTCTCGCCGCTGCGTAATTTAGCCCGTTCCAGCTGGCTTTCTTCCTCCCACTGCTGCAGGATGTGGGGTTTCAGAAAATTATGCTCGTCGTTGCGCACTACATTTTCCAGCCGTAGCGCATGGGCCATCTCGTGCAGGCCCAGGTTCAAGGAATCATCCGGCGATGCCAGGCCCTCCACAAAGTCTTTCCAGGAGAGCACAATAATGCCAAAGGCAGGGTTTACCTCTCCTTTATGGTAGCGCTTGCTGATGGTAGAGTAGTAGCTGTCGGGGTAAATCACAATGGTATGGAAATGCAGCAGAAATACGTTGGGTAATCCAAACGTTAACTGCACAGCCGAGGCTGCAATTAACACTTTCATTTCATCCGTAACCTTGGGCATGTTGCGGGGCACAAAGCGTTTGAGCTGAATGAACTGCTGTACGCGCTTTTCAAACCGCTTCTGGTTATAGGGCGTAAGCTGCTGATAATAAACAGAATGCTGCTGTAGCAGGCGGCGGTAGGCAGGGTTAATTGGCAGAACAGCAGGTACCTGTCGGGTACTTATGTACCAAAAAAGAAAGCTCAACCCCCCGGCAAATAAAAACAGAAACCCGAATCCCATTTGCATAAACAACTCCTTCAACAAAAATATAAGTTGCAACAGGTGCTGCTGTTTTACAACTCATTGTAAGTTTTTTAAATCCTTTCAGGCATATTCCTTGTCTTGCGAGGCTAATGGTTCTTCCAGGAAACGGCTATGACTTGTTTTACCTTGTTTTAGTACAAGAGTAGAAGGCGCACCATTAAAATAATTTTCTGGCAGCAGGCTGCTGTCGAACCAGCTTTTATAGCTAATGAGCACTAAATTAAAATCTAGACCCAGAGCTTCTGCTGCAGGTGCCTGCCCCAATACCTCTATGCAGCCTGAATACTGTTTGCTTAATGCTGTTACCAGGTGCTGGTAGTAGGCATTTTCGCGCAGCAGATCCTTAGCATCTATAACGCAAAGACACGCCCCGTTATTCCTGATGAAGTTACTGGCAATGGTAAGCAGAAAAAAATCTTCTGTACTGCCCAGCACCAGCAGTATCTGCTCGGCAAACCCAAAATTCCGGTCAATCAGTACGCCTACATCGCACTTTACATCTTCCAGGTAGGTTTTTACTTTTCCGCCCAGCTGGTTATCGGAAAAAAGGGATTGCGAAGCGCCCACCAGCAGTAAATCGTAGGGTTGCTCATTGGCAATAGCTACAATTTCTTCGCTCACCAGCTCCGACACCCGGTAAATGGTTTTTACCTTTACGCCCAGTTGCTCGGCCTTCTGCCGCACAGGCTTAAAGCTTTCGCGTTCATATTCCCGGGCTGTGCGGTAATCAATTTCGGTATTGGGCGTAAGGTGCAGAGCTGTAATCTCTACTTTTCGCTGGCTGCGGTAGCTCATCTGGTCGGCCAGCCAGAGCAGGGTACGGCCCTTTTGCGGCGGCCCGAATGACAGTAGCACCTTGTAGGGCAATTGTGCTTCCGTATGGAGGCTCATTGGCAGTGCCTGATCCTCCTTTTCCGGAAACAGGTGGTCTATCAGGTCTAGAGCAGGTCCGGTCATGAAAGTGGTAAACAGTGCCATCAGCACCATCATGGCAAATATTTCAGGCGAAAGTATGCCCAGGTCATAGCCAATATTCAGCACCACCAGCTCCATAAGGCCGCGGGTATTCATCAGGGCACCAATCGAGAGGCTCTCCTTCCACGACTGCCCTACAAAACGGGCTGCCAGCGCGCTGCCGCCAAACTTACCGGCTATTGCCACCAGGCTTACCAGCAGGCACACCAGCCAGAGGTTCCAGTCGTTCAGCAGTCCTATCTGGGTACGCAGACCTGTAAAAACGAAAAACAGCGGCAGCAGCAGCACCAGGGCCACATCTTCTATTTTTTCGGTGAGCACTTTCCGGAAGTTCAGGTTGGGCGGCATAATAACGCCCGCCAGAAAAGCACCGAACAGCGCATGTATGCCAATTACCTCGCTTAAGTAGGAGGAGCCCAGAAGCACCAGAAACACAATTGCCACAATAGATTTTGTGATGGTTTCTTTAGTAGAGTAAATTTTACCCATCCGCTTCAGAAAGGGCTGCACCACTTTTATCATCAGCAGTACATATACAAGGGCCAGCAGGATGGTGTAAATGGCACTAAGAGCAGTGCCGGCCTTGGTAATGGCAATAACGGCTGCCAAAAGACACCAGGCTGTAATATCATCGGCAGCGGCACAGGTAATGGCAATTGTACCCAGGTGGGTGCCGGAGAGGTTTCGTTCCTGTATTACGCGGGCCAGTACCGGGAAAGCCGTAATGCTCATGGCAATGCCCATGAATAGGGCAAAGGATAAAAACCCTGTATCGGCAGGTGCAAAGTTGGTATACAGAAAATAGGCAAGCGCCATGCCCAGAAAATAAGGAATAATAATACTGGCATGGCTGATGATCACAGCACTATGCGCCTTGTTGCGCAGCACTTTGATATCCAGGTCCATACCAATTACAAACATGAACAGGATAAGACCCACCTGGCTTAAAAACTGAAGGTTGCCGAGCGATTCTGCCGGAAATACAAAAGCAGAAACACCGGGCAGCAGCCAGCCCAGCAGCGAAGGGCCCAATACAATGCCGGCTATTATTTCTCCGATAACGGTAGGTTGCCCGATTCTGGAAAAGAGGTAGCCAAACAGGCGGGCCACAAATAAAATAGAAATGATCTGCAGCAGCAGTAAGGCCAGGGGGTGGTGCAGGGCCTCAGCAAACGAATCGCTGAAAAGCTGCAGCGGGCTTAGTTCGCTTACAGGTTGCCGGCTACTCTCCTCTACCTTGCCCTCTTCCAGCAATTGTCCCTGTTGTACCACGCCGTACATCAGCAAAACAAAAAGTCCGACCACGCCAACGTAAAAAATCAGGCTTTTTTTCATAAACACCACTCCCTCAAAATATGATGAGATCCTTCTATTGGGCTACAAGCCGGCCGGTGCCTCATTATGCTGCAGGCTGCTAGAAAATTAGAGGTAAAGTTGTAAATAAAATAGCATTAAACGTTATGGCAGGGCTGCCGCCACAAAAATAAACAGCCTCAGCTGAAGGGCTGAGGCTGTAAAGGATTTTATAAAAATGCTTCTTACAAATTCTTGAAAATGTTGGTAACCGATACTTCACGACCAATCTCTTCCCGCAGCGCCGAAATAGGCACCCGCTTCTGCTCCATGGTATCGCGGTAGCGGATGGTGACGGTATCGTTCTCCATGGTTTCATAATCAACTGCGATGCAAAAAGGCGTACCGATCAGGTCCTGGCGGGTGTAGCGTTTGCCGATTGATTGCTGCTCTTCGTAGATCAGGTTAAAATCGAAACGCAGGTCGTTAAAGATGCTCATGGCTTTTTCCGGCAGGCCATCTTTTTTCACCAGAGGGAAAATAGCGGCTTTTACCGGGGCCAGTGCAGGGTGCAGCTTCAGGTAAATACGTTCCTTTTGCCCATCGCCTTCGCCTACGATTTCTTCGGTATAAGCATTGCAGAGCGTCATCAGGAAGAGGCGGTCGGCACCCACAGAGGTTTCTACTACATAGGGAATGTAGTTGCCATAGGGTTTGCCTTCGGCGTTCAGGTCGGCATCGAAGTACTGCTGCTTTTTCTTGCTAAGCTCCTGGTGGCTGCGCAGGTCAAAATCGGTGCGGCTGTGGATACCTTCTATTTCTTTAAAGCCAAATGGGAACTTGAATTCAATATCCAGGGCGGCATTGGCGTAGTGGGCCAGCTTTTCGTGCGGGTGTATGCGCAGGTTATCGGCAGGGATGCCCAGCGCCTTGTGCCACTGTACGCGTGTATCGCGCCAGTGCTTGTACCACTCCATTTCGGTGCCGGGGCGTACAAAGAACTGCATTTCCATCTGCTCAAACTCGCGCATCCGGAAGATAAACTGGCGTGCCACAATCTCGTTCCGAAAGGCTTTGCCAATCTGGGCAATACCAAACGGCACCTTCATGCGGGCCGTTTTTTGTACGCTCAGGAAGTTCACAAATATACCCTGGGCTGTTTCGGGCCGCAGGTAAATTTTAGAGGCATCTTCGGCAACCGAGCCTACTTCTGTAGAGAACATCAGGTTAAACTGGCGCACCTCAGTCCAGTTGGCAGTGCCGCTAATGGGGCAGGTGATGTTTTCGCGCACGATCAGATCCCGCAGCTCGGCCAGCTTTTCGGCTTCCAGTAGCTGGTTCATTTCTGTCACTACGGTCTGTGCCCTATCGGCTTTGCCTTCTTCTTCCAGGCGCTGGGCCCAGTCTTCAATTAGATTGTCGGCACGGTAGCGCTTCTTGGAGTCTTTGTTGTCGATCATCGGATCGTTAAAGCTGTCTACGTGGCCGGAGGCTTTCCAGGTAAGCGGGTGCATAAAGATGGCCGCATCCAAACCCACTACATTCTCGTTCAGGCGGGTCATGCTTTGCCACCAAAGGTCTTTCAGGTTCTTTTTGAGCTCGGCACCATAAGGGCCATAGTCATATACTGCCTGGAGGCCATCGTATATTTCGCTGGAGGGAAATACAAATCCGTATTCCTTTGCGTGCGATACAATCTTCTTAAATAGGTCTTTGTCGTCGGTTGCCATAGCTGCAAAGGTATTTATTAATGTGCTAAAGTGGTAATATGCCATGTGAAAATGCACAGGGCTGCCCTATACAAATATTCTTAGGAATTGCCAGGTATATAGTTTGATCAGACATTATGCAGCAGGCTGTATGTATTTGTAAATGCGGCTGGGAAATTTGGATCCTAATGACAGGCTGCTTGTTTTACACCTGGTATTGGCGGGGCTGAAGCAGCGGTTAGCCATAAGCTTAAACACGGGTTATCCATAGCCTCTTTTTGGCAACATGGGATCTTCATCAGGGGGTGTTAGCTTTTTAGGAGGCTTCAGGAACATGCGCATCAGCGGGCCGCTGGTCATGCTGGTTACCAGGGCCATAATCACCAGGGCTACAAAGAACTTCTGGTCAATAATCTTATTTTCCAGGGCAATCAGGCCCAGAATAATTTCCATGGCGCCGCGGGCATTCATGCCAAAGCCAATGGCCAGAGATTCGCGCTTGCTGTAGCCACCCATATAGGAGCCCAGGCCACTGCCAATAATCTTTCCGGCAAATGCCAGGACCAGCACCACCAAGACCAGCACCAGGTCAAAATTGGCTGCAAAGTTTACTTTTAAACCTATCGATACAAAAAAAATGGGGGCAAATATGTTATTCACAAAGTGGTGAACAATTTCTTTTGCTCTTTCCGGCATATGTTCAGAATCTCCCAGTGCCACACCTAAAATAAAGGCACCAAAAATGGCATGAATACCAATGAATTCTGTGAAGGCAGCAGCCAAGAAGCAAAAGCCAAGCGAGAGGGAAAGCAAACCACCCGGCCAGGCAAAAGTGCGGTTGATCCAGGGCAGCACACGGTTAATCACGCCCTTGCCGGCAGTAAGCATCAAAATGGTAAAGCCCAGGGTAAGCGCTATGGTCATAGTGAGGCTCATGCCTTCGCCACCGCCAGTACCAATCATGCTGATAATTACGGAAAAAATAATCCAGCCCAGTAAATCATTAATCATGGCAGAGGCTATAATGAGCATGCCCGTGCGGGTACGGAACAGGTTCATGTCCATCAGGATACGGGCAATTACAGGCAGTGCCGTAATAGACATGGCAGTACCCACAAAAAGTGCAAAAGTTAGCCGGTCGGCGCCGGGCTCCCGTCCAAAGAAGGAGGCAAAGTAGTAGGGAAAAACAAAGCCCAGTGCAAAAGGGATAATAAGACCTAACATGCTGGTGTACACCGCCTGCCTGCCCTGCTGCCACACCAGGTTTAGCTCTACCTCCAGGCCTGCAATAAATAAGAGCAGGATCACGGCTACATGCACAAATCCATCGAAAACCAGGGCAGAAGGGCCTGCAGGGGGAAACAGCTCTCCGAAATGTATGGGAGAGATCATGCCGAAAACTGTAGGACCCAGTAGAATACCAGCCAGAATTTCTCCAACAACAGCAGGTTGTTTGAGCTTTCGTGCAAGCTCAGCCATGAGCCTGCCCGATATCAACAAAATGCTTAACTGCAGCAGTAGCTTAACAACCTCTGTATGCGATAAACTCTCCATGTGCAGTTAATATACATTATGAGTTTTCTTCTTCTTAAAAATGAGAAAACTTGTATGTAAATCTATATCCATGTGGTAATGCTTCTCTGGTATTCTGTCTATTAGCCCCAACCTGTTAAAAAAAGTTAACTGCATTGGCAGCCAGTTATGGTACGCTTTTTGAATTTTAGGATTAAATAGCCGGCAGCAGAGGAGGTTTGAACAAATAAGCACTGTTTAGAATAAAAAAATGTAGCACAAGAGGAGACAAACTTATATGGGTTAACATACCTTTGAATGCATGGTTAATATAGCAATATTTATATAAAACATATCCTATTAGCGTTGTTAATAATAGAGTGCTAAGGAGCCTTATACAAAAGCTTTGAAGTTTTCAGGTGAAGAAAAGCTATGGAGAGATCATTTATAAGAAATCAGATAGTTTATTCATAAGATATTACTATTTTAAAGCGGGTTGCATTCAGCCCTAGCATATGTTTAAAAAAATTGCCGTTGCAATAGCCTTTTCTCCCCGTCAGCAGGCGCTTATTGCCGAAGCCCGACGTTTACAGCACCGCTTTGATGCTCAGATGGTATTTATACACGTAGGGGAGCGAACTGCTGATAAGGAAAGGCAGCTGCAGGCATACCTGTCGGAAGCAGGCTTCGGTACAGAGCAGGTAAGCGTTTTCTGGGAAGAAGGAGATGCCGTAAAACTTATTTTATCTGTTTGCCGCAAACAGCAGATTGATTTGTTGGTGGCAGGTGCCCTGCAAAAAGAAAATATATTTCGCTACTACATTGGCTCAATTGCAAGAAAAATTTTACGTAAAGCTAACTGCCCGGTGCTGGTTTTAACTGAGCCCAGCATGAATCCGCTGCCTTACCAGAATATTGCCATACATGCCGGCGACAGGGCCGAGGCAGTGAATGCCATTCAATCAGGGTGTATGCTGGGTCAGCTGGAGCAGTCAAGGCAAATCCATATCATCAAAGAATTAAAAATGTACGGCCTCACCATGGCCCTGGCTGGCGAAGATCCAGAACATGAATATTCAGAGGCCCGCAGATCGCTTGTGCAGGAAGAAATAGCTACTGTTCAAGAAGTAATTAACCGTTGTCCAGAGTGCAGGGGCCTGCGGATTAACATTAAAATAGCAGCAGGTAAATCTGGTTATGAGCTGGCCAAATTTGCCCGCTCTGCAGAAGCCGATTTACTGGTGATGGAAGCACCTAAACACAGCATGAATATATTTGACAGGATTTTTCCGCATGACCTGGAGTATATCCTGGCCGATTTGCCCACAAACCTGTTGCTGGTACCGGGGGATTAACAGCAGGCAACTATGCAACAATTTTTATAGGCTAAGCACTTAATGTACACCGGGTACTGTTGCTGCAGAATAGCAAAAGCAGGAAGCACTGGGCCTCCTGCTTATTTATTCATCAGACGCAGCCTAAGCTGTCATGGTTTATTCAGCATTAACTTTAACAATCTGGAATTCCTGCTGGCTATTTCCCGACATGAGTACGTTCAAATAGGCATAGAGCACATAAACATTGCCATTAGATTGTGCCGTTGCGGTTGTGGGAAAAACGGGGCCGGTTTCAAAGGTGCCTTTAAGCCGGGCAGACTGCCACATATCATTGCTGCCTAAAATAGCTACGAAGGCCTCCTCACCACCATTGTTGTTGTTTACTATTACCAGCTCTTTGTTGTTTTTCAGATAAATACCATCGGGGTTTAAGAGCTGTATAGGCAGATCTACTGCTGTATAATCAGATGGATTGTTGATGGGAAAGCGCAGTAATTTTCCTTCGTCAGACTTCACCGCAAGCAGGTACCCTCTAGGGTCATAATCAATTCCATTGAGGCCAAAGCCATTCGGTGCGGGATTCAAGGCTTCATCCTGGTAATAGATCGATGCATTGCCTGATGGATCAACTTTATAGATAACACCGGTAAAACTGTCGGTAACATAAGCATTTCCCTTATTGTCAACAGTCACATCATTGGCAAAATGAGGGGCATCGGGCAGCAGGGCATCCATGCGGGTGTAGAAAATACGCTGGCCATTGCGCAAATCGTAAGCAGCCAGGCCGGCAAGGCTGTTAATGGTTTCTTCAGAGCTTTTTTCACTGGCCCCATTGTCGGATACAGCAACCAGCAGGCGTTTTCGTGGCTGATCAATATGAATGCCAATGGTAGAGGGAATATCAGGATCATTGATCCATTCTGTATAATCGCCATTGTGCTGCACTACGCCAATGCTGCCCTGTGTAATGGAAGAAACCAGAAAGCGATTCATCACCCTGTCGTATTCAACCCCTTCCGGGAAAAGGTTTTCCTGTGCAATGGTAATTTCCTCGGGGCTATGAACAGGCTTTTCTTCCCAGAGATCGTCAAGGCCTAAATGGGAACAACTGCTTAGCAGCATAAACATGAAAATGGCAGCTGCTGCGGTGGGAGTAAATATTCTTTTCATAGTACTAATTATTTAGGGTTCTTATAATTAGTACCTGATAGCTATTATAATGTTTGGACATTATGCCTGTAGTATAATAAATTTCAGATCTATAGAATTTTAACGTCTTAAATATTGAATATCTGGCATTTAAAAGGTGTCTATTCCTGCACAAGATCGCTGATTCGGTAAAACTCCAGGTTTTGTTTACCCGCCTCCCTTAGGATATGTTCAAGCAGGGTTATATCGAACGTATAGCTGCCAGGCTTTGGACTTAGGGCTGGCTTGTGGCCGAAAATCAGCAGCACCTTTTTTTCGGCAGCAGCTTTTTGAATGGCACTAACAATTATTTTTTCGTCCATGTAGCTACTGGCATCGATGTTGGCAGCTATGAGTTTTTGATTTTCGCCAGGAGCAAAAAACACA
The DNA here is from genome assembly GCA_000597885.1 of Flammeovirgaceae bacterium 311. Classification (NCBI taxonomy): domain Bacteria; kingdom Pseudomonadati; phylum Bacteroidota; class Cytophagia; order Cytophagales; family Flammeovirgaceae; species Flammeovirgaceae bacterium 311. The sequence goes on from CP004371.1 coordinate 4,266,906, forward strand.
TCATCAGCAGCGGCAAGTTTCCTGAGGGTGTGTGCAGAAACGGCGCGCCTAACGGCCCTGAAATGTTTTTCCAGCATCAGGTCGGTAAACCAGTAACCCGAGCCGTAGGGATAGGCAAAAGCAGTAGGGGTAAATCCTTTTTCTTCAAGGGCACGTGTATTGCTGAAAACTTCATTTTCAAGATACTCCTGATAAGAATGCTCCCTGATGTAATCCCTGGCGCGTACATGTAGGGCGCCGTGGCTGCCGATCTCATGCCCCTGCTGCTCCAGCTCTTTAAGCATCTGTACTTCTTCGGCTGTTAATGCAGCTGCCCCTGAAATAAAAAAGGTTACTTTGGCATTGTAGCGGGCAAAGAGCTCTTTCAGGCTGTACCACTCCCTGATGCTTCTGTCGTCGAAGGAGATACAAATGCCAGCTTTTGGCTTAACGGAATCAGACGACTGGCAGGCACCAGCAGCAAAACAGCTTAACAAGAACAGGAAATACAGCAGACGGGGTCTGGTTAGGTACATAAACCCCCTTAATTAAACACTTTAGAGAAGAAATCTAAATCCATCTTCTAATATCAGCAGGATTCACAACAAGGGCCTATAGCAAAGCCTATTCTTTTTTCTCTGCTGTTACTATATCAATCCGGTTAGAGAGGGTTTTATGCACGGGGCATTTATCGGCTATTTCCATCAAACGCCTGCGTTGCTGCTCATCCAGAGGGCCAATCAGCTCTACCTCCCGGTCTATTCTGTCGAGCATACTGCGGGGGTCATCACATACCTGGCAATCTTCTCCATACACCTTATCGTGCTTCAGGTGTACAATGGCTTCCTGCAGGGGCCAGCCTTTGCGGTCGGCATACATGCGCAGGGTCATAGTGGTGCAGGCACCCAGTGAGGCATTGAGCAGGTCGTAGGGACTTGGGCCCAGGTTCAGGCCGCCTACCTTGATTGGCTCATCAGACAGCAGGCTGTGCTGCCCCGCCCTTACCTCTGTGGTAAAACCACCGCTTTGGGTGCGCGCCACCACCTCCATATGCGTACGCAGGGAGTCTGGTGGCAGTACCACATAACGTTGTACCCAGCTGGCAATCAGGTTGCCCGTGTAGAGCGCATCGCCGGGAACAGATAAAAAATGATCTGCGCCATCCAGGGTAACAAAGCTTTTAGGGTGGCGGGCAGCCGTATAAAGGGTTGCGGCACTGTCTACAGAAATTTCTTTGTCCTGCGGGCTGTGCATCAGGAGCAAAGCCTTTTTTAACTGATGCAGGCGAGAGTGGATCAGGGGCTCGCTTAGGATATCGAGCATATCCAGGTCTATGGCTATTTCGTGGCCAGTGTGATAGGTGAGGTGGGCATATTCCTGGTCATCGATGTCTTCATCGAGCAGGGCATGCAGGGCCTGAGAAGAAATCGGTGCCCCTATGGTTACTATGGCTTTTACCGTTGGCCATTCTGCAGCTTCGGCCATAAGGGCGGTGCCTGCCACAGAATGGCCAACCACCAGCGCAGGTGCCTGCCGTTCGGCTGCCAGGTAACGATAGGCCTCCTGCAGCACCTGTGGCGACATGCCTTCCTCAAAATCAGACATAGATATACGCATTACCTCAAAACGGTTCTGGGTGAGGCCGAGGCTTAAGATATGCTCTGCTTCTGATCGATGCGGAAAGCAGTGCACCATTAAGGCGCAGGCAGCCGGCCTGCCACCGGCGGGGCTATCCAGGCTAACAGAAAAGCTGTATCCCTGGGCAGTGCGTAGGCTGAGGTGCTGAGTCTTCATAGGGTTGTCCTTTTTAAGTGGAGCTGATATTGCTGCTATGTATTATAAGTTGATGGATATAGAGAAGGTTTATGTGCTCATAACAAAGTTTTAAGAAGCTTTTCAGCATAAAAGTCTTTGGATCAATATTGTATGTGTAACTTTGTACTCTAAAAACTGTACAATTATTCATGCAGAGCAGTTTGTTTAAAACAGGTGTGCTGTTGGTAAACCTGGGAACGCCAGATAGTACTGCAGTACCGGATGTACGCCGTTACCTGCGCGAGTTCCTGATGGATGGCCGCGTTATTGATGTTTCTTATCCGCAGCGTTTTGCCCTGGTAAATGGTATTATTGCTCCTTTCCGGGCGCCTAAGTCGGCTCATGAGTACGAAAAGCTGTGGGACCAGGAGAAAGGCTCTCCCCTAAAATATTATGGTTTTCAGCTGCGAGACCTGCTGCAGGAAGCGTTGGGGCAGGATTTTGTGGTAGAGCTGGCCATGCGTTACCAGAACCCCTCTATTCCGGAGGTGCTGCAAAAGCTGCAGGCTTGTTCCCTGAAGGAACTGATCATCATTCCCCTGTTTCCGCAATATGCCTCCGCCACCTCCGGTTCGGTTATCGATAAGGTTATGGAGATTGTACGTGGCTGGCAGATCATTCCTTCCATCCAGTATGTAGGCAGGTTTGTGGAAGAAGAATTGTACCTGCAGGCACTGACCGCCCGGGCTAAGCCCTACCTGGAAATGGAGAACTGGGACCATTACCTGTTCAGCTACCATGGGGTGCCCGAGCGGCAGATCTATAAAGGTTCCTGCGGCGATTACTGTAAAATTGATAGTGTGTGCTGCGCCACCTATACCCCGCAAAACCAGTATTGCTACCGCGCACAATGCTACTATAATTCACGCCTGCTGGCAGAGCGTTTAGGGCTAAAGCAGGATCAGTACAGTACCTGCTTTCAGAGTCGCCTGGGTAAAGATCCCTGGATACAGCCTTATGCCGATGATGTTATACCCGCACTGGCCAAATCCGGAAAGAAAAAAGTGCTGGCCTTTAGTCCGGCTTTTGTGGCAGACTGCCTGGAAACAACTGTGGAAGTAGGCGAAACCTTTAAAGATAACTTTATTGAAGCTGGCGGCGAGCGCTGGGAGTTGGTAGAGAGCCTTAACGATCATCCTTTATGGGTGCAGTGCCTGCAGGAAATAGTACTAAGAAGGAGCGGAAAATAACATCAGGATTTCAGGGTTCTTAAAATCTGCGGGATATTATTTGTAGGGCACTTCCTTGAATACTTGTATTCTTTTCCTGAAGCGGCACCATACAAGCCTGCTATACCGGAATTATTCAATATATTGACTTTCATCATGTCTGTAGATGGATTTTTTTAAGACCTTTGTGCAAATTGAACTCTACGCTGAATTATTGTACCCCAGCTGCTGTTAGGCTATAGATCAGCACTATACCCTTATAAAAAAATTGTTGTCACAACTAGAGGGGTTTAGTTGTTATATTTGATGAGATGAAGTTTTACAAAGCCAGATGATGCAAAGCACAGAAACTAACGTTGTACAAAAATCTACAAGAGAAATTGGAAAGGAACTTGGCTTCCTTGCCGTGCACCTGATTCCGTTGGCAGCCCTATTTACAGGCGCTACGCTGTTCGACTGGATGGTTTGTATTTTTCTGTATGTGTTCCGTATGTTCTGGATCACGGGTGGCTATCACCGTTATTTCTCGCATAAATCTTATAAAACTTCCCGCTGGTTCCAGTTTGTAATTGCCTTTATGGCACAAACCAGTGCCCAGAAAGGAGCTCTTTGGTGGGCATCGCATCACCGCGTACACCACCGCCACAGCGATCAGCCCGAAGATCCGCACTCCATGAAACTGTATGGTTTCTGGCACTCGCATGTAGGCTGGATTGTAGGTCCTGATCATAAGCAAACCAATTATAAAGTTATAGCCGACTACGCCAAGTATCCGGAGCTGGTTTGGCTGAATAAAAATCACCTGGTGCCGCCTGTTGTACTGGCCCTGGTGGTAATGGCCCTGGGTGGTATTGTAAATGGTGGTGGCATCACAGAAATGTTTACCACGGCGGGCTTCTCGACCTTGTTTATAGGTTTCTTCCTAAGTACTGTTGTGTTGTACCATGGTACGTTCTCCATCAACTCCATTATGCACAAGTTTGGCAACCAGCGCTATGAGTCTGGCGACGAATCCAGAAACAGCTTATGGCTTGCTCTGCTTACGCTTGGAGAGGGCTGGCACAACAACCACCACTATTACGAGGTGGCAGCACGCCAGGGATTTTTCTGGTGGGAAATTGACCTTACCTACTACGGCCTGAAGATGCTAAGCTGGATGGGCCTGATCTGGGACCTCAGAGAGGTGCCTAAGCATATCAAATATTCAAAAAACAAAGAGCATGCTAAACAACTGGCTAAACAAGCCAAGCAGCAAGAGCAGCCAATGGAGGCAGAAGTAGCCTGAGTCTACTACCTAGCCTAATAGCTATAGATTTCGACTTTAGATCAATAAATAGATATCACAAAAAAGCGAAGGGTGAAAACTCCTCGCTTTTTTGTTGGTTGAAAGGGTATGAATTCAACAACTCCATTAACTCCCGAGCTGCTTCGCAGGGCAATGTCTTATGATGAGTACATGCAGCTGATAGAAGAGGAACTGGCTCAGGGAAGAACCACCGGAACCGACCAGAGTGAATGGCTGGTAGATTATGCCCGCCTGAATTTGCAGCGCATGCAGCGGCTCAATAAAACTTTAGTACTGCTGGAAGAGCTTAGGCAGGCACTTGATAAGCTGCAGCAACCCCAGCTATGGGTGGTGCTTACAGAAGGCTGGTGTGGAGATGCCGCCCAGATTGTACCCGTTCTAGCCAAGGTGGCAGCTTACTCTCATAAAATAGGCCTGAAACTCCTGCTAAGAGATGAATATCCCCAGGTGATGGATGCCTATCTGACCAATGGTACTCGCTCTATTCCTAAGCTAATAGCACTGGAGCCAGAGCACTTGCAGGAATTAGGTACCTGGGGCCCCAGGCCAAAGGCTGCGCAGGATGTGGTAAATGAGTTTAAGAGCAATCCACAGGGGCGTACCAAAGAAGACTTCACCTACCTGGTACACAAATGGTATGCGGATAATAAAACACTAGATACGCAGCATGAATTGCTGGAGTCTCTGCAGCAGTGGGACACCATAAACAACAAAAAAGGAGCCTGATGGGCTCCTTTTTCTGTATACATATATACGTAACTTCTGGTATACTAGAAGCTGTAGTTGGTAAAGTCAATGATTACGGCACTTTCATGTTCCTGGAAGAAACGTAAAATTATCTCATAGGGAACAGAGGCATGGTACTGGGTGCCATCCTGCAGGGTAATGTGGCATTCATCTTCTCCGTGTTCGCATTTCTCTACCGCCTGAATAAAGTTAACGTCTATCAGTACAGGTTGCAGGGTGGTAGGAGGCTTGATGTTATTTTCTTCGTAAAAATCAGGAGAATGCTCTTCAAAGTTAGGAGCAGAGCACATTACCTGAATCAGATGCCGGGGCGCTGCCGCCGGCCTTCTGCTATTATTATGGATTGCCATTTAGTGGATCTCGCAAATTAGATGATGGAATGGACAGGTGCCTGTTCAGGCTTCTACCCGGTAAAGTTCAGTAAGCTTATCAGCCGCATAATCAACTTCATCTGTCGTATTGTACTTACTGAAAGAGAAACGAACGGCCCCGCGGTTAGGGTCGCATTTTATAGCACTTAAAACGTGTGAGCCCAGCGATGAGCCACTGCTGCAGGCACTGCCTCCCGAAGCAGAGATACCGTTGATGTCAAGGTTAAAGAGCAGCATGTCGTTGTCATCGGTAGCAGGCAGGCTTACGTTCAGTACCGTGTACAGACTATCCTCAAGGCTGGCGCTGTTGCCATTGAAACCCACGCCCGGCAGGTTCTCCTGCAAACGACTGATCATGCGCTGCTTAAGCCCTGTGATGTGTTTCCGGTGATCTTCCATATCGCGATAGGCAATTTCAAGTGCTTTGGCCAGGCCTACAATGCCATATACGTTTTCGGTGCCGCCCCGCATGTTGCGCTCCTGAGAGCCGCCATGGATGAGCGGATGAATACGATGATCGGCATTGATATAGAGAAAACCTGCACCCTTCGGACCATGAAATTTATGGGCCGAGCCCACCATGTGGTGCAACTTCAGCTTGCTTAAGTCGTGGGTATAATGCCCTACTGTTTGTACTGTATCAGAATGGAAAACTGCTTCCCTTTCCTGGCACAGGGCGCTTACCTGTTCCAGGTTCAGCAGGGTGCCAATCTCGTTGTTACCGTGCATAAGCGAAACCAGGCAGCCCACATGCTTGCGGAGCAGTCGTTCCAGCTGGTCCATATCAGGGCAGCCTTTCCCATCTACCTCCAGCATATGCAGGTCAATTTTTCCCAGTTGGTGCAGGTGCTCCAGGGTGTGCAGCACAGCATGGTGCTCGGTAGGGGAGGAAACCACATGCTTTATCTTGCCGGTGTCAATAGAGCAACGCAGGGCCATGTTATCAGCCTCGGTGCCACCTGAGGTAAAGAAAATTTCAGCAGGGGCAGCATTCAGTAATTCAGCCACCTTGCGGCGTGACTTTTCTATAGCCGAGCGCACTTCGCGGCCGTGGCTGTGTATGGAAGAGGGGTTACCCCACAGGCCCAGCATATAGGGCTGCATGGCCTCAACAACCTCCGGGTCCAGGGGCGTGGTAGCAGCATTATCCAGGTATACCCTCATGATGTATTGCTATTCTTGTTTGGTGGAAATTACCTCCTTAATATCGGAAATAATTTTCTTTGATAGATGTTCGGCCGTAGCCTGCGATGCTGATTCTGAATAAATACGAATAATAGGCTCTGTGTTAGATTTACGCAGGTGCACCCATTCGTTATCAAAATCAATTTTTACACCATCAATGGTATTGATATCATGTTTGGCATAGCGCTGCTGAATTTCCTGCAGTACGCGGTCTACGTCAATATCAGGTGTTAGCTCAATTTTATTTTTGGAGATGTGGTAGTTGGGGTATTTGGTACGCAGCATGGCAGCAGATTTACCCCATTTAGCCAGGTGGCTAAGGAATAAGGCTATGCCTACCAGTGCATCGCGGCCGTAGTGCAACTCTGGGTAGATTATACCTCCATTGCCCTCGCCACCAATCACAGCGCCGGTTTCTTTCATTTTCTCTACCACGTTTACCTCACCTACAGCCGCAGCTGCATAGCTGCCTTTGTGCTTTTCGGTAACATCGCGCAGGGCGCGTGATGATGACAGGTTGGATACGGTATTGCCGCCACCCTGCTGTTGCAGCACGTAATCGGCAACGGCTACCAGGGTATATTCTTCACCAAAAGGTTCGCCATCGTCACTGATCAGGGCCAGGCGGTCCACATCGGGATCTACAACAATGCCCAGGTGGTATTTGCCGTTCTTGATCTCGCGGCAGATGTCGCCCAGGTGCTCAGGCAGTGGCTCGGGGTTGTGCGGAAACTGGCCATTTGGTTCGCAGAAAAGTTCTTTTACCTGCTTAACGCCTAAGGCTTTCAGTAATTTAGGTACTGCAATGCCTCCGCTGGAGTTAACAGCATCTACCACCACAGCGAAATTTTTCTTTTTGATAGCTTCTACATCTACCAGCGGCAGTTCCAGAATTTTATTGATGTGCTCATCCAGGTACTGCTCTTTTTGCTCGTAATCGCCCAGTTTTTTTACCTCGGCAAAGGTAAAGCTTTTGTCTTCGGCAATCTTTAGTACTTCTTCGCCATCCCGGGCAGAGATAAACTCACCCTTGCCATTGAGCAGTTTGAGGGCATTCCATTGTACAGGGTTATGCGAGGCGGTGATAATAATGCCGCCGCCGGCACCTTCGGCTGTTACAGCCATTTCTACAGTAGGAGTGGTGGTTAAGCCCAGGTCAACTACATTGATACCCAGTCCCTGCAGCGTAGCACTTACCAGTTTGGATACCATATCTCCGGAGGGGCGGGCATCGCGACCAATTACAATAGTTGAACTGCCACTTTTATCCTTAGCCCAGCTCCCAAAAGCTGCTGCAAAGGTTACAATGTCTATTGGTGTAAGCGCTTCGCCGCTTTGTCCGCCAATAGTTCCTCTAATACCCGAAATTGATTTAATGAGCGCCACGTAAACTATATTACTTAATGATGGAAATGGAGTGCAAAGGTACAAAAAAATCCTGATACCTGTATTGAGAGGCAGCTGGCTTTGCTAAAATAAATTATATTGAATATTGAAAATATTAAACAACTAACAGGAAGATCAGTTGAATTTGGACAAAACCTTTTCGACTTCATTTTGCGGTTCTTCATTTTTACCACAGGCTTCCCCTGGTTTTTTTCCGCAATAGCCACAGGCCTCACCTTCTTTATTTAAGAATGGGCTCTGTGATGCACAGGTGCCCTTAAACTGTCCGTCTTTTAAAAATATAAGCCGCACTGACATCATGATGAAAAACAACGCCACAAACCCTATTCCCAACAACAAAGTAGCCATAGTCTTATTTATTTTTACAAATTTACGCCCTTTATAGTGAAAACGAATGTTTTTAAAGCAAAGTTTCTAAGCCTATGCCTAAGATAATACCACCGGCCGATGAGCGCCGCCAATATAAGTTACAAGCCTTTGATCGCCTGCTTACCATTATGGACGAGCTGCGTTTAAACTGCCCCTGGGACAAGAAACAAACCCTGGAGAGCCTGCGCCACCTCACCATCGAAGAGACCTATGAATTGTCTGATTCCATTATTGAGCGCGACCTGCAGGAGATTAAAAAAGAGCTCGGCGACCTGATGTTACACCTGGTATTTTATGCCCGCATTGGCTCCGAAGAAAAGGCTTTCGATATTGCCGATGTGCTGGACAGCGTTTGCGAAAAACTGATTCACCGCCACCCGCATATTTATGGAGATGTGGAGGCACACGACGAAGAGACTGTAAAAGCCAACTGGGAAAAAATAAAGCTAAAGGAGAAGGGAACGACTGATGTGCCCAAGTCAGTGCTGGGTGGGGTGCCGCGCTCCCTGCCGGCCCTGGTAAAGGCCATGCGCATACAGGAGAAAGCCCGTGGGGTGGGTTTTGACTGGGAGCGGAAGGAGCAGGTCTGGGAAAAGGTAGAAGAAGAGATGCAGGAGTTCAACCAGGAGTTTAATGTGGCTGCAGATGAGCCTATCGATCAGGAGAAGGCCCAGTCGGAGTTTGGTGATCTTTTGTTTTCACTCATTAACTATGCACGTTTTGCGAACATCAACCCCGAAGAGGCGCTGGAGCGCACCAATAAAAAATTTATACGCCGCTTTCAGTACCTGGAGCAGGCCGCTGCCAAAGCCGGAAAAAACCTGTCGGATATGACACTGGCAGAAATGGATGTGTATTGGGACGAAGCCAAAAAGCTTGGTTAACACAGAAAGGCTGGTGCTATACCGGCCTCTTTTCTGCTCTCTACCTGCATTGTAGAGATTAAATAGAAACTAAAGATTAGCAGGCGTCCTTTGGTGGTGTTTTCAGCATGCCCTGGAATAGCTGTCCTGTATGCTTTTTCGCACGTTCCTGTTCAGAAGCATCTTTGAGTTTAAACTTTACGGGCAAAATCTTTCTTTGCTTAACAGCATCGCCATTTAGTTTTGCCGGGGTCCATTTTGTAGCTTTTTAATGCAAAAATAAGTACGAGGGGTTTATTTAGGCAGGGAGGTTTTCCAAAGGGTTTTTTCCGCCTACAGTTCCCCAGGACTGAACAGGACGGAAGCGGGCAAAAAGCTCTTCGCTGTACCAGTTGCGCTGGCGGGTTTTGGCTACGACCTCTTTGTGCTCCCGCATTTTGTAAGCGAAGTTATCTACGCTGCGGGTATCTTTCCATACGCTGAAGGTTGCCTGTTGTACAATTGGTAACTCGCCGATACCGGCTTTTAGTAATAAACCGGGGGCAGTATCGGTCGTATGGCTAACAGTGGGTACGTGCCTTAAAAATTCTACAAGCCGGGGCAGCCTGATGGAGGCGCGGGTAAGCACTGCTACCGGTTCGTGTGGCTGCAGCGGATCTGCAAGGGGGGTGAAGGGATTGTTGCCTCCCCAGGCACCTTTAGATACTACGGGTTGCATCAGTACCGACCATGCCTCTTTGCTTCTTTGCTGCAGGCCTTGTGCCAGTAGTGAAACTTTCATAAAATTCAGGGCATCTTCGGCACGCTGCCAGCTGGTGAGCAGGGCATACTGCCGCCAGTTGGGCAGCAAAAAGCCTCTGCCGCCGCCGGTGCCCAGCATTAAACCAAATGGCATGCGTTCATTGGTGGTAAGCTGTCTTGACGCGGTACCCATGGTTTTGAATGCCCAGAATTTGTTGCCCTCCTTCAGTTGAAAAAGGGAAAAAAGCACCCAGGGTGGAGAAACTGAAAAAGGATGTCGCGAAGGGAAACTCATGCTACACTAAAAACGATAGAATAGTAAGCATGTTTATGTGCTAACAGATGTTTGTTAAAAATAGCACGTTTTTTGCTGCGTTTACGTTAATATTGAATACAACAAGACATTTTCTATGACTCATATAAAGCAACTGCTTGTGTTGTTGGTATTGTGCCTGATTACGGTTTCTGCAACGGCACAAATCAACCGCGACATGTGGTTTAAAGGTACTGTAGAGCTGGAAGGAGGAGAGCGTCTATCTGGAAAGCTCAGCTATTATTCAGATTTTAAAGCGGCACTGCTGCAAATCCAGACAGGTGGAAGAACCCTCTCCTATGATGCTAACCAGGTGGTTTCCTTCAGGTTCTATGATGAAGAACTGGGGATCACCCGTACATTTTACTCCCTGCCTTACTCTCCTGGCGATAGTCGTCACCAGGTAATGCTGTTTTTTGAGGCACTGCTGGAGGGTGGGCATTTGTCTGCGCTAAGCAAAACAGAATTCAGAACAGAAACCCGCCAGAACAATATGCCTTATACCTACCGGGGGTATTACATTCCTACCTGGTACGATAGGGCTAATATGCGCAGCTATACAGTAGTCGTGCCTTACGAAACAATCTATCTGGTAACTCCCAACAGCTCTATTGAGCCTTACAGCATGCCAACTTCGCTAAACAACAGGGAGGTAAGGTTCAGAAAACCAGATCCGGATATGTTTTTTAAGCTGGTAAAGGACAGGCGGGCACAGGTAGAGCAGTTCATCGAGAAAAATAAACTGGATATTCGCCGGCGTTCCGATCTGCTGCATGCCATCAATTATTACAACCAGATCAAAGACCAGATGCAGTAAAAGCAGATAACAGGATAAAAAGCAAAAAGCGGTGGGGCATTCCCTCACCGCTTTTTGCTTATTCAGAATAAACTGTTTTCTACTCCGTCCAGCTCATGGGGTAGTTTTCATCTACGTAGGCCATGCCTTCTTCTGTTAACATCAGTGGGCGGAAGGTGTCTACCATCACGGCATATTCATGTGTTTCTTTTTTGCCTATGCTTTTCTCTACCGTGCCCGGGTGCGGGCCGTGCGGTAAGCCGCCCGGGTGCAGGGTAAAGGAGCCTCGCTCTATGCCTTTCCGGCTCATAAAATCGCCTTCGGTATAAAAGAGCACTTCATCAGAATCGATGTTGGAGTGGTTGTATGGCGCAGGGATTGCCAGCGGATGATAATCGAACAGGCGTGGCACAAAGGAGCAGATTACAAAGCCGCTGCTCTGGAATGTCTGGTGCACCGGTGGTGGCTGGTGTATACGTCCTGTAATAGGTTCAAAATCGTAAATAGAAAAGGCAAAAGGATACAGGAATCCATCCCAGCCCACCAGGTCCATGGGGCTGTGTTCGTAGTGGTACTGGTGCAGGTAGTTGCCTTTTTTGATCTTCACCAGGTAATCACCTTTTTCTGTTTCGGTGAGCAGCTCGTGAGGCGGGCGTATATCGCGCTCGCTAAAGGGGCTGTGCTCTAACAACTGCCCCAGCTCATTGCGGTATCGGTTGGGTGTTTCAACAGGGTTGGCCGCTTCAATCACCAGCAGCCGTACCATTTCCACACTGCTATCGAACTCAAACCTGTAGATGGTGGTGCGCGGTATTACCACATAATCGCCTTTACGCACATCCAGAATGCCAAACTGGGAGAGCAGGCGTCCGTTCCCATCATGGATGTAAATTACCTCATCGGCTTCGGCATTCTTATAATAATAGTTCGTGCTGTTGCCGGCAGGCAGGTTGCAGATGCCAATGGTAACATCGGCATTCTTCATCAGCATGCGACGTCCCTGCAGGTAATCGCTGCCGGTAAGGCCTTCGCCAGCAGTTTTCAGGTGTGTTTGCAGAAGCGGGTAATCTTCCCTGATTTTGGTGCCAAAAGGCTGGGGCTTGCCTACCTGTTTTACCCGCGTTGGCGGATATACATGGTACAGGTTGGAGTAAACGCCCGAGAAGCCCCGGGAGCTTACCAGTTCCTCGGCGTAGAGGCTGCCATCGGGCTGCCTGAACTGTGTATGCCTTTTGGGTGGTATGTTACCTCTTCTGCAATAAAACATATACTTTTAATCGTTACTGGCCAGCTCGGCAGCCTGATCGAAGTGCTGCAGGGCTTGTTGGAAAATTCTGCTTGTCTGGTTATAAATTGGGTAATATCCGTTATTGTTCCAAATATTGCGGGCCAATACTGCTTTCATCTGGGTGCGGAGCAGTTCTTTTGAGCGTTCAAAGCCTTCTTCGTCAAACTCCACGCCTTCGCGCTCGCCTAACTTCACCAGGTCTTTCAGCATGGCATCTGTAACACGGAAGTGGTTGTAGTACTCTTTATAGCCCATTTTTACCAGCTTGTTGCGGTGGTTCTCTGTATAGTTGAGGGTGAACTCGTTTACCACATTGCTCAGGTACAGTTTGCTCAGGTAAGTACTGTTCTGGGTAGTATCCAGGGGAACAAACACATCGGGCATAATGCCGCCACCGCCATACACCACACGGCCCTTGCGGGTTTCGTAGCGCAGGGTGTCGCTAAAGCGAATGCTGTCGGCAGAGAAGTACTCACCGTGCTCATAACGCTCCTTCAGGTCGCTGCCATACTGTTTGCCGGCACCATAAGGTTTTTGAATGGAACGTCCGCTCGGGGTAAAGTAGCGCGAAATAGTCAGGCGCAGTTCGGAGCCATCGTTCAGGCTGATGGGCATTTGCACCAGGCCTTTGCCAAAGCTGCGGCGCCCAACAATAAGGGCACGATCATTGTCCTGCAGGGCACCGGCCACAATTTCAGAGGCCGATGCGCTGCCCTCGTTGATGAGTACAATTACAGGCTGCTCCTCAAAACGACCGCTGCGCTGCCCGCGGGCCTGTGAGTCGTAGCGGCTCTTCTTGCCATCGGTGTACACAATCATTTTATTACCGCTGATAAACTCATCGGCCATGTTCACGGCGCGGTCCATATAGCCACCGGGGTTATCCTGCAGGTCCAGGATCAGCTTTTGCATGCCCTGGGCCATCAGGGTATCCATGGCTGCCCGGAACTCATTATAGGTAGTGGCGGCAAAACGGGTTACTTTGATATAACCCACCTCATCGTTTACCATATAGCTGGCTGCTACAGAGTGCTGCGGAATTTTATCGCGTACCACGGTAAATTTCTGAGGCTTTTCTTTTCCCCTGCGAAGAACAGTAATCTCAACTTTGCTGCCTTTAGCCCCGCGCAGCAGGTTAAATACTTCTTTGTTGCTTACATTGGTGCCGGCTACATTTTTGCCATCTACCTGTAAAATACGGTCGTTGGGCTGCAGACCAGCAATTTCGGAGGGGCCACCCGCCAGAGGAGCCAATACCACAATCGTATCCCTGATCAGGTTAAACTCAATACCAATGCCGTCAAATTCGCCCTCGAGCTGGGCTTTAGACATCTGCAGCTCTTCCTTTGGAATGTAAATAGAGTGGGGGTCCAGCTTCTCCAGCATGCCATTGATGGCATCTTCCACCATGGCTTCTGTATTTACCTCATCAACATAGTAGCGATCTATATGGGTAACAATTTCCCTGAATTTAAGCAGGCTGTTAAAAGGATTACTGGGGCCCTCGCCGGCAATAGTAGCTCCTAACAGCAGCCCAACGGCAACGCCCAGAAAAACAAAAAGAGGAAGTCTGGCGGCTGATTTTGTATTTTTTTGCATGAGTTTATTAACAAGGCTAATTCAACGATAGAAAGGCAGTTTCCTGTTGCACTCTTACCTTTAATATGCTATATTATGATAAGGGAAGCAGGTATTTTTTTAACACAGGCTGCGGCAGTATCGTTTTCTTAAAACAAAATTTATGATAAAGCGATTTTTTCTGTAAGGAAGTTAGTCTTTTACGTGCAGCTAAAAAAGCTTCTTTTGCTTTAAAACATGCGCCATCCTACTTCCTCTTCCTAACGAATGCTTTACCAAATTTTATACCAGAAACAACAGGGATTTTTGTATATTTACTTTCTAAACCAATTGCCAGGTGAGCTACGACAAGTCAAAGATTGCAGAGTTAATTGAAAAGAACTACGTGTTTGCGTCGGTGCTATATTACTTTGGCATAGAATTTTACGATTATTCAGAGCAAACACTGGAGCAGGTATGCCGGCAGCGGGGCCTGCGGGTGGAGCAGGTGATCAGTAGCCTGGAGTCGGCCACACTGCAACCGGAGGTACCAAACCTAAGCAGCCTTCCGGTAGATATTATCATTGCCTATCTTAAGCACACCCACTATATTTTTGTGAAGCATAAGCTGCCATACATTGCGCGGCTTATTCAGGAACTTAAGCCTTCCGATCTTATAAATGTATCGGCGGCAGAAGATCTTAAGTTTATTTTTCCGCTGTATGTAGAAGATTTTATCCGGCACATTTATAAAGAAGAGGATACCCTTTTTACCTATATTTTGCAGCTCCATAAAGCTAATACGGGTGATTTCCATCCCGGTAAGCTTTTTTTTATGATGGAACAGAATGCCATTGAGGAGTTTGCCGTGGAGCACGACTGCCATGACGATGAGATGGAGGGCATCAGAAACCTTACCCAGAATTATGCAATCAATGGTGAAACCAGCCTGTTGGTAAAAGTGGTGTACGGAGAGCTGAAATCATTCGAGGAGAACCTCAAAACCCATGCTCACATTGAAGATGAGATTCTTTTCCCCAAAGCGCTGGCCCTGGAAAAGAACATTAAGCAGAAATGGCGCAGCCTGATTAATCTCAACTAAAAATACATGGCGCGTATTCTGGCTATTGACTATGGTGCCAAGCGGGTAGGCCTGGCTGTTACCGATCCTATGCAAATCATTGCCACTCCCCTGGATACGGTTCATAGTAAAGATCTGATGGAGTTCATCAAAAAATACATTCAACAGCAGGAAGTCGAAGCCTTTGTAGTAGGCATGCCTAAGCACCTGGATAGCAGCGATACCACTGCAACTGCCGGTGCAAAAGGATGTGTTACGCTCTTGCGTAAGCATTTTCCGCAGATTCCCGTACATTTGCACGACGAGCGCTTTACTTCCCGCATGGCCCAGCAATCTATACTGGCCGGCGGAGCAAAGAAAAAAGACCGGCAAAATAAGGAGCTGGTTGATAAAGTAAGTGCTGCCATTATTTTACAATCATTTTTGGAAAGCAAAGCAATACGATGATTTATCCCATAGTAGTATATGGCGATCCGGTGCTGAAGAAAAGGGCCGAAGATATAGAAAAAGACAGCCTGGATGTGAAAACACTGGCTGCCGATATGTTTGAAACCATGTATGCCGCCAGTGGAGTTGGTCTGGCAGCCCCGCAAATAGGCAAAAGCATCCGCATGTTTGTGGTAGATGGTGAGCCAATGGACGAGGAGCTAAAGGATTTCAAAAAGGTGTTCATCAATCCGGAAATTCTGGATGAGGAGGGTGAGGAGTGGGCTTTTGAAGAAGGCTGCCTGAGTATTCCCGGCATCAGGGCCGATGTGTTCCGGCCAGAAAAAGTACGCATCCGCTATTTTGATGAAGACTGGAACGAGCACGAAGAGGTGTACGAAGGTGTTGCCGCCCGTATTATTCAGCACGAGTACGATCATATAGAAGGAGTATTATTCACTGATTATTTAACCGGCCTGAAAAAGCGCCTGCTGCAGAGCAAACTGCAGAACATCAGCAAGGGCCAGGTTAAAACCGATTACAGAATTCAGATTCCTAAAAAATAAAGATGAAACAGTGCAGCCAGCCATATGGCTGATACCTGCAGGCTAAAATAGAATTATGAAATTCAGATACTTAATCGGGTGTCTGCTGGTACTGGCGGGCTGTAAAACACAGTCACAGTCACAAGCACCAGCAGACGCAGATGCAGATGTTCAGACCACTACAGCAACTGTCCCTCAGGCACAGGTGCGGAACGTTTTTGAAAGACCCAAACTGGTAGTGGGCGTGGTGGTAGACCAGATGCGCCCCGAGTACCTGTACCGCTTTGCAGACGATTTTACAGAAGGTGGCTTTAAACGCCTGATGCGGGAGGGCTACATAAACCACAACACGCATTACAATTACATACCCACCTATACCGGCCCGGGCCATGCCTCTGTTTACTCGGGTGCAACGCCGGCAACCCATGGCATCATAGGTAATTCCTGGTACAGCCGTGAATTAGCCAAATCGGTGTATTGCGTGGCAGATACCACCGCACAGGCAGTTGGCAGTAGTACTGGTGCGGCAGCATCGCCTCACCGCCTGCTGGTTACCAACCTGGCAGATGAGCTCAAACTGGCAACTAACCGCAGGGCTAAGGTGGTGGGGGTAAGTCTGAAAGATCGCAGCGCCGTTTTACCGGCCGGGCATATTCCGGATGGCGCCTATTGGTATGATGGCAGCAGTGGCAGCTTTATTACCAGCACCTACTACATGCAGCAGCTGCCTGCCTGGGCTTCCGATTTTAACAGCAGACAGCTGGCAGACCAGTACCTCGACAGTACCTGGACGCTGCTGATGCCGGAAGCAAATTACCGCAACAGCGGACCCGATGATCAGCCTTATGAAAAGGTATTTAAAGGAAAAGAGACATCAACCTTTCCCTATGCCCTGGCTGAACTTAGAAAAGAAAACGGAAATTTCGGTCTGTTGAACTATACCCCCTGGGGCAATACTATTGTAACAGATATAGCACTGGCAGCCCTGGAGGGCGAGGCAATGGGGCAGGACGAAACTGTAGACCTGCTGGCTGTAAGCTACTCTACCCCCGATATTGTTGGCCATAACTTTGGCCTTCGCTCCCGCGAACTGCATGACATATACCTGCGCCTGGACCGCGAAATAGCCCGCCTGCTGGAAGCGCTCGATGAGCAGGTTGGCCAGGGCAATTACCTGCTTTTCCTCACCGCCGATCATGCCGCAGCCGATGTGCCGCAGTTTCTGGTAAACGAACGAATCCCTGCAGGCAACTATGCAGACAAACCCTTATTTGTTGGTTTGAATGAACGCCTGGAGCAACGGTTTAAGCAAGCCGGGCTGGTGGAGTATATTATCAATGATCAGGTATACCTGAATCACGAAAAAATAACGAAGGCTGGCCTGGTACTGGCAGAAGTGCAGCAGGCCACAGTAGATTACCTGAATATGCAGCCTTACATGGTAGATGCTTATACAGCGGGTAATATGCGGCAGCAGGAGTATTCTGGTGGCATAAGGCACCTGCTGCAGATGGGCTTTTACCGCCCCCGCTCCGGCGATGTGCTCTACCTGCTTAATCCTGCCTGGATGGAGGAGATGACCATTGCCACCACGCATGGCTCGGGCTATAATTACGATACCCACGTGCCCCTGATGTGGTACGGCTGGCAGATAGAGCAGGGCAACAGTTACAAACGCCAGACCATTACCGACATCGCTCCAACCGTATCGCACCTGCTGGGTATTGGTCTGCCCAACGGCGCCACCGGCAACCCTATCATTGAGCTGGTGAAATAAAACATTCAAAGTATCAAGATAAAAGAAGAGCCCGGTTAGTCACCGGGCTCTCTTGTTTTTAATGCTTATGCAGATTTTGCTGCCTTCTTTTCAGGTACAACAGGCTTTGATGGCCTTTTATGGCCCTTTCCATTATCACCGTTTACCATCTCCAGGAAATTATTCATTTCGCGTTTTACCACAGGAGCCAGGAAGTAGAGGCCTATCAGGTTAGGGAAGGCCATGGCGAAGATCATGGCATCAGAAAAGTCGGTTACGGCACCCAGGTTCATGGCAGCACCAATCACGATAAAGATACAGAACATCAGCTTGTAGAGCAGTTCAGTTGTTTTGCTGCGGCCAAACAGGTAGGTCCAGGCTTTAAGGCCATAGTACGACCAGGAGATCATGGTAGAAAAGGCAAACATTACTACAGCCACCGATAGTACAATAGGGAACCATTCTATCACTGTGGCAAATGAAGAGGAGGTGAGGGCAATGCCATCGCCATCGGCAGCACTGTAGTTGCCGGTTACTATGATTACCAGGGCAGTCATGGTACACACTACTACAGTATCGATAAAGGGCTCTAGGGAAGCCACAAAGCCTTCGGTAACAGGTATGCCGGTTTTTACGGTAGAGTGGGCAATGGCCGCAGAGCCAATGCCTGCTTCGTTAGAGAAGGCTGCCCGGCGAATGCCCTGGATCATGGCACCTACCACGCCACCAGCAACGGCTGTACCACTAAAGGCACCCTCGAAAATAGCCCCAAAGGCTTCCGGCAGCTGACTGAAATTAGCTCCTAACACCACCAGCGCACCCAGCACATAAACGCCGCACATCAGGGGAACAATCTTCTCGGTAACTTTTACAATGCTCTGGATGCCGCCCAGAATTACAATACCAACCAGCAGGGCCATGATAAGGCCAAAGATCCAGCTGTTGCCGGCAAAAAAAGAATCGCGAACCAGCGGCATGCTGATAAACTGCTGTGCTGCCTGGTTTACCTGGAACATATTACCGCCACCCAGCGAACCGCCTATGCACATAATAGAAAAGAACACTGCCAGGAACTTGCCCAGCCCGCCGAGGCCTCTTTCTGCAAACCCATGTTTGAGGTAATACATGGGGCCGCCGTTTACGGTACCATCCGGCTCAATCTCGCGGTATTTAACGGCAAGCGTACACTCTGTAAATTTGGATGACATGCCCAGAAAACCCGCCAGCACCATCCAGATAGTGGCGCCCGGACCCCCAACAGAAATAGCAATGGCAACGCCGGCAATATTACCCAGGCCTACCGTGCCGCTTAGTGCGGCCGAAAGCGCCTGGAAATGGGTTACCTGGCCCGGATCGTCGGGTTTGGTATAGGTGCCTTTAACAATCTCCAGAGATCTGGCAAAGCCCCTTACATTGATAAACTTTAGATAAAAGGTAAAGAAGATTGCCCCTACCAGTAACCAGATCAGGATAAAGGGAACTGCAATGCCATCGGCGATCTGGATGGGGTAAAAAACAAAGTCGGAGATCGCCTGTGTTGCAGGCGCCACCGACTCGTTTATTCTTTCATCTATGCTTAATTCCCGTGCTTCCTGCGCGTTTGCGGTAACTGCAAACAAGCTTAGCACGGATAGTAGTAGCAGGCTCTTTATCCTCATGGTACCGTTATTTTAAAAAGGAATAACGGCTAAAATAGTAATTATTTAAGATAAACAGCCTTTTTGGGAGGCTTATTCCTGCTCCTGAAGCTGTTTTATCTGCCGGGATACAATGGCAATTCCCTCTTCAAAACTGTGGGGTTCGTAGCCAAGTTTTGTACGTGCCTTGTCAATGATAAAGCCTGTTTTAGGTGGGCGCAGGGCAGGCTGGGTAAAGGTAGTGCTGTCGGCGCGCGTCATCAGGCTTTTATCGAGGCCAAAATAATCGGCCGTCATCACTGCCATCTGGTAAGGCGATAAAAAGTCTTTACCTGCAATATGCCAGATGCCTTCGGCCCTTTGTCTGGCAATCAGCAGGCATCCCATGGCAAGATCTTCGGCCAGGGTTGGGCTGCGCCACTGGTCATCTACCACTTTAATGGGTTTGCCTTGTTCCAGGCTGTTCTTTACCCACAGAATAATATTGGAGCGGCTCAGGCTGTTGGTAATGCCGTACACCAGCACGGTGCGGGCAATGGCCCAGGGGGTTTGGCATCGCTGCACCAGCTTTTCGGCCTCCAGCTTACTCTCTCCATAATAGTTAACTGGTGCGGGTGTTGCCTCCTCATCATAAGGGCCAGCTTCGCCATCAAAAATAAAGTCTGTTGATACGTGCAGCAGAAAGGCACCTGTTTGTTCTGCAGCTGCTACCAGGTGCTGTACGGCTTCTACATTAGCGCGCCAGCAATCTTCGCGGTTTTGCTCACACTGGTCCACATGTGTCATGGCAGCTGTATGCAGAATTACATCTGGTTTAAAGGCAGCAATGGTTTCAAACACCTGGTGCCGGTCTTCTATATTAAGGCTTTGGTAGGCAATGGATGTTTCTGGCAGCCGGTTTTCTCCGCGGGAGGTTGCTAGTACGTTCCAGTAGCTGTCTCCTTCCAGCTGGGCAATCAGTTTTTGTCCCAGTAGGCCATTGGCACCGGTTATCAGTATTTTTTTCATTTCTTTTCTGCTGGATAATAATTGCTGTAGCGCTTTCTTAACTCTTTTTTGCTCACTTCTTCTACCTTAACCGTCATGTAAACATCATCTACAGGACGATCGGCGGCGCCAGTCACTACATTGGCGATAGAATCTATCACAGGCATTCCTTCTACTACGCGTCCAAAAACAGTATAGTCACGATCCAGGTGGGGGGCGCCGCCAATGGTTGTATACGCCTGGCGCTGTTGCTCGGTTAGGGTATAATCTGGCTGCGGACCAAATTCTTTTTCGATCATGGCATCTGATCCTTCAATTTTCTCCTGAATGGCGGCATAATTACCCTGTTGCTGCAGCTGAATGATCTCCTTACGCAGGTTGGCATATTCCTCTTTGCCTAAAAGCCTGCGGAAAAGATCCTGCTTTTGCTGAGTGCGGCGGTTAAACATCATAGCATTAAGCTCTTCCTCGGTAAAGGTGCGCCCCTGGATAATGTAGAACTGGCTGCCGCTGCTCTCTTTTTTAGGGTTTACCTGATCGGCCTGCCGTGCGGCAGCCAGGGAGCCCTTTTCATGAATAAGCGTATCATTGAATTCGGCAGGAATGGTATATTCGACAGGGGTTTCTCCCGGCGTTTTGGCATTCACATCACCCGCCTGGATCATAAAATCTTTGATAACACGGTGAAAGGTGGTGCTGTCGTATGCACCGCTCCGGGCTAGCTTAATAAAGTTCTCTTTGTGCTGCGGGGTAGCATCATACAGGATCGCTTTCATGTTGCCGAAGCGGGTCTGAAAGGTGATCAGATAATCTTTTTCGGTGGCACAGGAGGAAATTAGAAAGAGGCAGAGTGAAAATATAAAGAACCTTTTCATGCAAGAGCTTTTAGACATTAAGGCTGGAAAAATACGCAAATCTTTTAAAAAGTATTGAGTATTGAGTATTGAGTATTGAGTATTGAGTATTGAGTATTGAGTATTGAGTATTGGTTTCCTTGAATGAAAAGTTTCTATCTAGTTCATTCACTCATTTCTTAATTAATGAGCCAGTAAGCAGTTCCGGCGGCTGCTAGCTGTATGGTGAGGTTATCGAGACCATGCGTGCTGATGGCTTCAATACCCGTGGCGGCCAATGCTATTAACAGGGCATAGGGCAGTGCTGTTTCAATAGCTAATCCCTGCGCCTGCAGACCCATAAAGGCTACAGCCGCACTCACTACAAATACGGCAGCAGAACCTTCCAGGCTGCGGGTAGCAGCTACGCCGGCCATGGAGGGTACTCTGTAGCGGTGTTTGCCCCAGCGGCTTCCTACGGGTTCCCCCACTGCATCGCCCCAGCCACCTACCAGGTAACCAATAGCTGCCCATTCTAGAAAGAACAGGTTGGCCAGTACACCCCCCGCTGCCGTAGTGAGCAGCGGAATCAGGATAAAAAGTTTTTCTTTTGGTGCATCCGAGGGGCGGGCCAGGGCCAGGTAAAAGGGACTGCTCTCGCCTTTATAAACGGCCCAAAGCACCAGCAGGCTAATGGCAGTGCCAAACACCACCACCACCGGCAGCGCCCATACCAGCTGCAGCACACCTGCAGCGGTAAAGATCAGGAAATGAAAAAGCTTGCGTGTATAGCCAACCCGCCACTTCTTTTGTACCCGCAGCCAGCCTGCCAGCCAGCCTACAGCTGCGCCGTAGAGCAAAGCAGCAGGAAAAAGGAAAAGCCAGAGCTCCGCAGAAGGCCAGGCACGTTCAATAAAATAGTAGAGATGCTCGCTCAGGCTCATGCCACTAATGCGCCATTTGCCCCCTGATCTGTTTCAGGATTCTTTCGCCGCCTGCCTCCAGTACCTGTTCAGCCAGCTCGGTGCCAAGCCGGTCTGCCTCGGTGGCCGGGCCGGTAACTGTTATGTCAATCCTTTCCTGCCCGTTGAGGCTGATAACGCCTCCACGAATGCTGATATTGCCATTTTCCAGCTGCGCCAGCGCATAGACCGGTACGCTACAGCCTCCCTGCAGGCGGCGTAGGTAAGCACGCTCGGCAAGCAGTCGCTTTTCGGTATGGGGGTGGTTGATCAGTTCACGAATGCGTTCGCGCTTCTGCTCATCCAGTTGCCCATGTACTTCTATGGCTACACTGCCCTGGCCTACCGGAGGTATAAACTCATCCATGGGTAGGTGCCGCACAATCATGCTTTCATAGCCCATGCGGTGCACACCGGCGTAGGCCAGCAGCAGGGCATCGCAGTCGCCCTCTTCCATTTTTCGGATGCGGGTTTGCAGATTGCCGCGTACCGATACCGGCGTGGCATGCGGATAATATTTTTTGAGGGTGGCTACCCGGCGGGTAGAGGAGGTGCCCAGCCGCAGTGGCTTGTCGGGATTGTCCAGCTCCAGGTCGCTGCGGTGGCTGATGATCACATCATTTTCTTTTTCCCGCTCGGTAAAGGCAATCAGCGAAAAACCATTGGGGAGCTCCGACTGCATGTCTTTGGCGCTGTGTACGGCAATATCTATGTTGCCGCTGGCCAGCTGCTCCTCAATCTCTTCAGTAAAAACACCTTTGCTGCCAATTTTAGCAATGGATACATCCAGAATTTTATCGCCCCGGGTATCTATGGTAACCAGTTCTGTTTCTATGTCGCCTGCCTTTAATAGGTCGGCAACATAATAGGCCTGCCAAAGGGCTAAACGGCTGCCACGGGTTCCTATTTTTATTTTCATGTGCGTGAATACTATATATAAAACATCAGAAATAAATGGGAGGCATTGGAATTAAGCCGGGGTCTTGATGCCTCATACCGCAGCGGCGGACCGCCTCATACCCCACACCTCATGCCCCATTAAGCATCTGTAGGTGATTTTTTTCTTTTTTTAGGCTCCAGCCCTCTTTCCCGCTCTATGAATCTGATCACTTTTGCGGCTATATCCAGACCGGTTGCCTGTTCTATGCCTTCCAGGCCAGGAGAGGAATTTACCTCCAGGATCAGCGGGCCGCGGTTAGACTGCAGCATGTCTACGCCGGCAATGCTTAAACCCATGGCTTTGGCGGCCGTTAAGGCTGCTGTTTTTTCTTCGCGGCTTAATTTATAAACTGCAGCGCTGCCACCCCGGTGCAGGTTGGAGCGAAATTCGCCCTCCTTGCCCTGCCGGCGCATGGCACCCACTACCTCGTTGTCAATCACGAACGCACGGATATCGGCAGCCTTGGCTTCCTTGATAAACTCCTGCACAATTACGCGTGCTTTCAGGTTATGAAAGGCCTCAATT
Source organism: Flammeovirgaceae bacterium 311 (assembly GCA_000597885.1). Taxonomy (NCBI): domain Bacteria; kingdom Pseudomonadati; phylum Bacteroidota; class Cytophagia; order Cytophagales; family Flammeovirgaceae; species Flammeovirgaceae bacterium 311. The sequence continues at coordinate 4,290,504 of CP004371.1, forward strand.
ACTGATTGTGCAGCTTTGCGGGTTTCGGCCAGTACAACCCCCAGGCCCTGGGTGCCCTCCAGCAGTTTGATTACCAGGGGTGCGCCGCCTACGGCTTCGATCAGGTATTTATCTTCGCGGCTGTAGTTGGTAAAGGCTGTTTTGGGTAAGCCTACCCCGGAGCGGGCTAAAATCTGCATGCTGCGCAGCTTGTCTCTGGAGCGTACAATAGCCTGCGATTTTGTGGTGGTGAATACATTCATCATTTCAAACTGGCGCACCACGGCAGAGCCGTAAAATGTAACAGAAGCTCCAATGCGGGGAATTACTGCATCTATATTTTTGATGAGCTCGCCTTTATAATGTAGTACAGGATTGCTTTGTTCTATGATAATATCGCAGCGCAGGTGGTCCAGTACCCGACATTCATGACCACGTTGCCGTGCAGCCTCTACCAACCGTTTGGTGGAGTAGAGGTTGGCATTGCGGGAGAGAACGGCTATGTTCATATATTAATTTTTTCTTTGTACGAAAGGTTGGTTTTGTTTACATCTACCAGAAAACGTTTGCTCAATAACTGCCGGCCCAGCAAAATCGGGAATTTCATGTTGCTGCGGTCGGCCAGTGAAAATTCTGCCTGTAATCGCTTTCCGAAAATAATGATGTGGCTTTGTATAATAAATCGTTTTTGCAGGTGACCGTTCGAGCTTCGGATACTTCTTTCTTCAAAATCTTTTACTCTGAAACGGTGAATTCCCTTTTCATGCAGTTTAGAACCCGGAATGGTAAAAGTAATAAGTTCGGTACCATCAGCCTCCTTTATAACCTTAATACGTGAGCAGTGGATAGAAGAGGTATAGGCGCCGGTATCTATTTTTACATCAACGTTGTGTAAGCCTAAGTCCGGCAAATCTACGATATCTGTTCGGCCAATAATACGAAGGTCTTTAGGAGAAGCTTTTTTTTTCATGCTGAGGGGGAATTCGGTTGCCACCTTAAGCCCTTAGGATACTTGTCAGCTTTAACGACAGATCGAGCAGGGCAATTTTAGGATTGGCGTTCCGCTCAAAATAATACAAAGTTTGGTTTAGCAGATCGGCCATTTGCTGCACTTTTAATGGTGTTGCCACTTTACTGAAACGCTCGGCAAAAGCCAGCTCTTCGGATTGCAGCCGCACCAGATCACCGCTTGCATATGGATAAACTAGTGTTTCGCGCAAAAGGTTGAGGCCGGTGAGCAGCAGGTTCCGCTGGGAGTCTCGCCCCATCTTACCCATATCGTCAGAAAAACTTACCAGCTTGCTGTATTGTCGCTCGTAGCAAAGGCGCATCCAGTCGCGGAAAAGGGCAAAACTTTCGTCGGTAGCTTCTGTGGCCAGCCGAAGCGCCTCCTGCAGGTTTCCTGCTGCAAGCCTGGCAACGGCCTCGGCTTTCTCGATGGGCAGCTCATGCTGCTGGTTTAGGATACGGGCAACTTCGCTATCGCTAAACGACCTGATCTTTACAATCTGGGTTCTGGAGAGAATGGTAGCCAGCAGCTTTTCAGTATCGTTGGTTACCAGGATAAAAATGGTTTTGGCTGGTGGCTCTTCCAGAATTTTCAGAATACCATTGGCAGCAGAGGGGTGCATATACTCAGGTAGCCAGATAAACATAATCTTATAGGGGCCCTCATAGCTCTTGAGGGTAAGGCTGCCTATGATGTTGCGGCTCTCTTCTTTGCTGATGTTTACCTGCTTGTCTTCGCCACCGTAAAGATGCCGCCATTCACTTAGGGAGCCATAGGGACTCTGCCCCAGGAACTGCCGCCATTCGGTAATAAAGCTTTTGCTTACTGCATGATCACCCTTAACCGTGCTGGTAGAAGAAACAGGAAATACCCAGTGCACATCGGGGTGCTGGAACTTAGCCATTTTCTGGCACGAAGGGCAAGTGCCACAGGCATCGCGGATAGCAGTATCGGCTGTCTTTGCGGGAGCAACTTCGGGAGTACCGCCAAACAGACTTGCCTCGGCGGCAGCGGCAGGTTCGGAGCTCTTTCGCCTGCTGGTGCACTGCAGGTAGGTAGCAAAAGCCAGGGCAATGGCCAGGTTTGCAGATCCTGTGGGGCCAACAAACAAAAGCGCATGTGCCAGGTGGTTGGCCTGCACCGAATTGATCAAATGCTCCTTTACTTCCTCCAGTCCGGTTATATCAGCAAAACGCATGCAGTAAATATAGATTACAAATTAGATAGTATGACCCAGGAGGCTGGCAATTTAAAAAGGCTGGAACTGACTGAATCTCCACCAGTAGTTTATTTTTCCAGCTGCCCCACAATTAGCACATTAATCAATTAGCACACCTGCCTGCTGGCAGGCAGGTTAGCACATTACCCTTTCTTCTCCCACACCCGGTATTGTGCTGTCTGTTCATAAACATGCTGCAAAACGGCCCGTTCGGTTTCGTCCAGGTTTAGATCGCGCCTTTCCAGTACAAGGGCGGCCGTTTCCATGGCGGCTTCAAATTTATAGGTAGTAAAGCCATTGGCACCGCCCCAGGAATAGCTCGGGATAAAGTTACGTGGAAAGCCATCGCCAAAGATGTTGGCGCTTACGCCTACCACTGTGCCGGTGTTAAACATGGTATTGATGCCGCATTTGCTGTGATCGCCCATAATGAGGCCACAGAACTGCAGGCCGGTATCTAAAAAGCCGCCTTTCTGATAGCTCCATACCTTCACGTTGGCATAGTTGTTCTTGAGATTTGAGTTATTGGTATCGGCACCCAGGTTGCACCATTCGCCCAGTACGCTGTTGCCCAAAAAACCCTCATGGCCTTTGTTGCTGTAGCCCAGTATCACAGAATTGCTTACTTCACCACCAACTTTAGAAAAAGGACCAATGGTGATATCTCCCCGCATCTTACCTCCAACATTCACGTTCGAGTGTTCACAGAGCGCAAAAGGACCTTTGATGATAGCGCCTTCGTGTACCTGGGCATGCTTACCTATATAGATAGGACCATCTTCGGCATTCAGTACGGCTGCTCTTATTTTTGCCCCTTCTTCAACAAAAATATTTTCTTCGTTATAAGTGCGGGTGTGTACATCGTTAATGCCGGCAGAGGAGCGGCCCCTGGTTACCAGTGCAAAATCCTGCCGCAACTGCTCGCCGTTAAATCTGAAAATATGCCAGGGATGCTGGATAAGGGTTAGAGATTCCTGCCACTCCAGCTCCTGAACCGGAACGTAAGCGTCGTTTTTATAGAGATCTGTTACATGAGCGCTGCCTCTGAAAGCCAGCATTGTACCATGCTGCACCAGGCACTGGCCCGGCTCCAGCAACTGAATTTTGCTGACCAGTGCCGGGGTTGGACAAATAGCCCCGTTTACCATAAGGTTATCGGCTGCTTTTACCAGGCTGAACTTCTGTTGCAGATAGTCTTCGGTAAGATGGCTGACTGTTGCATCGGGCAGCAGGTGCTGCCATTTTTCTGCCAGTGTTAAGATGCCGCACCTTAGGGCAGCAATGGGGCGGGTAAAAGTAAGAGGCAGTAGTTGCCGGCGTAGTGTTGTCTCGTCGAAAAGAATCAGGTTCATAGAGGCAAAATTAAAACAAATGCATACAGCAGGGTAGCAAACTTATTCTATAAACTTATACAAAACAAAAAAGCCTTCTGTTTGGAACAGAAGGCTTCTAAAAGGTCTATAGCAAGGGCTAATGCAAGCCAGGCTATTACTTCTTGTAACGCTTGTTGAATTTCTCAACACGGCCGGCAGTATCCAGAAATATTTTCTTACCGGTGTAGAACGGGTGTGAGGCAGAGCTAACTTCCACTTTGATTACAGGGTAAGTTTTGCCATCTTCCCACTCGATGGTTTCTTTGGAGGTCATGGTTGAGCGCGTCAGGAATTTAAAATCGCTCGTAGTGTCCATGAACACAACTTCATTGTATTTTGGGTGAATTTCTTTTTTCATAACCAAAGTCTCTTTTTGCCACTTCTTTAGGGGCACAAAGATAGGGATAAAATGTTTAATTAAAAAGAAAACTTTACAAGGCGCTATTTAATTCCTTAACAGGCTTAACTTTGTGAATAAGTCTGCGTTTATTACTTAATTGAAAATTGAATTCGGTCCATTCCCGGGGTTTAGATAAGATCATGGTGTTTCATAACAAGCAGAAGACACGGCTACTCTTTATAGACGATGATGAAATTAATAATTTTATTCTGCAAGAGCTGTTTGCTGATGAACAGGACCTTACGCTAACTTTTTTTTCTGATAGCCCGGCTGCGTATGATCACCTGCGTTATACGGCAGAAGAAAATCCTGAAGAGCTTCCGGATATTGTGTTTATGGATATAAAAATGCCGATTCTGGATGGTTTTGAATTTCTGGACAGGTTGCAGGATGATGGCTTTTTAAACGATAAGCCTGTAGACATCTTTTTGCTTTCTTCTACCCTGGACAGCCGGGATGTAAAACGTGCGGCCAGTTATGCAAGAATTAAAGAATTGGTTACCAAGCCCCTGACCGTAGATAAGTTCAGAACCCTGGTTGCACGTCATTTTAAAAACGGGGTTACCTCTGATCATCGTAGCGACTCCTGAACTGCTCTATAATTTTAAGCATATTTTCCGGGAGGCGTTTCAGTACAGCGGACTCCAGTATATCCTCAATACCCCACATGGCCTCTCCGATAGCACCTGCGATGCAGGCTTGTGTGTCGGCGTCGCCACCCAATGACACGGCATTTCTGATGGCTTCTTCGGTGCTCTCAGCTTCCAGAAAACACTGTATGGCCTGCGGTACCGAACCAGCACAGCTCACATCAAAAGTATAGCTTTGCCTGATTTCTGCCACTGAGGCGGTAAGGCTGTAGCCAATATCCTTTTCTACCCATTCCCTGATTTCTGCTTTTGAGTGATTTTGCCGGGCCATCCAGACTGAACCGGCCACTGCCTGGGCACCCTTTATGCCCTTGGGATGGTCGTGGGTGGGCATAGCCGTTAAAGTAGCCTGTTGAAGGGTTTCTTCCAGCGAATTAAAAGCCCAGCCTACCGGGCTCACCCGCATGGCAGAACCATTGCCCCAGCTGCCATAGGCTACACTGCAGCGGCTCATGAGCCACTGGTAAAAGTTTTTGCCATAGCCTGCGTTTGGATAGCGACGGCCCCAGTGCTTAAGCGCAGCTGCATAGCTTTTGCCTGTTAGCAGGCTTTCCGCTATTGCCACCGTTAGCACACTATCATCGGTAAAAGCAGATTTTTCCTGCAGCAGCGGAAAGTTTGTTCGCTTGATAGGCGAAAACTCATATACAGATCCAATAATATCTCCTGCTATTGCGCCAATCATACCTAAAGAAGCCCATAGGGCCTGGTTTTGTTCTGTGTAATTCTCTATAAAACCTTACGCTGTACAAGAACAAAAGCGCCAGACTTGGGTAGTATAAAATAGTTGCGCAATTTAGCATCTTCAATCTATCCAACTGAAGAACAGATTTATGAATACTGTAATTGGGAACTGGCAGCTGCCTTTACGCACCAGCCTTTTATTGTGCATGCTGCTGGGTGTGTCGGGAAAGGGATTTTCGCAGGGCGCCATGGCTCCCATCGATAATCATTATTACCATCTGCTGGATCGGTACGAGATTGGCAGTGGCCGTTTTGCACCCTACCACACCAGCTATAAGCCTTACCGCCGTTTGCCAATTGCGCAGCTTGCCGATGCCCAGTACGATAGCCTGCAGCAAAGTGGTTCTGCAGCCGATAGGTTTAACATACAATTTCTGGCCAACGATAACTGGGAGTGGAGCGAGCGTGATCAGGTAGACCGAAAGCCCATTCTGAAATATTTTTACAGCAGAACCCCCGACCTCTTCAGCGTAGATACAAAGGATTTTAACCTAAGCATTAAACCGGTGCTCTGGTTACAGGCGGGCGTAGAAAACGACGGTCAGCCAAAGACCTACCGCAACACCCGCGGAGTGGAGCTTAGGGCAAATATTGAGGAGAAGGTAAGCATCTATACTTTTCTGGCAGAGAACCAGGTACGTTACCCTTTTTATGTGCGTGAGCGCATTAGGGAAAGAAGGGTAGTGCCCGGTGAGGCTTTCTGGAAAAGCTTTGGCGATGCCGGCCACGACTTTTTTACCGCACGTGGACATGTGAGCTTCAACCCTATCCGCAGCATCAACCTGCAGGTGGGGCATGAGCGCTTCCATATTGGCAACGGCATCCGTTCCATGATCCTGTCGGACTATGGCCCTGCTTTCCCTTATATTAAAATACAGACCAAGGTATGGCGCTTTAACTATACCAACCTTTTTGCTCAGCTCAGAGGAGATATTTCGGCCTCTAATAGTGGTGCTACAGGTAGTGTAAACTACCCTAAGAAGTTTTATGCCCTGCACCACCTAAGCCTCAATATTACTGATAACTTTAACATTGGCCTTTTTGAGGCAATTATGAGTGGCGATGAGCAGAGCAATGGCATAGAGGTTGATTATTTTAACCCGGTTATTTTCTACAGGGCGGTAGAGCAGTATGGCGGCAGTAACGATAATGCCCTGGTAGGCCTGGATGCCAAATGGAACCTATTTAAGCGTATCCAGCTGCACGGACAGTTTGTGCTGGATGAGTTTCTGCTGGATGCCTACCGCCAGGGCAATGGATGGTGGGGCAATAAGTGGTCGTCTCAGCTGGGCGGCAAGTATATTAATGTATTTGGCATTCCTAACCTGGATGGGCAGGTGGAGTGGAACCGGGCCCGCCCTTTTATGTACTCGCATCAGAGTAACTATACCAGCTACACCAATTACGGCCAGCCCCTGGCGCATCCGCTGGGTGCCAACTTCAACGAGCTGCTGGGCCGGCTTACCTACCAGCCGCTACCCCGCCTGGTGCTGGAGGGCACCCTGCTCACGGCCGATTATGGCACCAATCCGGCCAACGAAAACTATGGAGGCGATATTCTCATCAGCTACAATACCCGCACCCTTAACGAAGGTAACGTAATTGGGCAGGGACTTTCCAATAAACTGTTGATGGGCGATCTGCAGGTTTCTTATATGCTGGCCCACCGCCTGTGGCTGGAGGGCACCTACACCATGCGCCGCCTGGAAGCCGAGGCAAGTGAGAACCGTAATATGCAGCTCATCCAGTTTGGCATGCGCTGGAACATGGCCCGCCCCAACCAGCTGTTTTAGGAATGGTAGTGGTTACCGGTAAAAATCTAATGTTGTGCCTGTTTGCGTTTATAGCAATGGAGCAGGCATTGGCAGCTCATTCCGAACAACTAAAGATTAAAATCCATACCTTTGCGGGTAGTTAAAGACCTGTAGGGAATGAATTTATACTTTAGGCTACTTGCCTATGCGCGGCCCCTGGATACCCGTGTTCCAAAGTACATTATACTTACACTGCTTTCCATTGTTTTTGGAATAGTTCGGCTTACGCTGCTCATTCCAATCCTGAATGTACTTTTCGGGCAAACACCGGAAGCCGAACTGGAAGCATATACACAAAAGCCAGACTTTGAGTTTAGCCTTAATTATGCCCTAAGCTGGTTTTATTATCATCTCCTGCAGTGGAGGGATACCTATGGGGTTTTCGGCTCACTGGTTTTTGTATGTGTTGTCATCGTAATTTCCTCTCTGCTAACCAGCGTATTTACTTATCTTTCTAATATAGAGCTGGCGCACATCAGGGTGCAGGCTGTGAGTAACCTGCGAAAAGCGATCTACGATAAAGTGAGCCGCCTGCACCTGGGCTTTTTTACCAATGAGCGCAAGGGCGATATCATGTCACGTATTACCAATGATGTGCAGGAGGTAGAAAGCTCTATTGTGAACAGCATTACGGTATTCTTTCGGGAGCCTGCCACCATTATCGTCTATTTCATTGTGCTCTTCACTATTTCATACAAGCTCACCCTGTTTACTGTGCTGATACTGCCTCTCTCGGGATACATTATCTCAGGCATTGCCAAACGCCTGAAACGCAAGGCCAGGGAAAGTCAGGAGTCATTGGGGCGCATTGTAAACATACTCGACGAAACCATTGGCGGTATGCGGGTAGTAAAGGCATTTACGGCCAGGGGGTTTGTATTCGAAAGGTTTAGCAAAGAAGTAGATCATTATGGAGATGTAAACATCCACATGGCCCGCCGCAACGAGCTGGCCTCGCCTATTTCAGAGTTTCTGGGTATCTTTTTTGTGGTGTGCATTCTCTTATATGGGGGTTCCCTGGTTATCAGTGGCAACTCCGAGCTGAGCCCCGCCGCATTTATCGGTTATATAGCTATCTTCACCCAGGTGCTGCAGCCGGGTAAGGCAATCAGCAAATCCTTTACCAGCATTCAGCGGGGTCTGTCGGCGGGTGAGCGTATCTTCCAGGTGCTGGATGTGGTACCTCAGATCCAGAACAGCCCCAATGCTGTAGTCGTAAAAAGCTTTGATCACAGCCTTGAGTTTCGCAGTGTTTCCTTTGCTTACGATGATAAACGGGTGCTTAAAGGCATTAACCTGCATATCCAGAAAGGAAAAACCATTGCCCTGGTGGGGCCTTCCGGGGGTGGTAAATCCACGCTTGCCGACCTGGTGCCCCGTTTCTATGATCCTACAGAAGGAGCTATTTTATTAGATGGCCGCCCGCTCACAGATTATGATGTGGAATCCTTACAAAGCCTGATGGGCATTGTAACACAGGAGAGTATTTTATTCAATGATACTATTTTCAACAACATCGCCTTTGGCCTGCCAGATGCGCGGGAGGAAGATGTAATACGTGCTGCCAGAATTGCCAATGCACACGACTTTATTGTACAGACCGAAGAGGGCTATCAGACCCTGATCGGGGAGCGGGGCAGCCGCCTCTCCGGGGGGCAGCGGCAGCGTCTGAGTATTGCCAGGGCGGTGCTTAAAAATCCGCCCATCCTTATTCTGGATGAGGCCACCTCCGCGCTGGACTCTGAGTCGGAGCGCCTGGTGCAGGAAGCCCTGATGAACCTGATGCAGGGCCGTACCTCCATTGTAATTGCCCACCGGCTAAGTACCATCCAGCATGCCGATGAAATTGTGGTAGTGCAGCAGGGCCGGATTGTAGAAAGGGGCACCCATGCAGAGCTGCTCGAGCAGGAAGGTTTATATAAAAAACTATCACAAATGCAGACGGTGTAAGCCTGCTGCTTTAACAAACTAATCTGTTATCTCTTTCTTAACCATAAGTAATTTGCTAAGCCCATGAAAAACGCACGCTTTATTTTACTGATAGCAGGCCTGCTGTATACAGTTGTCACCATTATACTGATGATGCAGGAAGAATCGCTGTACAACAACCTGAACCTGCTGAACCTGCTGGATTATTTTAAATACTGGATGATGCTGGGGCTTATTATACTGGTGGGTTTGATCGTAACAGGCACTTTATATACCAGAAGCCTGGAAAAGCAAAACCGGCACCTGCTGCAGGAGCATGCGGCAACAAAAGCAAAGCTTTACGACATTGAACAAAAGCGCCTGGAGGAAGACGAGCAGGCCGGCCGCAGGATTGAATCATTCCGGCAATCGCTCGATAAAGGAAAGAAACCAACAGATCCGGATGCTCCCAGGGCTTGAAAATTTAAGAAATGGAAGGAATACAACTGATTGAACAACAGTTGCGGGAGGCTGCCCAGGTACTCGAAGCATTTGTCAGCAAGCCCCACAACCTGGAGCAGATCGAAAAAGCTGCCCAACTCATGGCAAAAAGTCTGGAGAAGGGGGGCAAGCTGCTTTCCTGCGGTAATGGAGGCTCTCACTGCGATGCCATGCATTTTGCTGAAGAACTTACCGGAAAATTTCGTGAAGAGCGCAGACCCCTTGCTGCCATGGCTGTTTCCGACCCCAGCTTTATCAGCTGCACGGCAAACGATTATGGCTGGGAGCATGTTTTCTCCCGCTTTGTGAGAGGTGTGGGGCGCAGCGGAGATGTGTTGCTGGCCATCAGCACCAGTGGCAACTCTATCAACGTACTGCGTGCAGCAGAGGTAGCCCGTCAGTCGGGCATCCCGGTAGTGGCGCTAACAGGTAAAAACGGAGGTAAGCTCGCAGAGCTGGCCGATGTGGAAATCAGGGTGCAGCATGGCGGCTATGCCGATCGCATCCAGGAGATCCACATCAAGGTAATCCACATCATAATACAACGCATCGAGCAAATCCTGAAAGTGGGATAACTGTATGTAAGAGGTTGATTGATGATCTGATCGTTGAAAGTACCAAACAGATAAGACAGGTTTATAGTCTTGTTTTCGTTGAACGGATTGATAGTCTCCCTCTCAAAACATTAGTCACCCTAAAAAAGTCTTACTATTGAATACAGGCGTTGATTGCCTGAGGCCCATTGTAACATTTAATACGGTATTCTAATATCAGGTACCAGATACCTACTACTCAACACCAATCAATATGCTGGCAAAAACTTATGGAAGCGCTGTGTTTGGGGTAAATGCCCGACTGATTACCATTGAGGTAAATGTAGCACAGGGCACTAAGTTTTTTATGGTAGGCCTGCCCGATAATGCCGTTAAAGAGAGCGAGCAGCGCGTAGATTCTGCCCTGAAGCATTTAGGGTACAGAATGCCACGCCAGCGGGTGGTGGTAAACCTGGCCCCGGCCGATATCCGCAAAGAAGGCTCTTCTTATGATTTGCCTATTGCCCTGGGGATCCTCCAGGCCTCGGAGCAGCTGGTGACTGAGGTGCTGGATCGGTACATTATTATGGGGGAGCTGGCGCTGGATGGTGTGCTGAGGCCCATCAAAGGAGCGCTGCCTATTGCCATAGAAGCCCGGAAGCAGGGCTTTAAAGGCTTTGTGCTACCCAAAGAAAATACCGAAGAAGCTGCCATCGTCAATAACCTGGATGTTATCGGGGTGAAGAACCTGCAGGAGGCAATAGACTTTTTTGAAGGCAAGATCAAGATAGAACCAGCCAGGCAAGATACACGCGATTTGTTCTTCCACCGGCAGGAGGCCTTCGATGTTGATTTCTCTGATGTGCAGGGCCAGGAAAATATTAAGCGGGCCATGGAAATTGCCGCAGCCGGCGGACACAATGTAATCATGGTAGGACCTCCGGGTGCCGGTAAAACCATGCTGGCCAAGCGCCTGCCCACCATACTGCCACCCCTAAGCCTGCACGAGGCCCTGGAAACCACAAAAATTCATTCCGTAGCCGGGAAGTTGGGCACCCATACATCGCTGATTGCCCACCGGCCCTACCGCTCGCCCCATCATACCATTTCAGATGTAGCCCTGGTAGGCGGTGGTGGCATTCCCCAACCTGGCGAGATCAGCCTGGCCCATAACGGTATTCTTTTCCTGGATGAGCTGCCCGAGTTTAAGCGAACGGTGCTTGAGGTAATGCGGCAGCCACTCGAAGAACGGCGTGTAACCGTGAGCCGTGCTAAAATCTCTGTTGATTTCCCTGCCAACTTTATGCTGATCGCCAGCATGAACCCCTGTCCGTGCGGCTACCACAACCACCCCGATAAAGAATGTGTGTGCCCGCCCGGCGCCGTGCAGCGCTATCTGAATAAGATCAGCGGACCACTGCTCGATCGCATCGACCTGCACGTTGAGGTAACCCCTGTTTCTTTCGATGAAATGACGGGCCAGCGAAAAACCGAAAGCAGTGCCAGTATCCGCGAGCGTGTAATTAAAGCACGGGAGCGGCAGAAGCAGCGTTTCGAAGAATACCCCGAGATACACTCCAATGCCCTGATGCCCTCGCAAATGGTAAAGGAAGTATGCCAGATTAACGAAGGTGGCAAAGCCCTGCTAAAACGTGCCATGGAACGCCTTGGCCTCAGTGCCCGCGCCTACGACCGCATCCTGAAAGTAAGCCGCACCATTGCCGATCTGGCCGATAACGAAAGCATACAGATAGAGCACCTGGCCGAAGCCATCCAGTACCGCAGCCTCGACAGAGAAAGCTGGGCCGGAGGATAAGCAATGAGCGGCCATGTCTTTTCTAAAAGTGGTTGCTTTTTTTCCAAGCCTATGGTCATGTCTGGCCTTACCCATCAGCTGCTCAACGCTAAAAAATTAGCAGTCAGCAGCTCGTTTTTAGGCAATAATGATTACCCGCAGGATGTAAACCTTATGCCATTCTTACCATTACTGTATCTAAAAAAGGATATAGGTAAATTCAATAAGGTTATTAACTTATGCGTTAGATGGTTTCTACCTGCACCACCCTGGGTGTTCTTACTGACATTTCATGAGAGTACTGCTGATCCTGTGCTTGCTGGTCTCACAGCTATCTTTTGCTCAAAACACAATACTTAGCGGTTTTGTAAAAGAGAAAGGTAGCCAGGAGCAATTGGCTGGTGTGAATGTGCACATCAGCGGCACCCAGGCAGGCACTGCTTCCAATGCTTATGGGTTTTTCTCCATTCAGCTGCCCAAAGGTCAGGAGGTAGAGATCGTCTTCTCATTTGTAGGATACCATAAAGCTGTTCATAGGATAACATCTCAAAAGGATTTAGTGCTGGATATTGAGCTTGTTCCAAAGGAGCAGGAGCTGGATGTGCTTTCAGTAACAGCTGAGGTTTCTCCTGGAGAAAATTACCTTGGCCATGTGCAGCTGCCGGTAGAGATGGTTAAGCAAATGCCAGCGCTCCTGGGAGAGAAAGACGTAATCAAAATACTGCAGCTGTTACCCAGCGTGCAAAGAGGTACCGAAGGCTCTACTGCACTTTATGTTCGCGGAGGCGGACCAGGCCAGAACCTGATCCTGCTCGACGACGCCCAGGTTTATAATGCCAGCCACCTCTTTGGCTTTTTTTCTACTTTTAATGGAGATGCCATCAAAAGCGTGGATTTCTGGAAGGGGGCTTTTCCGGCACGCTACGGTGGCAGAATTTCTTCTGTGATTGACATCAAGATGAAAGACGGTAATAAAGAAAAGCTGGCAGGTGAAGGTGGCATCGGGCTGCTTTCCAGCAGGCTCACCCTGGAAGGACCAATTCAAAAAGGTAAATCTTCTTTTCTGGTATCCGGCCGGCGGTCTTATCTGGATCTGCTAACAAAGCCTTTTATGTCTGATGATTTTGTAACAGCTTATCGTTTCTATGACCTAAATCTTAAGCTGAACCTTGATCATGATCCTAAAAACAAATTCTTCATCAGTGGTTACTTTGGCAACGATAAGTTCCTTAATCAGGAAGAAGTCAGCAGGGCACAGTCAACCATCAATGCAAAAACAGATCTAGGCTGGGGAAATTCCACTTCCTCGCTGCGCTGGAATCACATCTATAATAACAAGCTGTTCTCTAATACAACTCTGCTCTACAGCTACTATAAGTTCTATTTGAATGATGATTTTAGCAGGAGTGGTACTAATCCCGAAAATTTATATTCAAGTTTTAAGTCTTCTGTTACCGATTATGCCCTCAAAACTGATTTTGATTATTATTGGTCCAATACGCATAGCCTGAAATTTGGCGCAACTGCAGTTCACCACACTTATAAGCCAAGATCGTATGCCTCCAGAAGTGATTCCGACAGTAACGAAGAGAGCGTTCAGCAATACAACAATCAGGAACTGGGCGCTTATCTGGAGGATACTTGGCAGCCGCTAAGCAAACTGTCTGTGAATGCAGGCTTGCGCCTGAATGCCCTGATATCTCCCCAACAGCACTACATTTTGGCAGAGCCCAGGCTTATGGCAGAGTATGAGGTGTTCTGGAGAATTAAGGTTCAGGGCGCTTATGCAAGAGTTAACCAGTTTGTGCATTTACTCTCCAATACTGGCATGGGTCTCTCTACTGATCTGTGGGTGCCCGCAACGGAGCAGGCTCCACCTGAACAGGCCGATCAGGTATCCATAGGAGCTTCAAAATCTTTTAAGGGTAGTGGCGGGCTAAGTTTATCTGTGGAGAGCTATCGAAGGTATCTGCGGAATATTGTTGCCTATACCGAAGGAGCCAACTTTTTGGTGATTTCAGAAGGAGCCAGCGAAGTTAACTGGGAAGATAATATTACTATAGGCAAGGGGTTGGCTTACGGAACAGAAGTCTTGCTGCGAAAAAGCAGGGGCAAGCTTAATGGCTGGATTGGCTACACCCTTTCCTGGACTATCCACCAGTTTGATGAACTCAATTATGGAAAACGCTTTTACCCCAGGCAGGACAGTCGGCATAACATTTCCATTGTAGGCACTTATGAGCTTTCGCCTAAAGTAAAACTTTCTGCCAGCTGGGTGTATGGTACGGGTAATGCCTTAACAGTTCCCAAAGCCTACTACTATGGAAATTACGGTGTCCAGGTCTATGCAAGGCCGGTGATGTCACCGGATGGTGCAATCTTCAGGTTTGAATCTGAACAGATTGCAAGAGTGCCTTATTATGGATCCAGGAATAGCTTCAGGGCAGAAGCCTATCATCGTTTAGATCTTGCTGTTCAGGTGCACAAGCAAAAGGAAAAGTGGGAGCGGTATTGGGAGTTTGGCCTGTTCAATGCCTATAGCCGAAAAAACCCCTTTTACTATTACCTGGAAGCTACCAATACCTATGATCAGAATCATAAACCCACAGGCCAAAAAATAGAACTTAAGAAAAAGTCTCTCTTTCCAGTCCTGCCTTCCATTAGTTACAATTTTAAATTTTGATATGCGAAAATATATGTTGCTACCGCTGGTGTTTGTGCTTGGGCTATCGGGCTGCGATAGCGGAGTTGAAATGGAGGACATAGCAACAGAAGAATTGTATGCCGTAAGTTCATGGGTTTCTCCCCAGGATACGCTTCTGCAAGTATATCTTTTTAAGGCAAATAGGATAGGAACAGTTGCCAGGTGGGACTCGGCACAGGTGAAGAATGCTTTGGTGCTTATATCTGACGGAACCAAAACAGATACACTCCTCTTCAATCCGGAAAAGGGGCGGTACGAGAGCAAGCCCAGGCACCTGCAAATAGAACCTTTGAATCAGTACGATTTGAAAATACTAACTCCTTCGGATATCTTACTGGAAGCAAGCTGCAGCATTCCGCCCACCCCGGCAATGCCCGTGGTAGCCGGGGTAAGAGCAGGAGATGATTATAGTTTTACAATTAGGACGGCGAATATTCTGGAGCATCAATATTTCTCCTTAATAACCTTTGCAAAAGGTATGGTGGAATTTGAAGATCCCCGCTTCGGAACCCAGAGGTATAACATACATGCAAGATTTTTGAATGAGCCCGCATTCCCGGCAGAAAAAGGAGCTCATTTGGACCAGTATAATGGTATTGTTTCCAGAGCCTACAGTGCAGAAAACCCGAGGCTATTTGTTTCACTCCAATATCTGGAAGAGGGTTTATACAAGTATCTTCGAAATTATCAACGATATGACCACTGGCAGAGCAACAACACAGGCGCCCTCTTCCCCAATTTTCAGGAACCCCAGCCTCTCTATTCAAACATAAAGGGAGGCGTAGGCATCTTCGCCGGCTATAACCAGGCTACTATTGAGGTAGAAATTCAGCAATAAACCCATCGCACCAACAAGCCTTTCTATTTATAACAACAGTAGCCTCGATGCAGGCATCGACGTGGTAGCAGTCAACGCAGCTGCAGTTATTTAATTCTGATTAACCTAAAGCCACATCCAGGATCATCATCAGGGTAAAGCCGCAGAGCGCACCCAGGGTAGCCAGATTTTTGTCTTTTTCCATCTGGGCAGAGGGGATTAGCTCTTCTACCACCACATAGATCATGGCGCCTGCGGCAAAGGCAAGGCTGTAGGGGAGGATGGGCTGTATGGCAATTACCATCCACGCACCAAGCACACCTGCAATAGGCTCAACGGCGCCGCTCAGCTGACCATACCAGAAGGCCCTTCTGCGTGTGTAGCCCTCTCGCCGGAGCGGTACGGCAACTGAGGTACCCTCTGGAAAATTTTGCAGTCCTATGCCAATGGCCAGGGCGATGGCACCACCAATGGTAGCACCCTCAAAATTACCTGCAGCAGCACCGAAGGCTACGCCAACGGCTAGTCCCTCGGGGATGTTATGTAAAGTAATGGCAAGTACTAAAAGAATGCTGCGCCTTAGGCTGGATTGGGGGCCTTCCTCTTTTTCGAGGCCGGGGTGGAGGTGTGGCAAAACCTTGTTGATCAGCCCAACAAAAAGACCGCCTGCCATAAAACCAACGGCAGCGGGAAACCAGCTGGCGGTATCGCCATTTTGCTCCGATAAACGGATGGCGGGTGCCAGCAGCGACCAGTAGCTGGCGGCTATCATCACCCCGGCTGCAAAACCCAGCATCAGGTTCATCACGCGGTGCGCAACCCTGTTAAAGAAAAATACCAGCGAAGCTCCTAAGGCTGTAACTGCCCAGGTAAAGAGGGTGGCCAGCAGGGCCTGTAAGACTGGAGATAGTTCCCTGAACCAATCCGGAATAGACATGCCTGAATCTTTTTGCTATAAGCAACAGCTAAACATCAGAATTGTCTATTTATTTTTATCGCTGCTGTAATCGCCCCTGCGAATAGACTGGATAAATTTGGCCCAGTTCAGGGGATTAAAGAAAGGATTGGTACGGTAGAAATTGCGGTTATGGGTATCCATGATCTGCTGCTGCGAATACCGTTTGTAGTTCTCACTGCCGTCCATGGGCATGTCCTGCATCATCATGGCCAGCAGGTTGGCGTTCATGTTGCGCTTCAGCAGATCTTCCTCCTCTTCCTTAGGCAGGTCCATAGATATAATGGCCTGCTTGAACAGCTGTTCCGTAGGGTACGGAAAAATAGTAAGTTCCGGCAGATAGGTTGTATCCGGCGATAGCTCAACCACAATGGTAATGGCATCGCCTACATTATTGGGAATCTTAAAATGCTGTTTGCGGTAGCCCAGGTAGCTGATCACCACACTATCGCCCACCAGCACAGGCATGCTGAAAAAACCGAGCATGTTGGTAACAGTACCACGGCCGGCTTTCGGTACATACACATGCACGCCTGGTAAGCTGGAGGTAGTGTCGTCTGTAGCCAGTACAATACCCGAAAACTGCACTATTGGTGCTTTTCGCTGGGCCAGCACCGGGAGGCTAAACAAGCCAAGTACCAGCAACAGCATCAACGAACAGAGATACGATTTCCGCTTTGCGCGCACGCCTGTATGGTTAGTTTGTACCAAGTTACGTTAAGTTCTAAAAAGAAAATAATAAATTTACCTTAAAGTAGGTTCCACAAAAGAAGCCTTTTTTGTTCTAACAAAGCATGCGACTTAAAAATTTCAGTATACAGTTTGGCGCCCAGATCTTTAAGGCCGTATCCGATGAGGCCCGGCTTCGTATACTACATTTACTTTACCGAAACAAAGAAATGTGTATATCAGACCTGGAGCTTACCCTGGATTTTACCCAAACCAAAACGTCGCGGCACATCAATTATTTGAAGAACGCAGGTCTGTTAAGCTTTCGTAAGGAAGAATTATATATTTTCTACTTTGTTAAGGAAGAAATGGAAGATATCGTTCGCCAGCTAATAGAATTACTGGAGAAAGATCCTGTGCTGAAGCGCGATCTGGAAGTTTACCAGATTCTCCACTCCAACCGCGAACTTGCCGTAAATAAATTGCAGCGTCGTCGCTGGATGGGCCTCCCCCAATAATATTTTGAAGACTATGCGTCCGCTAAAAACAACATACAAGTATTTATTCTTCGATCTGGACCATACCCTCTGGGACCATAATGCTAATTCAGAAGAAACCCTTAGAGAACTTTATCAGAAATATAGCCTGGAGCAAATCGGAAATTTCTGTTCCGATTCTTTCTGCCAGACCTTCGATACGATTAATAGGCAGCTGTGGTCGCTGAACGAAGCAGGAGAGATGGGGCGTGAAGAACTAAGGAGCCAGCGTTTTGTGCGGGTGCTGGAAGCCCTGGGCAGCACCTCTCATCCTGAATGGGTAACGGTGGGTTTAGACCGCGACTATATGAGTATTTGCCCTGCTAAACCCGGTCTCCTGCCTTATGCCCGCGAAGTACTGGAGTATTGCCATAAGCGCTTTCCCATGTATGTACTTACCAACGGATTCAGCGATGTGCAGGACATTAAGCTAAAGGCTGCGGGCATCGAGCACTTTTTCGACGGTATTTATACGGCCGAAGATGCAGGCGCTGCAAAGCCCAGTACCATTTTTTTTGATTATGTGCTGAAGAAAATAAACGCAAAGCCCCAGGATTGCCTGATGGTAGGCGATAACCTGAAGGCAGATATCATAGGTGCTGCTTCAGCAGGAATCGACAGTGTGTTTTACAATCCATATAGGCGAAAATATAATATTCCTGTTCAGCGGGATATTCACTGCCTTAGCGAATTGCTGAAAATACTTTAAGCAACCGGCTGACATAGACTGCAGCTTCAGCAAAGTCCGGCCTGCCTAACAACATGCTGTTATACCATCCTGCTGTACTTTGCTGATGATCAGGACCAATTCCGTTAAGTATCCGTCATATAGTTGCGAAGTATAGCGCAGGTGGTTTATATGATATGCCGTGGCGGTATCTGTTTGAACAACAGACGTTTTGTTTGTTTCTGTGCAGTATTTCTTTGAAAATATAGGGACGGGCAATGTTGATTTTACTAGCTTTATCTTTAATTTGAATGTAGTCTAAGAATTATCTTGTAAGCTTTTGAAAATCAAGGCTCTTTTTGGGTGTATGTTGCTGTGGCTCTTTTTTTTGCCTGCCCTTGGGCAGCATCAAAAAAAGTTCGAGGATATAGAGCGCCGTTTGATAAAGGCAAAGAAAGATACGCTCTACATAGATAACCTGAATGTACTAAGTAATGAGTATGCTATTTCTGGCGGCAAAGATCCATTACCGCTGGCCAGAAAAGCCCTGCATCTGGCTGATAGCCTCAACTACCTGCGCGGGCAGGGCGTTGCCAACATGAACCTGGCCATTATTTATGATACCCGCGGCAATTACCACCAGGCACTCGAGCATTACCTGATCAGCTTACGGCAGCTGCGCCAGGTAAACAATGAAGATTACCTCTCGCAGCTGCTGCAAAACCTTGGCCTTTTTTACGGAACCCAGGGCAATTACCGCAAGGCCATTGAGGTAACCAAGCAGGCTGCGGACCTCACCTATAAAAATCATGGCGAAAAAGGTTCCAGTTATTGCTGGAGTAACTTAGGCTTTTATTATACCGAAGCAGCCGAATATGACAGCGCCCTTTACTTTACCCTCAAGGCCTATGAAACCCTGAAGACCGATAAAGACACAGCCGGCCTGGCCGATGTATTTTACAACTTAGGCAATATTGCCTGGAGGGCCGATGAGAATGCCACAAAAGCATTGAATCACTGCCTGCAGGCACTTGAGTATTATCAGAAGCCTCCCTTTGAGGCAGAGGCTTACATAGCATGCAAGGCGTTTGTAGGGTTTCTGTACCTGCAGCTGAACGATCATGCCATGGCAGAGCACTACCTGCAGGAATCGCTTCGCGATGCCCAAAAGAACCAGTATCGTTTTCTGATGAAAAACATATACAGCTGGCAGTCCCGGCTTTATGCCGATATGCAGGTGTGGGATAAGGCTTACGATACACACATGAGATTCTTTCAGCTGCATGATTCGATTTTCAGCGAACACTCTGCAAACAGGGTAGAGCAGTTTAAAGCAGAATATGAACTGGAAACCCGCGAAGCCAATATAGAGCTGCTTAAAAAGAGTAAGATTATTCAGGAAGATGAACTGGAACGGCAAATGCTCTACCGCAACAGCTTTATGGCATTATTTGCCCTGTTTTTGCTAATAACAGGGGTTTTGTACAAGAGCAATACCATAAAGAACCGCACCAACAAGCTTCTGACAGAGCAAAAGCGGGAAATAGAAGAAAAGAATAAGGCCATACTGCAGCAAAACCTGCTCCTGGAAGAGCAGCAAAAAGCAATTGCATCGCAGGCACAGAACTTAAACAGGGCAAACCATCAGATTAACAGGCAGCGCCAAGCCATTGAGCAAACTGCGCAGGACCTAAGCTCCAGCCTCAGCTACGCCAGCCGCATTCAGCATGCCATGATGCCACGCCCGGTAGAGCTTAAGGCAGCACTGCCCGACTCATTTATCTGGCTGAACCCCAGGGATATTGTAAGTGGTGATTTTTACTGGTTTACCCAGCTTGGCCATAAGGTGTTTTTGGCAGCCATAGATTGTACCGGACATGGCGTGCCGGGTGCATTTCTCTCCCTGATTGGCGATGTATACCTGAACCAGGCCATTTTGCAGGAGAATATTCAGGATGCTGGCAAAATACTTGATCACCTGCACGAAAATGTGCGCCGCACCCTGAACCAGGAGGTAAGCTACAGCCAGGATGGTATGGAGGTAGGCATGTGTGTGATTGACCTGAAATTCAGGGAGATTGAATTTGCCGGTGCCCGTAACAGTTTATACTACTGTCAGGGCGGAGAGGTGCACAAAATAGGGGGCGACAGAATGTTCATTGGCGGCCTGAACAGAACCAGCTTTTCCGGCTTTACCACCCATAAGTTTGCGCTCGATCAGCCTGCCTCATTTTACCTAAGTACCGATGGCGTACGGGATCAGTTCGGAGGCGAGCAGGATAAAAAATTTGGTGAAAAAAGAATCCTGGAACTGATTGCACAGGTGCATGCCTTGCCTATGGAGCAGCAAAAAGAGCACTTTCGGGAGCACTTGCTCCAGTGGATGAGGGGCTATGAACAAACAGACGATATGATGCTAATTGGCTGGAAGCTGTAAGCACAAGTGCCCGGGCAATACTTTTCCTCTCTTTTTTCGTACCTTTGTCGGGTTATAAAATTTTAAATGAACCCGTCATGTCAAACGGATTTTTCAAAGTTCCTTATCCCAAAAACGAACCTGTACTGAACTATGCCCCTGGTTCTCCGGAGCGTAAGGCGCTAAAGGCAGCGCTTGCCGAAATGCGAGAGCAGGAGATGGATGTACCAATGTTCATTGGTGGTGAAGAAGTACGTACAGGAAATAAAAAGAAGCTTAGCCCCCCGCACGACCACCAGCACGTGCTTGGCTTTTTTCACGAAGGCGATACCGAGCATGTGGAGCAGGCCATACAGGCAGCCCTCAATGCCAAAGAATTATGGGAAGGTATGAGCTGGGAGATGCGTGCGAGCATTTTCTTAAAAGCTGCCGACCTGATTGCCGGTCCATACCGGGCCAGGCTGAATGCGGCCACCATGCTGGGGCAGTCAAAAAATGCCTACCAGGCCGAAATAGATTCTGCCTGCGAATTCATAGATTTCCTGCGTTTCAATGTCTACTTCATGAGCGAGCTGTACAAGGTGCAGCCCGAAAGCTCCCCCGGCATCTGGAACCGCACAGAGTACCGTCCGCTGGAAGGCTTTATCTTTGCCCTCACCCCTTTTAACTTTACAGCCATTGCAGGTAACCTGCCTACAGCACCTGCCATGCTGGGCAACACCGTTGTCTGGAAACCTGCCGAAACCCAAATTTATTCTGCCCATGTGCTTATGGAGGTATTCCGTGAGGCAGGCGTACCTGAGGGCGTCATTAACCTGATTTATGTAGACGGACCAAAAGCGGGCGAGGTGGTATTTAAACATCCTGACTTTGCCGGCATCCACTTTACAGGCAGCACCAGTGTATTTCAGATCATCTGGAGAACCATTGGCGAGAACATTGGCCGCTACAAGGGTTACCCGCGTATTGTAGGCGAAACCGGTGGCAAAGACTTTATCCTGGCCCACCACTCTGCCAATGCAAAAGCACTGGCAACGGCTATTACCCGTGGTGCTTTTGAATACCAGGGGCAGAAATGTTCAGCAGCATCGCGCGCCTATGTACCTGCCAACCTCTGGGAGGAGGTGAAAGGATATGTGGTAGAAGACTTAAAGAGCCTGAAAATGGGTGGCGTTGAAGATTTCGGCAACTTTATCAATGCCGTGATTGATGAAAAGTCATTCAACAAAATCAGCAAATACATTGAGGGTGCTAAAAACGATCCGGATGTAGAGCTGGTAGCCGGTGGTAACTACGACAAGAGCAAGGGCTATTTCATTGAGCCTACCATTTTTAAGGTAGAGAATCCAAGCTACACCACAATGTGTGAGGAAATCTTCGGGCCGGTACTGACGGTATATGTATACCAGCCAGAGCGATTCGAGGAGACCCTGGAGCTGGTGGATAAAACCTCTCCCTATGCGCTTACCGGAGCCATTTTCTCGCAAGACCGCTATGCCATAGAGCTGGCTACTAAAAAATTAACGCACGCAGCGGGCAACTACTATATAAACGATAAGCCCACAGGTGCCGTAGTAGGGCAGCAGCCATTTGGTGGCGGCCGTGCATCAGGCACTAACGACAAAGCCGGCGCTCAGCTCAACCTGCTGCGCTGGGTATCTGCCCGCACCATCAAAGAAACCTTTGTACCGCCAGTAGATTACCGTTACCCCTTCCTGGACAAGGACTAGTATTAAGTGCCAAGACAACAAAAGAGCCGCCTCTATAAAAAGAAGCGGCTCTTTTGCATTTTAGTTGTTTTGTATAGAATTTGTATAGAACAAGTATTTTGAAGCGGCATAAATAACACCGGCTGAAGGCTGCTATCCTCGGGAATTCAGTCTCAATACTTAATACTTTGTACTCAATACCTTAGATTAAAACGGCAGGTCATCCTCCTGAATGTCGTTCAGGAAGCTGCCGGTACCTGCCTCTTTGCCGGCCACCTGCATCCAGCTTGGGGGCTCTGCGGTATTGCTGGCAGGTGCGCCTGCCGGCTTGCGGTAGCCACCGTTGGGAGCATCTCCTGCTGGCGCTCCGCTTTCGGCTCCGGCACGCTCCAGGCGCCAGGCCTGCAGGGTGTTAAAATATTGAGTGGCGCCCTGGTTGTTGGTCCAGGCACGGCCGCGGATGTTGAAATGCACATCAACATCTTCACCTACTTTATACTCATCCAGCATATCACAACGATCTTTCACGATCTCAAACTTAATTAACTGCGGATATTGAGGATTATCTGCATATTCAATAACAAACTCGCGTTTGCTGAAACGATCGTTAATGTGCTGGGTATCGAAAATCTCTTTGATCTTACCTCTCAAGTTCATCATAGCTGCTGTAATTAACCAATTGACGGGTAACAAAGTTAATCAAACTAAGTCGTGTTAAAAACCATTATATAACTTATCCTAATTTTTTTAGCAACAGCCTGATCAATGCCGCAAAAAACCTTTTCTCCGAGATACTTGGCCAGGGAAGCCCGCAGGTTTCTCTACCACTTTTACCGTTCTTATAAGGATTACCTCGTTTTTTTTGGTGGTATGTTCCTGGGGATCCTGATTGTGGCTCTCCTGGGCAGGGTTTTCTATGAATTACTGAACGACCTGCGGGCAGAGAAGCTTGGAGCATTTGATGACAGCATTACACTGAGGGTATTGAGCTGGAAAACACCATTCCTGGATTGGTATTTGTCTACCATCACACACCTGGGCGATCATTACGCGTACTTCATCCTAACGCCGCTACTGGGGCTCTACCTGTACTTTCGCAAAGGTAACCTTATATTTACCCTGGAGGCACTTGCAGTACTGATTGTAGCAGGGGCCATCAGTTTCTGGCTTAAGGATCTTATCGGCAGGCCACGCCCCGAGGCAGTGCATCATTTGCGCATCAGTACCCTAAGCTTTCCCAGCGGGCATGCCATGGGCAGCATTGCCTTCTATGGATTTTTAATACACCTAAGCTGGCGCATTTACAAAAACAGGCTTAAAAAAATAATCTTCACACTTATATTAACCATCATCATTCTAAGTATTGGTTTAAGCCGCATCTATTTGCAGGTGCATTACCCCAGCGATGTGCTCTCGGGCTTTGCTGCAGGAGGTATCTGCCTGATATTTTTCATTCTCTTGTTTTCAGCCCTGCGTTTCAGGCTGCGCATAAAAGGAGAAGACCGCCAGCCAGACACAGCCACTGCCGAAGAAAAACCTTAACATACAGTATAGTAGGCAATCAATGTTTTAGTATAACTCCACCATTCAGATTTAGGCAGGCAGGCAATTTGAATAACAGCTTTTCTGCAGCAGGATAGTTCTGCCTGGCCCGGGAGGCGAAGCTCCTGAAAATAGCATTTTAAGGCAGAATAGGGGGTGATCAGGGCGGCTGCATTCCATTCAGAGTCGGTTTTTTTTCTGTGGCTCAATCCTCTGCGCAGCGCCATAACACTCTATATAAGGGCGTAATTGCTGATATGCCATCTCTGCAGCAAGTATTCTTTTCAGGAGAATTCAGGTTGCTCCAGACTACCCTGATATTAGTTTAGTGCAATAAAAGTGGGATAAAGGCAATATCGGGTGATAAATGAGTTAATGTTTAACTAATGGTTGAATAAGCTATACGTACTTAAGGATAATCAGCAGCTATTCAGCTATACAGCCTGTTTTGTGAAAATGAAAAATCCTTTTTCTGTTCATTTAGGATATTTCATGCTGTATTGAAAAATAATATTATTCAATTTTATATCATAAAGAATAAAACTTTAAAAGAGAGTCTAAAGGGTTTATAAAATGCGGTATTCTTTGGATAAAACCGTGGAAAAGGAAAATTAAACCGATTGCGACAACCTTTTCACAGCAAAATTTCTGATAAACGCGTGTAAAATTAGTTTTTAATTTTAATATTGATGAATACTTTTCTCCTCCGCAACCAATCAACTTTTTTAATATGAGAAAAATTCTACTTGTTCTACTTTTACTAGGCTGTTTTTTATGGCAGCCAGTACTGGCACAGGAGCGCAAAATTACGGGAACCGTAACAGATGCCTCCAGTGGTGAAGCATTACCTGGTGTAAGTATCCTGATTCAGGGAACCTCTACCGGAACAGTTACCGACATGAACGGTAATTATGCACTCAGTGCAGCACCAAATGCAACCCTTGTTTTTTCCTTTATAGGCTATTTAGAGCAACGGGTGCCTGTTAACAACAGGAGTGTGATTGATATGAAGCTTCGGGAAGATGTGGAGCAGCTGTCTGAAGTAGTAGTGGTAGGCTATGGTACGCAGGAGAAGAAAGATGCTACCGGTGCAGTTACCTCAATCAGTTCAAAAGAATTCAACCAGGGTATTATCAGCTCTCCTGAGCAGCTTATACAGGGTAAATCTGCTGGTATACAGGTAACGGAAACCAGTGGCGAGCCAGGTGCTGGTATGACCATACGCATCAGGGGCACCTCTTCTATCAGAAGCGGTAATAATCCTCTGTATGTAATTGATGGCGTTCCCCTAAGTGGCAGTGATGCCAGCAGTGGTGGTACTGATGTTGGTTTTGGATCAGCCTCCGCCCGTAACCCGCTAACATTCATTAACCCTAATGATATAGAAAATGTAAGCGTCTTGAAAGATGCCTCTGCCACCGCCATTTATGGTTCTAGGGGTGCTAATGGCGTGGTGCTTATCACTACAAAACGTGGACAGGGCGAAAACGAGACTCTGGAGTTTTCTTCTTCAGTGAGCACCAGCCGTATTACGAATACTTTTGATTTACTGGATAGAGAGGCTTTTCTTGATGGGGCTGCAGCCCTGGGTGCAGACAGAGAAGCCCTTGATTTAGGAGCTAATACCGACTGGCAGGATGAGGTTTTCAGAACTGCCATTTCTCATAACCAGTACCTTGCCTATAGTGGACGGGGAGAAGCCGGAAGCTACAGGTTGTCTCTGGGCTATATGGATCAGCAGGGTATTGTAAATGAAAGTGGCCTGAGAAGGGTTACTGGCAGGATCAATGCCAACAGAAGCTTTCTTAACGAGAGAGTTACGCTTTCTACACAGTTAACCCTTGCAAATGTTAGAGACGATAACGTACCCATTACCAACAACTCTGGCTTCCGGGGAGACTTGATTGGAGCCATGATCATTGCCAATCCTACACGCCCGGTTCGTAACCAGGATGGTACCTTTAACCAGCCAGGGGTAGATCAGCTTAATCCGGTAGCGATGCTGGCCTATAATAAGGACTATACCAACACCTTAAGGGCACTGGCCAGTTTTGGGGTAGATGTAAAAATTTTCAAAGATCTTTCTTTCCGTACCAGCCTGGGTTTTGATCAGTCAACCTCTTCCAGAAAAGCTGCTTACTCAGGCGATCTGGTGGCTGCTGGTATTCAGGATGTGGGCAGAGGAGGTTTCCTGGATGTGCGCGAAAATAACCTCTTATCTGAAAATTACTTTACCTATAATTTAGGATTGGGCGCAGAGAGCAAACTTGATATTTTGCTTGGTCATGCCTATCAAAGATTTGACTATGAAACGCAAACCGTTCTGACCCGGGATTTCGGCACCAGGAATCTGGATGTTATGATCAATAATGCGGCTTCGGCAAGCCAGTTTCTGGTAAATACGGCTAACAGAGTAGATGAACTGCAGTCATTCTTTGGCCGGATGAACTTAAACCTGACTGATAAATTCCTCATTACCGGTACGCTGCGTACTGACGGATCTACAAAATTTGGAGAGAATAATAAGTATGGGGTTTTTCCTTCCGGCGCTGTTGCTTGGCGCATCTCTGATGAAGCCTTTATGCCGGCAGTGTTCTCTGATCTGAAATTAAGGGTAGGCTACGGTATTACCGGAAACCAGGAAATTCCGCACAACCTGGTGTACCAAAGGCAAAGGTACAGCGACTACAGTTTTAGTGAAAGCGGCACCATTGAGGGTGGAGACCTGGGAGATGTGGCTTTTGCCAACCCCAACCTGAGATGGGAATCTACCAGACAGTTAAATATTGGTCTGGACTATGGATTTGTTAATAACCGCATAAGAGGTTCACTGGACTATTACCATAAAACCACTTACGATCTGTTAATTCAACAGGTTGCAGCACAGCCGGCTGCGCAACCATTTGTGTGGACAAACCTGGATGCAGATATCATCAACCAGGGAGTGGAGCTTAACATTGAAGCAAATATCATCAATTCAACTTCCTTTAGCTGGGATGTGAACGCTAATGCTGGCTATAACGAAAACAGGGTAGAGAATTACACCAGTATTACCAACACCGGTGAAATTACCGGTCAGGGCCTTACCGGAGCCTATGCACAGCGTATTGCAAACAATCAGCCCTTATATGCTTACTACCTCAGAGATTTTGCCGGCTATGATTCTGAAGGCAATGCTGAATACAATGGCGGCGATGTGCAGCGCTTTACCGGCGATTCTCCACTGCCTAGGCTTACAGCTGGTTTAACCAATAATTTCAGGTTAAATAACTTTGACCTGAGCTTCTTTTTCAACGGTATGTTTGGCCACAAGATCTACAACAATACGGCAAACGCCTTCTTTACAGCAGGCTCATTAGTGGTTGGCCGTAATGTTACCTCAGATGTGGTAGGGAATGGAGAGTCGCCTTTGAATGCGGCAGATGTTTCTACCAGATTCCTGGAGAGCGGCAACTTTGTAAGGCTGCAAAATGCATCTCTTGGATATACACTACCGGTAGGTACCATTAAAAACATCTCCGGCATACGCATATTCATTACCGGGCAGAACCTCCTGCTGTTTACCAACTACACTGGTCTGGATCCGGAGGTAAATATCAGCAAAGCTATTGATGGCATACCTTCTGCAGGTATAGATTACACCGCCTATCCAAAAGCACGCACGTTTACTTTTGGGCTTAATGTTACTCTTTAATCCTTAACTATAACTTATATGTTAATATATAATTATATAAAGCGGATATCCGGCTTTGTATTAGGCGGCCTGATTGTGTTAGGCTGTACTGACCTGGAAACGGAATTTCCGGATTCACTTCCAATTACCAACACTGGAGGTACTACTTCGGGAGATCCTGCAGCGCTCTTGTCTACTAACTATAACAGGCTTGGCGATCATATCTGGCAGGACAATGTAATGTCTATACTGGAGCACCCCACCGATGAAATGATGGGGCCCACCAGGGGTACCGACTGGGGTGATAATGGCATCTGGAGGCAATTACACCAGCATACCTGGGACCCTACCCACAACTGGATCAGGGTTTCCTGGAATAGCCTGAATTCGCTGGTGTTTGTTAGTAACCAGGTTTTAGGGTTTAACCCTACTCCGGAACAGGCAGCAGAAGCGCGGTTCCTGCGGGCATTCAATATGTTTTATGGAATGGATTTGTTTGGCCAGGTGCCCTTCCGCGAAGTTAATGAGGGCGTGGAGGTAGATCCGCGGGTATTCAGCAGGGCAGAGGCTTTTGATTTTATCGTGGATGACCTTGAGCAGGCAATCCCTAACCTGCCTGAGGGTATGCCGGGAGCAGGTAATGATATTGCCGTACCTCCGGGTAGAGCCTCTAAAGCAGCTGCTTATGCGCTTCTGGCCAGGTTGTATCTCAACAAAGCTGTTTATATGAGCGATGATCCCGCCGGCCCTTATTCATTCGATGCAGCCGATATGAACAGGGTTATTGAATATGCAGATCTTGTTACTGCCTCCGGCTTTTCGCTGGATGAGAATTATTTCGAAAACTTTCAGGATGTTGAAACAACAGAAAAAATATTCACCACTCCTAAAAGCGTAACCGCACAGCCTGAAGCTTATTACTTCATGGGTGCTCATTACAACATGAACCCGAGCGGCTGGAACGGTTTTGTTACCCTGGCCGACTTCTACAATAAGTTCGATCAGGAAGATGAGCGGCTAGGCGAGCCCAATACTCCCGGACAGGGATTTAAAGTAGGTCCTCAGGTAGATGCCAATGGCGAGCCAATCTTGAACAGGAGGGGTAATCAGCTCACCTTTACTCCCGAGGTGCAAATTGCCGGTAACGACGATCAGTCAGGCATACGTGTTTACAAATACCACCCCGATGTAAATATTGGTTCGCTGGTGTTGTTAAGATATGCAGATGTTTACCTGATGAAGATAGAAGCGATTCTTAGAGGAGGAACGGCAACGGGAGGTGTAACTGCTCAGAGTATGCTCGATGAGTTGCGGGCTTTAAGAGGCGTAGAATCCATTCCTGCCACACTGGAAAACATACTGGATGAAAGAGGGCGGGAGCTTTACTGGGAACGTGTTCGCAGAACCGACCAGATACGCTTTGGTACCTATACCGACACCTGGCAGGAGAAAACAGTTACAGATCCTACCAGAATACTGTTCCCTATTCCGCAGGTGGCCATTGACTCCAACCCTAACCTGGAGCAAAATCCCGGTTATTAATTTATTCTGATTTTTTTATAGAAATCCGGAAAGCAAGTAAGTGTGTATTTACTTGCTTTCTCTTTCTATTTTGATGAAATTAAAAGGATGAAGAGGATTGCTACTGCGCTGATTGTGCCTGCTTTTGCTTGTCTGTGCCTCCTGTCCTGCAAGCAAAAAAACAGTGACCCCGATACCCGGCAGTTCACCCGATTGCCTGCCTCTCATACAGGCATAAATTTTAAAAATGTACTATCGGTAAGCGAAGACCTGGATGTTTTTCGCTACCGTAATTACTATAACGGAGGCGGTGTGGCCATTGGCGACATCAACAACGATGGCCTGCCCGATATATTCCTTACCGCCAACATGGGCCAGAACCGCCTCTACCTTAACAAGGGAAAGCAGGGCGCTGCCCCCTTACAGTTCGAAGACATTACCCAAAAGGCAGGTATCCTGAATGACAAGATCTGGTCTACCGGTGTGAGCATGGCAGATGTAAACGGCGATGGCCTGCTCGATATCTACGTTTGCAACTCAGGAGATGTAAAGGGCGGTAAACGCGAAAACGAGCTGTACATCAATGGGGGCAATCTTACCTTCAGCGAGCAGGCAGAAGCCTACGGCCTAGCCGATAAAGGCTTTGGCACCCATGCTGCCTTTTTCGATTATGATCAGGATGGCGACCTGGACTGCTACGTTCTTAATAACTCTTTCCGCCCTGTTTCCACACTGGGCATGAACAACATTCGCCACGAGCGCGACAGCACCGGTGGCGATAAGCTCTACCGCAACGATGGCGGCCGCTTTACAGATGTAAGCGAAGAAGCAGGTATCTGGGGAAGTGTAATAGGCTTTGGCCTGGGCGTAACCGTGGTAGATGTTGACAGCGATGGCTGGCTGGACATGTACATTTCTAATGATTTCTTTGAGCGCGATTACCTCTACATGAACCAGAAAGACGGCACCTTTAAGGATGAACTCCCCCAGCGCGTTGGGCATATCAGTAATTTTTCCATGGGTACCGATGCTGCCGATCTTAACAACGATGGCACTCCTGAGATCTTTGTAACCGACATGCTGCCCGAAGATGACCGCCGCCTGAAAACCATGGTGATGTATGATGATTACGACCTATATCAGGTAAAGCTGAAGAATGATTATTACGAGCAATACATGCGCAATACCCTGCAGCTGAACCGCGGCGATGGTAATTTCCTGGAGGTAGGGCAGTACGCAGGGGTAGCTGCTACCGACTGGAGCTGGGGCGCCCTTATTGCCGATTTCGATAATGATAATAGCAAAGAGATATTTGTTACCAATGGCATTGAGCGCGACCTGATCGATCAGGATTTTATCAACTATATGGCCAGTGAGGAAACCCTGCTGGCCACCATGCGTGAGGGCAAGGCCGATTTTAAGAGCCTGGTAGAAAAAATGCCATCTACCAAACTTCCCAATTACCTTTTTAAGCAACAGCAGCCCCTGCGTTTTCAGAATGTGGCCGACGCCTGGGGCCTGGCCGATGCCGGATTTTCTAATGGCGCTGCCTATGGAGATCTGGATGGAGATGGCGATCTGGATCTGGTAGTGAATAACCTGCAGGAGGAAGTGGGAATCTACCGCAATAACACAAACGAGCTATCAGGCAATCATTACCTGAAAGTATCGCTAAAAGGCCCTGATAGGAATACATTTGGCGTTGGCGCCCGGGTATATACCTATGCCGGAGCCGATGTGCAGATGCTGGAAAACATTCCCACCAAAGGTTTTCAGTCTTCTATGGATTACTCCCTGCTCTTTGGTCTTGGCAAAGCAGAAAGGCTCGATAGCCTGGTGGTACAATGGGGCTACGGCAAAGTCCAGACCATCCGGGAGGTAAAAGCCAACCAGCTGCTGCAGCTCGATATTCAAGATGCTGAAGATAAGGCCCCTGCAGGGACGGCCTCTGGTAAAGCGCTGGCAGCAGCGGTTCCTATTTTTACGCCGGTAGCGCTGCCGGCTGCCATTCCCCATCAGGAAAACTACTATGTAGATTTTAACCGCGAACGGCTCATTTACCACATGCTCTCTAAAGAGGGCCCTGCCCTGGCCATTGGCGATGCCGATGGCGACGGCTTGGAGGATGTATATGTAGGCGGCGCTACAGGCCAGCCTGGGCAACTCTACCT
The DNA here is from genome assembly GCA_000597885.1 of Flammeovirgaceae bacterium 311. Classification (NCBI taxonomy): domain Bacteria; kingdom Pseudomonadati; phylum Bacteroidota; class Cytophagia; order Cytophagales; family Flammeovirgaceae; species Flammeovirgaceae bacterium 311. The sequence continues at coordinate 4,321,809 of CP004371.1, forward strand.
GCAGGATAAGGCCGGTGGACTGAAAGTACATTTGCTGCAGGCTTTCAACACAGATCTGAATTACGAAGATGTACGTGCCGAGTTTTTTGATGCCAATGGCGATGGCCGGCTGGATCTATATGTAGTAAGCGGCGGCAGCGAATTTGCCTCCGATGCCAGAATGCTGCAAGACCGGCTGTACCTGAACAGGGGTGGGCTGCAGTTTGAGCGCTGCGATGGCTGCCTTCCCACTTTCTACTCTATGGGCTCTGCCGTAAAAGCTGCCGATTGGGATGCTGATGGCGATGTAGATCTGTTTGTAGGCGGCCGTGCGGTGCCGGGGCAGTATGGTCTTGCTGCAGCCAGCTACCTGCTGCAAAACGATGGCAGGGGTAATTTTACCAATGTAACGGCCAGGGTATCGCCAGGCCTGGGAAATTTTGGGCTGGTAACAGATGCTGTCTGGACCGATGTGGATGATGACAGTGACCTTGACCTGGTGGTGGTAGGAGAGTGGAGCGCCCCCACCATCTTTAAGAATAATGGTGCAAACCTGGAGCGTCTGCACAATACCGAAGGACTTGAAAAAGCAGAAGGCTGGTGGAACAGCATTGCCGCCACCGATCTGGATGGCGATGGCAATACAGATTTTATCGTGGGCAACTGGGGCCTGAATTCCAAATTCTCCGCCTCTCCCGAAGCACCCCTGGCCCTATACGTATCCGATTTTGATGATAACCAGACCATTGAACACATCTTTGCACAAACCAGGGGGGGGGAGGAAAGCCCACTGGTGCTGCGGCACGATCTGGTAAAACAGCTTAGCAGTCTCAAGAAGAAATACAACACTTATCAGGCTTATGCCGGCCAAAGCGTGCAGCATGTGTTCTCTCCCGAGCAGCTCACCAGCGCCATTCGGCGGGAAGTAAACACCCTGGCCAGCAGTGTGATCTACAACAATGGCGATGGAACCTATACCGTACAGTCTTTGCCGGAAGAGGTGCAGTACTCACCCGTCAGGTCTATACTGGTAGATGACTTTGATGGCGATGGAACAAATGAAATCCTTCTGAGCGGCAATTTTGAGGGCACCAAACCAGAAGAAGGACGCTACGATGCCAATTTTGGCATTCTGCTAAAGGTTGCACCAGACCGCAGCTTTCAGGTGCTGAAACAGCAGCAAACAGGATTGGATGTGAAAGGGATGGTGAACCAGTCTGCCATTCTAAGGGCTGCAAATGGTAAAAAAAGGGTGGTTTTTGCCAGAAACAATGAAACGGTACAACTCTATGCGTATTAATATAAATTTTAGCCTGGCTGTTGCATTAGTATGTGCTGCCGGCTTTACGCTGGCCTGCAACAGGGCGCCGGAGCCAAGGTTTGAGCTAATCCCGGCAGAGCAAAGCGGCATTACTTTTGAGAACAGGCTACAGGAAAGTGTGCAGCACAATATATTTTCCTACCTCTACTTTTACAACGGCGGCGGTGTGGCTGCCGGAGACCTGAATGGCGACGGATTGCCCGATCTTTACTTTACAGCCAACCAGGATGAAAACAAGCTGTACCTGAACAAAGGCAGTTTTAAATTTGAAGATATAACCTCGCAGGTAAAACTGCAGGGCAAAAAGGGCTGGACTACCGGCGTTACCATGGCCGATGTAAACGGCGATGGCCGGCTGGACATTTACGTGAGCCAGCTGGGCGACTTTCAGAACATCAGGGGAAAAAACCAGCTCTACATCAACATGGGCAACAATAGCAGCGGGGTGCCGCAGTTTGAAGATCAGGCCAAAGCCTATGGACTCGACCTGGTCGGATTTTCTACTCAGGCTGCTTTTTTCGATTATGATGGCGATGGTGACCTGGATATGTACATGCTCAACCACTCCGTGCATGCCAATGGTACTTTTGCCAAGTCAACTATACGCAAGGAGCCTCACCCCCTGGCAGGCGATAAGCTGCTGCGCAACGATGGCGGCAGGTTTACAGATGTTACGGCAGAAAGCGGTATTTACAGCAGTGCCCTGGGTTATGGCCTGGGCATAACTGTTGCAGATATTAACTGGGATGGCTACCCGGATATTTACGTGGGTAACGATTTCCATGAGAATGATTACCTGTACCTGAATAACGGCGATGGCACCTTTACGGAAAGCCTGGAAAAAATGATGCAGCATACCAGCCGCTATTCCATGGGCAACGACATTGCAGATATTAATAACGATGGCCTGCCGGATATACTGTCGCTGGATATGCTCCCCGCCGACCCGGTAAAGCTAAAGGCATCGGCAGCAGAAGATGCTTACGATGTGTATAACTTTAAACTCGGTTATGGTTACAACCACCAGTTTGCACGCAATACACTGCAGCTCAACCTGGGCAATGGCAAGTTTAGTGAAATAGGGCTGCAGGCAGGCGTGGCCGCCACAGACTGGAGCTGGTCGGGCCTTTTTGCAGATCTGGATCTGGATGGCTACAAAGACATCTATATTGCCAATGGCATAAAGCGCCGCTCCAACGACCTGGACTACATCAACTATGTGTCCAGCGAGGCTATACAGTCGCGCCTGGCAGGCAACATCAGCGAAGAAGACCTGCAGCTCACCGAAAAAATGCCGGAGGTAAAGATTCCCAACGCTGCCTTCAGAAACAGGGGAGATCTCTCCTTCGAGGATGTTTCCCAAAGCTGGGGCCTCAACCAGGAGTCTTTCTCAAACGGCGCTGCCTATGCCGATCTGGATGGCGATGGCGATCTGGACCTGATCACCAACAATGTAAACCAGCCAGCCTTTGTCTATAATAACCTAACCATAAACGGTAAAAAAGCAGATAACAACTATCTCAGGATCCGCCTCAATGGCGAGGGTGGCAACCGTATGGGCATCGGCACCAAGATCATCATACCTAAAAACGGGCAGGTGCTCACTTTTGAGTGCTTTCCAACCCGTGGCTACCAGTCGGCTGTAAGCGACGATCTAACCATAGGCATGGGAAAAGATTCAGTAGTGGAACGCCTGATTGTGGTATGGCCCGACCGCCGCTTTCAGGAGCTGCACAGGCTAAAGGGTAATGGTATGCTAACGCTGAACCAGGCAGAAGCCAGTGGTACTTATTCTTTTGCCAGGGAGGCTACAACCCCTGCTTTTACCGACCTGACTGCAGCGTTGCCTGTACCATATAAGCACGAAGAGAATAAGTATGTAGAGTTTAACAGGGAAGCATTACTTCCGCACATGAGCTCTACAGAAGGACCCAAACTGGCCGTGGGAGATGTGAATGGCGATGGGCTGGAAGATTTCTTTGTTGGCGGTGCCAAGCGGCAGCCGGGCAGCCTGTTCATCCAAACTGCTACAGGAGTTGCCAGCTCCAACGTGGCGCTTTTCAAGGCAGACAGCCTGGCTGAAGATGTAGCTGCCCTTTTTCTGGATTACGATGGCGACCACGACCTGGACCTGGTGGTGGTAAGCGGGGGCAATGAATTTCAGGGGAAAAGCAAAGCCCTGGAAGTACGCTTTTACCTGAACGATGGCAGGGGCAACTTCAGCAGAGATCAGCAGGCTTCTCCTGGGATCCATGTAACCGGCTCCTGCATAACAGCTGCAGATTATGATGGCGATGGCGATCCGGACCTTTTTATTGGAGGCCGTGTAGTGCCCTGGAATTATGGCAGCACACCCAACAGCTATCTACTCCAGAACCAGGGTGGGGGCAGGTTTAAAGATATCACTACTGAAGTAGAAGGCCTGGCCAATGCAGGTATGGTAAAAGATGCTACCTGGGCCGATCTGGATGGCGATGGCTTTCAGGAGCTGGTGCTGGTGGGAGAGTGGATGCCCATCACTGTTTTCAGCAACCAGAAAGGAAAGCTCGGAAAAGCTGATTTTTCCTCGCTCGATAAATCCAATGGCTGGTGGAATGTGGTAAAGGTCGCCGATATAGATGGCGATGGCGACCTGGATTTAATAGCAGGCAACCTGGGGCTGAATTCTAAGCTTAAGGCAAGCGCAGAGAGACCTGTTAGCCTCTATATTCACGATTTTGATGGCAATGAGAAATCTGATCCGCTCCTGTATCATTATATGGGCGACAAGCAATACCTCTTTGCTACCAAAGATGAGCTGGTAAGCCAGCTGCGCACCGTAAAGGGCAAATTTGTACAGTATGGCGAATTTGCCAACACAGACCAGACCCGGCTGTTTGAGCAGCAGCAGATAGACAAAGCTGAAAAACGCTATGCTTACGAGTTCAGATCTGGTGTATACCTGAACGATGGCGATGGAAAGTTCACCTTTAAGCCGTTGCCGGCACAGGCGCAGTTCTCTCCCATACAGTCCCTGGTGCTGGTGGATTTCGATGGGGATGGAAAGCCGGACCTTCTGTCTGGGGGCAATATGTATGAGGTAAACATTCAGCGGGGCCGCTACGATGCCGACTTCGGTACCCTGATGCATAATGCAGGCAATGGGCTTTTTACGGTTGTTCCGCCTGCACAGAGCGGAGTTTTAATAGAAGGCCAGGTGCGCGATATGCAGAAAATCAGGCTGCAGGGGCAGGAGCTTGTCCTGATCAGCAAAAATAATGCACCGCTGCAACTCTTACAGCCTGGCCGTAAAAAGGCTTTGCTGCAATAATTCTCTATTTACAACCGGTACCGATTTACTTTGGTGGCTGCCTAGTTTTATCGGGTATTAAACCCAGTAGCCCGGGAGGCTGGCAATGTATAATCAGGCAAAACCAACTATAGAGAAGCAGGCCCTGAAAAGATTGAAAATTGGGGAGAATTGTGTAAATTTTGCCTTAGCTCTCTGGGCCGTTCAAGACACGGAACCCTCTAAACATCAATAGCATGGGAAGAATTTTTTATTCCAGCTTATTTCTGTTGCTGGCCTGCTGGGGCTGTAGCCTGCAGCCGCAGGAAATTAAGGAAGTAACAGTGGCTCCGGATGCACTGCACGAAAGTATGCAGCAGCTCACCGATGTGATTGTGCATGACATTTTCTCTCCGCCCGTTGCCAGTCGTATCTATGCTTATTCCAGTATTGCTGCCTATGAGGTGCTTGCCCGGCACGATTCTGTATACCTGCCGCTTGCCGGTCAGCTAAGCGGACTGGAGCTGCTGCCTGCACCGGCAAAGCCCATTCATTACCAGGTGGCTGCAGTCGACGCTTTTCTACTCACCGGTAAAGCCCTTACCTTCTCCGACGATCAGGTGGAAGAATATCGCCAGCAGTGGCATCAGCGCCTGCTTGAGCAGGGAATTTCAGCAGAATTACTTAAACAAACACTGACCTACAGCCAGCTGGCCTCTTCCCACATTTTGGCCTGGGCCGCTACAGATAACTATAAACAAACCCGCACCTTCGAGAAGCACACTATTGTGAGCGAAGATCCGGGCAAGTGGAAGCCTACACCTCCCGCCTATATGGAGGCAATTGAGCCTCACTGGTTCAAGATCCGGCCCTTTGTAATGGACTCCTGCAGCCAGTTTAAGCCTGCCAGGCCAACCCAGTTCAGCGAAGCAAAAGAGAGCCTCTTTATGCAGGAGGTGGCAGAGGTATATGAGGTAGGCAAAAATCTAAGTACAGAGCAAAGAGAAATTGCCAGCTTTTGGGATTGTAACCCCTTTGTGATGAATGTGCACGGGCATGTGATGTTCGCCGCCAAAAAAATAACCCCCGGCGGCCACTGGATGGGCATTGCAAAAATAGCCTGCCAGAAAGAAAACACCGACCTGATCCGGACAGCACAGGTATACGCCCTCACTGCAATTTCGGTGGCCGATGGCTTTATCAGCTGCTGGGATGAAAAATACCGCAGCAATCTTATCCGCCCGGAAACTGTTATTAACCGCTACATCGACGAAGACTGGGCACCACTGCTGCAAACCCCACCCTTTCCGGAATACCCCAGCGGGCACAGTGTTATTTCTACCGCTGCAAGTGTAACCCTTACTTCACTCTTTGGCGATAATTTTAGGTATGTAGACTCTACTGAGGTGCGCTATGGCCTGCCTGCCCGCTCCTTTACTTCCTTTGAACAGGCTGCCGAAGAGGCTGCTATCAGCAGGCTGTACGGCGGCATCCACTACAGGCCGGCCATCACCAATGGCATGCACCAGGGCAGGGCAGTAGGCGAACTGGTGGTACAAAAAGTTAAAACCCAAAGGGAGATTCTGGCAGAGAACAGGGAGTAGCAAATCCGGGCCAGTCATTATGTTGGTAATTATTTTCCGCTAAAATGCAGTTTTATCAACAGCAGGGGCATAACCCTTTGTCTATACTTTGTATCACTTAATTGAAACAGCGGCCAACATACAGGCCAATGGTATGCTTCAGGCAACTTTGCTGATCAGGTTTCTGATCTCTTCCAGCCGGAGGGGTTTCTCTAAAACGGCCAGTACATCGTACCGGCTGGCTAATTGTTCTTCCTTCTCTGTTTTATGCGAAGTAATAATGGCAAAGTGGGTGTTATCCAGGTAAACGAGCCCTGTTTTTTTTAGGTCCTTTAGAATGGTTAGGATTTCAAAGCCTCCAAAACCAGGCATATCAATGTCTAGAAGTACCAGGTCAGTGGCGGCATGCTGCTGATTTTCCTGACTGGAGCCATATTTTTCTTTCAGGAATTTTAATCCTTTCAGGCTATCTGAAAATACCATGACTTCTACCGTTACCAGCATCTGTTCCAAAAGCCTTTTGGTAACCATGCCGATGATTTCATCATCATCAACAAGTATAATGTTCTTTAATTTTCTATCCATGGTTGGTAAAATCATTTGCTAATACACCACCGGCCAAAATCCCGAAACATTTCAGTAATTCCTTAGGATATACCCCGGCATGTTTAACCAGGGCACTCTAAAAGAGATGTACTGTGAATATTATTCTTTATAAATAATCCCCCATCAGCATTTTAAGAAATACAGGGAATAGCTCTACAGCCTTTATAACAATACCGCAGTACTGAGATACAAATACGTCTCTCCAACTACTTATCCTGTTTCCAGACTGGATTAGCACTGTTTAGTAGTAAGACGTTGAGCACAGGCAGAAGGTACGAAGCCAGTGAGGCTGAATAGCAGATATTTACAGCGTGCCTGTATTATCTTTTTGTTATTTTTTGAATCAGCCTTAATAATATACCTCACAAACTGTACTTTTGAATAAAATCAGCCTAAGCCATGCCTATTAGAACCGCTGTTTGTGATTTGATGATATTTTTTACGGATTGTGGCATTTTTTTCATTAAGTAGGGCTTTATATCTTTTTTCAACTGTGCAATGTTAACCTTCGATAAGACTTTAATTCCTGCACCTGCTGCACCTGCTGCAGTTATGAATATTTCGCCTTCCTCTGATAAGTTTCAGAACATAACTAAGACTCTTGTCTGGACCCTGGTGGGGGTTGGTATTTTCCTAAGGCTTTACCATTACTTCAATAACAGGTCTTTGTTTATAGATGAGGTATATCTTTCTGTCAGCCTCATAAAGATGAATTTTGCTGAGCTCACCAGCCCCATGCTGGAGTATGAGCAGAAAGCACCTGTTGGTTTTCTATGGCTGGTAAAGCTCTCGGTGGTGCTGTTTGGCAAAAAAGAGATGGCGCTTAGGCTCGTACCCCTATTGGCTGGTATTGCTTCTCTCTTTGTTTTTTTGCCTGTTGCCCGCTACTTTCTAAAGCCGCTTGGGGTGGTGCTGGCCGTGGCCCTGATGGCACTTGCGCCGGTGCTGGTGTATCACAGTGTAGAAATAAAGCAGTATTGCACCGAAATGCTGGCTACTGTAGTAGCTCTTTATTTCTATATGCGCTACCATCAGCGGCAGGATTATCTATCCCTGTTGCTGTGGGGGCTTTGGGGAGCTCTCATGCTCTGGTTTTCTTTTTCTGTGATATTTGTACTGGCGGGCATGGCCATTGGGCTGAGTCTGCATTATATGCTGAAGCGAGACTGGAAAATGCTGTTTCTCTCGCTGATCCCCTTTGGCTTCTGGCTCTTTAGCTTTGGGCTGAATTTTTACCTCTTCACCTACCAGCATACCGACTCCGGTTGGCTGGTGGAGTGGTTCAGGCTGCGCAATGGCTTTCTGCCCCAGAATCCTTCGGCTAAAGATTTGGTTATATGGGTGTTGCAGGCAATTTACAGCTTGCTCACGCATCCCTTAGGAGTTTTGTGGAATGCAAATGCCATACATTCCCTGGGAAATCCGCTGCTTAAGCTGGTGTTAAAGATGCCCCTGGTTCTGTTCCTTTTCTGGGGCACAGGCCTGTATATGTTTTTTAAACACAACAGGAAAGCTTTTCTGGTATTGAGCCTCCCCCTGGTGTTAACACTATTTGCTGCCCTCATTGAAAAGTATCCTTTTTATGAAAGGCTTACGGTGTTTCTGGCGCCGCTGCTTATCCTGATGTTTGCCCACGGCTGTGCTACCATTACCAGTTACTTTCCTGCCCGGGCAAAGTGGCGCTGGATATTTCCTGTAATCCTGCTCTTGTGGCCTTTGTGGAAGTCTGTAGATCAGGTAATGGATACCCATCAGTTTGGAGACCGAAAGATGTCTTTCTACCGGGAGGGTATTTTATATCTGAAGGAAAGAATGCAGCCCAATGATTTAGTGTATGTATACTGGAATGCCAGGCATTACTACAACTACTATAACGAAGCCTATAATTTAAATTTGGGGGCCATTCAGCTTAATGATTATCGGTTGGTCTCTAAGAGTCCGGAAGAGTACCTGGAAAGACTAAGGCCGGAATATAGTGCCGTAGCACAAGCCAGTCGGGTTTGGTTGGTGCATGACCCCTTGTTAAAGATAGATATCGGCGAGTATGATCACCAGCCACCATGGTATAATGAGGAGGCTAATGCAGCAGGAGCATTGCTTTGTAAGGATATAGCGTCTATGGGCAAACAGGAGGCGGATTCTTACGTCAGGCTGAATTCAGCTGTTAGATTATTTAAATAAGAAAGGTGGGAACAAGATTAGTCCGGCCTTGTTTTCTGAAACTATTTTAGTAAAGCTATAAATCCTGGTTCTGCTGTCCGCATTAGCTACGTGGCAAACACCTGGTGGCAAAAAAAGCTGCAGCCCATATTTTATCAGGGGCTGCAGCTTTCAGGTTTTATGGGGTCAGCATCCGCAAAAATTATTCAGCCGGATCCTGACAGCTAAAGTCTCAAATTAAATAATTTATAACAGCTTAAGGGGGCTTATTTTGCCAGATGTGTTTTGTGTGCTACCTGGTTAGGCTCATACATTACTCTGCCAGCTTCTGTAATAAAGCTGTTGCTTCTGGAGGTGAGCCTGAAAGAAACACCCCCCAGTTCAACATCCAGGTAGTAAAGCAGGCAGCGCAGAAATAATAAAAGCCCTGACAGCTCCATGCTTTCTTCAATAATAGTAAAAATTACCAGGGTAAGACTGTTTTCTAAGGTTTGAGAGAAATAGTAGCTGGCAACAGCTTCCATCCCAAGGGCGCCTCCAACATAAATGGCGCCGGCTAATATCATCAATTTTTTAATTCTGGCGGGAAGATTCCATACAAAACGGAGGTAGGCAGCTCCTACGCCCAGTACCAGCAATCCATAGGGTATTATCCAGGCAAAGTGAAAAACACCGGAGGTGTTAAGTGCAGTACGGGTCCAGGCACCAATCCGCTCATGGATCTGAACAGACTCATCAATGCTGAGCAGTAAAAAAATAATGGCCAGACCTATCCAGTAAGGGTGTTTTTTAGAATTTTTCTGTTTTTCCAGGTAGGCAATAATACCCAGGGTTGCAGCACAGCCAAGTAGCAGCAAGCTAGAAAAATAGGTTGGAATATTATTTTCCTTATCCATATTGAAAAGTTCTATGATATAGGACCCCTCAATGCCAAATGAAAATCTGGCAACCATGCCCGTTATATTGGCAAGAATAAGAAAGCATATGATCAGGCCTAATATAAAGATAATTCTGTTTGGTTTGCTGGTAATTTCCATACACTTAAAAAGTTGGAGTTGGAGATGAGTAGTAAAAAATTAACAAAAATTAAACGTTAAAATCTGCTAGGTCAGCAGCATATAACATCTATGGCTAAGGCTGAAAAAATTAAAGTTCCATACTAAAGATCCTAAAAAGTTAATTAACTACCATATTGTCGAAAGGTTATTTTTATATTAATTTTTTTACTCAGTGCTTTGCTGCATTGCCAGAAATTTTAAAAATGTCAATGACGATCTCTGAACAGCGATCGCAATCGGCTGGTGAATTGTGCCGTATTTCTTTTAAAAATTTCTCATCTTAAGGGCTGATAATGGTAAGATATGATTGAGCAGCCGGCGATAACATACACTTTTACCTATAAACATTAAATCTATTCCGATGGTCCGCATTCATCTTATATCTGGCCCGCGTAATATCTCTACAGCCCTGATGTACTCCTTTGCCCGGCGCAGTGATACTGTGGTGGTAGATGAACCCTTTTACGGCTACTACCTGGCCAGTACAGGTATTCTGCATCCAGGTAGGGAAGAGGTGCTGGCCAGCATGCGCACCGATCCGCAGGCGGTTATTGAAGAAGTGATCTTTGGTAACTATACCGCTGAAGCAGTATTCTTCAAGAATATGGCAAAGCACTTATTGGGTCTGGACCATTCCTTTTGCCAAAAGCTAAGCAATGTATTCCTGATACGCGATCCTGCCAGGCTTATTACCTCATTTGCCAAAGTAGTGCCAGAGCTGGATGAATCTGAAATTGGCCTTAAGCATGCCTGTGAATTATTTAAAGCACTTAAGGAAGAAGGCAATGCCCCGCTGGTACTTAATTCTGATGTAGTGCTTCAGAATCCGCCATTGATATTACGAAAACTATGTGTTGCCCTGGGTATTGCTTTTGAGGAAGATATGCTGCATTGGGAGCCAGGCCCACGCCCGGAAGATGGCAGCTGGGCAAAGTACTGGTACAGCAATGTGCATAAAAGCTCAGGATTTCAGCCACCTCCTGCCGCAGAAACTGACGTTCCGGAGCAATACAGGCCTTTGCTGGAGGAGGTGGAGCCTTATTTTACATATTTAAATCAGTTTGCTATTACTTTAGACCATAACGATGCTTCAACAGTACAATTCTAAAAATGCAGATATACAGGTATGGGTGAATGGCCTGTGCCACCGCAACAGTGCTAAAGTTTCGGTATTCGACAGTGTAGTGCAGGGTGGCGATGCCGTATGGGAGGGGCTAAGGGTATACCAGGGAGGTATTTTTTGCCTCGATAAACACCTGGAGCGCCTGGAACATTCTGCCAAAGCCCTGGCTTTTAGTGAAGTTCCCACCAGGGAAGAAATCAAAAAGGCTATTTTTACCACCCTACAGGCTAATGGCATGCGTCACGAAACGCACATACGCCTTACACTCACCCGTGGCGAAAAAGTTACCTCTGGCATGGATCCGCGCCTGAACACCAAAGGCACTACCCTGATTGTGCTGGCCGAATGGAAACCCCTGGTGTACGATAATGATAAGGGTATCCGGGTGATCAGCTCCTCCATTCAACGTAATTCTCCCAGATTTCTGGATAGTAAGATCCACCACAACAACCTGCTCAATAACATACTGGCTAAAATACAGGCCAATGTTGCCGGGGCAGATGCTGCCCTGATGCTGGATGCAAACGGCTTTGTGGCAGAGCTTAACGATACCAATCTGTTTATGGCAAAGGTCGGTGTACTTTACACCCCGCATGCCGATGCCTGCCTGCACGGCATTACCCGGGGACTGGTGATTGAGCTGGGCCGTGAACTGGGACTGCAGGTAGTGGAAAAAAACCTGTCTCTTACCGAGTTTTATAATGCGGATGAGGTGTTTTGCTGCGGTACCATGGGTGAGCTTACACCCGTAGTGGCCATAGACGGACGAAAGATTGAAAACAATTGGGGCAGCTCCCTGAAAGACCAGGTACACGCTGCTTTTGAGCGCAAAGTGTCGGAGCTTAGCGAGCCCCTGCCTTTTTAATAGTAGGGGCAGTGTGGGCGGGTATTACATCTGCCGCCGGGCCTGCCCCCATACGGCAGCTCGCTGCCTTACCACTCATCCCAAAATTTAAGCTGATGCTCCCAAAACCATAGCCTTTGTGTATAAAAGAAGCTATTTTGGGCGTTGTAGGCTAACCAAATACCAGACACCAAAAATATATGAAGAGATTAATACTGCTGGGCCTGCTCTGCTGGGCGGGGCTGGCGCAGGGGCAAAACAAGCCTGAGGATGTCAATACCTTTACCCTTGCCAATGGCATGAAGGTGCTGGTGCTGGAAGATCACTCCATTCCCAATGCCAATATGTACTTGTTCTGGAAGGTGGGCAGCCGCAACGAATACCCCGGTATAACCGGTTTAAGCCACTTTTTTGAGCACATGATGTTCAATGGGGCTAAAAAGTATGGTCCTAAAATGTTCGACCGCACCATGGAGGCCGCCGGCGGCAGCAACAATGCCTATACCACCGAAGACCTTACCGTATATACCAACTGGTTCCCCAGCAGTGCCCTGGAAACCATCTTCGATCTGGAGGCCGACCGTATTGCCGACCTGGCCCTGGACGATGCCATGGTGGAGAGCGAACGCGGCGTAGTGCTAAGTGAACGCAGCACCGGTCTGGAGAACAGCAATTTCAGGATGCTGCACGAGCAGGTAAAATCATCAGCCTTTATGGCTCACCCTTACCGCTGGTCGGTAATCGGTTATGAGTCTGATATAAAAAACTGGACCAAAGAAGACCTGCAGCGCTATTTCGATACCTATTATGCACCTAATAATGCTGTGCTGGTAATTGCCGGGGCGGTAAAAGTGCCAGAGGTAAAGCGCATGGCAGAGCAGTATTTCGGCAGTATTAAGGCACAGGAGCCGCCGCGGGAAATTCATACCGTTGAGCCCGAGCAGCTGGGCGAAAAGCGGGTAAGGGTGCATAAAACAGTAAGCACTCCTAACCTGATGATGGCCTGGCATACACCTGCCACCAGCCACGAGGATTTTTATGCCATAGAGCTGATGAATGTAATTTTGAGCGGGGGCAACAGCAGCCGCCTGCACCAGGCGCTGGTAGAAGAGCAGCAGGTGGCAACAGATGTATTTACCTATTTCCCCGAAAGCTTCGATCCCAACCTGATGTACCTGTATGCCGTAGCCGGCGGCGATGCCGACGAAGCCAGGCTGGAGGCCTCTATTGACGAGGTGCTGACAAAATTTGTAAAGGAAGGGCCGACAGACCGTGAGCTTCAGAAAGCAAAAAATGCAAAGCTGATGGAGCTGTACCGTACCCTGGAAACCATTAATGGTAAAGCCAACACACTGGGCACCTATGAGTTGTTTTTTGGCGACTACCGCAAAATGTTCGATGCGCCAAAACTTTACGAGCAGGTAACAGCAGCCGATATTCAGCGGGTGGCCAAAAAGTACCTGACCAATCCAAACCGTACTGTTGGTGTTTTAAAAGATCTTTCTAATGAACTTGCTCAAGATGATCAACAATAAAATATTCTCATTGCTGACGGGCCTTCTGCTGTTTGGCGCTGCCCTAAGCACACAGGCACAGAATTTTAAGCTGCCTGCTTACCAGAAAACAGTACTGCCCAATGGCCTTACCCTCTACCTGATGGAGCAAAAGGAAGTGCCGCTGATCAGCGTATCTACCGTATTGCCAGGCGGTACTATTTACGAAACCAACAAGCCAGGCCTTGCTGCCGTAACTGCCGATGCCCTTATGTTTGGCGCAGGCAAGCGCAGCAAGCAGGAACTCGAAGAAGCCCTTGATTTTGTAGGTGCTTCTGTAAATACCTGGGCCGATAAGGAAACCGCCAACCTGCAGGCAAGTTTTGCCAAGAAAGACGCAGACCTGGTATTGGGAATTATTCATGATCTGCTGGTAAATCCAAAGTTTGATGCCGGCGAATGGCAGAAACTGCAAAGCCGCCTCCTGGTGCAGTACGATCAGGCAAAGGAAAGCCCCCGCAACGTGATATCTTCTTACTACGATAACTTTGTGTTTGGCAACCACCTCTACGGACGCTCCTCCAGCGGCACCAAAGAAGGTCTTAAAAGTATAGCAGTAGCCGACATCCAGTCTTTCTATCAGCAGAATTACCAACCTGGTGGCGCTGCCATGGCCATTGTAGGTGATTTTAATTCGAAAGAAATGAAGAAAAAGATTCAGTCACTCTTCAAAGACTGGAAGGGCAGGGGAAATGCTGCAGCAGTACAAAATGCACAGCTGCCAACACCCGATGCGGCAAAAGTGCTGCTGGTGAACAAGTCCGATGCCCGCGAAACCACCTTTTACATTGGCGGCCCCGGCGTTGCCCGCAATAATCCGGATTGGGTGCCAATTCAGGTGGTAAACACCATCCTGGGCGGACGATTTACCTCCTGGCTAAACGATGAACTGCGCGTAAACAGCGGACTTACCTACGGCGCCCGCAGCAGTTTCGATAGCTACAAACAGGGGGGCAGGTTTGTTATCAGTACCTTTACAAAAAATGAAAGCACCGAAGAAGCCATAGACCTGGCCCTTAAGACCTACGGCAGGCTGCAAGAGCAGGGCATCGATGCCGAAACCCTGGCTTCTGCCAAAAGTTATGTGCAGGGCCAGTTCCCGCCCCGCTACGAAACTGCTGGCTCGCTGGCCCGCCTGCTTACCGATATGTACTGGCATGGTTTCGATGAAAATTTCATCAACACCTTTCAGCAAAAAGTAGCTGCACTGGATGTGGAAAGTGCCAATGCCATTGCCCGTAAATACTTCCCGAAAGAAAACCTGCAGTTTGTGCTCATCGGCAAAGCCGACGAACTGCGCGAAACCGCCAAAAAATGGGGAACAGTGACTGAAAAAGAGATCAAGGAGGATGGTTTTTAGGCTTAAACAGGACTGTCAGGTACTTTTAAATGGTTAAACCACTTGGCTAGCGCAAGCATCCGCTTGTGCTTTATGAGTCCAGGCGAAATGTTCAAACGAATGAAACCTTGGGATCATAAGAGCCTGCGCCTTTGCGGGGATGGATGAGCAGTCGATAGAGATCAATATAACAAAAAGAGGCCGCTACACTCACCAGCGGCCTCTTTTTGTTTACTGCTTTTTTTGCTTTACTGCACCACGAGCTTAGTCCTGTACACCTGCCCCTGGCATTCCAGGTGAACCAGGTACATGCCCTGTTTTGCTTCTTTCAGTACTACAGCCTGCTGCCTGCCAAAGTTTGTGTAAGCTTGCCGGTGTACAATTTTTCCGCCCATATCAAAAACCTGCAGCTTTGCCGCTTTGCCTACAGCTTCAGGAATGTTGATATAAAAGGTGTTTTCTGCCAAAGGATTGGGATATACGGTGGCCTCAGAGATTTTGGGATCACTGATGCCTAATGGCGATGATGGATCATAATAAATGATGGTGCTGCGGTTCCGGGTATGCTGGGGTTGCTCGGGAAAATAGGATCTGGCAATCAGCTGATAATGCTGGCCCAGGTCTTCCTCGCCTGTCCAGCTAATAGTGATGGAGGCTTCTCCCAGGGCACGAACGCTGCTGCTGCTTACTGTGGCATTGGTTCGTAACAGAAAATCGCCCCATAGCTCCAGCACCACACTATCGTCTGGTATGGGGGCAGTGGCAGTAATGGTCCAGCTAAGTGCCTCTCCGGCAGCTGGGGTAATTTGTGCCGAGGTAAAAGGCAGGTTAAGCTGTGGATAAAGATCTTCATTTGCATCAATTACCTTGATTAGCATATCACGTACTACAGAGCCCATGCGGTAGTACTGCCCGTCAACCTTTCGCCATTCATCTACAGCAAAGGCAATTGTATATTGGCCTGCAGTCCCGGGGGCATCCCAGCTGATGTCGCCGCTATAAGGGTTGATGGTAAAGGCAGGCGTGCCGCCCAGCTCCTGGGTTCCGTTTCTGTTGTCTCCCTGCTGAAAAATACGATGTGGATGCCGGTAATTAGATATTGGTACCCCTTTATCCTGCAGGGATTGTGCCAGTCTGTATGACAGGCTGTCGCCATCTGGATCAGTTGCACCTGGCTGATGATGATAGGTTTTGCCCATAAAAGCTGTTTCAATGGGAGCTCTTGTGAACACAGGGCTGCTGTTAACCCCCAAAAATGAATCAATCTTAATTACTGTTTCTATATAAAAAGGAGCATTATCGGAATTATCAACGTTCAAGATGGAAGCATTGCGGTAAACCTCCCGAAATGAAATTGTATAGTTGCCTCCTGTAGGATAGGTGTGTCTGACTTTATATTCGAATACCATCACACCTTCGCTGATAAATGTTGGCGTTACATTGCTGCCGTCGCTGGAAAGGACCAGAGATGTGCCGTCACCAAAATCCATCACGCCGGTGCTGCCAAAGAGCACAGAAGAATTGGCATCTGAATAGCCTCTTACTGTTATTTCAAAAGTAAGGCTTTGGGCATCCAGCCTGCGGGCTGTTATCTCTCCGCCTACAATATGGGTGGCAGTAGCTGTTAGGGATAAAAAGCATAGGCCTGACAGTAAAAAGTACAACAGGGGCAGGCGATGTAAAAATGGGTTCATCAGCGCAGCAGTATTGGTGGTAACACAAGTTACTCATATACTGCTATGAATGAAACAAAAGCTAAAGTTTAACTTCTGCTCTGCTGTCGCTCCAGCAGACGTATCAGAACAGATGCTACCACCAAACCGGCGGCAGCCGCCCAAATCAGTACAGTAACCCCTATGCCCACTCCTTCAAAACCACCTTTATCAAACCAATCCCACGCCAGTAAGCTTGCAATTGTAATGATCAGCAGGGCCCAAAATATACCCTTATAAGTAGCAGGAGCTTTTTTATAATCCGGAGCTGGTTTATTTAAGCGTAATGCCAGCACAAACAACACCAGGGTTCCCACCACATCAAAGGTGCGCTCTGCCACTATGAGCGGCCTTGTTCGCAGTGGACCAATGTCTATTACTTTGGTAATTACGGTATTACCCAAAGGACCACTGAAGGGGTGCGTAACCCAGTCAAGCAGAAAATGGGTGGCAATGCCTAAAATCATAGAGGTGATAAATACCAGCCAGTGTTTTCCCAGGTAGGCTAAAAAAGAGTTTTGTGCATATCCACTTAAGCGCAGGTCGTAAGGCTGGGGCAGGTTTCGGATCAGGGGCCTTTTTACCAGCAGGTGAAAAACCAGCGCAACAATGAGCGCCAGTGGCAAATCAAAGAGCAAAGCTCCCCAGAGTGTTTCGCCCAGGCTGGGACTGGGGTACTTCTTTAAAAAATATTCATAATCCGGGGCCATGCTGCCCACAACAAGGCCGGTGGTGGAGAACCAGCCCTTTTTTATCCATTTTAGTGGTAAGGCTCCTGCAGGATGTGCTAAGGTAAAAGGCATAATTGCCAACAAAAATTAATTCTAGGGAGTAAACTAAATAGACATACGGTTGAACAGTTTTTTTATGGAAGAAAATCAGAAATTTTTATACAAGTATCTTAACAACCCTTCACCCACGGGCTTTGAAACTTCAGGGCAGGAAATCTGGCTCGATTATATCAAACCTTATGTAGATAGCTGGTTTACGGATACCTATGGCACAGCTGTGGGCGTCATTAATCCGGATGCTAAATTCAAGGTAGTCATAGAGGCGCATGCTGATGAAATAAGCTGGTTTGTGAACTACATTACAGAACAGGGTTACATCTATGTTAAGCGCAATGGAGGCTCCGACTTTACCATTGCACCCTCCAAGCGTGTTAATCTGCACACACGTAAAGGTATGGTAAAGGGCGTTTTTGGCTGGCCGGCCATTCATGTGCGCAAAAAGGAGGGAGAACCCTCACCCAACCAGGAAAATACTTTTATTGACGTAGGCGCCAGCACCCGCGAGGAGGTGGAGAACATGGGCATCCATGTAGGCACCGTTATCACCTTCGAAGATGAGCTGACAGAGCTGAATGACAAATACTACTGCGGCCGGGCGCTCGATAACCGTATTGGCGGCTATATGATTGCAGAAGTAGCCCGCCGCTTGCACGAAGAGGGGGTTCGGCCCGACTTTGGCCTCTATGTAGTAAATGCCGTGCAGGAAGAAGTAGGTTTGCGTGGTGCCGAGATGATTGCCCACCGAATCAGGCCAAATGTTGCTTTAGTTACTGATGTTACTCATGATACTACTTCTCCGGGCTATAACAAAATTATTAGCGGCGATCTGCAATGTGGCAAGGGTCCTGTATTAACCTATGGGCCGGCCATCCAGTACAAGCTGCAGCAAATGATCATAGATGTTGCCCAGCGGGCCGAAGTGCCCATTCAGCGGGCGGCAGCCAGCCGTGCCACCGGTACCGATACAGATGCATTTGCTTACTCCAGCGAGGGTGTAGCTTCGGCCTTGATTTCACTGCCCCTCAAATACATGCATACCACGGTAGAGGTAGTGCACAAAGAGGATGTAGAAAACATCATCCGCCTGATGAGCGAGTTCCTGAAAGAACTTCCGAACAATTATGATTTCCGCTACATTCAGGAAGCAAAGAAGCTTTGAAGAAGAGAATTTAATTGAGGACACAACAGGGATGAGCATAGAGGCCGCAAATTCCGGCGATAGCAGCTTACTGACTAAGCTTGCAATGGACTCAAAAGCCTATTGGAAGTATACGCCTGAACAGCTAAACGAATGGAAAGAAGAGCTTACTGTTACAGAACAGTACATAGCTGACAAGCATGTGTATAAGTGCATTTATGATGGTAAGGTTGTAGGATTTTATGCCCTGAGCAGCCTCGTTGGCCGCATTATATCGCTAGATTTTCTGTTTGTGCTGCCGCAATATATTGGTTGTGGCGTTGGCAGCTTACTGGCTGAACATGCCATTGCATTAAGCAGGCGCTTATCGGCAGAAGCGATCATGCTGGATGCTGATCCAAATGCAACAGCATTTTATCTGAAGCTGGGATTTGAAGTACTGGGCCATAAGCAAAGTACCATACCGAACAGGTATTTGCCGGTGATGAGAAAAACACTGAGCTGAAAACAGATGACAACCTACTTACCTATCCTGCATGAACAGCAATCAAAAGACCTTTACCGATCAGATGGGACGCCAACTCACCATTAACTGGCCGCCTGCGAAGATCATTTCACTGGTACCCTCACAAACAGAGCTGCTCCATACGCTGGGGCTGGAGGAGCAGGTGGTGGGGCTCACCAAATTCTGTATCCATCCACCCCGGTGGCGTAAGCAAAAGAAAGTAATCGGAGGAACTAAAACTCCACATCTGGATCAGGTAAAGGCCCTACAGCCTGATCTGATTATTGGCAACAAGGAAGAAAATGAGCAGGGATCCATCGAAGCGCTGGCCCGGGAGTTTCCCGTTTGGATGAGTGATATCTACGGACTGGAGGATGCCCTGGAAATGATGCGGCTGGTAGGTGCGCTTACCAACAAGCAGGAAGAATCGGCAAAGCTGGTGGCCAAAATTGTGACAGCCTTTGCTGATTTGCCCAGGATATCACCTGTTTCGGTGCTCTACCTGATCTGGCGCGATCCCTGGATGGGCACAGGCAGCCATACCTTTGTACACCAGATGCTGGAGCTCTGTGGGTTCAGAAATGTACTGGAAGACCAGCCGCGTTATCCCCAGCTAAGCAATGATCAGCTGCAGCAGCTAAATCCCGAGGTGGTGCTGCTCTCATCAGAACCCTACCCCTTCCGGGAAAAGCACATGGCAGAGCTGCAAACTCTCCTGCCTCAGTCAAAGCTCCTGCTGGTAGACGGAGAAATGTTCAGCTGGTACGGCAGCCGCCTGCTGCAAGCCCCGGAGTATTTTCGGGAGGTGCAGGAGAAACTAGTGGTGAGGGAGTGATTTACTGATGGAGTGAGTGAATGCGTGCCCGCATGCGGCGCTTAGCCTAGGGCGCTCAATATAGGGTGTTGCCACTGCGACTAATCTATTAATGTGCTAAATAGAGTAGCTGCTAAATTCCTGGTATTGATGGGTTAAATTTTGCAGCGGCCCCTGTAGCGTTGATGCATGCATCGACGTGCTGGCGGATAGCATTGAAGGAAATTTAGTTCCAGCAAGAATAAAGAAAGCAGAAATGTCTCTCAACATTCTCTTCATTCAGTCGCGAAAAGATACGCTGCTGCATTCCTACACCACGCCGATGCGTGCATCAGCGCTACAGGGACCGTTGCGATTTTTTATTAATTTCAAATAACAGCAGCGGCCCCAATTAGCGCATTAAAAAATTACCACATTAGTCGCAGCGGCTACGCGCCCCGGACTACGTGTCCCTGACTACGCGCCCCGGGTGAGCCCTCACATTAACTCACCCTAAACCCTGCCCGCTCAATCTGTTCCCAGAAACGGGGGAAGGACTTATCTACCACCTCGGGGTCTTCAAGCTCCACCTGCATTTTAGTGGCAAGGGGTGCAAAGGCCATGGCCATGCGGTGGTCGTCGTAGGTATTGATGTAGACCTGCTGAGGAAATGTTGTGGATGGCGTTAAGATCCAGGCCCCATTTCCTTCTTTTTCTTCCAGCAGAGTGGCGCCTATTTTGCCCAGCTCGTTTTGCAGGGCAGCAATGCGGTCGGTTTCTTTGATGCGCAGGCTTTGCAGGCCGGTAAAGCGGCCCCTTATGCCTTTTGCAGCACAGCATACTGCTATGGTTTGGGCAAGGTCGGGGCAGTCGTCAAAATCCTGCTCAATGGTGGCTTGTGCTTCCTGCTTGAACAGATGCACACCATTACCCTCCCAGCGGGTGCCTACACCCAGCTTTTCCATAATTTCTATCACTCGCTTATCACCCTGCAGGGAGTGCTGGCGCAGGTCGGGCAGAAAAATCGCAGCCTCATCGGCCAGGGCCACCAGGCTAAACCAATAGCTGGCACCAGACCAGTCGCCTTCAATGCTGTATTCATTTGGCGTGTAACCGCCGGGCGCTATTTCAATGGTGTTGCCTTCCCACTGGCAGCGGGCACCGAAGTGTTCCATCAGGTCGAGGGTCATCTGGATGTAGGGGCGGCTGCTGATGGCTCCTACCAGCTCCAGCTTCAGGCCTTTGGGCAGGGTGGGGGCAATCATGAGCAGTGCAGAAATAAACTGGCTGCTGATGTCGCTGCGAATACTTAGACGCTCCGTTTGCTGCTGGAAATTTTTTTCTACTCTCAGTGGTGGATATCCTTCTTTAACCGCATAGTGAATAGGAGCACCCAGCTGCTGCAGGGCATTTACCAGTGGGCCAATGGGGCGTTCCAGCATGCGGGGGGTGCCGGTTAACAGGGCTTCCCGTCCGCTGGCGGCGCAGTAAGCAGCCAGAAAGCGCATGGTGGTGCCGGCATCCAGCACGTTTAGTTCATGCTCTCCGCTGTTTAGCAGGCGCAGCATGGTTTGGGTATCGCGTGCTTCGGAAAGGTTGTGCAGTGTAGGCCGGGGCTGGCAAAGGGCCTGTATGATAAGGGCCCGGTTACTTTCGCTTTTAGAGGCAGGAAGTTGTATGCTTACCGGTGGCAGTGTTTCCTTAGGATAAATGGATATGGAAGCTGGGGACATGATTAATCATTTTCCTGTTAAAATTCAAAACAATTTCTTAAAATTGAGCGTATTCTAAAGTTGAATCAAGATCTACTTCAATTTTACATCAGTTAATACAATTTTTTTATTCTAAACCTCAAATCTCCTATGGGCAACTCAGGAAAATTTATGGCCTTTTTGGCCGGTGCAGCTGCTGGTGCAGCAATTGGTCTTTTAATGGCTCCAGACAAAGGTGATGTAACCCGCGAAAAACTTTCTCGTCAGGCAGATGATCTGCTCAGCGACCTGGAAGATCAATGGGAGCAATCCTATGCTAAAATTCGTGATTTAGCGAATAACGCAATAGAAGAGGCTGAAAAGCTTAGCGCACAGGCGCAGGAAAAAGTAGATGATAATGCTTAAATAAATCAGGGCTGGTACTATTGCCAGCCTTTTTTTATGTACCACTCCAGGGCCTGTCGCGCCTCTGCCTGCTGAACAGCAACATTATATACCGATTCTCCCGGTGCCTTCAATAAGCTGAAAAGCACCTGCCTTCCTTCATTTTTCTTATCCTGCTCCAGTCTTGTCAGGATTGGCGGAATATCCTCAAGCTTTGCCATTGGCTGCGGCCATACGGTACTGAGGTAGCGGGCAATTTTATTTAAATCTTTTTCCGGAAGACCGCTCTTTTTGGTCGATAGCCATGCCTCGCATAACATACCGGCGGCAATAGCCTCACCGTGCAGAAGCTGCTGTGCCTTTGAACCCTCCAGCCGGTAACTTTCAAGAGCATGCCCCAGGGTGTGGCCAAAGTTCAGGATTTTGCGAAGCCCTTTTTCGGTAGGGTCCTGTGCCACCACTTTGCCTTTAACAGCAATGCTGTGGCTGATGATGCTGTGCCAGTCAAGCTCCTGCCAGCGCTCCTGCTCCATGAGCTTATGCCAGTGCTTAACATCGGCAATCAGGGCATGTTTCACTACCTCTGCATAGCCGGAACGTAGCTCGCGCTGTGGCAGGGTGTTCAGAAAAACAGGATCTACGAGAACAGCCTCTGGCTCGCCAAACAGGCCAATATGATTTTTGTAGCCCTCAAAATCTACGCCCAGCTTGCCGCCTACGCTGGCATCTACCTGGGAGAGCAGGGTGGTGGGAATGTTGATAAAACGAATACCGCGCTTATAGGTAGCTGCACAAAAACCGCCCATGTCTGTAATAACGCCTCCACCCAGGTTAACAACCAGCGCCTGCCTGTCAAGGCCGGCGCTGGTCATTTCACTCCAGATGCTGATGCAGGTTTGAAGCGTTTTATACTCCTCGCCGGCAGGCACACTAATGTGCAGGTGCCCGGCTGGTAAAATTTTACTGATGAGCGGATAACAGTGGGCTGCAGTATTCTCATCAGTAAGTACAACAAGCTTGCTGAATGAGGTATTTTGCAGGGTTTGTTCCAGTACATGCCCAATTGGCTCTATCAGTACATTTTTGGGTATGGCCATTAGTCTTTGTTCATAATCTTGGTTTGTCTGCGAATGGATCCCTGGTGGATCAGCATATACAAATCACGAATAAACGATTTTTTCAGGTTCAGGTGTTTGCCCCATTTCTGGCGGCTTTCCAGAATCTCCTGCCAGCGTTCCAGGTCCAGTACGGCCAGGTTGTGCGCACGCTTGTACTCACCAATCTGGTCTACCAGCTGCATGCGGCGGTGTAGTGCTTCCAGAATTTCACGATCGGCCGTATCAATACCATGGCGAATCTCCTCCAGCTTATTGCGGAATTCAGGGTGTTCGCTGGCCGCTTCGGGGTAACGCAGGCTTCTTAAAATATCGTGCAGCATGGCAGGGTTCACCTGCTGTTTGGCGTCACTCCAGGCATTTACCGGATCGGGGTGCGTTTCTATAATCAGGCCGTCGTAGTTCAGGTCCAGGGCTACCTGGGAGATTTCCTGGATCATGTTCCTGTCGCCCGAAATATGGCTGGGATCACAGATGAGTGGCAGGTCTGGCATTTCGCGCTTCAGCTCAATGGCCATATGCCAGGCGGGCACGTTGCGGTAACGGCTTTCGCCAAAGAAGCTAAAGCCGCGGTGAATGGCCCCCAGGTTTTTAATGTTGCGGTTTGCCAGGCGCTCCAGGGCGCCAAACCAAAGGGCCAGCTCAGGGTTGATAGGGTTTTTTACCAGTATTGGCTTATCTGTACCTGTTAATGCTTCTGCAATTTCCTGAACGGTAAAAGGATTTACGGTAGAGCGGGCACCAATCCACAGCACCTCAATATCGTGCTTAAGGGCCAGTTCTACGTGCTGAGGGTTGCCTACTTCAATGGCAAAGGCTACATCCAGCTCTTTGCGAATATCGTCCATCCAGAACAAAGCTTCTTCGCCAACGCCTTCAAAATTGTTAGGGCGGGTGCGGGGTTTCCAAACACCGGCACGTACCAGTTTTATACCCTGATCGCGTACCGCCTTGGCTGTGGCGTACAATTGATCATAAGTTTCGGCGCTGCAGGGACCTGCAATAACAAGGGGTTGCCTGCCCCATTGACTCATCCATTCTTTCATTCGGCAAAAATACAGAATTTTTTATATGTTAGATGCAGGAATGGATCTAAAGAATTTGGCAGGAGCCGGCTGTGGAATCTGCTAAAGATGCAGGATCGGCTTGTAATGGATGTTCAAACGTTTTCAGCGCCTCAGTATTTTTTTTGATTTTTTCTTTTACAACTCTCCCGGATTGTTAATAAAGCATGGTTCTGTGGAAAGAAAACTCCCAGCGCCTTTTACAGCCAGTCGTCTATGCCAATACAATCTAGAAGCTCCTGCTAAGTCTGGAATCTATCGTCTATCATTTATCGTTTATCGTCCATTTTGCAACATCTATTCTCTATCTTCTCCTTTCTAACCTCTCCTGAAGCTATCGCCATTTGCCAGAAATGGTTAGCTTTGCAAAGATTATAATATACTGCTGATGGAACTGAAAAAAACTGCTTTACACGATAAACATGTGGCTCTGGGTGCCAAAATGGTACCTTTTGCAGGTTATAACATGCCTGTGCGTTACTCTTCCGATATTGAAGAGCACAAAACAGTGCGCGAAGGAGTGGGAGTATTCGATGTATCGCATATGGGTGAGTTCATGGTGCGTGGTTCTGAGGCAGCACTGCTCATTCAGCTGGTTACTACAAACGACATCAGTAAATTAAAAATTGGCCAGGCACAGTACAGCTGCATGACCAACCTGGAAGGGGGTATTGTAGACGACCTGATCGTTTACAAGCTGGCCGACGAAGAGTTTATGCTGGTGGTGAATGCCTCTAATATTGAAAAAGACTGGAACTGGATCAGCCAGTATGCCAAGGGCGATGTAATGCTGGAGAATATATCCGATAACCTTTCTCTCTTTGCCGTACAGGGGCCAAAGGCCATAGAAGCCCTGCAGTCGCTAACGCCCGTAAAGCTGGCCGATATCCCTTTCTATCATTTCGTAAAGGGAGAATTTGCTGGTGTTCCGGATGTGATTATTTCCGGCACAGGCTATACCGGATCTGGCGGATTTGAGCTGTATGTGCCCAATCAGACTGCCGGGCAGGTATGGGATAGGATATTTGAGGCAGGCCAGCCTTACAACATAAAGCCAATAGGTTTAGGTGCTCGCGATACGCTGCGCCTGGAGATGGGCTATTGCCTGTATGGCAATGATATTGATGATACCACCTCGCCGCTGGAGGCGCGCTTAGGCTGGATCACCAAGTTTAGCAAGGAGTTCAATAATGCTGAAAACCTGCGTAAGCAGAAAGAAAGTGGTGTGGAGCGCCAGCTAAGCGGCTTTAAAATGATAGACCGTGGCATTCCGCGCCAGGGCTATGAGTTGGTAGATGCCGATGGCAACAAGATTGGTGTAGTAACCAGCGGTACCATGTCGCCCTCGCTTAGCCAGGGCATCGGCATGGGCTATCTGAAAAAAGAATATTCGCAGCCCGGAACAGAAATTTTTGTAGATATACGTGGCCGCCGTATAAAGGCAGAAGTTGTGAAGCTGCCTTTTTACCAAAACTGATTTGACTCGTTTAAACTTGTAATAAAGTATCAGATAAGCAGCGTAGTAGATTGGGTATTGAGTCAAGTCCTGATACCTGTTACCTGACACCTCATACCCGACACCACATTTCCCATACCTACTCAATATGAATCGACAAATAGATGTTTGTTTAACCCCGGAGCTGATCAATCTGTATGATTTGAAAGGGCAGATCGTGGTGGTAATTGATATATTACGCGCCACCTCCTGCATGGTAACAGCACTGGCAGAAGGGGTAGAGAGTATTAGGCCGGTTGCCACCCTGGATGAGTGCCAGCAGCTGGGCAAGCGGGGTTACCTGACGGCAGCCGAAAGGGGAGGTGAGCAGGTAGCTGGTTTTGATCTTGGTAATTCGCCCCGGGCCTACCTGGAGAGTGCCTACGCCGGAAAAAAAGTGGCTGTTACCACAACCAATGGTACGCTGGCTATAACCCGCTCTGCACCCTTTGCCAAACAGGTGCTTATCGGTGCTTTCCTGAACCTCTCTGCCCTGGCAGGTTACCTGCGCCAGCAGCCCGAAGATGTGGTGCTGTTGTGTGCCGGCTGGAAAGGCAAGGTTAATATGGAAGATACGCTGTTTGCCGGTGCGCTGGTAAGTATGCTTAGAGATACCCACGAACCCTGCTGCGATTCGCCGCTGGCCGCTATGACGCTGTATGAAACGGTAAAGGACCAGTTGTTCGATTACCTCATGCAGGCATCTCATGCCCGCAGGCTAAGCAAGTTTGGGGTGGAAGATGATATTCGCTTCTCGCTGGAGACGGATGTTTATGACGTTATTCCAATGCTGAAAGGCGAAGAACTGGTAATGTTGAGAGACGTTGTACGCTAAGTTTAGCTAGCCGGTTATAGGCGGCTTTTTTTAATCCTCCAGTTCACCATCCAGTTTCTTTATAACATCATCATAGGCCAGAATCAGGTACGATTCCTGCCCTACAAGTTCAGTTATAGTGAGCTGAAAAAGCATAAGCGTTTGGCCAACCCGTTCCTGTTCATGGGTGGGTCGCTCAAAGATCAGTGCAATCAAGTTATCTGCAGAATTTGCAACACCAATTCGCTGCATATCATAAATATCTGAAAGGGAGTTGGCGAGCTGGAGATCAAAATTATGAAGTATCCCTGTGCTTTTGGCCGTTTCCCAGGCGGTGCTGCGTACAATATTGGGTATGAGCGTTCCCTCAAAAATCTTCTCGAACTGAAAACGATGGTTTACCACCAGGCTGTCCTGTGGAGCAGCTCGGTTCCTGTAAGCTTCAATGTTGGTCAAAGCCTCTTGGTGAATTTGCTGCCATTGCTGGATGATTTTTTTGTTTTCCAGAAGCTCCTGCCGAATGCTAACCATCGACTGCCGGGTTCTTTCATCCTCTTTACTGGCAGCTCTGTACTCGTTAAGAGCCAAAGCCAGTAACACACTAAAAACGATGAGCATGGATTCTATGCCTAACTTGATCCAGAACGATTTGCCGAGCTTCATGAGGTGCTGTTTTAAGCCAATATAATATTATCCTAAAAATAAAAAAGCCATGCAGCTTAATACTACATGGCTTTTTGTTCTATCAAAATTCCTGATTAATGCTTGAAGGCCAGCTCGCCGGAGGCGGCAGCAGCTGCACGTTCTTTTGCTTTATCGCTTGCTTTGTATGTATCTATGGCTACAAAGTAGTTAGGGTCTTCCAGTACGTTTACTTCGCAGATCTTCTCTGCACGCTTCACAAGCCGCACACAATCGGCGCTAAGGTGGCGCAGGTGCAGGGTTTTACCCGCACGCAGGTACTTTTCATCCAGCTTATTAATAGCTTCAATGGCCGACTGATCTGCAATGCGAGATTCTTTAAAGTCAATGACTACTTCATCCGGGTCATTGGCAACATCAAATTTGGTCATAAACAGGGTAGTAGACCCAAAGAAGAGCGGTCCGTAAATCTCGTAATGCTTAATGCCCTTCTCATCTACGTACTTACGTGCCCTGATGCGTAGTGCATTTTCCCAGGCAAATACCAGTGCCGATACAATAACACCGGCTACTACGGCAATTGCCAAATCGAAAATAACGGTTAATCCTGTTACCAGTACAATTACAAGGGTGTCGGTGGCTGGTATTTTATTCCATACATTGAAGGTGCCCCAGGAGAAGGTGCCAATCACAACCATAAACATAACGCCCACCAGTGCGGCGATGGGTACCATTTCAATATACTCGGCACCAAAAAGAATAAAAGCAAGTAAGGCAAGTGAGGCTACTACACCAGAAAGCCTGTTGCGGGCTCCACCTTTAATGTTGATTATACTCTGGCCAATCATGGCACAACCACCCATACCACCAAAGAAACCATTTACAATGTTGGCGGCACCCTGTGCTAAGCTTTCCTGGTTGCCGCTGCCGCGGGTTTCAGTTATTTCGTCGATCAGGTTAAGCGTCATCAGGGATTCAATCAGGCCAATGGCGGCCAAAATTGCCGCATAGGGCAGGATAAACAACAGCGTATCCAGGGTTAAAGGAATGCTGGGTACAGCAAAGCTTGGCAAACCTGCGCTGATGCCGGTGCCGCCTCTTTCCAGAATAAAGCTTTTTACAGTGGCCGTTTCAAAACCGCCAAAGATGGCAATAAGTGAAACCACAATAATGGCGGTTAATGCAGCCGGTACTTTGGTTGTAAGCTTAGGCAGAAAATACATAATGCCCATGGTAAGCGCCACCAGGGCCAGCATGTAGTAAAGCACAGTGCCACTTAACCACTCACCCCCGGATTTAAACATCCCCAGCTGTGAAAGGAAAATTACAATGGCAAGACCATTTACGAAGCCCATCATTACGGGATGGGGTACCATCCGGATAAACTTACCCATTTTAAACAGGCCGGCGGCGGCCTGTAAAATACCTGTGAGCAAAAGGGTGGCAAACAAAAACTGCAGCCCCATGCCTTCGCCCAGCTGGTTGCCTTCGCTGATCAGGCTCACCATTACCACAGCCATGGCGCCTGTAGCACCGGAGATCATGCCTGGACGGCCACCAAAGAGGGAGGTAATAAGGCCCATCATAAAAGCACCATATAAACCTACTACTGGCGAAACACCAGCCACAAAGGCAAAGGCAACTGCCTCTGGTACAAGGGCAAGGGCTACGGTTAAGCCTGAAAAGATCTCGTCTTTAAGTGTGCCCTGGGTTTTGTCAAATAAAGTATACTTCACAATTAGTGCTCTATAAATTCCTGATTCTTGAAATGAACCGGCAAAGATAGAGATTAATTCAGCGACTGATAACAGCTGGAGCAGAAGCAGATTTGGGCCAGTAACGTTTGAGGATTTATAAAAAATAGACCCCTTCTTAATATCGCAATATATCGTTATAGCTGTTGGAGCTATTTACTTAATAATATTCTGTTAACTACTGATTTGATGAAAATTACGATAACGTTTGATATTGAGCTTTTACTTCAGCTTTTCGTTGTTCTTGTGACGCTCGCTGTCCCTACGATTTTTTTTCTCTATATTATTCTGCAGGGCCTCGGTAAGGTCAACGCCGGTTTGGTTAGCCAGGCACATGAGTACCCAGAGCACATCGGCCATCTCATCGCCCAAATCGCGGTCTTTATCGCTTTCCTTAAAACTTTGTTCGCCATAGGTGCGGGCCATCAGGCGGGCCAGCTCGCCCACTTCTTCCATCAGAATGGCTGTGTTGGTAAGTTCGTTAAAATAACGAACGCCGGTGGTTTTGATCCACGCATCTACTTGTTCCTGTGCTTCTTTGATCGTCATAAATACAAGGTATTGTCTGCAGCCTGTATTTGCAAGCCACTACAGAATTGAAACATAAACCCCAGTATGATTTACAACGGCAGGCACATAAGGCTTAAAAGTGATATTTATCAAGCAGGAGGTAATACAGTATTAAAGATCCTGCTCGTTTGGTTCAAACCTGATGATCTGGCTGGGGCGGGAGTTGCGGAGAATATCTTCGTAAACCAGCAGGTAGTGAATGCCTGTTTTTTTATGCCGTGCATGCGCAATCACAAAGGCCCGTCCTTCATTACCTTCCATCCACGTATCGCCGCCGGATATTCTGGTGTACATTTCTGCATCGTAATTTAGCCTGATAATTTCAAGATTGGGCGGCAACCACAGGCTGGTTTCCTGTGTAGGGGTGCGCGTGGGGTCGGGGGGAAGTGTGTTTACAGAAGGGGTACAGCCAACAGCCATCAATAAGAAAAGCGCTATGGGCAAAAAAAACTTCATGGACATTATGTTTGGTAAAACAATCCCTGGATGAGGCGCAAATACCTTGCCCTTCTGTAGTAAAAGCAGACCCGAGTTCCAAGTATTTTACTTCTTATCCTTTGTATCGATGATGATGGTAACGGGCCCGTCGTTGATCAGGCCTATTTTCATGTCTGCACCAAATTCGCCGGTGGCAACAACTTTTCCTAAATCAGCTTCTAATTGCCGAATGGCTGCCTGGTAAAGCGGAATGGCTACCGGAGGTTTGGCCGCTTTTATATAGCTGGGGCGGTTCCCTTTTTTTGTGCTGGCATGCAGCGTAAACTGACTGATGAGGAGCAATTCACCGCCCTCTTCCAGCAGGCTCCTGTTCATCACACCAGCTTCATCGTTAAATATGCGCAGGTTTACAATCTTCTTGCTAAGCCACTGGAGGTCTTCGGTCGTATCGGCATCTTCAATACCCAGCAGCACCAGTAAACCGGCCCCGATTTTGCTTTTTACAGTTCCCTCAATGGTGCAGGAGGCTTCAGAAACGCGTTGTAGTACAGCTATCATAGGAGCAAACCTACGCAGATAGTCGTTTTTGTCCCAGCTTTTTTATTTCTTCTGAAGGGTGAAGCATCACACCACGCTGATCTGACTTGGCGGCAGCCAGCATGCCTTCTGCCACAACATGCCCCTGAATGGGCCGGTACTTGCGGAAAGGACCTATCATCAGCGGACGAATAAACCTGGTAATTTTTTGCGCAAATTCTTCTCCTTTTCGATCCTCCTGCCGTTGGCCCAGCAGCAGCGAAGGCCTGAATACATGAATGCTTCTGAACTGGCTGATTTTGCAAATAGCCTCTTCCACATCTCCTTTAACCCGGTTGTAGAAGAACAAACTGCTTTTATTGGCACCCATGGCAGAAACGAGCAGGAACTGATGGGCACCATTTTCTGCAGCCAGTTTGGCCAGCTCGTAAGGGTAGGTGAAATCTACTTTACGAAAAGCTTCCTTAGAACCGGCTTTTTTCATGGTCGTGCCCAGGCAGCAGTACACATCCTGTACTTCCGGTATCAGGTTGCGGTCGGCAAGGGTATCAAAATCAATGACCAGCTGATCGAGCTTAGGGTGCTCCATCGTTAGTTTTCTGCGCGTCAGCACATATATCCGGTCGTAGTAGGGGTCGCTTAAGAGCATGTTAAGCAGGTGCCAGCCAACCAGACCGGTTGCGCCGGCAATCAGCGCCGAACGCTGTCCAAAGGTTTCGGTGGGTGATGGTACGTTCACTATTGTTTTAAGGCTACCCTGCTTTCGTATTCCCATTCCTGAAAACGCTGTACATCGGAATCCAGGGTTTTGTAGGCCCAGCCCAGTACGGCAATGTCATCGATCAGCCCAATACCCGGAATGAAATCAGGGATAAGATCTAATGGATTGATAAAATATAATATGGCGCCAACAATGGTTAAGAGAGACTTCCAGGGCAGGTGCGGATATTCTTTTCTGGAGTAAGCCCTAAGCAGGCGCTGAAAAACGATCAGCTGGTTGAAAAAATTCAGGATGTTAGGCTTTCTGTCCTTAACGTTGCTCATTTTTCTGCGGGACTTGTTCACCAGCTTGTCCAGCTTGCCTGAATCCTTGGCAATTCCTTCTGCCTCGTCAGAGGAACCTTGCATAAGCCTGATGGCTTTTTGTAAAAAAGTATCGTCGCTGTTTCTCATGTTGAATAGTTAGCTCTAAAAATATGTAACCCGCTGCCTACAATTTGGTTTCAGGTGCAGGTGCATCTATTTAAAAAATAGTGCGTATTTCCTGTTTAATACGGTACAGGGCCTGACCGGTAGGGTCTTTTTGATGGTCTATGGCTTTTTGCAAAACCGTACGGCTAAGGTCAATGCTGCGGGCCTCATCGGGGAGTTCATCTGTTGCCTGGTTAATCAGGGCAATTACCTCTTCCATGGCAGCCCGTACCGATGCCCAGCTTTCTTCGCTCATATACACCTGCTGCGAAAGGTTATGGTTGTATTCCTCCCGAACCTCATGCACGAGCACCTGCTGAAACTCACGGGCCGAGTAGCGGCTGTCGCTAAGGCGCAGCAGCAGGTTATTGGGGGTAATGCGTTCCAGAAAAAGTACTATACGCTCAAATGCCTGCAGCCTGATGGGCAGCAGCACCTCCCTGTCCCGGGACTTTACCTCAAGTGCTTTTTGCTGAAATTCTCTTTCCAGAAAGGATTTAACCATCAGGTACATGGCATACAGCACCAATACGGCAGGAACAATAATCTTCAATAAATCAGCCAAAACTTCCATAGTGTATTTTCTCAAACGCCTTAAGGCTTTGTTGCTGCACTAAAGTAAATAAAATACTGTAGCAGGGGCAGGCCTTTCTAAAAAAATGTGCTGTTACTTAAATTGTGCGGAGCCAGTGGTATACACTGCTTGCTGATTTTTCCTGGCGCAGCGTTCTCCCGGCAGGAGAAATTTAATTTCCCGGAATCAACTACCCCACTACTGATGTTAATATTATCAGGCTGCCATATCTTTGTTTTTTAAAGCAGCCTGCCTGACTCTATCTATACCATAGCACTATGTTACAGCCCGTAGAATTGACGCCCAAAGCAGTAGCCGAGGTAAAGCATATCATAGAAAACAAAAATATCCCTGAAGGCTATGGCCTGCGGGTGGGCGTAAAAGGCGGCGGCTGTGGAGGTGTATCTTATATATTAGGCTTTGATAAGCCCAAGGAAGGTGATCTGCAGTATGAGGTACACGGGGTGCCGGTGCTGGTAGAAAAGCGCCATACCATGTACCTGCTGGGCCTGCAGGTAGATTTTTACGAGGGCTCCGACGCAAGAGGGTTTTTATTCACCAACCCCTCGAAAGAGGAGCAGAGCGAAGAGGCGAAGTAGTACAAAAAAAAGAGGCCTAAAGCCTCTTTTAAAATTTCTCTGGTTCTGTTTCTCAACCCCTGCTGCTAAACCTCTTCCCGCCTTTTGCTCATGATTACTTTAGCTTCACGGCAAACACCGCCAATCGGGGGGTTGAACTTTGATATGTTCACTTCTACCCGTTCTGCCTGCGGAAAGCGATTGAATACCTCACGAATAATCTGCAGGTTCAGGGTTTCCAGCAAACGGCTGGGCCTGCTCATGACCTGGGCAATGATCTTGTATAGTAGCTCGTAATTGACTGTTTCTGCCAGGGCATCGTGCTGGGCGGCAGAGGTTAGGTCGGTTTCTACTGCAACATCTACTGAGTACTTATTGCCCATCTTTTGCTCTTCATCATAATACCCATGATAAGCAAAAAACTCCATGCCCTCCAACGCTACTTTTCCCATAACAGTGGTTTAGATGGTGTCGAAAAAAGAAGAATTATCTTTTTTTTCACTGCTTTCCTGCTCCTCTCCACTCATTCTTAATTCTTCTACACCATTCTCTTCATCGTCGCCGAAAATAGTTGCTTCATTTTCCGCTTCTGCAGATTCCTGGTGGTAGCGGCGCTCGCGCACGGCCTGCTCTGCAGCATTTACCAGCCCGCTTACATCATGCTTCTGAACTTTCTTTTCGGCCTGTTCCACACGTTCAAGGGTGTTATTGGCCAGCACCAGTAAATCACTCAGCAGGTTATCGCGGTGGCTCTCCAGCATGCGGTAGTGATGCTCCATTTCCTTCACGCGTTTTTCCATGGCCTGCAGAATTTTTTCTGATCTTTCATCAGCCCTGTCCTGAAT
The DNA here is from genome assembly GCA_000597885.1 of Flammeovirgaceae bacterium 311. Classification (NCBI taxonomy): domain Bacteria; kingdom Pseudomonadati; phylum Bacteroidota; class Cytophagia; order Cytophagales; family Flammeovirgaceae; species Flammeovirgaceae bacterium 311. Next base: position 4,355,295 of record CP004371.1, read on the forward strand.
TTCACGGGCACGGGCGCGTGCATCATTTAAGATGGTTTCAGCTTTCAGCTCAGCTTCGCGCATGTGTAGCTCGGCTTTTTTTGTAGCCTGCTCCACCATGCTGTTGCCGGTGTCTTCTGCTGTTTTCAGGGTTTTGAAAAGAGAAGATTCTACATCCCGTAGCTTGCTAACTTCTTTATCGGCCATTTCGAGCTTGTAGCGTAGCTCTTTGTGCTCTTCTACCACGCGCTCCCACTCCTGCGAGAGGGTGGTTAAAAATGCGTCTACTTCTTCTTTGTCGTATCCTCTAAAGTTGCGCTCAAAGCTCTTCTGGCGTATTTCCAGTGGTGTAATTTTCATATTGCCTCTTGATGCTCTATGTTCCAGATTGATATTGTCCTGTCGTCGCTGGCAGATGCCAGTGTATCATTGTTTAACCACAGCAGCCGGTTAACGGAGGTGCCGTGGCCGGCATGGCGTACCTTGTCAATTACCTTCAGCAGTTTAAAGGCCTTTGCATCCCATACCTTTACGGATTTATCCATGCTGCAGCTGGCAAATAAATTGCCATCGGGGCTGTAGCTAAGGTGGTTAATGGTGTACATATGCCCCACAATGCTTTCGGCCAGCTCGTAACGGTCGGCTACCGACCAGGCTTTGATATGTGCATCGCGACTGCCACTGAGTAGGTAACGGCCATCCGGCGAATATTGTACGGTAAAAACAGAATTTTGGTGTGCGTCTATTTCATGTTTTAAGGCAAGGGTATTTAAATCCAGTATGCGGATTTTGCCATCGCTGTAGCCGAGTGCCAGTTCCTGCCAGCCGGCATGTAGGGCAATGGCCCTAAGGCTTTTTTCTGAAAGCTGTATTTCATGCAGTACCCGCAGCGGATTTTGCTGCAGCACCACCAGATGGCCGCTGCCGGTACCTGCAAATATTTTTCCGCCCCAGGCCTCCAGGCTAAAAATAGCTGCTTTGGTTATTTGCAGGGAGCTCAGGTTTTTTTTGCTGTTGATTTCTATCAGTCTGATACCATCGTAGTTCTGCCCGAAAAAAAGCCAGTCCTGCTCCTGCTCGTAGGCCATGGCGTAAATAGAAGCCTCTGCCTTGGCCAGTAGCTGTCCCTGGTCGGGGTTTGCCAGCTGCCACTGCACCACCAGTCCGTCGGCACCGGCAGAAAAAAAAGATTCTCCAGTGCCGGTAGGGGCCAGGGTATAGAGGCAGTCACGGTGGCCACTAAAGGTGTGCTGCTTTTGTACGGCTAGGCGGGGCATGCTGTAGTTTTACAATTGTGGTGTAAATTAACGATATTTGTCCGTAAACCTAAACCATGCCCCTATTCCAGACTGGTAATTTAACGGACGGCGGTAGTTGGGCACTCTGGCAGCTGGAGGAGCCGGAACATCAACTCCAACAGCAACTTAACCCCTTATGTTTTCCGCTTCAGGAGCTGCAAACCATACGGGTGGAGCAGCGCCGGCTGGAGTGGCTGGGGTGCAGGCTGGCATTGCAGGCACTCTTGCCTGATGCTGGTGCATCCTGCCTGCAAAAGAACCCTTTTGGCCGGCCGTTTTTGCAGCCGGCTTCCCTGCACATTTCACTATCGCATGCCTATCCATTTGCGGCAGCGGCGGTGCACCCGCTAAAGCCCGTAGGCCTGGATATTGAAAAACCCCGCCCACAACTACTGCGTATTAAGCACAAGTTTCTTTCAGAGCGGGAGCAGAATCTTGTTGGCGATAACCTGGAGCAGCTCTGCCTCTGGTGGGCTGCCAAGGAAGCACTCTATAAGCTCAACGGGCAGCCCGGGCTTATATTTGCCCGCGATATGGAGGTTGCGCCGGTAAATGGTACAGACAGGTTGCATGCCCTGCTGTATGGCAGGCCCTATGAACTCCATTATCAGTGGTATAATGACCTGTTAATGTGTGTGGTAGCCTAAGCGGTACAGATTCGTAAAGCTGGTACAGATTTTGTCATATAATAGATAACAACGAGTGTAGATATGAAAAAGCTATTGATAATGACTGTGTTAGGAGTGGGATTGGCGATTGGCGCTTATGCGCAAAGTGGGGCAGCTCCCGGAGCCACTGCGCCGGATTTTAGCCTGACCGATGCTGTTAGCGGAAGAGCTATATCACTGGCTGATTTTAAAAGTCAGAAAGCAGTAGTGTTGGTGTTTACCTCTAACTACTGCCCTTACTCACGGTTGTATGAAAGCCGTATTAATCAGCTGGTGGGGCAGTACAGAGACAGGGGCGTTGCTTTCGTATTAATCAACCCTAACGATGCCCAGCAGAACAAGGAAGAGTCTGAGCAGGCCATGAAGCAAAAAGCAGAGAGCTGGGGCAATGGTTTGCCGTACCTTTCAGACAAGAAGCAGGCAACAGCCAAAAAATATGGTGCCAGTAAAACGCCTGAAGTGTATGTGCTCACGCCCCGCAATGGTAACTTCACCGTTTACTATGCCGGTGCCATTGACGATAATCCCCAGGTGGCTGAAGATGTAAGCCAGCCTTACCTGCAGCAGGCCATCGAAGGTGCTCTAAGTGGTAAGACAGCCGTGGTGAGAAGCAAGCGCCCGGTGGGTTGTATGATTAAAACGCCTTGAATCTTACCGCTCAGCAAGCGGGTATAAACGATAGATATAGAAAGCCATCTCTGTTGAGGTGGCTTTTTGCATGTGTAGCCAGGCACTCTCTAAACTGGAGGCTAATGTGCTTGCTCCTGGTAAAACTTATGGAGCAGTTTATTTACCCTGCCGGCCTGCTCCCATTGAATAAAATGGCCGCAGTTGTTAATCAGCTCAGGCTGTGCCTGGGGTATGAGGGTGGAGGCTGCCTGTACCAGGCTTTCCAGAGAAAGCTGTGGGTGCAGCAGAGGGCTGGGGATATAGCGGTCCTGCAGGCCAAAAAGCAGCAGAACCGGCATCTGCAATTCTGGGAGTAAGGTGGATACAGGCTCATTCAGCATGGCCGTTACGCAGCCGGAAAGGGTTTGGCAAAAGCGGGGGTAATCACTGCAGTGGGTGTAGTAGAGGCGGTCTTCCAGTAATGCCTGTGCATCGTCGAGGAAATGGTGAAAGTTGGCCTTTACATTTTGGGCTACTACAGCGCGAGGTGCCTTTATCAGCTTTTCTACTGAAAACCATTCTTCCAGCTGCCTGGCTTCCGAAGTGCTGAAGGTTTCAAGGCCGGCAGGGGCAAGTAAAGCCAGTTTTTTAACACGACGAGGATACCGTAGGGCGGTGTGAATTGCTACCTGCCCACCCATGGAATGGCCAGTCAGAAAGCATTCGTTCAGTGCCAGGCTATCCAGAAATTCCGCCACCACATCTGCATAAAAGCCCATACCGGGACTAAAACCTTCTTTGGAAGATTTGCCATAGCCTGGCAGGTCGAGGGCCAGGCAGCGGTAGTGACGGCTTAAGAAGGGGAGGTTTTTACTCCAGGCTGTTAAATTACTACCTAGGCCATGCAAAAACAGCAGGGGGAGTCCCTGCCCAACTTCTGTATAGGCCAGGCGGAGACCACCTGCTGTATTTACCCATGAGGTAGGAAAGGCATAGGAAATATTTTCGATCAGCATTTTTACTTCAGCAGACTGCGGGCAATTTTGCCGGTATCGGTTTTAGGCAGCTCGCCTACAAAATGGATGTACTTGGGTATTTTATACTTGGCCAGTCCCTGGCGGCAAAACTCCAGTATTTCCTGCTCACTAAGCATAGCGCCCTCCTTCAGTGCTACAAATGCCTTGCCTGTCTCGCCCCAGCGGTCATCGGGGGTGCCTACAATAGCTACTTCTTCAATGGCTGAATGAGTCTGCAGGTACTTCTCTACCTCGGCCGGATAAACGTTTTCTCCTCCGCTGATGAACATATTTTTCTTACGGTCAACCACGTACAGAAAACCTTCCTCATCCTGCAGTACCATATCACCGGTCTTAAACCAATCGCCCTCCTTTGCTGCAGCGCTTGCTTCCTCATGTTGCCAGTAGCCCGGTGTAACCATGGGGCCCCGCAGCCATAATTCACCAGCTTCACCTGCTGCTACAGGATTGCCTTCGTCGTCCATCAGCTGATAGTCCACATAAAAGTTAGGTTTGCCAATGGATCCTCTTTTCCGGGCAGCATCCTGATGGTTAAGGGAAGTTATATTGGGGCCAACTTCTGTGAGGCCATAGCCCTGACGGATCAGGATTCCCTTTTGGTGCCATCGTTCTATAGTAGGTAGCGGCAGGGCCTCTCCACCCACAATAAAGTAGCGAATGTGCGCCAGTGCCACCTGCTCAAAGGCCTCAGCCTCCTGCATCATCTTCAGCATGGTAGGCACGGCCATGTAGAGTGTAGCATTTTCCTGCTCCAGCACCCGCAGCACCTCCTCTGCCTCAAACTTTGCCATCAGGGTAAAAGAAGCACCATGGTGCAGAAACGGCGTGAGGAAAACATTCCAGCCGCCGGTGTGGAAAGGCGGCATGCTGATGAGCGTATGGTCACGGGAGGTAATATCCAGCCTGGTGGCAGTATTGATGCTGTTCCAGAAGGCCATTCCATGGGTATAAAGAGCACCTTTGGGAAAGCCGGTAGTGCCTGAGGTATAGAGAATAAATAGGGGATGATCTTCCTCCAGTTCAACAGGAGTAGACTCCCGTGGCAGGTGTCCGCTTACTGCTTCGCTAAAAGTGGCCGGCGTCATGATATGGCGGATCCGTTCCAGAATATGGTGCCCTTCCAGCAGTGCATTGTAGTGGTCATCTGCCAGAAAAAGCTCAGGCTGGCAATTATCCAGCATATAGGCCAGCTCGCGGCCGGTAAGGCGGTAGTTTAGGGGCACCAGGATTATGCCCAGTTTTTGCGCTGCTGCAAAGAGCAGGATGTGCTCCAGGCAAAAATCAGCCAGAATGGCTACCCGGCTGCCCTTCTTCAGGGATAGCTCATGTTGTAGAAAGGAGGCTGCTTTTAATCCTCTTTCCTGAAGCTGGCCATAGGTTAAGCTTCGCTGGCTGCTGTGTTCCCGTACAGCTAGTTTATCGGGCTGATAAGTAGCCCATCGCTCAATCCAGTCTTTACGATACTGCATACAGGCGCTGTTAAATTATAATCTGAAAGCGGCGCTGGCAAAGGAGAGTCCGCCGCCGGAACCAATAAAAAATACAAGCTTATCCTTTTCAACAATCCCCTTTTGCAGGGCTTCGTCGAGTGCCATGGGGATGCAGGCCGAGCCGGTGTAGCCGTAGTGGTGCATAATGGTATGCGCCCGCTCCCGGGGCAGGTTCAGTAGCTCCAGGGTTGCCCAAATGCTGTTGATGTTGATCTGGGTAAAGAAGAAGTGGTCTACCTCCTGCGGCGTGATATGCAGGCGCTGGCAGAGTTGCTGGATCATGTCGCTCCACACCGTTGGGTTGAGCTCGCTGGGAAAGCGTTTTACGAATTTCAGCAGATGATCTTTTTGCGCCACCACTGCTTCGGTAACAGGCTGGTAGGTACCCCCTGCATAAATGCCCATCCAGTCGTGGTACTGGCCCTGGGTGCGGAGCTGGCTGGCCAGAAAGCCGCGCTCTTTCCCTTCTTCAGCACCCAGAAGTAAGGCTCCGGCACCATCTGCAAAGAGGTTGGCAGTTTTTTTGTCGAGCTTGTCCAGGTACTTGCTCATTACGTACGCACCTACCACTAATACTTTTTTGTACTGCTCGTCGGAGCGAATGTATTTGCAGGCTACATCGAGTGCAGTTACAAAGCCGGCGCAGGCGGCATTCAGGTCAAAAGTGCCGGCATTTTCTGCTCCCAGCAGGTACTGTACTTTAGAGGCTGTGGAGGGAGATACATATTCCGGCGTATCGGTGGCTACAATAATGAGGTCCAGCTCCCGGGCTTCGACTCGGGCACGTTCCAGGGCAGTGTGTGCTGCTTTCAGCACCAGGTCTGCCGTAGATTCATCTTCTGCTGCCCAGCGGCGCTCATAAATATGTACATTATTGCGTAGCCAGGTATCCACATCCTCGCCCAGCAGATCGTTAAAATAGGTGTTGGGAATTATATTTTCCGGTGCATAAGCCCCGGTAGAAAGAATAACTGCGTTTCTCATAAGATTTTAATAAATGGGGTAGTAGGGGTATCCCCCTGCCGCATACCAATCCACATTAACCAACCATTCCTCCATCCACACTAAGCACGGCGCCGTTTATGTAGCGGGCTTCTTCTGAGGCCAGAAATACATAGGCACTGGCGATATCATCGGGTGTGCCCATTTTCCCGCTAGGAATTTTAGCTTCTATCTGTTTCAATACTTCTTCAGGAATAAGCCCCGTCATTTCTGTAGCAATAAAGCCAGGGGCTACGGCATTGGCGGTTATGCCTTTGCGGCCCAGCTCCCGGGCCCACACCTTGGTCATGCCAATAACGCCGGCCTTGGTAGCCACATAATTGGTCTGCCCAAAGTTGCCGTACAGCCCCACTACCGAAGAAGCACTAATGATGCGCCCCCAGCCGTTGCTGACCATATATTCGGAGATTACCTTGGTGCAGTTAAAAACACCTGTCAGGTTTACATCCAGCACCTGCTGCCATTGTTCCGGCGTCATTTTCTTCAGCGAGGCATCGCGGGTAATACCGGCATTGTTAATGAGGATATCGATGCGGCCAAAGCGCTCTATGATCTGCCTGGCAGCCTGTTCTACCTCATTAAACTGTGCAGTATTTACTTTCATGAAATGAGCCCTGCCTCCTGCAGCTTCAATGCTGTTGGCGGTTTCGAGTCCCTTTTCTTCTGCCAGGTCCCAGATGATAACACTGGCACCTTCCCGGGCAAAGCGCTGGGCTGTTACTTTCCCTATTCCGTTGGCTCCCCCGGTTATCAGGGCAGTTTTATTTTCAAGTCGTTTCATGAATGAGGTATCGGGTATGGGGTATGAGGTATGAGGTTTCAGCACAGCGGGTGCATAAGAATTGTGCTCCCGCTGTGCCTGGCCTATTTATTTTCTTCTGATGGCGGGCAGGTCTACGCGCAGTTCCATGGAGAAGAGGCGCCCGGTTGGAGGGGCTGCGGTAAACTCACGCTGTTCGGTATTAAAGAGGTTGGTTACCTGGGCAGAGAGGCGGAACATAGGGCTGAACTTGTAGCCGGCACTTAGATCGAAGGTAACAAAACCACCCAGCGGACCATAGTTCCAGGCATTGCCACTAAGGGCATCTTCTACAATGGGCATACCACCGTATGTTGCACCTGGAATGGTCTCTGAAGCAATCTGGTAGCTGGAGTAGTAGTTGTAGCTTTCTACCCAGCGGCTAAAGAGGGAGCCAAACACCCGGGTGCCTGCATAATTAAGACCGGCAGCCGCTTTGTGGTTGGGCGCATTTACCAGCAGATCCAGCTCGGTTACCTTGCCATCTTTATTAAAGTCGTTCTCCAGGTTTTCTTCGTCGATGCTGTAGCCAAAGTAGGAGTAATTGGCAAACATGCTAAGGGCTTCGGTAAGGGCATAATTCAGGCCAAGATCGAAACCATAGGTGTTAAACTTGCCAAAGTTGATGTACGAAATCACGAGGCCGTTGTAGGCGGCATAGCCAGACTGTACTTCCGACATAGGCTGATCTCCACGATGGGTGGCAACTCCTAGGGTAGTGGCAGGGCTTAAGAAATTTTCAGAGATGTTGTAATAGGCATTTGCATCCAGGTAGAATTTTTTGCCTACCGGCTGGCCTTTGTAGCCAAGCTCTATGGTCTGCATTTTTTCTACCTTCTGCTTTTCAATTTTTCTGCCATCAGCCATGGTGAAACCTTCTGCATTGCCCAGAATAAGGCCGCTAAAGAGGTCGCCATACATATTCAGGATGGTTGGTGCTGCAATACCCTGTCCGTAAGTAAGGCGCAGGCCGCCCCAGTCGCCGCTTTTTACCAGGCCAAATTTTGGCAGGAAGTTAAAACCATAGATCTCATGCTGATCACCACGGAAGGCTGCAGTGGCTTTGAAGCCCTGGCCAAAATTGTAATCGAACTGGCCATATGCACCAATCTGGCTAACGGTTATATAATCATTCTCATCTTTATCCAGCAGGTAGGTGCCCATGCTATTAGCCATATCGCGCTGCCACTGTGCACCAAAGGTGTAGTAAAATTTCTTGTTGATGTGGTTGTTGTACTGCAGCTCGGCATTAAAGCGGCGGGATTTGTCCTGGAAAAGGGCGCCGGTACCAAAAGAGCGTCTCTGCAGTTCCGCCTCAGGCATTTCCGGGTTGGCAGCCTTTAGGGCATGATAGGCTTTTGTGCGGTCGTCAATGGAGTAAGTGCTGTCGGTGCTGCTCCAGGTGTGGTAGAACTGAGCAAACCAGTTGTTGTGTACCAGTTTAGCCTGCAGGTAGTAAATGTTCCAGTCGCGGATCTGGTTGCGGCCCACATTGGTAGGCGAGAGGTAGGTAGAATTAGAAGCTCCTGCCTGTACAATGATATCGGTACCGCTTACAGGCGTAAAGTAAAGGCCTGTTTCACCACGCAAAAATTTAATATCGTTGTTCAGCATATACTCCTCTACACCAGTTTTGGGTACAGCACCTATGTACACACTATCTGCAAAATCAAATTCCTGGGCAGTGGTGTACTCACCAGTTACCTTGAAGGCAAACTTATCGCTAAGTACCTGGGCATGGCGTGCGCGGGCAGTAAACATGCTCTGGTTGCCGGCACCAACACTTACAATGGTTCCGGCGCTGCTGCGCGGATCTTTGGTGATGGTATTTACCAGGCCGTTGTGCGCATTAGGACCAAATAGGGCAGCATTCGGACCTAATACAATCTCCATGCGCTCAATATCTTCCTTGATCACGGTATTGAGCGGGCCCATGGGCAGGCCGGTGGCGATGAGTGTAGAGAAACGGCCGTCGGTTACCTGCAGGTTTTTAGCGTTAAAGTTGCTGTTAAAACCCCGTACGTTGATACCGGTACCCACAACACCTGCCCGTACAAAATCTACCCCTTTTACGCGGGCCAGCAGCTCGCCAGGATTAAAGGTTGGAATGTTCTCCAGCTCCTGCTTGCCTATTACCTCAATGGTTGCAGGTGTTTCAGTGATTTTTTCGGCACGGCGGGTACCGGAGATCACCACCTCACCCATTTGCTCCAGGTCTTCAGATAGCCGCAGGTCGAGGGTCTGGCGGTTGCCTACCTTTACTTCTTCCGATATAAAGCCTACAAAGCTGAATACCAGTACTGCCTCCGGACCCGGAACGGCGATTTCGTAATACCCGTTGGTATTGGTAACCACACCGGTGCCAGTATCTTTAAGCTGGATGTTTACCCCGGGCAAACCTTCATTGTTCAGGGCGGAAGATACCCTCCCTTTGATGATTCTTTCCTGTGCCAGCAGCAGCGTGCAGGAGAAGAGTAATAAACAGGTGAAGAAAAGGTGTTTCATAATAGATACGTTTAAGGGGTTGATTTTTTTGTAGTTGAGTTGAGTTTCAGAAACTGTAGCAGTGCCTTGTTGAAGGCTTCCGGTTGTTCGAACTGCAGCAGATGACCTGCTGCTGGCAGGAGCACCAGCTGACTATCCGGTATGACGGTTTGTGCCTGCTGTGCGATGGCCTCGGTGGTGAGCCCGGGGTGCAGGTAGCGGTTTGGGATCAGCTTGTCTTCTGCACCAAACACGATCAGGGCAGGCATTTTAATCTCCCCCAGCCTGCTGGCTACCGGCGCCTCCAGCATACCGCTCACACCTGCCTGCAACACCTGTGCGTAGGTTGGGTAGTAGTCGTATTCGTTGAGTGCCAGGCGGGCCCGGATGAGTGGTTCTGTTTCGGCAGGCATGGCAGAGAAATTCATGGCCCAGGACTGGCGAATCTGCTCTTCCGACTGCTTTTGTTGAAAACTGGCAGCGGCGTAAGCCTTTAAGCCGGTGGCTTCCTGTGTGGTAAAAGTTTCGATACCGGCAGGTGCTGCCAGTACAAGACTGCTTACACGCTGGGGCTGCTCCAGTGCCAGCAGCAACGCCAGCTGACCACCCATGGAATGACCCACGAGGTGTGCCTTCTGAACGGACAGACTATCCATAAGGGCTACTACTGCCTTGCTGAAGAACAGCAGCAGGTTTTCTTCGGGCAGCTGTTGTAGCTGCGACTGACCATAACCAGGCAGGTCGAGGGCCAGTACCCTGTAGTGCTGGCTAAGGCCGGGCAGGTTGCGCATCCAGTGGTCGCGGGTGCCGCCCAGGCCGTGTAGCAGGATTAAAGTTTCTTTTCCCCTGCCGGCCTCTGTATAGCTAATGGCAATACTATCCAGCACCCGCAGCACCTTTTGCTGTTGCTGGGCCTGTAGTGAGAGCGACAGGCAGCTTAATAGTATGCAGTAGAGGAATATCCTTGCTGTCATGCTTTAACGGTTTTAAGTTTTTTAGAGGTGCGTGCACGCCATAAAATGTAGATGCTTCCGGAAAAGATTACTGAGCTGCAAATGGCCAGCGCAGCGGCAACGCCGGGGTTGCGTACTGCTTCCTGCATGTATGGGGTCAGGCGTCCGTAATAAATGGCAAAATGTACTGCCACAGCTACTACAGCGCCAGCTACCGGCACCATCAGAGGCACCCGCTTAAAGAAGATACCAAAAAGTACTGGTATAAAAGCGGCCGAGAAATAGGCATATACACCGTTCTGAGCAAAAATGCCCACACTTAAATCGGGAGCGACCAGCTGCTGCCAGGAGAAAAAGAAGGAGATCAGCGCCAGCAGGAAGATCACTATACGGTTTACGGCCACTTCGTTCTTTAGCTGCTTTCCCCTGCGGCCCATCAGGTTGCTGAAAATATCTGAGGTAATGGTGGTGGAGAGCGACTGGATAAGGCCCTCCAGGGTAGAAATACCTGCGGCGATAAGTCCCATCAGCACAACCAGGCCAATTACCCAGCTAAACTCCTGCAGCACATAGGCCGACATGACACCATCTACAGCCAGGGGCTGTCCGTTTACCTGAAGGTCAGGGAAGGCCAGGCGGGCATATAAACCGGCAGCCACTACACAGAAAAAAAGAATCTCTACCACGATGCCGGTGGCCAGGTAACGGTTTACGTCGGCATCTTTCTTCAGCAGCAGCGATTTGGTGATGATGTGCGGCTGGCATACAATGGCAATCCCTACCACAATCTGGCAGAATACCACCTCAAACAAATCGCGGAACAGGGGACTTTGCGGGTTCAGGGGTTTGGCCAGCTGCGGGTCTATGGCAGCCAGTTTGCCTATAAATCCCTCTATACCTTCCTTAAAATGCTCCAGTCCTGAGCCCAGCAGCAATACAGCCACTACAATCATCAGCAGGGCCTGGATCATATTGGTGTAGACCATGGAGTTAGCACCGCCGAACATCATATAGCCAAAAATAACGGTAATGATCACGGCCAGGGTAGGAAGCTCTGGTGTGTTGAGCATGGCTGCCAGTACTTTGGTAAGGCCCACGCAGATGAGTACAACAAAGGTGATGAGCAGCAGCGACAGAAATGCAAAGAAGAGCGCAAAGCTCTTGTTGTTGTAGCGGGCGCCGATCCACTGCGCCATGGTCATGGCCTTGATAACGGTACCAACCTTTCTGAAGCCCTTGGTAAAAATAACCAGCGACACCAGCGCTCCCAGCGGAAGCATAAGCGCCATGGCCAGAAAACCACTAAGGCCATAGTAAGCAACAAAACCAGGGTTGATGATAAAGGTAGCGGCAGAGGTCATGGATGCCGCCAGCGATAACCCGACAGCATAGGGAGAAAAACTGATGCTGCCCAGGGCATAATCGGCAATGCTTTTTGTGCTGGAGGCTCCCTTGATAACAAAGTAGAGCGTTACCAGCAAATAAAGCGCTATGATGGTCCATCCCGCTATGATCAACTCTTGTGATGCCAGGTTCATGCTTATGCTGTGTTTGGGTTTTCAGGCAGAACAAACGTTAGCTCAATCGTTTGCAGTACAGAATAAACCTAATGAAAGCACATCAATTGCCATAATAAAACATGCCAATGGAAAAATAATTGGGGTAAAGGGAGCGGTGTGGCAGGTGAACGGAATTACATCACATCGAAAAACTGCATAAGTTCATCGCGGTAGGTTTTGCCAATGGGAATCTTATGTCCCTGTATGATCAGATCGTTATATTCCAGTGCCTCTACCTTTTGGTGATTTACCAGGTATGAGCGGTGTACGCGCAAAAAGGTGCTTTCCGGAAATTTTTCGGCAATGGCTTTAAGGGTGTAGTTTACCAGGTATTTGTTGTCGGTGGTATAAACGTTGGAGTAGATGTCGTTAGCTTCTACAAACAGAATATCGCGCAGGGCCACTTTTACCAGCCGGTTTTTTGATTTGATAAAAATGGCATCGTCGAGTGTGTATTTTTTATCCCTGATCTCGGCATCTTCCGGCGTATGCTGCTTTTGCTGATGGCTTTTGTAGAGTGCCAGCTCTATGGAAGAGCGGAGGGTGGTTTCATTAAAAGGCTTTGCCAGATAGGCCCAGGGTTCGGTAGGCAGGGCCTCGCTCATGGTGGCACCATCGGCATGTGCCGTGATGTAAATAAAGGGAATGTGCAGCTGCTCCTTGAGCTTTTTGCCTACTTCAATGCCATTCATCACACCGGCCAGGTCAATATCCAGAATTACCAGGTCAGGCTTTTCTTTCAGGATCTGTAACAGGCCTTCTTCGCCGGTTTCAGAGATGCCCACTACTTTGTAGTCCAGACTCTCCAGCTGAAAAGACAGGTTTTTGGCAACTACGTAGTCGTCTTCTACAAGGTAGATTCTGGCATTCTTCATTTTTGGTTAAATCTATTTTCCGTTGTTGGAAAATAACCCTAAATTATTTCAAATAAAAAAGTGTCGGGAGCTGACCATGGCTATTTTTAGCAAGAATTCTTCTTTTTCAATGCTGCAGGCGCTGTGTATGGGCCTGCTGTTGCTGCTATGCTGCCAGCCTGCTGCTGCTTCAGAAGAAACGCCAGTTTACCTGGGCCATATTCGTTACCTGCCCGATTCCCTGAATGAGCAGACGCTGGAGCGGGTACAGCAATTAGCGGAACAGGGCTGGCAAACCAGCTATAATCCTGCCGCCGGTGGTAGCCTCTGGGTAAGCTTTACTATAAAAAACAGGGCAGATGCACCTACAGCAGTCCTGCTGTCTGTAGGAGACATCGCGCTGATGGAGCTATACATGCAGCGGGAGGAGGGGCTGGAGTTGCAGCGTAGCGGCCTTTTTATGTCGATAGCGCAGCGCAGCTACGCCCACCACAGGCCGCTTTTCTCCATTTCTCTTGCTGCAGGCGAAGAGGTGCAGGCGCTGCTGAAGCTGGATACCCAAAACAGGCAGCACTTACCCGGGCAATTCAAACCACTGCTCAAGACTGCAGCCGCCCAAAAGGTTGATGATGATCGCCGCCTGCTGCTGCAGGGCTTATTTTTTGGCATTATCCTGGTAATGGCATTTTACAACCTGCTGCTCTACATTGGGGTGCGCGATATTAGCTACCTCTGGTATGTATTGTCTATTCTGGGCATCGGTGTTTACTTCTTCTTCTACTATGGCTTTAGCCTGCAAACCATCTGGCGGCACCAGCCCCTCTGGAATGCCTACAGCTTTGCCCTGATTGTGCCCCTTACGAACATGATGCGCATCATGTTTACCAAAACCTACCTGCATACCCGCGACCTGCTGCCCTGGCTAGACCGCTTCCTGAACTTTCTGTTTGTGCTGTGCTTTGTTCCCATCATCATTGGAGGAATGGCCTGGTGGTGGGGATTTGCCTGGTATGAGCTAACCATTGATGTAACCGGTGTGCTGGGTACTGTGGTACTGGTTTGTATGCTGATAGCGGGGGTATATGCCTATCTGCAGGGCTATACGCCGGCGTTATTTTTTATTGTGGCAAACCTGCTGTTTGTGCTGGGGGCCAATATGTTTATCATCAAGGAAATGAGGCTGATCGAGGACAGCCTTTTTTCTCGCTATGTGGTGCAGCTGGGGGTAATTGCGCAGGTAGTGCTGTTTTCACTTGGTTTGGCCTATCGCCTTAAAAAAGCCCGGCAGCAGGAGGCTGAGCACCGGCTTACCCTGGAGCGTATTGAGCGCGAAAAAGAAGTGGAACGTAAGCAGGAAGCCGAAGAGCAAAAGGCCAGGCTGGAGGAAAAGGTACGGGAGCGTACGGCAGCCCTTCACGAGAAAACGCTTGAGCTGCAGGCAACGATCCATAAGCTGCAGGAGTCGCAGGAGGGCCTGCGGCAGCTAAACAAAATCAAGGACAAGCTTTTTTCAGTGATATCGCACGATTTGCGGGGACCGGTGGCAACACTCGATTCCTTTATCAGCCTGATTACGAACCATGCGGCACGCATTTCGGCAGCAGAAATGGAAAAGCTTTCAGACAAAACCAGGGAATCGGTGCATAGCCTGTCTTTTCTGCTGGATAACCTGCTCAACTGGTCACGTACCCAAATGGGAACACTGCCTTATAATCCCCAGCCGGTTGTGCTTACCGATACCATTCTGAGGAATGTAGAGCTGTATCAGCTCATGGCCGAGAATAAAAAGGTAAGCCTGGTGATGGACGTGCCTAAAGCTTCGCTTGCACTGGCCGACAGGGGCATGCTGGATTTTATTATCCGCAACCTGCTAAGCAATGCCATTAAATTTACCCCTCGCTTTGGTACCATTAAGCTTATTGTGCAGGAGCAGAAGGGGAGCATCTGGGTACGGGTTACCGATACGGGGATAGGAATTGCGCCGGAAAAATTACCCTTTGTACTGGATACAGAAAGTAACTACAGTACCCCCGGAACTGCCCGTGAAAAAGGAACCGGCCTGGGGCTGATGCTCTGCCAGGAGTTTCTGGCCTTCCACGGCAGCCAGCTGCAGGTGCACAGCGAGGTGAGTATAGGTTCAGAATTTTTCTTTTCTCTTCCCGGGGCAGTGGCTGAAGTCCAACAAAAGCATGCTACAGCAGGCCCGGCCTGGTGAGGCCCAGCCTGGTGAGGCCCAGCTTGGCAAGGTCCGGCCCGGGATGCTGGTTTGTAGAACTGTAATGCTGCAGAGCAGGCTTCCCTGGAGTTGGAAAATCATGCCTGGGGAGCCGCGGCAGATATTCCTAGCATACTTTACTGTAAAGCTCTGAATTTATTACACAGGCAAAATAAAGTATTTCCGGCTGTGCCTTAACATCAGATAAATTTTTGATGTTTTTTTGTATTTTGCAGCACTGCATAGTTCTGGAACCCCGGGAACAGCAGTTAACAGCACTCTTTATCTTCAGCTTAAAATGATGAAACAAGCACTACTCATCTTAGTAGGAATTTTCCTATGTCTGAACCTGTATGCACAGCCCGATTATCGGGAAGGATATATGCTTACCCTTACAGGGGATACGCTTACAGGCCTTATCAATTACAGAGAAAGCAAAAAGAGTACGAAGATCTGCGAATTTAAAAAAGACCCGGCCCAGGAAGCTGCTACCTACGGACCTGCTGATATCAGGGGGTATGGATTCAGGAACGGCAAATTTCATCAGTCTATCGAGATCAAGGATAAACTGAATGAAAGCAAAGAGGCAATCTTTGTGGAGGTACTGGTAAGGGGAACTGTTTCTTTGTACAAGGATCCCTCATCTTTTTACATAGCCAAAGGAGATACTACACTGCACAGGCTGTATATCAAGGAAAAAGATGATTTTAATAAATATGATAAGGACAAGCTGCAGTATAACCGTCATATTGGCCTTTTAACCTATATGATGTATGACTGCGAAAATGTAAAACTGAAGGAGAAAATAGAACATGTGCAGCTGCTGGAGCAACCCTTAACTGAGCTGGTGGAAACCTACAACAAATGTGTTTCACCATCTTATGTAGCCTATAAATCTTCCAAGGACTGGTTTAGGGTAAATGTTGGCCTTTCTGCCGCTTACAGGGTGTCGAAGCTCAATTTTTTTTCAGATGAACTTGCCTACATGCTGCTGACAGCAGGAGAATATTCCAGCAATAATATTACTGCAGGTGCCCTGGCAGAAATAGTTTTCCCCAGGGTGTCCGAAAAGCTTTCTTTCCAGGTAGGAGCAATGTTCTGTAACCCTGTTTATGCTGCTTACATAGAAGAACAGCGGCCCGCAGAGACTTACAGACATGATGTAACCTTTACAATTAAAGAGTTGAAAATACCTATGAGCATTCAGTACAGATTTCCTGAAAGGAAGTTTACGCCCTTTTTCAATGTTGGGGTAGCCAGTACCCTGAATTTGCAGGCGGATGTATTGAGAAAGCTTGAGGTTGTAACCAAAACCGAAACTAAAAACTACGTTCACCGGGATTTTCCGTTCAAAGACCAACAGTTTGGCGCCTGGGCAGGATTAGGGCTTGAGCGTAAAATTGCTAACAAGGTAAAAGCCTATGCAGAGATTCGTTTTGAGCGAACCAACGGTATTATTGATAGTAAGGGAGAGTTTGGAGGAAGGGTTACTTCTCAGGTAGACAACCTGAATTTTGCAATAGGGATAAAACGATAAAGTCTTTCTCCGGGTCGCTGATGCATTCACCATGATTGTTGAATGCTACTTATCGGGATAAATTAAAAGCCGCTCTGTAAACAGGGCGGCTTTCTCTTTTCTAGAATTTAGGATCTCCGGGATCTGAAATTTCGTACAGCAGCATGCGTATTTCCTCTACCTTTTCGTGGTCGCCGCCTTTCTCGTAAGAGCCGGCCAGGTTGCGCATTACCCGCTTAATGATGGTGAGGTTATCGCAGGGCTCAAAGTACTTGTCCTGCGGTACCAGGTGCAGGTGGCTGATGTAGTTCTGGATGTCCTGCTTGGTAAAGATCAGCCCGCGGTTAAAAGCATTGATGTAAAACTGCACATCATTAACTTTATAGGTGCAGATAAACAGGTTGGGCAGATTTACGCCCCAAACCGGCATATCCAGCTTTTGGGCTACCAGCATGTATAAGACGCACAGGCCAATGGGGTTTCCCTTCTTGGTCTCCAGCAGGCAGTTAAAGAAGGAGTTGTTAGGCGAGTGAAAATTACGGGTATTGGCCGAAAAGCGCAGCTTGCCAAACAGCACGCTGTTGAGCAGTTTAATCTGGTCAAAAGGGTGCAGGTCGGGCTTCATTTCCAGCCAGGCATCGTAGTAGATCTGCTCCAGGTCCTGGCGCATTTTCTGCAGGCTTATCTCGGGGTACTGGTAAGTTGCTACCAGCCACATACCTTCCAGCAGGTCCTGGGCGCCGTTATCTTTATAAGCAACCAGCCGCTTCTTCAGCAGCTCGTACTGCAGCGTATGGATCATATCCTCCAGGCGCCGTTGTACCACCGGATTAAAATTTTCTTCCCAATATTTTTCTAAATATGGTATTGCATTATCACCCAGGGCCATTATACGCTCTTCCACATGCCTTAGTACCTCCTGGTCCTCATCGTCCAGCAGCGATACAAGGGCTTTTAGCTCACTATCGGTCATCTGCTCCTTCTTCACACAGTGCGTTTAAGTAAAAATCAGCCGCGCTGGGGCGGCTGTTTATAGGGCAAGTTACTAAAATTTAGGGTGCCTGTTGACAGGCAGTTAAGGTTTTAGGTTTGTATCACCCCAACGTTGTAACGCTCAGTGATGGGTGCATGGTTCGCCGCTTCTATGCCCATGCTGATAACTTTTCGGGTTTCCAGCGGATCAATGATACCATCTACCCACAAGCGTGCCGCTGCATAATAAGGGCTTAGCTGTTCGTTGTAGCTGGCCTCTATTTCTTTCAGGATCTGTTGCTCTTCTTCCTTGCTGATTTCCTTGCCCTGCCCTTTTAAAGTGGCAACCCGTATTTGCAGCAGGGTTTTGGCGGCAGAGGCACCACTCATTACCGCCATCTGGGCAGTTGGCCAGGAATAAATAAGGCGTGGGTCGTAGGCTTTGCCGCACATGGCATAGTTGCCGGCACCATAGCTGTTGCCCAGTACAAAGGTAAACTTGGGCACCACAGAGTTGGCCATGGCGTTTACCATTTTGGCACCGTCTTTAATGATACCCCCGTGCTCTGCACGGCTGCCTACCATAAAACCGCTTACATCCTGCAGAAACACCAGCGGTATTTTGCGCTGGTTGCAGTTCATGATAAAGCGGGCGGCTTTATCGGCAGAGTCGGAATAGATTACCCCACCCATCTGGATCTCGGTAGACTGGCCGCCGCTCTTTTTAGCCTTTACAATCTGGCGCTGGTTGGCTACAATGCCCACTGCCCAGCCATCGATGCGGGCATGGCCGCATAAAATAGTCTGGCCATAATGCTCTTTGTATTCGTCAAATTCAGAATTATCTGCCAGGCGGTGAATGATCTCACGCATATCGTAAGGCTTGGAGCGGTCGTCCGGAAAAATGCCATAGATCTCTTCGGGCTTCTTAGTGGGTGGGGCAGGGGTAATGCGGTCAAAGCCGGCGGCATCAAAATGGCCAATCTTGTCCATCATGCGGCGAATGGCATCCAGGGCTGCCTCGTCGTTCGGGTACTTATTATCGGTAACGCCGCTTATCTCGGAATGGGTGGTGGCGCCGCCCAGCGTTTCGTTGTCTACATCTTCGCCAATGGCAGCTTTTACCAGGTAGGAGCCGGCCAGAAAGATGGAGCCTGTGCCATCTACAATGAGGGCCTCATCGCTCATAATGGGCAGGTAGGCACCACCGGCCACACAGGAGCCCATGATGGCTGCTATCTGCACAATGCCCATGCTGCTCATGCGGGCGTTGTTGCGAAACTGGCGTCCAAAGTGTTCTTTATCCGGAAAAATCTCATCCTGCATGGGCAGAAATACCCCGGCGCTGTCTACCAGGTAAATGATAGGCAGGCGGTTTTCCATGGCAATTTCCTGGGCCCGCATGTTCTTTTTTGCTGTAATAGGAAACCAGGCGCCTGCTTTTACGGTAGCATCGTTGGCAACTATAACGCACTGGCGCTTGCTTACATAACCAATGCCTACAACCACACCGCCACCGGGGCAGCCGCCAACGTCCTGGTACATGCCTTCTCCGGCAAGGGCGCCCACTTCCAGAAAAGGGGAGCCGTCGTCGGTAAGGTAGGCAATGCGCTCGCGGGCGGTAAGTTTTCCTTTTTTGTGCTGGGCGGCTATTTTTTTATCGCCGCCGCCTTTTTCTACTTTACTAAGTCTGGTTTTGAGCTGATAGAGCTTTTGCTTGAGGAGGTCTTCGTTTTTATTGAAGGCAAGACTGGTATGCATGAAAAAATATTTATTTGGGATGCACCAAATATAATAAAAAAGCGGCACCTGTTGGGGGTGCCGCTCCTTATTCACAAACGTTTGAAATTATTTTCTTCCGCCGCCAATCAGTGAAAAGCGCAAATCGATGTAGCGGCCCGGGTTCTGCTGTACATCCATGAGCAGCCTGTTAAGACTTTCGCTGCTTTGGTTCAGGTTGGTGTAGAGCGAATCATCATACATGAGCTTACCCAGGCTGCCCTGGCCCTGCTGCAGGTTTTGGGTAATTGCCTGCAGATTTTGCATGGCTTCATTGGCCTGGGCTACAGTTTGCTGCAGCTGCAGGTCGTTAAGGGAGTCGGCCAGCTGGTTCATCTTAACCATAAAAGGGGCAATGCCGCTTCTGGGATCGTTGAGCGTAGCTGTAAGTAGCCTCAGGTTGGAGGCAATGGCATTAATATCGCGGCGGTTTTCTACCACAATATATTTAAGCTCATTGGCAGTTGCCTGAAAATCACCCAGGGCACCATCTACTTTTCCGCCGCTGCCGGAAAGATCGTTCAGGATGTTATTTACTTTGGTAAGGGTGGTATCTACGCTGGCAATCAGCGGATCTGCCTTATCTTTCAGCATATCGCCCAGGGCCTGGTCTACAGTGCCCTTCAGGGTATCTTCTTCATTCAGCACTCTGCCAGTTTGTCTGATGTTCAGCACAATTGCCTTACCGCCCAACACAGGGTTTTCATCAATCAGCAGTGCTTCGGTTCCCTGGTAGAGGATCAGGTCGTCATTAATATCCAGCCCTACTAGCATGCGGGTATTTTCTCCCTGCTGCAGTAGCTGAATATCGCTGACGCGGCCCACCCGAAAACCATTAACGGTTACCGGATTAGACACAGTGAGCCCATCTACATTTTCATAAATTACATAATAAGTATTGGAGGGATCAAAGAAATCGATACCCTTCAAGAACTTAAAGCCCACAAAAAGAATTGCCAGCGCAGCAACGGTCAGCAATCCTACTTTTACTTCTTTAGTTAATTTCACAGAATCTTCTTTAAGTTAATTCATAGCCTCCAGCTCATCTTTATAATCCCTAAATGCTCTGTAGAGCCCAGAGGCAATGTAGGTTCTGCCCAATTCATCATTCAGGTATTTTTCTTCAGTTTTATTTGATATAAAACCGAGCTCTACCAGCACGCTGGGCATAGTAGTTTGCCATAGAACCAGAAAACCTGCCTGTTTTACACCACGGCTTGGCCTGCCAACTCTTTTGGTGAACTGATGGTCTATATTCTCTGCGAGCTGCAGGCTGTTGTGCAGGTGCGCATTTTGCATGAGCGAAAACATGATGTACGATTCCGGAGACTTTGGATCGAAGCCTTCATATTTTTCCTCATAGTTCTCCTCCAGCAAGATAACAGAGTTTTCCCGTTTGGCAACCGACAAGTTTTGTTCATTGACGTGTAAACCCATGATAAAGGTTTCAGTGCCAATAGCCTCAGGGTTAGCCGCAGAGTTCAGGTGAATGCTGATAAAAACATCTGCACCTGCTTTATTGGCAATTGAGGCCCTGTTTTCCAGGGGAATAAAGGTGTCGTCCTTACGGGTATAAATTACTTCTACCTCCGGAAGATTTTTTTTAATAAGCGCTCCCAGCTCCAGGGCTACAGCAAGCGCAACATCTTTTTCTTTGGAAACACTGCCCAGTGCTCCGGAATCTTTCCCGCCATGTCCGGCGTCAATGACAACTTTACGAATTTTATAGTCTGCTCTCCCTGCAGGCGTAAACGAGCCTAACAACAAAAGGAGAGCAGCGCCGGCACAAAAGACAATATTTCTCACGGTCCTTCGGTTGTTATATAGATAAGCCATACCTTTGTACAAAATTGTGAATTTTTCGCAAAATCTGAAAGCGCTGGTGTTCCGTAAGTACGTACTCTTACAGCTATTATTTTGTGTATTTTCTCTAAGCCTCTGGGCTCAGGAGCAGCCAAGGCAGGATACACCTGTTTTGCCTACCCAGGAGAATGATACCATCAATATCCCTCAGGCGGATAGTTTACAAACAGATACCCTCAGGGTTAATCTGCCTGCCACTGCTCAGGCACAGGGAGATATTACCACTACTATCAACTACAATGCCAAAGACAGCATTTTATTTGATGCGGCCAACCGTATTGTTTACCTGTATGGTAATGCAAAGATAGATTATGGCGATATTAAACTGGAAGCCGCCCAGATTACCATAGACTGGACCCAGAGTACGCTTACAGCTGTGGGGGTAACGGATAGCCTGGGCAAGGAAATTGGAAAACCTGTATTTACACAAGGTGCCGAAACCTTTGTAACTGATAACATCCGCTATAATTTTAAGAACCGGAAAGCAACGATCCGCGGGGTGGTAACCCAGCAGCAGGAAGCTTATATTCATGGCAATGTAGTGAAAAAAGATGCCGATAACCAGCTGTACATACGGGGAGCCCGTTATACCACCTGTAATCTGGAGCACCCGCACTTTTATATAGAAGCAGGCAAGCTTAAAATGCTGCCCAAAGATAAAATTATTGCAGGTCCCTTTCACCTGCGCATTGCAGACGTTCCCACCCCTTTTGGCTTTCTGTTTGGTATGTTTCCGGTGCCTCGCAAGCGGGTTTCCGGTGTGCTGATTCCTACCTATGGCGAAGAAAGGCGCCGGGGCTTTTTCCTGCGGGATGGCGGCTACTACTTTGCCATTAACGATAACATAGACCTGGCCCTTACCGGCGAGGTCTATACCAAGGGCAGCCGCGGATTCCAAATCGCATCCAACTACCGCCAGCGCTACCAGTATGGGGGTAACTTCAGCCTGCGCTTTAACCGCCAGAATACCGGCAGCGAGCGTGATGATAATGTAACAAATGGTTTTTGGGTAAACTGGAGCCACAATCCCGAAAACAGGGGCCGGAACAGCCGCTTCTCTGCTTCTGTTAACTTCGGTTCCACTGCCTACACCCAAAATAACCCCTCCATTACCAACTTTGAGCGGAACCTGAACCAGGAGTTTGCCTCCAGCATTAACTATAGTAACACTCTCCCCGGAACGCCTTTCAACATCAGTGCCCGTGCCAGTATGACTCAGAATATTGTGGATAAAACCGCAACTATTTTGCTGCCCGACATAGGGCTGAACATGCAGCGCCAGTATCCTTTCAGAAAACTGGGTAAAACCGGAAGAAGCTGGTGGGAACAAATAAACTTTTCCTATACAGGTGCGGCTACCAACCGTATCACCAATAAATTTCAAACTCCCACCGTTAGCAACGGCATACCTATTACCAATGCAGTAGCCAGGCCTAATAGTGAGGCGATTCCCCTGAATCTGGACAATGCTTCGTACCTGCTGCGAAATGCCAATAACGGTATCAGGCACTCTATTCCGGTTAGTACCACTGTTAACATATTTAAATACTTTGCGCTTTCGCCCTCTTTCAATTACCAGGAAGTCTGGTATTTCCGCAAGCTGCAGTATTCGGATTATGACAGGGCCACGGGAGGTATCAGGGTAGATACTGTTGATGGATTTAGCCGGGCAGGCAGCTGGAACTTAAGTGCGGGCTTAAATACCAAGATTTACGGTTTCTTTTATTTTAATAAAAGGAACCCGGAGCCCAAGGTGCAGGCCATCCGCCACCTGATGATCCCCAGCATCTCCTTTGGCTATGCACCAGACTTTGGTGATCCGCGCTACGGCGTTTACCAGAATGTGGTTATCAGAGAGGATGAGGAGGGGAATACTTTCTCCCAGCCACTTTCCATCTACGAGCGATTTGCCTATGGTGCTCCACAGTCGGGGCGGCAGGGCTCTATTGGCTTTAGCCTTACCAACAACTTTGAAATGAAGGTGCGGCAAAGAAGCGATACCGCTACTACCTATAAAAAGGTGCCCCTGCTGGAAAGGCTAAGCCTTAGCACCAGCTACAACACACTGGCCGATAGCTTGAAGCTGCAACCCATTTCCATTTCGGGTAATACAAGCATACTCAACAACCTGATCATGATTAACTTTGGGGGGCGGCTCAATCCTTACCTCTACCGGCTTGATTCTGTTAACAGGCGGGGCGATATCATTCAGTCAAGGGTAGATCAGTTTGCTATTACCAATGGCAAAGGGCTGGGTACGCTGGAGCAGGCATCGCTTGGCTTTAGCACCTCTTTAAGCTCTCAGGGTATCAAAGGTAACCCCAACCGGGATGCTGCAACACCTGCTTCTGCAGCAAATGCAAATCGCCGGGGTATGGAGGAGGATTTGGCCGATGGCGCACCAATTGGCGAAGAACTGGGCCAGACAGGCCTGGCTTACCGCTATTCCGACCCCAGCCAGTATGTGGATTTTACGCTGCCTTGGTCCCTGCGCCTGAATTACACCCTTAGCTATCAGAAAATGGGTTTTCTGGCAAGTACCATTACCCAGTCTGCCAACTTTAGCGGCGACCTTAAAATTACCGATAACTGGAAAATAGGCTACTCCAGTGGCTACGACTTCCGCCAGCATGAATTCACCGCCACCCGCATCAGCATATACCGCGATTTGCACTGCTGGCAAATGAATGTAAACTGGGTGCCCTTTGGCAGATTCCAGAGCTTTTCGCTTGATATCCGGGTAAAAGCTTCTATTCTGCAAGACCTTAAACTTAGCCGCCGCCGCAACTTCTGGGATAACTAGGGGGTATGAGGTATGAGGTATCGGGCGGTTCGCCGCTGCGGTATGAGCTTCAGGGGCCAGTGCAATAGAGCCGTAGCTTTGTTCGCATGACCTCCAAATACTTTATACCAGGTACAATATATTCTGAGCCCCTGCTCCGCTGGCAGTTTGTAATCTGACAGCAGTATAATCCTGGAACATTTTTTTATATTGTTGCCTGATGGCTGGAGTTCCTGGTCTGCTGCCGGCCGCTTATTTATATTTTCTACTATGATGAATTTTTTTTCCAAAGGGATTTTTAACCTGAATATTGGCGCCTGCCTGGTACTCATGCTTTTTTCAGTTAGTGCCTGCCGGCAGGGAAATCAGGAAGCTGAGGTTTCGGGTGCAGATGTTGAGGCTGATTCTATCGCCAGAATCAAGGAGGCCCCTGAGCCAGAGTATACAGAAGCTGAAAAAGATTCTGTGCTGCGCGTACGGGCGCAGGCGCTGGCAGAAACCTTTATTCTTGTAGATGGCCATGTTGATCTGCCCTATCGCCTGCAAAACAAAAAAGCTGACATTTCGCAACGCACAGAAGGGGGCGATTTTGACTGGGAGCGGGCAAAAGCGGGCGGTCTGGATGCGCCCTTTATGTCGATTTACATACCGGCCTCTTACGAGGAAAGGGGGGACGGCAGGGAGCTGGCCGACAGGCTTATTGCTATGGTAGAGCAGATAGCCAAGGATCATCCCAACAAATTTGCCCGCGCAAATTCTCCGGAAGAGATACGCCGTAATTTTGAAAAAGGGCTTATTTCGCTGCCCATGGGCATGGAGAATGGATCTCCGGTGGCTGGCAAGCTGGAAAACATTGATTATTTTTTTGAAAAAGGGATTCGCTACATTACGCTTACCCACAGCAAAAACAACCACATCAGCGACTCCTCCTACGATCCCAAAAAGCGATGGGGAGGCCTTAGTCCCTTTGGCCGGGAGGTTGTAAAGCGTATGAATAGGGTGGGCATCATGGTAGATGTATCGCACATATCAGACAGTGCCTTTTACCAGGTGCTGCGGATTACAGAGGCACCCGTGGTGGCCACTCACTCCTCTGCCCGCCGTTTTACCCCGGGCTTTGAAAGGAATATGTCGGACGATATGATCCGGGCACTGGCCCAAAACGGAGGAGTTATGATGGTGAATTTTGGCTCTTCATTTATCTCCGATGATTCCAGGAAGCTATGGGATCGCTCTAAAGGAATAGCGGAGCGCTGGGGTGAGCAGCAGGGGCTGGCTGCACAGGATGAGGCGGTCACCAAATACAGGGAAAAGTATTTTCATGAACAGGGAGGCCGTACCAACGTACAGGCGGTGGCAGATCATATAGACCATGTGGTATCGCTGGTGGGCATTGAGCATGTAGGCCTGGGTTCGGATTTTGATGGTGTGGGCGATACGCTCCCCGAAGGCCTGATAGATGTATCTGATTATCCAAACCTAATTTATGAGCTGCTAAAAAGGGGCTACAGCGAAGAAGACATTCAAAAAATATGCTCTGACAATGTGTTTAGGGTGTGGGAAGCAGTGGAAAAGATAGCTGAAAAATAGCCTTAGGCAGGGCTGGCAGCAGGTTGAACAGACAAATAGGGCCGACACTGTTTACAAAGTCTGGGAGCACCAAATATTTTGTGAGCAGGACAGGGGAGGATTTGTGTTTATCGAACAAGGGCAATATTGAAGACTTCAACAGGAGGAGAGGGCTGTAAGAGGGGGAGTTTTTTATCAAAGTTTATAAATAGATTCTTCTATGGACAGACGAAAGTTTATGGCAGGTGTACTCACTGCTACGCTGGCTGCACCCGTTGTATCCGCGCAAACATTATCATCAACCCAAAAAGGCAAAGAAAAAAAGCGGTATCAAAACGGAAAAAGCCCCTGGCCTATTTGTCTTGATACGGCTACGATACGTCCCGCCGAAGGGCTGGAAAAGAAAATGGAAATTGCCGCTGCAGCCGGTTATGATGCCATAGAGCCCTGGGATTGGGAATTAGAGGAGTATGAAAAGAATGGTGGAAACCTGAAGGAGCTGGCTAAGAAAATAAGGGACAAAGGTCTATTTGTGCCCAGTATGATTGGTCTGTGGGGCTGTATACCAAGAAATGAAGAAGAATTTCAAAAAAATTTGCCTGCTACCCGCAATCGCATGCGCATGGCCTCAGAAATAGGATGTTCACATGTGCAGGCAATTCCTAACGAGGTTGGCGAAAATTATGATCTAAGGTTTGTCTCCTCCTGTTACCGTAGGCTGCTGGAGATTGGTCTGAAGGATTACAACCTGATACCTTCGCTGGTGTTTGTGAATCTATTTCCGCTTAAGACCATGGGACAGGCTACGGCCGTCGTCCTGGATGCCAATCATCCTAAAGCCAAAATTATTCCAGATGTGTTCCACATGTACATCACCCATGGTGGTTTTGAAGGGTTGAAGCTTGTTAAAGGGGACCTGTTTGCCATTTTCCAGTTTAACGATGCCCCAAAAGGGATGAAAATTGAGGAGATGCAGGATAAACACCGCGTTTATCCCGGCGATGGGATTCTGCCGCTGCCCCAAATCTTAAAAGACCTGAAGGCTACTGGTTTTGAAGGCTGTATTTCGCTGGAGCTTTACAACGAAGAATACCACAAGCAGGACCTGCTGCAGGTGGCTAAAACAGGACTGCAGAAAACACTGGCTGTCATTCAAAAAGCTGGCGTTTAACCTTATTCTTTAGCCGTTGCCTTTACATACCATAATCTTTAAATGGTACTAAAAATAAAACCCCGCCAGTAATGGCAGGGTTTTATTTCTATTGCACTATTGGCCATAGGCTACTGCCTTAAAACAGCTTATCTGATCCAGCCCTCTACCTCTTCAGCAGTAGGGTTTTTTACGTCGTTGAGCTTCATTTTTTTGCGGGTACCGCAGATGTCGTTGAAAAGCTTGTTTGGAACACTGTTTTTGAGCTGTTCAATCGTAAGCACTTTCAGCTCACGTAAAATGGGGATCAATTCAGCACGTATCCCCTGATCGAGGTAATCCTGATCTGAAGCAAACTGCACCTTTTTCTCGGGACGCATTTGCGGGAAGAAGAGCACATCCTGAATGGAGTTGCTGTTGGTCATGATCATGCTAAGACGGTCGATGCCAATGCCCAGACCGGCTGTTGGCGGCATGCCAAACTCCAGCGAACGCAGAAAGTCTTCATCCAGCACCATGGCTTCTTCATCACCACGCTTGCCCAGCTCCAGCTGTTCCTCAAAACGCCTGCGCTGATCCAGCGGGTCGTTTAGCTCAGAGAAGGCGTTGCAGATCTCTTTGCCGTTGCAGATGGCTTCAAAACGCTCTACGAGACCTTCCTTATCGCGGTGGCGCTTGGCCAGCGGACTCATTTCTACGGGGTAGTCGGTAATAAAGGTAGGCTGAATCAGATTGGCCTCACACTTCTCCCCAAAGATCTCGTCGATGAGTTTGCCTTTGCCCATGCTCTCATCTACAGGCACGTGCAGCTGCTTACAAACATTGCGCAGGCCAGCCTCATCCATTTCTGAAATATCGATACCTGTAAAGTGCTCAATGGCCTCAAACATGGTAAAGCGTTTCCAGGGGCGCTGGAAGTCGATGGTGTGCTGGCCTACCTGTACTTTGGTGTCGCCGTGCAGGTCCATGGCTATGCGTTCTACCATTTCCTCTACCAGGTCCATCATCCAGGCATAGTCTTTATAGGCTACGTACAGCTCCATCTGGGTGAATTCCGGGTTGTGGAAGCGGCTCATGCCCTCGTTGCGAAAGTCTTTGGCAAACTCGTAAACAGCATCAAACCCACCTACGATCAGGCGCTTGAGGTACAGCTCATTGGCAATACGCAGGTACAGGGTCATATCGAGCGTATTGTGGTGTGTTTTAAAAGGCCTTGCGGCGGCACCACCATAGAGGGGCTGCAGGATAGGTGTTTCTACCTCCAGGTAGCCGCGGCCATTCAGGAAGTTGCGCATAGACTGCACCAGCTGTGTACGCTTGCGGAATGTTTCACGCACATGCGGGTTTACGATCAGGTCAACATAGCGCATGCGGTAGCGCTGTTCCGGATCATCGAAAGCATCGTATACGTGCTCTACGCCCTGCTCGTCTTTCTCGCGCTTTACAATAGGCAGCGGGCGCAGCGATTTGGAAAGCAGCTTGAACTCACGTACGTGAATAGAAATTTCGCCGGTTTGGGTGGTAAATACATGTCCCCTTATGCCAATGATATCACCAATATCCAGAAGTTTCTTGAATACAGTATTGTAAAGGGTTTTATCCTCGCCGGGAGCAACATCATCGCGGCGAATGTAGAACTGAATGCGGCCGGTGGTATCCTGTATTTCGCCAAAGGAGGCAGATCCCATAATACGGGTGCTCATCAGGCGGCCGGCAATAGCTATATTTTTATAGTCGGTTTTACGCTTTTCGTAGTTTTCGTGGATATCCTGCGCCGTTACATTTACCTCAAACCCTTCGGCAGGATAGGGCTCAATTCCCAGTTTGCGGAGCTCTTCCATTTCGTGGCGCCGCCTGATTTCCTGTTCGCTTAACTGATGCATAGCTTAAGCCTCGTATTCTATATATAGTGTAATAAGAAGTGCAAAGGTAGCAAAATAGCAGGAGAAATAGGTGGGTGGCCGCTAAGGTTTTGGAAAGCAGCTTGTGTGAAAACAGCTGAACCAGCGCATAGATCCTTTTTTTGCCGTTGCAAGAGGGGACATAATTGAATAGGCCAGCCTGTTCAGCTACAGGAACGAAATAAAAAAGGCCCCGATGGTAGTCGGAGCCTTTTGCTTTGGAGAGAAATACTGGTTTATTTAACCAACATACGTTTAGTAGTTACGGCATCTTCTACCTGTATTCTGTACAGGTAAATACCTGCGGGCAGCAGAGAAGCGTCGAATGTGATGTTATGCAACCCTGCCTGCTGTACGCCATCTGCCAGAACAGCCAGCGGTTTGCCCAGCACTGTAAACACCTCCAGTTTTACATAAGATGCACTCTTCAGGGAGTAGGAGGTGGTAGTTTCTCCCCTGAATGGATTTGGATAATTTACCACCTCATTCCAGCTGATCACTTCTACTTCAGGATCGTTGGCTTCTGCAGTTTTTGCCCCTTTTCCATTATCCTTCTTGCTTCCTGTTATCTTCAGTTCTAAGGAGGTGCCTGCAAGACCGCCTCTGCCATCGCTGGCCACAACATTTACGATGGTACTGCCGGTTAACAGACCGGTTATTTGCAAAGTATGGCCTTGCATCACCAGCCCTGCAAGAGCAGGGTTGGTGGCAGCTGCCGTAAAGCTTAGCCTATCTCCATCCGGATCCTGTAAAATGCGCGAAAGGTCAAGTGTTGCAGTTTTTCCCCTTTTGATGTTTTGCTTTTTAAGCTTCCCAACCACCAGGGGAGGGTTGTTTAGGTTAGATTCCGTAACAGTAAGCTCAAAAGGTATAGGCATTGATGGTTTTAGTAGATCGTTGCTGCGGAGCTGTAAATTATGCTGGAGGTAATTTCAGTGAAGGAGAAAAAATACTGGGTGCCTGAAGGTATTCTTTCAGTATAAAGGGCCTATAAAAATATTTCAGCCTGGGGAAACTGCTAAATTGTCCTTACTTACTGACAGATAGTGGTTTATGAATTTTTTAACGGTGTATAGCAAGATACCACTGATATTGTTGTGGAGCAACAAGTGGGCAAAAATATTTTTGAATAAATTGTGATATAAAAAGATGTTACTACATTAATATCTGATTTACTGCTGTTTAGATATATAGAAATTTGGTAAATTTCTAGACTTACCTGATAGTTGCCAGTGATTTTTAAGTTGTCTAAGCCTTGTTATATATACAGGGCGTTAGGGGACTTAACATAAGGAGAGATCAGGTTGCTGGAGGGCTTCTGCACCAATAAATGGATGAAATATTCGTGGTTTTTACAGAAGTAGAAACATTTTTTTAAACAAAACAGTATACAGAGAGTGCGGGGGTGGATTGCCTTTTCGGCTTATAAGATAGCGTTCTCTATTCTTTAAAATTTATAAATCATTTAATGAACAATTTTTCTTTCTCCTCCCTAAGTACGCTGCTTATGGCGTTACTTTTTGTTGCCTCCGGCTGTAAAGATGATGAGGCCAATCTGGATCCCTCTATTAGTTTTCAAGGTGCTCAGGGCGAATCTATTACGGTAGATCCGGGCCATGAGGTTTCTTTTAATGTGGTCGTGAATATGCCTGCCGGTTTCTCTTCGCTACAGATTTCTAAGGAAGGTGGCATCGCAGAAGCCCCGGTGATCATTAATGACAGTAACAACAAAACCAGCTACACGTATTTATTCGCTTTCTCACCTTCCATTGAAGAAGCTGGAAAAACCATTGTATTTAATTTCGAAGCAGCAGACAAAGGGGGCAGAGAAGTCTCAAAGTCTTACAGCATTACCGTAAATACCCCCGTTATCAGCTTGTACAATAGTGTTGTGATAGGCGGCAGGTACAACAAGCAGATTGGCCACTTCTACAGCATGCTGGATAACCAGGTGTATTTTTATCAGGATGCAATTGACCATCCGGATCGTGCTGACTTCATGTTCTATTACAATCAGCATATGGCCTTTACCATGACGGCACCATCAGACGAATATGCCCAGATGGTATATGGCGACATAGAGTTGGAAGGGCTGAACAACAAGACCTATTTTGCACGCAGCAGCGCAAATTTTAGTGCCATTACCGAGCCGGAGCACATTACAGAAGCCTGGAATAATACAGCCATTGAAGAACCGAAAACTGCAATCCATTTTATAAAAGTAGGCGATGTAATAGTCTTTAAACTGGACCCTACCAGAGGCTCCCGCTATGGTATCGCAGAAATTGTTGACTTATTTAATGATCCTGCAGATCCAAAAACAAGAAAAGTAACCTTGCGGATCAAAATTACCATGGAGGAACAGAATGGATAATGCGGCGGCTTCCTGATAAAGAGTCCCATCCCTGCACTTTTATGCTATACAGCCATGGAATTTGTTCCATGGCTTTTTTGCTATTGCAGTTTGTGCCATCCTGCCATTATAAGCGCATTAGTAGGTGGGGTTGTTAAACCAGCCCAATGCCCCGGCGTTTCATTTCTGTCTGTACCAGCGCAAACTCGCGGCTGCTCTGACCGGCTACCGAAGTATTTTCCTTTGCCCTGCGAAAGAGGTAAGGCATTACTTTTTCTACCGGTCCGTAGGGTACATATTTCACTACATTATATCCGGCAGCGGCCAGGGTAAAGGAAAGGTTATCGCTCATGCCATACAGCTGGGCAAAGTACACCCGTTCGTCGGTTCGTTTTAAGCTGTGTTTTTTCATCAGCACCGTAAGCAGCTGGTTGCTGTACTCGTTGTGAGAGCCGGAGCAAAGGGCAATACGCTGTTTATTATCCATACAAAACTTCAGGGCCTGGTTGTACAGATCATCGGTTGCCTGCTTGCTTGGGTTAATGGGGTCGGGGTAGTTCATGGCTTCGGCACGGGCACGTTCCTTTTCCATATAGGCACCTCTTACCAGCTTGGCGCCCAGGTGAATGTTGTGCATGGTGGCCATGTGCATGGCGTCCTGCAGCAGCTTCAGGCCATCGCGCCGGTAGAGCTGATAGGTGTTATACACCACCGGCCGCTGCTGGTTGTACTTCAGCATCATTTCATAAGTAAGGGCATCGATGGTATTCTGGATCCAGGTTTCTTCTCCATCAATAAATATTCTTACACCGGCCTCGGCAGTGGCTTTGCAGATCCGCTCCACCCGTTCGCGTACCCGTATAAAGGCAGTTTCTTCCTGCGGATCCAGTGCATCGCCGCGCTGCACTTTTTCAAGAAGCTTAAAAGGGGCTATGCCGGTTATCTTAAACACACAGATGGGCATGTGCGGAGAGCT
Source organism: Flammeovirgaceae bacterium 311 (assembly GCA_000597885.1). Taxonomy (NCBI): domain Bacteria; kingdom Pseudomonadati; phylum Bacteroidota; class Cytophagia; order Cytophagales; family Flammeovirgaceae; species Flammeovirgaceae bacterium 311. The sequence continues at coordinate 4,387,103 of CP004371.1, forward strand.
CTTTGCCTTTTCTATGGTGCGCAGCGTTTCTTCAGTAGTAGCCTCAAATGCCTTCTCGGTTTTTTCTCCTTCTACTGAATAGTCCAGTATGGTTTTAATGTTATAGCCGGCCAGCTCCTGTATGGTGGAGTTGCTTTCCTCAATAGTTTCGCCACCACAGAATTGTTCAAAAACAGTATTTTTTACCATTCCTTTTATAGGGAGTCTCAGCTGAAAAGCTGACCTCAGAAAATAAGTGCCTGCTTTTGTAAGCAGGTTGTTGTTCATGGACGCAAATATTAAATATTTCTTACGTAGTGCTTTATCTGACAGGGAGGCAAAGGCTGTTTTTGTGTCATTAAAATCAAGCTGTTCTGAATGCGCGGGCGCTGCTAAATCCATTTATTCAATCGTTTTAGAGGGCAAATATACTTAGTCTACGGCTGTACTATATATTAAGGTGCAAAAAGATATGTAACATTAAAATTAGCTTAAAATCGTCCAATTTTATTTGAATTATTCTTACATAATCCATTGGCTCAGGGCTTTGTCGGGTGCTTGTTCCAGATGTTTTGTGCAAATACATTTGTTGCAAAACATTCAAACTAGTATCCCTTTTATGAACAAATTATTGTATTCATTCTGGAGCCTTATGTTTATGGCTTCAATGGTACTAAGCACCAGCTGCGGTACTCAGGAAGAAGAAGATGTAACCCCGGCTGCTCCCAGTATTTCTATTTCAGGTGTTACTGATCATGCTGCTGCAACTGCAAATGTTGGCCAGGTTGTTAGCTTTTCTGTAAATGTGATTGCACCAGGTGGTTTTAACGTGATCCGTGTTGATAAAACTGTTGGTACAGGTTCAACCGTTGATTATGCGGAGCAGTCAAAAAATCCCGGCCAGACCGTTACCAGCTTTACATATGCCTTTACCTTTACGCCTAATGCAGCCGAAGCCGGACAAGCTGTAACATTCGATTTTGTTGTAGTTGACGACAACGGTAAGCAAAGTGAGCATACATTCGTGGTTACTGTAAATGAACCACCAATTAATTCTTACCAGACTGTACTGTTAGGCGGACAAAATAATTCCAGTGTTCCAAGCTTTTATAATGCAAGAGACAACGCCTCTTACCTGATGGCTGCTGCAAAAAATAATAAAGACAAGGTAGACTTTCTGTATTACTTTGGTGCTACCAACCTGGCTACTGTTGCTGCTCCTACCAATGCAGATGCACAAACTGTATATGGTGCTACCAACCTGACTGGCATGAACAACGCAACTGATTTTGTACGTACTACAGCAGTATTTGCTGATATTACCAAAGCCAGCGATATTGCCAATGCATGGTTAGAGAAAAAGAGTGGTTCAGTTGCTACCCAGGTGAAAGACCTGAAAGCTAATGATGTTTTTGCTTTTCAGCTGGCAGATGCAAGAGGTTACCGCATTGGTGTAGCACAGGTAGTTAGCGTAGAAGGCAACTATGCAAGCACTGCACAGAAGATCACCCTGAACATTAAAATCCAATCTACTGATAATTAATAATCAGTATTGATTTGTCACAAGCCCCTGAGCAATCAGGGGCTTTTTTTTTGCTCCTTTTTACTTGTAGTACAATTTTGTTTTCGTCAAAGCACCATTAAAGTTTGGGCCTCTTTTACGGCCGGCAATACGGGATGCTTTGAAGAATTGTAATGCAGGTGGAGCAGGTAATAAACGATTTGGTATAGTTTTAAAACATTTGCTACAAAAGGATAGATAGTGTAGTATAATTAATAAAGGGCAGTTTTGCGTTGATATGGAAGGAGAAGTGCTTGTTTGAACACCGGTCTGCATTGAGGTGAATAGTGCAAAACCCTCTTATTAGTACAATTATTTTAACTAATTTCTTAACAACCTTCTTTGGGTGAAACCAGTATGTAATAAAGGGCCTGCCGAAAGGCCCACAAATTTTTGTTGTATTACACCCAAATTTTTTATTATGAACAAACTACTCTATCCTTTATTCAGCCTTCTGCTGATTGCTTCAGTTGTACTTACCACCAGTTGCGGAACCGACGATGATGAAGTAACAGCTGATCGCCCTTCCTTTACCATTACAGGAATTGATGATGTATCCGGCACCACCGCAGATGTGGGAGAAACAGTAACCTTTACAGTAAATGTAACTGCTCCTGGCGGCTTTAATGTGCTCCGCGTTTACCAAACCGTTGGAGAAGGTGGAACGCGGCAAGAGATTGCTTCGGAAAACCGCACTCCCGGCCAGACTACACAAAGCCATACTTACAGCTTTAGCTATACCCCAACAGCCGCAGAAGCCGGCCAGATGGTATATTTTGATTTTGAAGCGGTAGACGATGAGGGTCGTGATAATACCTATGAGTATATCGTTACCGTAAATGAGCAGCAGCTCGTAGAATATGATGATGAGCTCTTATTTGCACCGCTGGAGGCCGGTAACTCCGAAACCTGGTTTAGCACCACTACCGGCGAAACCTACACCAGTAACGAAGTCAATAACACACAGGAGACTATTTCCAATCAGATAGACTTTGGTTATTTCTTTGGCGTAACAAGGGCAGCTACGCTGGCCTCTCCTGCCAATTTCCCTACTGATGCAGCAGGCCACACCAGCTGGACAAACCAGAATGATACGCAGCTTAGAAAAACAGATTTGCCCGCCTCGGCATTTTTTGAGGCTACCTCTTCTGCTACAATCCAGCAGGCTTATGAGGGAGCATCGGCCGGCGCTAATGCTGGTCAGGCTACTAATCTGGAAGTAGGTGATGTAATTGCCTTCATGACAGATGCTGATAAAACAGGTGGCAGCAAAATGGGACTGATCCATGTAACTGATATTGTAACAGGTGCAGGCTCTACAGGCAGCATCAGAATCAATGTTAAAGTAATGCCGTAAGGTAATTATGGCGTTATTCCTTAGAGGAATTTAAACTTGAAAAACTCCTGAGCAATCAGGAGTTTTTTTGTTGCTCCACTTCTTCCAGAAAATCTTTAACGATCTGCAGGGATTGTTCCTCCTTTTCCAGCATGCCCATATGGCCGGTGTCGTGCAATATGTGTGCATCGGCAAGCGGCAGGCTTTCCAGCTGGCGCAGGCTGTCTTCCAGCGAGACTGAGGTATCCTTTTCGCCAATAACATAGAGGGTGGGGCCTCCCCACTGTTCCAGTACCGGCAGGCGGTTAGGACGCTGCTGCATGGCGTGGGTGTAGCTGATGAGCGTATGCTGCGGGGTAGCTGAGGCATCGGCCACTACGGCATCTACCAGCTCCTTAAGCCGCCTGCGGTTGGTGTGGTAAAATAGCTGGGGCACAAAGGAGGTTGTAAATACCTGGACTCCGTGCTTTTCTACAAAGTCAATTACATTATTGCGAGAGCGCCGTTTTTGTGGGCTATCGGCATAGGCTGTGGAATGAAAAAGCCCGATGCCGGCCACCAGCCGGGGATACTGCTCCAGTATGGCCAAAGCCACATAGCCACCCAGTGAGTGGCCTATCAGAATACATTTAGAAATATGGAGTTGTTCCAGCCAGGCCGCCAGGCGGTGCGCCACATCACTCAGGGTAAATCCGTCGGGGAGGGAGCTGCTTTGTCCAAAACCGGGCAGGTCGGGACACAGTACCCTGGTTTGCTGACCTAACGCCTGCCTGAAGCGATCCCAAAGCCTGTGGGTTTCGCAAAAGCCATGCAGCAGGATGAGCGGCAGGCGTTCCTGGGGCAGGCCCTCCTGGTGTAATCCAATAAATTGGCTCCCACTTTCGGCATAGAACGGATCAGTCATGTAAGAGGGTTAGGCGAGGCTTTTGGTTTTAGGGGCTGTTTTCACAGCTGCCAGTTCGCGCACAGCCTGTGCAATACCCTCGGGGTCGAAACCGCATTCGCGGTGCAGTTCAAGCTGTTCACCATGTTCAATCACCTGATCTGGAATGCCCAGGCGTTTCACGCGTGCGCTGTAACCCTGGTCGATCATCCATTCGGCTACGGCACTGCCAAAACCGCCCATCAGGCAGCCATCTTCTACCGTAACAACTTTTTTGAATTTCTTGAAGATCTGGTGCAGCATGGCTTCGTCAAGCGGCTTGGCAAAGCGCATATCGTAATGAGCAGGCTGTAGCCCGTCTTCCTCCAGCAGCTGGCAGGCCTCTATGGCATAATTGCCGATGTGGCCTATGGTCAGAATAGCTACTTCTTCACCTTCGGTGATAAGGCGGCCGGTACCATCTTCAATTTTTTGGAAAGGCGAGCGCCAGTTGGGCATCACGCCCTGGCCGCGGGGGTAGCGAATGCAGTAAGCGCCTTCGCGGGGCAGCTGGGCACTGTACATCATATTGCGCAGCTCTTCTTCGTTCATAGGGGCGGCTACCACTATGTTGGGTATGCAGCGCATGTAGGCAATATCATAGGCGCCGTGGTGGGTAGGGCCATCGGCACCGGCAAAACCGGCACGGTCCAGGCATAGCACCACATGGAGGTTCTGGATGCAGATGTCGTGCACTACCTGATCGTAGGCACGCTGCATAAAGGTGCTGTAGATGTTACAGAAAGGCACCAGTCCCTGGGTAGCCAAACCTGCCGAAAAGGTAACAGCATGCTGCTCGGCAATGCCTACATCAAAGGCACGATCGGGCATGGCCTTCATCATGATATTAAGGCTGGAGCCAGAGGGCATGGCAGGCGTAATACCCATTACTTTGGGGTTTTGCTCGGCCAGCTCTACCAGCGTATGGCCAAATACATCCTGGTACCTGGGTGCCTGGGGTGTATCGTATGCTTTTTTGTAGATCTCGCCTGTAATTTTATCGAAGGTGCCGGGGGCATGCCATTTAGTCTGGTCTTTTTCTGCCAGGGCAAATCCCTTGCCCTTGGTGGTAATACAGTGCAGGATCTTAGGGCCGGGTATATGCTGCAGGTCTTTGAAGATATGCACCAGGTGGTCCACATCGTGACCATCCACAGGGCCAAAATAACGCAGGTTGAGGCTTTCGAACAGGTTGCTGTGCTTGAGCAGGAATGATTTAATGCTGGCCTCTACCTTGCTAACGATATCCTGTGCCGAGGTACCAAATTTGCTGAATTTGCCCAGCATTTTCCATACTTCCTCCTTTGCCTTGTTATAGGTAATGGAGGTGGTGATATCAGTCAGGTAGTCTTTCAGTGCGCCAACGTTGGGATCAATGCTCATGCAGTTGTCGTTGAGCACGATCAGCAGGTTGGAGTTGCTTACGCCGGCATGGTTCATGGCCTCAAAGGCCATGCCGCCGGTAAGGGCACCATCGCCGATAACGGCAATATGCTGGCGGTCACCTTCCTGCTTATAATAAGAAGCTACTGCCATGCCCAGCGCGGCAGAGATTGAGGTAGAGCTATGGCCTACCCCAAAAGTATCGTAAGGGCTTTCTTTTCTTTTAGGGAAACCGGAGAGTCCGCCGTATTTACGGTTGGTATGAAAATTTTTGAGGCGGCCGGTTAAGATCTTATGGCCGTAGGCTTGGTGACCTACATCCCACACCAGCTGGTCATAGGGGGTATTAAAAGCATAGTGCAGGGCCACTGTTAGCTCAACCACACCCAGGCTGGCTCCGAAATGCCCCCCATATACCGAAACATTATCGACTATGAACTGCCTTAACTCTGCGCTAAGCTGTACCAATTGGGTTTGATCTAGCTTTCGAAGGTCGGCGGGGCTATCTATGTTGGCCAGCAATTCTCCTGGTTTTATCAGCATGTCCCTGTTTTGTAAAATATTAGAACGCACAAATTTAACAAAAGTTTATGAATGCGGCTGTAGCTGCACATGAACAATTGGCGTTAAATTGCTCTTGAAATGTACATGGGGTACAACACTCTGTATAACAAGAAAGATGCCATAAGGTAGAGAAATATCCGGTATTTCTGTATAATTTTAGGGTTCAGAAATGCCGGTAAGTGAGTTTCGAGATTAAATTACCTCTTTTTGAAGGCCCCTTTGACCTGCTGCTTTTTTTCATAGAGCGGGATGAACTGGACATACACGACATCCCCATTGCAAAGATCACCCACGATTTTTTGCACTACATGCGGCAGCTTGAGGGCTTAAACATTGAGGTTGGCAGCGAGTTTATGCTCGTAGCAGCTACACTCATGCGCATAAAAGTAAAAATGTTACTACCCCGGCCCCAGCTTAACGAAGAAGGAGAAGCAGTTGACCCCCGCGAGGAGCTGGTACGTCACCTGCTGGAGTATAAAAAATACAAATCAGTGGTGCAGCAGCTGGCCAATATGGAAGAGCTGCAGCAGCAAAAAGAAAAAAGAGGCAATGTTGGCAGGGAGTATGAGCATATCGGCAGCCTGCACGATGCAGATATGGAACTGCAACAGCTGGATTTGTACAAACTGATGCGGGTATTTCAGCGGGTAATGCAGCGCTACGATGCTGCCAGCCAGCAGCCTGTGCACCAGATTGTGCCTTATCCCTATACCATAGGCGGACAACGCGCCTATGTAATGAGATTGCTGGAGCACAAAAGGCGGCTTGCTTTTACAGAAATTATGGAGGTAAAGCCTGAAAAGATAACAGTTATTTATAATTTTCTGGCCATTCTGGAGCTGCTGCAACTGAATGAGGTAGAGCTGCAGCTTGGAGAAGGCTTTAATAATTTCTGGATTTTTAAACCAGAGGTGTCTCAGGCAGACACTCCTGCTGTTACCGCTGCCAGCTAAATGAATGTAGATACCCAGAAAGTTCTTAGAACGCTTAATCCGCGTAAGGTGTGGATACCTGTGTTGTTGGGCATTGGTATTGTGGTGGCCATGATGCTGTTTGATGATAACCTTACCGCCGATAAGTTACTCCTGATCTCCCATGCAGGCGGTGGCTCCATGCTGCTGGCGCTGCTTATCATCCTGTGCCGCGACCTGGGCTATATCTATCGTATCCGTATGCTAACGGGCAAGCAGCTAAGCTGGATGAGCAGTGTTTATGTGATCATCCTGTGGGAGTTTTCATCGGCCGTAACCCCCTCTGTTGTGGGAGGAACAGCAGTAGCAATCTTCATACTATATAAAGAAGGGATCAAGCTGGGGCAGGCAATTGCCTACGCCATGCTCTCGGCCATACTGGATAACATGTTCTTTGTGGTGGCGGCTCCCATTGCCCTGCTGCTTTCCAGCGGCCAGGCTTTTCCGCGGCTTGAGGCAGCTAACCTGCAGTTTGGCGGCAGCCTGGAGGTGCTCTTTTATATCAGCTACGGACTTATTACTGTATATACCCTGGTAATGGCCCTGGCACTGTTCAGCAAGCCCAGGGCATTTAAATGGTTATTGATCAAAGTTACTTCCATCGGATTTTTGCGCCGCTGGCGTCATGGGGCGGTAAACAGGGGTAATGAGATTATTATGGCCTCCCGCCAGCTAAAGGGCAGGGGCTGGGAGTATTGGGTAAAGATCAGCGTAGCTACACTTTTTGTATGGATTGCCCGCTATTTTACCCTTAATGCCGTAATCAGTGCTTTTGCAGATCTGTCGGTAAGCCAGCATCTGCTGGTATTCGGCAGGCAAATTGTTATGTGGATTACCATGCTGATCTCACCTACGCCGGGCAGCAGTGGTTTCGCCGAAGGCTTATTTCCGCAGTTCTTCAGCATTTTCCTGGGCGATTACACCCTCATTGCCAACATCCTCTGGCGCATGGTTACCTATTATCCCTACCTGATCCTGGGTGCCCTGGTACTGCCCCGCTGGCTACAGCGCACCTTCCTTTCCAAAAAGCCGGTAGAGGAAGTGTAATGCGCTCATGTGCTAATTTTTTATTGTGCTAATTGGGAATGAATATACCTTCTGCTGGTATTTTCATGTTGCAGCCCTGTATACTGCGCGTCCCGGCGTTGTTGTATTACAATTAAGTGATAGATGCGCCAACTGAGCGATGAATACTGGCAAAAAGGCTGGGAGATCTAAAGATCTTTAGTCATAACAAGAAGCCCATTGCATCATCGAATCACGTCGATGCATGCATCGACGCTACAGGGGGCGCAGCCTGCTATTACCTGCAGTTGTAAACTTCTCCGCATCAGCCAGTAATCACTCATTCACTCAATAAAAAAGCCTGCTTATGCAGCAGGCTCTTCATGTTCAGATGTGGTTAGCAGGGCTATTTAAACAAACATCTCGGTGCCGCTGAAGAAGAAACTGCCTTCGATCTGGGCATTCTCATCAGAATCGGAACCGTGTACGGCGTTTGCTTCGATAGATTTTGCAAATTTCTTGCGGATGGTGCCTTCTTCGGCCTGAGCTGGGTTGGTGGCACCGATCAATTTACGGAAATCAGCCACGGCATTGTCTTTCTCCAGCACTGCAGCAACAATTTTGCCGCCACTCATGTAGCGCTTCAGGTCGTTGTAGAAAGGGCGCTCCTTGTGAACTTCATAAAACTGGCCGGCACGCTCTTCGGTTAGTTTGGTAAGCTTCATGGCTACTATTTTAAAGCCAGCTTCTTCAATCATTTTAAGTATGGCACCGGTGTTGTTGTCGGCTACAGCATCGGGCTTGATCATGGTAAATGTTCTGTTTCCAGCCATGGGGGTCTTTGTTTTCGGTTAGTGGTATGGTTAAATTGCCCGCAAAAATAACAGTTTCTTCCTAAAAGGTACCTGATTTTAAAAATTTGTCAGCAGAAGGGGGCGCTTCTGAAAATATACCTGTCATTTTGTTAACTGATCTGTTATAAAGGCGGCTACAGTTTTAAAGCCGGGAGTAGCCAATTTTGTTTTCCCACAAAATATATGCAGTTTTGCAGCTTATCTGAACAGTAGAGAAGGCTGACGTATATTGCCCAGTCATGCAGCAAGTTTTAAATGCATTTAGGGAAGCCCTCAGCCAGCCAAGGCGGGTGGTTATCACAACTCACCATAAGCCCGATGCCGATGCATTGGGTTCATCGCTGGGGCTGGCCGGATACCTGAAAAAGAAAGGGCATCAGGTTTCGGTAATTACCCCTACCGATTATCCTGCTTTTCTGGCCTGGATGAAAGGCAACGATGAGGTGATCATCTTCAACGAGGGCAACGAAGCCCGCTCGGCCCAGCTGGTTGCCGATGCAGAGCTAATCTTTTGCCTTGATTTCTCCTCCCTTGCCCGAATCAATGAATTAGGAGAGCTGGTTCGCCAGTCGCCGGCCGAAAAGGTACTGATAGACCATCACCTGGATCCCGAAGATTTTGCCAAATATTCTTTCTGGACTACCAACGCAGCCTCCACGGCTGAGCTGGTTTTTCAGCTGATTGTAGATTTGGGCGATGGGGCGCTGATCGATTCTGAGATTGCAGAAGCGCTCTATTCCGGAATCATGACAGACACAGGCTCTTTTAAGCACCCCAGCACCACTGCCAGTACCCATGAAACGGTGGCCGCGCTTATTAAAGCGGGTGCCAATGTGCATAAGGTAAGTAAGCTGGTGTATGATACCAACTCGTTGGAACGCCTGCGTTTCCTGGGCTTTGCCTTAAGTGAAAAGCTCCAGGTGCTTCCTGAGTTCAATACAGCCTATATGGCCATATCAGCAGAAGAACTGCAGCGTTACGAATCCAAGACAGGTGATACCGAAGGATTGGTTAATTTTGCCCTTTCTATACAAGGTGTGGTGATGGCAGCGTTATTAGTTGAAAAAGAAGGCGCTGTCAAAATTTCCTTCCGCTCTATTGGCGAATTTTCAGTGAATGCTTTTGCCCGAAATCATTTTGAAGGAGGCGGGCACAAAAACGCGGCCGGCGGTGTTTCATACCAGTCGCTTGAGGAGACAGTGAAGAAATTTGTGGAGCTTCTGCCTCAATACAAAGACCAACTACAAGCAAAAGTTTTAATTTACGAATAAACAATGTACAAATCTTTCTTAAAGGCCGGACTGCTGTTAGCAGTTGCTGGTCTTGCTACTGCCTGTGGAGGCAACCAGGAACGTGAAGTTAGTAATGACTTAAAAACCCGCGAAAGCGGATTACAGTACCGCTTTTTCCGCACCGGAGAAGAAGCAAGTCCTGATAGTACTAAATTTCTGGTGATGAACATCAGGGCTACTACCGGCACTGATTCTGTGTTTTTTGATACTCAGGAGAGGGGTATGTATGAGATCATGCCAGTAAACAATCCTGAATTCAAGGGCAGGCTTGCCGAAGGTATTAAAATGCTGCACAAAGGCGACAGCGCCCAGATTGTAGTCCCTGCAAATGATTTCTTCCTGCAAACAATGGGTGCTCCGGTACCGGCTGGTGTCGATGAAAACAGCAATATGAACTTCTTCATTGGTGTACAGGATGTTGTAGACGAGCAGGCGGCCCAGCAGATTCAAATGGAAAGCATTCAGAGAATGCAGGCTCAGGCAGCCAAAAAGCAAAAAGAGCAGCTTGTGAAAGATGCGCAGATCATCGATAAATATCTGGCAGAACATAGCATCAATGTTGATACTACTGCCTCAGGTGTTCGTATTCAGGTAACAGAGCGCGGAAAAGGCAACAAGCCCGAGCGTGGCGATAACCTGGTGGTACACTACCGTGGTAAAGTTCTGGAGGGCGCACAATTTGATGCCTCTTACGATCGCAATGAGCCTTTTACCTTTGCAGTAGGACAGGGTATGGTAATTCCAGGTTGGGACGAAAGCCTGCTGGAGCTGCCAAAAGGCAGCAAAGCTACTATATTTATTCCTTCTCCACTGGCCTATGGCCCACAGCAGCGCGGAGAGGTGATCAAGCCTAATTCTATTCTTGTATTCGAGGTAGAAGTTCTTGATGTTCAAAAAAGGCAATAAGCTATTGTTCTAATACGTTAATCCGGTGCAGCAAAAACTGCATCGGATTTTTTATATCGTTATAATTGCATATGAAAAAGAGTTGGATAATCTGGAGCCTGCTGGGGCTTGTAACATTGTTTGTGGCCTCCTGCAAGGATGATGATGAAGGACCATCAGATACAGAAATTGTAAGAGCGCGCCTGGAGCAGCAAATTGGAGAAATTCAGTCTTTTCTGGCGCAGCAAAATATCCAGGCAGAAGAGGATTCCAGAGGTATCTTTCATCAGCCCCTGGTGCTGAATCCGGATGGAGAACTGGTTGAGGAAGGCGATGTGGCCCTGGTACATTACAAAATAAGCCGGCTGGATGGTACCCTCATTGCCGAATCACGCCCAGGCAAGCCTGAACGTATTACCTACTCACCAAACAGAAGATATTTTCCGATAGCCATTCGATATAGTTTGGAAAATGTTCGGGTGGGAGAAATCCACCGCTACTACGTACCCTCTGCCTATGGCTACACCAGCATCAACAGAAGCTATACCGACGGTGAGCGCTATCAGGAGTTTGATAATATTATTCTGGAAATGGAGATTGTAGATGTATACCATTCGCTGGAAGAAATTTATGAGGTAGAACAGGCCGACATCCAGGCATGGCTGCAGGCTGAAGGCAGCACATCAGAAGAGCTGCCCAATGGCTTGCATAAAATTGTGCTTACAGCAGGTAGTGGAGAGCCACCGGTTAACGGCGATAGCGTGCGGGTGTACTACAAAGGCTATTTTCTGGATAAACAGGTGTTTGATGAAAATACAAGTGGTAAAGGGTTTGGTGTAAAGGTGGGAACTACCGGTCTGGTGACAGGCTTCACACAGGCCATCAGAACCATGCAGGTGGGTGAAAAATCCTTATTTATTCTTCCCTCTTCCCTGGCCTATGGCAGCGGGCAAACCAGCAGAGGTGCGTTTGTTTTACCAAAAGAAGACCTGGCTGCTTTCAAAGAGCAGAACTTTCTGAAGGATGTTAGCGAAATACCCCCGTTCAGCACCCTTATTTTCGAAATAGAATTGCTTAGCAAGAAATGAGGATTTGCTTTGCGACCAACAATAGAAAAAAGCTGGAGGAGATCAGCAGCTGGGTGGGGCCTGAATGGCAGGTGCTAAGCCTGGAAGACATAGGCTGCCACGAAGAGCTGCCCGAAACAGGAGAAACCCTTGAGGCAAACTCTGCCCAAAAGGCAGCTTATGTGTGGGAGCATTATGGCATTGCCTGCTTTGCAGACGATACCGGGCTGGAAGTAGAGGCCCTGGGTGGAGAACCCGGGGTGTACTCGGCCCGCTATGCCGGTGCTCAGCGGAGCAATGAAGATAATATGCAGCTGCTCTTACAGAAACTTTCCGGAGCGCAGAACAGGGCCGCACGCTTTCGTACGGTGCTCACCTATATTTCTGCAGCAGGGCAGCAGCAGTTTGAGGGAGAGGTGCCGGGCACCATTATAGATGAGGCAAGGGGAAGCGGAGGTTTTGGCTACGACCCCATCTTTGTGCCCGAGGGGCACAGCCGAACCTTTGCGGAAATGCCGCTGGAAGAAAAAAACAGCATGAGCCATAGAGCCAGGGCTATGAAAAAACTGGTTGATTTTCTGAAGCAAAGCCGTAATTAGTTTAATTTTGCCCGAATGAAACAGCCGTACATAGTAGGAATAACAGGGGGAAGCGCTTCGGGTAAAACCTTTTTCCTGCGGGAGTTGCTCCGGAATTTTACACCCGCAGAGGTATGCCTGGTTTCGCAGGATAACTACTACAGGCCACGCCACGAACAGCCAATAGATGAAAACGGCATTCAGAACTTCGATACACCTCAATCAATAGATCATGTGCAGTATGCGCAGGACCTGATTACCCTAAAGGAAGGACAGACCGTTATTCGCCAGGAGTACACTTTCAATAACCCCAATGCGGTACCCAAACAGCTGGAGTTCCATCCGGCACCGGTGATTGTGGTAGAGGGTATTTTTGTTTTCTACTTTCCCGATCTTACGCGCCACCTGGATTTAAAAATTTTTATAGAGGCCGAAGAGCATATTAAACTAAGCAGGCGGATTACGCGCGATAAAGTGGAGCGTGGCTATGACCTGGAAGATGTGCTTTACCGCTACGAACGGCATGTTGCCCCTACTTATAACAAATATATCAAGCCATTCAGGAGCGATGCCGATCTGGTGGTGCCCAATAATGATGGATTTGATAACGCACTGGAGGTAATTACCACATTTATAAAATCTAAGGTGTCATGATCAACCGCTTTGCTGTAATTGGTCTGGGCCAGTTTGGTATGTCGATTGCCCGTACCCTGGCCGCCAGGGGTGCCGAAGTGCTGGCCATTGATGTGCTGCTCGATAAAGTGGAGTTTGTAAAAGATGAAGTAGCCCATGCCGTAGCCATGGACACTACAGATGTAAAGGCGCTGATCGCACAAAATATTCAGGACATGGATGCGGTGGTGGTAGCCATAGGCGAGAACTTTGAAGGCCTGCTGCTTACCACGGTGCTGCTGCAGGATCTTGGGGTGAGGCGCATTATTGCGCGGGCAGCCTCTACACAGCAGCGCATGATCCTGGAAAAAATGGGGGTGAGCGAAATTCTTTCTCCGGAAGAAACAGTAGGCAAAACCGTAGCAGAAACGCTGCTGCACCCCAACATGAAATCTTTTCTGCCGCTGGCAGATGATTATGAGATCGTAGAAATACAAACCCCCAAACGCGTGGTAAACAGAACGGTACGCGAAATTGGTCTGCGCCAAAAATATAATCTTAACTTGATTACCGTAAAAAGGGTGTTTGAAGAGGAACGCGATGGCCGTGTAAACGAAGTAGAACACATCATAGGCGTGCCCCAGGGTGATACGGTACTCTACGATTCTGACATCATGATTCTGCTGGGAAAAGAGCAGGACGTAAATAAATTCATGGAAGTGAACAAATAAGGATGCTTTAGGTGTTCTTTCTCAAAATTCTTATACTTTTGTAATTGATTTGCGCCAAAGATTAGCGAAGAAGGGCATGATTAGCTGGTTTTCCAAACATAAAACATTCGTACACCGCATGCCGGTGCTGATGGCCCTGCTTGCAGGGATTATGTTTACCGCTATGCCCGCCGGTAAAACACTGGCTTTTGGTGCTGCACCCCTGCAGAAAGAGCAGGTGCAAAAATCAGCAACAGGCGAAGAGCTTCCTATGTTCGAACCGGGCTTTTCTGCCCTGGCACAGGTAGCTCCGCTACAGATTTTCTATTATCAGCCGGCCATTGTACCGGTTATCATTCCTTTAGTAGAAATAGTTGAGCAGGCGCCGGCAAACGTGCCGGACCTGGTAAATAGCTATCGACGCACGCTCTTCAGGCGAATTATCTCGCCCAACGCCCCCTAAGCAATTATTTACCCGCCCTTTTGCTTACCCGGATGCACGGCCTCCGGCGTAGGTGCCGGAACTATCGCTTCCGGCCTTAATGCTCTATATTCTAAAATGTAACCCTTACTATTTCTATATTATAATTCATGAATAACAAAGGTTTAGTAGTTGTGCTTACCGTTGTGGTAACGCTGCTATGTTTGTATTATCTTTCTTTTACCTTCGTTTCGCGCCAGGTACAACAGAAAGCCACTGCCCATGCCACCCTGCCCGATGGCAGCATTAGCTATAGCAAAAAGCAAAGCTATCTTGATTCGGTATGGCACGAGCCTGTTTACAACTTCCTGGGTATGGAATATACCTATCAGGAGGTAAAACAAACCGAACTTAACCTGGGTCTTGACTTACAGGGCGGTATGAACGTTACGCTCGAGATTTCTCCTGTGGAGGTAATCAAAGGCCTGGCTTCTAACCCCAATGATCCTACCCTGCAGAAGGCTATTAACTATGCCCGCGAAAGACAAAGAGAAAGCCAGGCAAGCTTTGTTGAGCTGTTCCGTGAAGGATGGCAGCAGAGTGCAGCCGGCCGCCCCTTAAGGGATGCTTTCTTTACTGCAGCCAACAGAAACGTTATTACCTCACAGACTTCTGATGATGCAGTGGTAAACTTTCTTAATGAGAAGGTAGAAAATGCCATCAGCACTTCTTTTGAAATTCTGCGTACCCGTGTTGACCGCTTCGGTACATCACAGCCTAACATTCAGCGCCTGCAGGGTTCCGGCCGCATTCTGGTAGAACTTCCAGGTGTAGACAACCCCGAGCGTGTGCGCAAGCTGTTGCAGGGAACTGCCAAGCTGGAGTTCCTGGAAGTGGTAGAAATACAGGAGTACTACCAGACCCTGGCTGCCATCAATAGCCTTATTGTAGAAGAAAACCGCGCAAATGCCAGCACAACTGCAGCCAACAGGCAAACTCCACAGCCGGCTGTTACAAGTACAGATACATCAGCTACTGTTTCAGGAGATGATGACCTGGCTTCTCAGCTGGCCACTGCCGATACCACAGCAGCTGCAGACTCTCTGGGTATGCAAATGTCTCCCCTGTTTTCTCTTAACCGTTCACAGGCGTCGCTGCTGTACAGTGTGCGCGACACCGCACAGATCAACAGAATCTTAAACCGTCCGGATGTTAAGAATCTGATGCCTTCCAACCTAAGTTTTGTTTGGGATGTAAAAGGTTTCAGGCCTGAAGGCGGCGGAGACCCGATGCTGTCTCTGTATGCCGTTCAGCGTGAGCGCGGCGGCCGTGCCCCATTAACCGGAGAGGTAATTGAGCGTGCCCGCCAGGACTTTAACGAGCGTGGCCAGCCGGAAGTGGTGATGGTGATGAACAGCGACGGTGCCCGTACCTGGAAAAGAATCACGGCTAACAACATTGGCCAGCGTATTGCCATTGTTCTTGATAACTATGTTTACTCTGCGCCAGTAGTACAGTCTGAAATTCCCGGTGGCGTTTCTTCAATTTCTGTAGGCGGCGACAGAAACGATCCTACTGCAGCCATACAGGAAGCACAGGACCTTGCCAACATTCTGGAAGCCGGTGCACTTCCTGCTCCTGCCAGAATTGTAGAAGAGGCCATTGTAGGTCCAACACTGGGAGAAATGGCCCGTAACCAGGGTATTCTTTCTATTGTAGCCGGTCTGGGACTGGTGGTTATCTTTATTGTAGCTTACTACTCTAAAGGTGGTCTGGTAGCAAACATTGCCCTGCTCTTCAACATCTTCTTTATCTTTGGTATTCTGGCTAACCTGGGCGCTGCCCTAACCCTGCCGGGTATTGCAGGTATCGTACTTACCATTGGTATGTCTATAGACGCCAACGTACTGATATTCGAACGTATACGGGAGGAACTTCGAAGTGGCCTCAGCCTGAAGGCGGCTATCAACAAAGGTTATCAGAAAGCTTACAGCTCTATTATAGACGCCAACGTAACCACTTTGCTGGTTGCCATTGTACTGTACGTAATGGGGCAGGGCCCGGTTAAAGGCTTTGCCATTACCCTGATCATTGGTATTCTTTGCTCACTTTTCTCAGCAGTATTGATTACCCGCGTAATCATCGACTGGATGACTGCAAAAGGCGATGCAAGCAAAATGTCATTCGACACCCCGCTTTCCCGTAACCTGTTTAAAGGCGGCGACATCAACTTTATGGGTATGCGCAAAAAAGCGTATGTTTTCTCTGGTGTTGTGATAGCTGCTGGTCTGCTGGCACTGGTGCTGAATAATGGCCTTAACATGGGCGTTGACTTTACCGGTGGCCGTACCTACGTAGTAAGCTTCGATGAGCCTGTTTCTCCAACACAGCTCAAGCTGGACCTTGCTGACAACTTTGGCGGTGCCGGTACTGAAGTGAAGACCTATGGTGCCAACAACGTACTAAAGGTAACCACCAGCTACCTGATCGATGTAGAAGAGGAAGAGTCTGATAACCAGGTACAGGCTGCGCTGGTCCAGGGTGTTGAAGAAGCAACTGGCAAGCGTTATGTTCAGGATGGTGCCAGCGTTTCTCAAGGTCAGTTCTCGATTGTGAGCTCCTCTAAAGTAGGTGCTACCATTGCCGACGACATCAAGGAAGCATCCTGGGAAGCTGGTTTGTTCTCGCTGATCATTATGTTCCTTTACATCCTGATCCGTTTCCGTGGCTGGCAGTTTAGTACCGGTGCCCTGCTGGCCCTGGTGCACGATGTAGCCATTACCCTGGGTGCTTTTGCCATTGCCGGTGCCCTGGGCATGACCTACGAGGTTGACCAGGTATTTGTGGCCGCCATCCTGACGGTAATTGGTTACTCCATTAACGATACCGTGGTGGTGTTTGACCGTATCCGTGAAGAAGTAGGAAACCGCTACAACAAATCAACTTTGCTAAATACTTTTAACAGTGCCATTAACAGCACCCTGAACCGTACCTTGATGACCTCAGTGACTACCCTGGTGGTAGTGCTCATCCTGTTCCTGTTTGGTGGTGAGGTATTAAGAGGCTTCTCTTTTGCCCTGCTGGTAGGTATTCTGGTAGGTACCTATTCTTCTATATTCGTTGCTTCGCCAATTGCCGCAGATTTGCTGGCACGGAGTAATGACGAAGCAGAAGTTGCTAAACCTGCTACCCCGGTACGTCAGAAAGCATAACTGATATTTAAACTATATTTAAAAAGCTGCCCCTGCAGGGGCAGCTTTTTTTGTTTTGGCATGAAATCGTTTGAAGCGTAGAAAAAATCAACAGAAAGAAATAAGGCAGCATATTATTTGGGCTTTTTTTTAAGAACAGCGCAGTTTTCCTGCAGGCATCTGTTAAATTCATGGCGTGATTTAAGAAATGATGATGGAAAACGCTCTGCAACAGCTGGCTTCTAAACTGGAAGGCAGCCTTTTCTATAATGAAACCATGCGGAGGCTCTATGCCACTGATGCCTCTGCTTTTAGGGAAATGCCGCTGGCAGTTGCTTTTCCCAAAACAGAAGCTGATATACAGCAGCTGGTGCAATTTGCTGCCAATAATAAAACTTCGCTGATTCCGCGTACGGCAGGTACTTCACTGGCCGGCCAGGTGGTGGGCGGCGGTATTGTGGTAGATGTTTCCAAACACTTTACCAGCATACTGGAGGTAAATGAGCAGGAGCGCTGGGTGCGCATACAACCCGGTGTGGTGCGCGATGAGCTCAACCTGCATCTGAAGCCCTACGGCCTTATGTTCGCCCCCGAAACCTCTACCGCCAACCGCTGTATGGTAGGCGGTATGGTGGGCAATAACAGCTGCGGCTCTAACTCTATTGTATATGGCAGCACCCGAGAGCACCTGCTGGAGGTTAGGGGCTTTCTGGCTGATGCCACCGAAGTGACCTTCGGTGCCCTGACGCCGGAGCAGTTTGAAGCAAAAAGAAAGGGGGAAGGCTCAGACAGCCCGCTGGAGATTAGTATATACCAGACGGTGGCACGCCTGCTGAGCAATCAACAAAATGCAGAGGAGATCCGCAAAGAATTTCCCAAACCCAGCATACCCCGCCGCAACACAGGCTATGCACTTGATTTGCTGCTGAACAGCCAGCCCTTTACTCCGGATGGAGCACCCTTTAACTTCTGTAAACTGATTGCAGGTTCGGAAGGTACGCTGCTGTTCATGACGGAGCTAAAGCTTAACCTGGTGCCCCTGCCGCCACCTGTGAGCGGGCTGCTATGCATCCACTGCCACACCATTGATGAATCGCTGCGGGCAAACCTGGTGGCGCTTAAGTACGAGCCTTTTGCCAGTGAGCTGATCGATAGTTATATCCTGGAATGTACCAAAGCCAATATTGAACAGCGCCAGAATCGTTTCTTTATCAAAGGCGATCCTGGTGCCCTGCTGGTTGTGGAGCTAACGGGCCAGTCGGAAGTAGAGGTGCAGACAAAAGCCGCTGCCCTGGAGGCCGATCTGCGCAGGGAGGGCTATGGTTATCACTTCCCGCTGGTAAGCGGCGAAGATATTAAGCGCGTATGGACCTTGCGTAAGGCGGGCCTGGGGTTGCTCTCCAACATTAAGGGGGATGCCAAGCCTGTGCCCGTTATTGAAGATACCGCAGTAGACGTACAGGAGCTCCCCGAATATATTGCAGAATTTAATGAAACACTGAAAGGCTATGGTCTCTTTTGTGTACACTATGCCCACGCCGGCAGCGGTGAACTGCACCTGCGGCCCATCCTCAACCTGAAGACTGAGGAAGGAAACCGCATGTTCCGCACCATAGCCGAAGACATTGCCCGGCTGGTGAAAAAGTACAAAGGTTCTCTAAGCGGCGAGCATGGCGATGGGCGTTTGCGCGGAGAGTTTATTCGCTTTATGATAGGCGAGCATAACTACGGCCTGCTGAAAGAGCTGAAGAAAACCTGGGATCCCGATAATATCTTCAATCCCGGTAAAATTGTAGATACCCCCTCCATGAACGATAGCCTGCGCTACTGGCCAAACCAGGAGGTGCCGCAGTTCGAGACTATTTTCGACTGGAGTGAAACTGATGGCATTATTCGGGCAGCAGAGCTTTGCAATGGCTCCGGCGACTGCCGCAAAAGCCATTTGATGGGCGGCACCATGTGCCCCAGCTATATGGCCACCCATAATGAAAAAGATACCACCCGCGGCCGTGCCAATATGCTGCGCGAAATGCTTCAAAACTCTACCAAGCCCAACCGCTTTAACCACGAAGAGATTAAAGAGGTAATGGAGCTCTGCATTAGCTGCAAAGGCTGCAAGGCCGAATGCCCCAGTAACGTGGATGTAGCCAAACTAAAAGCCGAGTGGCAGCAGCATTATTACGATGCCAATGGTGTACCGGCCCGTACCAGGCTTATTGCCAACTTCAATAAAAGCAATGCCCTGGCCTCCATGGCGCCCTTTGTATACAATGCCTTTACCGGCAAACATGCCGCCGGCAGGCTTATGCGCAAAGCGATGGGCTTTGCACCCGAGCGTACACTGCCCCGGCTGCACAAAACAACCTGGCGCAACTGGTTCGAAAAAAATGTAGCGGCACTTAATGCAAGCCTTAATGGCAACCGCAAGGGTAAGGTGATGCTCTTCTGCGATGAGTTTACCAATTACAACGATACCCCTATTGGCCAGACCCTCTGCAAACTGCTGAGCAAGCTGGGCTATGAGCTCATCATGCCCGAGCATGAAGAAAGCGGTCGTACCTGGCTAAGCAAAGGCCTGCTGCGCGATGCACAGCAAATCGCACAAAAGAACATTGATATGCTGGCACCCCAGCTGCAGGAGGGGGTGTACCTGATCGGCGTGGAGCCCTCAGCCATTCTTACCCTGCGTGATGAGTATCTAAGCCTGTGCCGCTCAGATCAGCGCGAAGCGGCCCAAAAACTGGCAGAGGCAAGCCTGATGGCAGATGAGTTTCTGGCGAAAGAGAAAGAGGCAGGGCGTATCAAGTCTGATGGTTTTACCAAAGAAAAGCGCACCATTCGCCTGCATGGCCATTGCCACCAGAAAGCACTCTCTTCGGTGATCTATACCAAGAAAATGCTCACTCTGCCCCCCAATTACGAGGTGCTGCTCATCCCCAGCGGCTGCTGCGGCATGGCAGGCTCCTTTGGGTATGAGGCAGAGCATTACGAAGTAAGCATGCAGATTGGCGAACTGGTGCTTTTCCCAACCGTGCGTCAGCAGGCTGCAGAAGTACTCATAGCAGCCCCCGGCACCAGTTGCCGCCACCAGATTCTGGACGGCACCGGCCGCCGCGCCCAGCATCCTGTAGAGATCCTCTGGGATGCACTGGAAAAGAAGTAATCAAAACAGGTTATACCACAAAAAAAGACGCTACCCTTCGGCAGCGTCTTTTTTATTGAAAGTATTTAAGCTTTAAGATTTTTTCTCGAAAGCCTGGCTGATTTTGTGTTGCAGGTGGTCTTTGTGCGCGCGGGTGGAGACATCCGGAGCACCGCTGTTGCGCAGCATGGTCTGGATAGACTTCAGCTGGCTGTGTGCGGCACTCTTCGCTACGTGGCTGTAGTTAGCTTTGTCTTCCAGGATGTTTACCAGCCTGTCAACATATTCCTGCTGCAGGTTCTGACGCATGCTGTTCACCGACTTGCCCAGGTCTTCCTTAAAGATGGAATTGGTCAGGTCGCCGGCAAAGCTGGTCAGGCTGTAGTCATTGCCGTAAAGCTCCGAGTCGGTAATACGCTGCCATACGCTCTGGTGCATCAGGTGGTTCAGCACATCGCGCTGAATGTTGAGTACGCGGGCATGTACCTGCGGATCTTCGTTGCGGCCAAAGTGGTTGAAACCACGGCGTTGGGCCTGCAGGTATGGGTAAATGTTTTCAGGCATATTGAATGCTTTAGGGCTAAAACCATACTGGGCAATGGCTTTCATGGCACGCTTTTGCTCGGCAGCCGGTACAGGGGTAAAGGGCTGGGTAGCACCTTCCTGCTTGTTATAGGCACGGTCAACATACACACCGCCAATGTAGCGGCTCATTACCCGAAGGCTGGTAGCATGCTCGCCGGTAAGTACAAAATAAGCATTACGCAGCTCCTGGAAGGACTGATCGTCGGTTACCAGGCGGTCTTTCAGGCTTGGGTAAGCCTTTTTCACCATCTCCATCCGGTCAATAGCATAACCAACCGCATCGCCAGACATATCGCCAATCATCACACGGGGGTCAATGCCCTTACCGGCAGAGCGCATATCGTCGGCGTCGTTGCCAAAGGTTAGGGCCGGCTCGGTAGAACGCGCCAGAATTTTATTCAGGCGGGCTTTTTCAGAAGCCTCTTCAAATAAAGCTGTAGAGTAACCGTATTCAACAGCCCACAGGTCGTACGGACCGGGAGTGGTGGTGTAGTACATGCCCTGCTTTTCGCGATCGGCGCTATAGTTAACGGCAGGATAGTCCATCACAGAACCCGTCAGGCCTAATTGTTCGGCTTTGGCACGGTCGTGAATCTCTTTGTGAGGGATCATCTGGCTGGCCTTCATATTATGGTTAAGGCCAAAGGTATGGCCTACTTCATGCAGTACCAGGTAGTAAAGCGATTGCTTGATCAGTTCGTCTTTCTCCACCTCAATGCCTGAACCCAGGGCATCTATCATTTGCATACCAAACAGGTTGTTCATATGCATTTTATGGCCCAGGCTGCAGAAGTGCTGATCAGCAGGCAGCGTTTCGGTTTCTTCATCCATTGCCAGTGCGGCAGTGCTAAACAAAGAGCCTGTTTGCAGGCGGTTGGTTACAAACACATACTCCAGCATAATATCGGCTCCCAGGATCTGGCCGGTGCGCGGGTTGGTAAAGCTTGGGCCATAGCCACCAAAAGGAGGTATGGGCGAAGAGGTCCAGCGCAGTACGTTGTAGCGGATATCGCCGGCATCCCAGTCGGCAGAGTCGGGTTGTTCTTTCACAACAATTGCATTTTTGAAGCCCGCTTTTTCAAAGGCCTTGTTCCACTCCAGGGTAGCCGCTTTGATGGTAGCACGGAATTCATGCGGGGTGGTATTTTCAATCCACCAGACAATTGGCTCTACCGGTTCAGAGACAGCAACGTCAGGATTTTTCTTTACCAGGTGCCAGCGGTTAATAATATCGCGGTAGGGCGTTACGCTGGCGCTGGTCATATCAGTGATTTCCTGCGTAAAGAAGCCTACGCGGGGATCGTCGAAGCGGGGTCTGAAATCATTATTAGGCACCTCAATAAAGCTGTGCTGAATTTTTACCGATACGTTGCGGCTATCGGTTACGGCCTGTGAACCGTAACGGATGGGGTATTGGTTTTCAAATACGTACTCTACCACCACATCTGTATTTTGCGGGTAGTTGCGTACTGCAGCGTATTTGCTCTTGTCTTTGCTCTGGCGGCCAAGATCGAACAGCTGGCCGGGACGTGCCAGTGGGTTTGGCGATGGTTTAACCTGGCCCAGGGCTTCTGTCAGGAAAATGTCATCTGCCTTGATCAACCAGGCAGTTTTATCGGCGTTAACAGCCTCTATCTTCTGGCTTACCAGTACAGGACGGTTAATGTTGGCTGCCTCTGCTTTTTTCAGGGCATTGTTGCCATCAAAAAAGAAAGAAGTGTTTTCGCCTACCAGCTCAATACGATCGAAATAACGGCGTACAGAGAAAATGCCTTCGTTACGATATGCACCCCGGAAGAAGCCGGCTTCCAGCACACCATCAGCAATCTGGCTGAAGTAGATAAACTCTTTATCGACCTGATCCTGGCGTACTAATATGTAAGCAGTACCATTGGTGGTATCCTGATACATGGTAAAAAGACCGGGATACTCTTTACATTTCCTGGTAAACTCAGATATAGATTTGAAATCCTCGGGTTTTTTGGCCTCCTGCTTTTTTTGTGGGGCTGCCTCAGCAACAGGAACCTCCTGGTTCTTATCTTTTTTCTTGCGTTTCTGTGCGTGGGTTTCTGTTACAGGAGCTGCCATCAAAAGAGCAGCAAGAACAGCCGAACATAACCCTGTTTTTACGGTAAAGTGCATAATAGGTAGCTTAGCGTAATACGCGATGGTTAGATTATTTTTATTAAATTAAAAACTCAATTTCACTTATCAAACCAGAAAGGATAAACGGTTTACTAAAGTGTTCAATGGCTTTTAATTGCTCTGATGAGATGTACCTCTGGAAATTTAGTCAAAGAATCTTTTCTTTAAGGAAATAGTTCGGGTGCGAAAAACTATTTTTGGAAGGCCCATTCAACCAGAATATTGGCTGCAGGGCATTTGCTGATGATTGTAACCCCATTGAACGCCTGGTATATCCATTGAGGGGAACACAGAGAGATTGCTGCACTGGCCTCCTAAGCAGCACTCTATAGTGGCTCCTTCTTTTTAATGACGGAGGAGGGGGTAATAAAGATCTTTTTTCTGTTTCAGGATCGTATCAGGAACACTAATTTTGGCGATTCATAATCCTGGGTTTTCGCCGGCAGTTAATATATATAATAAGTAGTATGCAGTTTGATCAGATGCTGAACCGTGTGGTAGAGGGAGATTGCCTGGAAATAATGAAATGGATTCCGGACGGATCAGTGGATATGATTTTGTGCGATCTGCCATATGGCACCACTCAAAATCAATGGGATTCAGTAATAGACCTTGCAGCACTCTGGAAACAATACGAGCGGGTAATTAAGCATAATGGTGCCATTGTGCTCACTTCACAGGGGGTTTTTACGGCAAAGCTGATCTTAAGCAACGAAAAGCTTTTCAAATACAAAATCGTTTGGGAAAAATCCAAGCCCACCAATTTTCTCAATGCTAAAAAGCAACCGCTGCGCAAACATGAGGATATCTGTGTTTTTTATAGAAAACAGCCCCGCTACAATCCGCAAATGACTGCCGGTGAGCCCTACAACAAGGGAGTGCGGAAAAACCAGCTGTCCGGCAGCTATGGTGATTTTGGTCCTGTAGAAGTAAAGAGCGATGGAGAACGCTACCCAACAGATATTGTATATTTTAAAACAGCCGAATCCGAAGGCACCGTTTATCATCCTACCCAAAAACCGGTGGCCTTAGGCCGGTACCTGATCAGGACCTTTACAAATAGTGGAGACATTGTGCTGGACAACACCTGCGGAAGCGGTAGTTTTCTGGTGGCTGCCCTGCTGGAGAAGCGTAAATTCATTGGTATTGAAAAGAACCAGGAGTCGCTGCTTTTTAAAAAAGAAGGTATTAACCTGTTAGAGGTGTGCAATGCAAGGCTGGAAGATGCCCGTAAAAGCCTGCTGCTCGAAAATATTACTGCGGTTATAAACGATACCCACACTGGTAAACCCCTTAGTAGAAAGTTGATGGAGCAGCTGCAGCAAAAACTACTGAATGCCTGTGCTGCGGCTCCTGAAGGCTTGTCGGAGGAGTTTATTCTACAGGCCGTCCAGCAGGAACTTCTGGAATATTGACCTGAATATGTCATGTAGTGCGCCGGTATCAGCCGGCAGCCTGCTGGTGGTAATAGGCAATGCCGCGCTGCACCAAATCTATTATCTTACTAAATTCTTCTGAAGACTTGTTTTCAGGAAGCTCAAAATTTCTGGCAGCAAGGGCACTGAGCTTGCCATATTCACCTTTTAAAAATTCAATTCTGCCTTTGGTGGCACCTGCTTTTGTGGGGTAATAAATGATACAGCAGGGTATGCGCTGTAGCTCACTGCGGCCGGAGAGGTACTGTTGCAGTACTGCCAGGCGGTTATACTTTCTGCCGTCGGGATAGGGGTAGTAGTTTGTGATTTTCTGTTCCGAAATCGGGCTGTCGAGGGTGTGCTTTTTAAACTCTATGATGGCAGCAGGCTTTCCATGTCCATCCAGCAGCAGCAGATCCACATCTCCGGGATAGAGGCTGTCGGTAACAGATAGATAGCATTCCAGATTAGAGGTTCCCCAGAAAAGCCCTTTTTGCCCAATCTTAACGGGTCCGCCCGAATGCATGCGGATCAGTTCCTGCAGCATACTGATGGATATTTCATTGCCACTGATAGAAATCTCACCCCCGGTGTTTTCTATGGTGCAAAGCAGCAGTGTGCTGCCGGGATTTGCCCAGTCGGCATCATCTCTGAAGATGAGTAATTGCAGCTCCAGGCCATAGGCCTTGGCAAAAGTGCTGTAAAGCCTGAGGTAAGGCTCTCCTAATTCATTCAATACAAGCTGAGGCAGCTGGTTAAGCAGCCGGGCATAAGTATGGGGAGCTTTTAGAATTTTTTTGATCCAGATAAGGGGTGTAAGTACTAAAGGTGAGGTATTCCATTGAACAAAAAAATCGAAGGTTAGTCCCTGGTATCCTTTGTTAGCCAGTAGCTTTGGGCTGAACCACTCTGCCGGCTGGCCACTGCGGGGATACTCAGGCGGCAACTGGCTGCGCTGGCCACACCTTGCCAGCCGGGGATCTAACAGTATGCGTTCACTGGTTCCAAACATGTTTTTCAGAAAAACCCTTCCTAAAGTCAAATAGATATTATGGCAATTTGTTGAACTAAGGGTAAATTGCTGCAACTAAGAGTCCCCGGTTAGCATAGCAAAGGGGATAGCCTGATGGGTGTTATGCTCCATATGACTATCAGGAGATACAGCGGTTTTTTTCGATACCGGAGCTTTTTTTAATGTACCGGCAATTTTGTTATATGCCCGTGTTGCGGTATTATGCCAGCTATTCTGATGGATTTGTTTTAGCGCTTAATTTTTTCAGATAATGAATCATAAGTTAATTGAGGATAAGTTCAAAGAACTTTACGGCAGCAGCCCTTTGCTGGTGCGCTCGCCAGGCAGAATCAACCTGATCGGTGAACATACTGATTACAATGATGGGTTTGTGCTGCCTGCAGCCATTGATAAGGAAATGGTGCTGGCGGTTGCTAAGAACGATTCAGAGACCTGCCGCCTGTACTCTCTCGATTTTGACGAAGCAATAGCCTTCAACCTGCAAGACCTGCAGCCTTCTGATAAAGGCTGGCCCAATTACATTCTGGGGGTGGTAGACCAGCTCCAAAAGGGCGGGTACCAGTTGGGTGGCTTCGATTGTGTTTTTGGCGGAGACATCCCCATTGGCGCAGGACTTTCCTCTTCGGCTGCTCTGGAATGCGGCGCCGGCTATGCCTTAAGCCAGCTCTTTGGGCTAAAGGTAGAAAAGCAGCAGCTCATCAGGTTTGCGCAAAAGGCCGAGCATACTTTTGCCGGCGTACAGTGTGGCATCATGGACCAGTTTGCATCTGTTATGGGCAAAGAAGCCCACGCCCTTCGGTTAGACTGCCGCTCCCTGGATTTTAGCTATTTTCCCCTGGAGCTGGGAGCGTACCAGATTGTGCTGCTGGATACCCAGGTAAAACACTCGCTGGCCAGCTCGGAATACAACACCCGCCGGCAGGAATGTGAGCAGGGCGTGGCAAAGGTAAAGGAAAAGCACCCGCACGTGCACAGCCTGCGTGATGTAACCCTGGAGATGCTGGATGAAGTAAAATCTGAAATCAGCCCGGTGATCTACAAAAGGTGCCGTTATGTGATAGAAGAAAACGATCGGCTGCTCAAGGGCTGCGATCTGCTGGAGCAGGGCGATATTAAAGCTTTCGGCCAGAAAATGTATGGGTCTCATGAGGGACTTTCGGAGCAGTATGAAGTGAGCTGCCCCGAGCTTGACTTCCTGGTAGGCCTGGCCAAAGAAAACGCCCATGTGGTAGGCGCCCGCATGATGGGTGGTGGTTTTGGTGGTTGTACCATTAACATGGTGGCCGCCAGTGAAAAAGATTCTTTTATAGAAGAGGCCAGGCAGGCTTACCGGCAGCAGTTTGGCATTGAGCTGAAATCTTACGAGGTAAAGGTAACTGATGGTACAGGCCAGCTCTGATGCCCCTGTGTAATACGCTGATATTTCTTTTTTGCTGCCATACAGCAGCACAACCCCTGAAAGCATGAGCCAGTTTAATTTTGAAGATCATTCCCACAGAAGATACAACCCCCTGACAGGAGAATGGCTGCAGGTATCGCCTCACCGGGCAAAGCGCCCCTGGCAGGGCCAGCAGGAAAAAACTGCCCAAGCCAAACGCCCCGCTTATGATCCTGCCTGCTATCTATGCCCCGGCAACACCCGGGCCAACGGAGAGGTAAACCCGGCTTACGAGGGTACATATGCTTTTAAAAACGACTTTGCCGCCATTACCGATGATGTACCCAGTGGCAGCATGCAGGAGGGAGAGTTTTTTCTGGCAAAGAGCGAGCGCGGTATTTGTAAGGTGATCTGCTTTTCGCCCCGCCATGATCTTACTGTGCCCGAAATGGAGGTAGAAGCCATTAAAGAAGTGGTGGAGCTCTGGAAGCGGGAGTACCTGGAACTGGGCCAAAAAGATTTTATCAACCACGTTCAGATCTTCGAGAACAAAGGCGAGGTAATGGGTGCTTCTAACCCTCATCCGCACGGCCAGATCTGGGCGCAGGAATCCATACCCGATGAACCGGCAAAAAAACAGCTGCACCTTGGCCGCTACTACGAGAAGCACGGCAGAACCCTGCTGCAGGATTACCTGCAGGCCGAGCTGCAGAAGGAGGAGCGGATCTTGTTTGAGAATGAGCATTTTGTAGCCCTGGTGCCTTTTTGGGCAGTATGGCCCTTTGAGGCCATGATCGTTGCCAAACGGGCAGTACCCAGTATAGATAAACTAACAGAAGCAGAAATGTTAAGCCTGGCCGATGCCTACAGGCAGCTGACCATTCGCTACGATAACCTCTTTGAGATCTCCTTTCCCTATTCGGCTGGCCTGCACCAGGCCCCTACCGATGGCCGGGAGCATCCCGAGTGGCACCTGCACATGGTGTTTTACCCGCCCCTGCTGCGCTCTGCCACGGTAAAGAAGTTTATGGTAGGCTACGAAATGCTGGGCAATCCTCAGCGGGATATTACCCCGGAAACTGCCGCTGCCATGCTTAGAGGGCTGCCGGCAGTGCATTATAAGCAGCGGGAGGTTGAATAGGGCCAATGTCTTATCCTGCCTTTACCGATACATAACATTTTAATAACCGGCAGCACAAAACATGCGGAGATCCCTAACGGATTATTAACGGCGGCATCACGATAGAGTAACAGGCTGTTTTCAATTTTGGGTTTTTAAGACTTTCACTTTTAAACCTGATTTCATGAAACACTTTTTCCAGTATCTGTTGGCAGGCCTGTTAATAAATCCCCTGGCGCCGGCTTTCGCTCAAAATGCAGGGCATAAAAAAGGTAACGCCTTAGCTGAGCAGGAGGTAGAGCTGTCAGTGCTCGATTCTTACGAAGCTGCAGGTAGGGAATATGCCGGAGGTGCTGCAGAAATTGCAGCTTTCGACCCTAAAACCAGCCATGTATTTATCACCAATGGGCAGAAGAATGCGCTTGATATCATTAAGATCAGCTCGGCAGGAGAGCTGGCCTTTGTAAAAAGCATAGACCTTTCAGCCTATGGTTCAGGCCCGAACAGTGTGGCGGTTAGCAAACGCCTGGCGGTAGTAGTGGTAGACGGCTACCATAATGAAGATGGGACCTACAAAGCCGGAACAGCAGTATTTTTCGATACTCATGGAAATTACCTGCGGCAGGTGCAGGTGGGGCACATTCCCGATATGGTTACTTTCACACCAAACGGGCAGTATGCAGTTGTTGCCAATGAGGCCGAGCCCAATGCCGACTATACCTTTGATCCTGAAGGATCTGTAAGCATTATCGATGTAAGCAATTTTTCTGTCAGAACTGCAGATTTCAGAAGTTTCAACGATAATATTCATCCCGAGGTACGCATCTTTGGGCCTGGGGCTACAGTGGCCCAGGATTTGGAGCCGGAGTACATCACAATCTCTCACGATTCCAGAACGGCCTACGTTACCCTGCAGGAAAATAATGCCATGGCGGTGGTAGATCTTAAATCAGCCAGGGTGCTGGAGATCTATCCGCTGGGAACCAAAGACCACTCTCTGATGGCAAATGCCCTGGATGTGAGCGACCGGGATGGCGGTATTCAGTTTAACCCCTGGCCTGTAAAAGGATTCTTTATGCCTGATGCCATTGCTTCCTATAAGCACCAGGGCCAAACCTTTTTGGTAACGGCCAACGAGGGTGATGCCCGCGATTATGATGGCTATTCTGAAGAAGCCCGGGTAAAAGATCTTGCCTTGGACCCTGCCGTTTTTCCGGATGCCAAATGGCTGCAAAAAAATGAAAACCTGGGCAGGCTAAAAACAACCACTGCCCAGGGAGATGCCGATGGAGATGGGCTTTATGAGGAAATCTACACCTATGGTGCCCGCTCTTTTTCGATATGGAACGAGCAGGGCCAGCTGATCTGGGACAGCCAAGACGAGTTTGAACGCATTTTGGCAGATCTGCTCCCCGATAATTTTGGCAGCACCAACGACGAAGGTCCTTCCTTCGATGGCAGAAGCGATGACAAAGGACCCGAGCCGGAAGGGATAGTGATTGGGAAGATTGGTGGCAAAACATATGCTTTCATTGGCTTAGAGCGCATAGGTGGCGTAATGGTGTATAACATCAGCAATCCTTTTGCACCAGAATTTATCACTTATGCAAACAACAGAGACTTCAGTGCTATATTCGATGAAGATAGCCCCGAAGGCTTCCTGCAGGCAAAAGACCTGGGTCCGGAAGGCCTGGTGTTTATCGCGGCACATGAGAGTCCCACAAAAACAGACCTGCTGTTGTTAACCAACGAGGTAAGCGGTACTACTACTTTATTTGAGGTGAAATCCAGCAAATCATTCAGTGCACAGGTGGCCCTGCAGTTTTACCCTAACCCGGTAAGCGATAAGCTTTATCTGAATGTGGAAAAACTACAGGAAAAGAGCATAACCATAGAAATTGCAGGCATGCTCACCGGCAAGGTTTACTTATCGCAAAGCTATGAGCTGACGGGTGCACCTACGCTTGAAATACCACTTGCCCGATTACCGAACCAGCTGTATGTGGTAAAGGTAAAAGGCGCTGCCATCAATCAGCAGCACCGCCTGCTGAAGAAGTAAGCAACCTACAACGATGTGTCTATATATCAGCAGTGTCTGGCTTCAGGCGCTGCTGTTTTGTTTTTATTACAATCTGCTGCATTTCTTCTATATGGCACAGGCTTATCTTAGGAATTTTTAAAAGGAGTTGATATAATTTATTTATGAGATAACTTCTGTTTAAAGTAGATGGGCCGTTTGAAAAGAACACAAAAAGAATATACCTTGTAGTATAATGTTACGAGTTATTTCTAAACAGTAATGCTTATACCGAAGCAATGCACGCTTACCATTCTAGGCTTTTTATTATTATTGACCGGCGCCTTTGCACAGCCCGGAAACGAGGTTATTGATTATGCTACACTCATAAAAGCAGCCCGGGAGAAGCTGGTGGTGGAGAGAACATGCCTTATCCAGATCAATAACAAGCAGTCCGACTGGGTTTCAGCCATTGAAATTCCCTACAGAGCTGGTGAAAAGTTAGATATTTTAGAGGCTTCCATTATTGACAGAAATGGAAAGGTAGTAAGAACCTTAAAAAAGAAAGAAATCATTAGCAGAAGTGCTATCTCCCAGGGTACATTTTTTGAGGACAGTTTTGTGAAGGAATTCAACCTTAAGTGGCATGAATATCCTTACCGGGTAAAGTACAGCTACAGGAAAGAAACAAACCAGTTTCTGCATGTGGCCGACTGGTATCCGGTGCTCTATGTAAACGTACCTACCAGAAAGGCTTCATTAACTGTACAGCTTCCGCTTGATTACAAGGTAAAGCTGAACTTCCCGGAGGCATTTACCTTCAATGCAGATACACTGGGGAATGGCTGCACCCTGCGCTGGCGCATCTCGGAGGTAGTGCCGGTTAATAAAGAGGCATTCTCCCGTCCTGTTCAGGAAAGTATTCCCCATGTAAAGATTGTTCCGGAAGAGTTTACCTATGGTGTAGAGGGAAGTTTTAAAGACTGGGCCTCTTATGGAGGCTGGCTGAACAAGATGAATGAAGGCCTGGATGTACTCCCTCTTTCGGAGCAACTTGTGGTAGAGGAGCTTCTGAAGGGCATTACCGATAAAAGAGAAATTGTAAAGACGCTTTACCATCACCTCCAGGATCATACACGCTACATTAATGTATCCATCGACCTGGGTGGCCTGAAGCCCTACCCGGCCTCCTATGTATGCACCAATAAGTATGGTGACTGTAAGGCACTTACTATCTACATGAAAGCCCTCCTGAAACATGTGGGTATAGCGTCTTTCTACACCATTATTCATGCGGATGCAAATCCTGTTCCGCTGGAACCACAATTTCCCAGTCACCAGTTTAACCATGTGGTGCTCTGTGTGCCGCTGGAGGGAGATACCCTCTGGCTGGAGAACACAGTAAGCTACCTGCCCTATAATTACCTGGGAACGTTTACCCAAAATCGTTATGCCTTAGCCGTAGGTAACAATGGTAGCAGGCTAGTTAAAACACCCGCTCTGAAGCTGGAAGATGTGCTGGAAAAATCAGTCCAGGCTTATGTACTGAACCAGGCAGGAGAGGGAACGCTGGAGGTTGTGCAGGAACACCGGGGAGAAACCTTTGAGTATTTCAAACAACTGCAACACGAGATCAGCGAAAAGGAACAGCAAAGGATTATTCAAAACGGCATTAATGTAACAAACGCCGAGTTGCTCCAGTGGAAGATCAGCCAGGCAAATCGTGATCTGGCCCAGCTACAACTTCAGCTGTCGCTTCGGGTGAATGGCCAGGTCAGAAAGCTGGGCAGTAGCCTGGTACTCACCCCCACTAATTTTGTGCTGCCCAGGCTGGAAAGTACCAGCAGCAGAAAGGAACCTATCAGGATAAACTATCCCGTAAACAGGCTGGATTCCATTACATATCATTTACCCTTTGCCAGCCAGTATAAAACTAAATTGCCCGAAGATGTGGCAATAGAATCAAAATATGGACGCTATCAGGA
Organism: Flammeovirgaceae bacterium 311; assembly: GCA_000597885.1. Classification (NCBI taxonomy): domain Bacteria; kingdom Pseudomonadati; phylum Bacteroidota; class Cytophagia; order Cytophagales; family Flammeovirgaceae; species Flammeovirgaceae bacterium 311. The sequence continues at coordinate 4,419,254 of CP004371.1, forward strand.
AAAGTACTACCAGCAGGACGGGCAGATCTGTGTAAGCAGAAGTTTTCAGCTAGTGGCAGGCAATTTCCCCAAAGAGGAGTACCTTGCTTTTTATGCTTTTTTTGAATCCATAAAAGAATCACAGAAAAAATCAGCCATTGTATTAAAACCAAATTAAAATGCGCAGGACTATCGCTATAGTTGCTCTTAGCCTTCTTTCTCTCCAGCCGGTTCTGGCACAGCGCCTTTCGAAAGAGTTTGGTGTTATCAGCAAAAATGAGTTCGACTACAAGGAGTATGAGCAGGACCCCGAAGCGGAGGCTGTTGTATTGTTTGATATAGGCAATTCTGTTTTTTTTGAAGCAAATAATGGGTACGATATCCGCTTTACCCGCACCAAAAGGGTAAAAGTGCTGAAAAGAGCCGGTGCCAACCAGGCAGAAGTATCCATTCCATTTTATGTGGATGGCTTCGGAAAGTCAGAGAAAATAGTTTCCATTGAAGCCTACAGCTACAACCTGGAACCAGCCCCTTTATCCAAAAAAGCCATAGACCAAAGCAGTGTATACGAAGAAAAAATAAACGACCGCTGGCGGGTAAAAAAGTTTGTTATCCCGGATGTAAAGGAGGGAACAATCCTTGAGTACAAATATGTGCTGGAAACACCCTTTCACTTTAACCTGCCCGACTGGGAGTTTCAGGACAAGATACCCACCCTGTATAGTGAATACACCGCAAAGCTGATTCCCTTCTATGAATATGTATATCTGGCACAGGGCATCAGCAAATTTGATTTTCAGGAATCCAAGCCCGGAAACGAAACCCGCACCTTTGGCAGTGTGACCAAAGCCTACGGGCAAAACATGGGCAGCGGATTTGAATTCAAGGACATGGTACATACCTATGTGATGAAGAATGTACCTGCCTTCAGGGACGAAAGCTACATTACTTCGCCAGATGATTACCTGGCGAAAATTGATTTCCAGCTTGCTAAATTTCACAGCCCCAGGGGCGGTACTACCAACATCATTTCTACCTGGCCGGAGCTCTCAAAAGAATTGCTCAAAAATGAAAGCTTTGGCAAATACATCAGGAGTGCTGAAAAATCAGCCAGAAAGCTGTTGGAAACTGAAGTGTCCTTAGCCCAGGGCAGCGACCTGGAAAAAAGTAAGCAGATTGTTGAGTATGTAAAAAGCAGCTTTAGCTGGAATGGGTATTACTCGAAGTATGCCTCCAAGAGCCCCAAGGAATTCTTAACTCAAAAAACAGGCAATGCCGCAGATATTAATTTGTTTCTGAATGCGATGCTGAAGGCTGCAGGCATAAATGCTCATCCTGTAATCTTGAGTACCCGGAACCATGGCAAAATAAAAGCCGATTATCCTTTCGGACATTTCTTCAATTATGTGATCGTGCTGGTTGAGGTGGGCGATCAGGCTTACCTGACAGATGGAACCGAAGCCCTGGTTGCTTTTAACCGGCTGCCGCCCAGGTGCATCAATGAAAAAGGGCTGGTGGTGAAGGAAGATGAGGTGCCCTGGGTAGATCTCTACAGCAGTATTCAGTCAATGGATAGTAAGCTGATCAGCTTAAGCCTTGATCCGGAGAACTTAACAGCGAAAGCATTGGTAACTGTACAAAGCACAGAATTTGAGGCGCTGGGCTACAGAAATTTATTCAAGGACGATACCACAAAGATCAGGAAGAACCTCACAGAAAATGGATTCAGCCATATATCTAAGGTTAAGACCTTTAATTTCAAAAAAACCAGTTCCCCTTATATCATGGCCTACGAGGGCAAAGCGGCATTGGAAGTGATCGACAACAAACTTATAGTTTCACCCTTTTTGAGTTATCCCATACAGGAAAATACCCTTACTCAAAAAACACGCTCCTACCCGGTAGATTTTATCTATCCGAAAAAAGAACAGTTTGTATCGCGGATAGATATTCCTGCAGGTTACAAGCTGATTGGGGTTCCGGAAGAGTTTGTGGTTGATGATGAACTTGCTGAAATAAGCCTGAAATATGCTATCACTGAAGACAATATCATTGAGATCAGCGCCAATTATCACCTGAAAAAGGGGGTGTACGTAGCAGAGGAATACAGCAGGATAAAGCAGTATATTGACATGATCGTTAAAAAATTCAACGAGCAGCTGGTATTTGAGAAAATTTAGCCAATTTCATCTTCATTAGTGCCAGTTCATTAAAACTACGGTTTATGGAAGCCTTAAGAAGAAATTTACATTTCTTTTCTGAACCAGACTTTCAGCAGGAAATAAGGGAGCATGGAAAGTTGGTGGTTCTGAATAAGGGTGATGTGGTTGTGCGGGAAGGTCAGTATGTTAAATTTTTACCCATCGTCATCAAGGGATCCATCAGGGTTTTTCAGCAGAAAGAAGATAGAGAAATGCTGCTGTATTATGTACGTCAGCAGGAAACCTGCACCATGTCCCTGGCCGCTGCCTACTTCAATAACATAAGCACTTCTCATGGAGTGGCTGCAGAAGCAACAGAAGCCCTTGTTTTTCCTGCCAAACTTATAAGCGAATGGCAACTGAAATACCCCTCCTGGAACAGATATGTAATGCTGATGTTCAGAAGCCGCTATGATGAACTTATTAATGCTTTGGAAGGCGTGGTGTTCGAACATATTGATGTGCGGGTGATGAAGTACCTGAACAACGCAGTCCAAAAAGCTGGCAGCAGTAATGTTTATATATCACATCAAAGGCTGGCACATGAGCTGGGTACTACCCGGGTGGTAGTATCGCGCATTTTAAAACAATTTGAGCGGGAAGAAAAAGTTAAATTGTTCAGAGGCTGTATTGAGCTTGTGTGAGTTTGAAAAATTAGTGAAACAAGCTGCTTTATTTTATTCCTGATTAATGGAAATGGCCTCCACTTACTATGCTGGCTGAGGTATGGTATCTCCTACTTTTTTTAGTGTTTGTATCTTTTGATACCGAAATTATCTGAGAGGGCTTATTAAATTACAACTGAAGCAGCAATCATTGATTTTGATTCCTTAAGACCTTCTGGTTCAGGGGATATCATCATGATTGGTGTTTGTTTGATCAATTTTTTTACCCCAAAATTCAAGACTATGAAAACGCTACATTGTTCAGATGCTGGTTTCGACTGCAAAGGAGTTATTACGGCCAACAGCGAGGCAGAAGTGTTAAATCAGGCGGCAGAACATGCCCGTACAGTTCATGGTGTGCAGGTAACTCCCGAATTAGCGGCAAAACTAAGAACACTGATCAAAGATGAAAAAGAGGTAAAACCAGCCTTATAAGAGCTCAAATTCTCTGTAGCAGTTAAAGCGCCAATCAGTGAGCCTGTGCTGACTGATTGATAGCTTCTATTGATCTTGCTGATTAAAAAAAGCACAACCTGATCATTTTTAGCTTATTTTAGTTGCAAGACCTGATACCTCCTGCTATGAGAAAAATCGTTGTGCTGGTTTGCAGCTTTTTGGCATGCGTGCAAGTGAGCCATGCTCAATCTTTCAATAACTTTCCGGTTACTACACAAAAACCACCTTTGCATGGCCGCCACTGGATGGCCATTACCGGCAAACCCCTGGCAGCAACAGCCGGAGCCATGATCTTTAGCAAGGGAGGCAATGCGATAGATGCCTCCTGTGCCATGCTGGCAGCCACCTGCACCATGTGGGATGTGCTAAGCTGGGGTGGCGAAACCCAGGCGCTGATCTATAACCCAAAAACAAAAAAGGTAATTGCCATCAATGCCCTGGGGGTAGCGCCTACCGGTGCCACGCCGGAATTTTTTAAAGACAAGGGCATGCAGTACCCTCCGGAATGGGGCGCCCTGGCGGCCATAACCCCCGGTACTCCGGGCGGCCTCCTTACCATGCTGGCAGAATGGGGAACCATGAGCCTGAAAGATGTGCTGGCACCTGCCATGCAAATGGCCGAAGGTTATCCCATAGAAGCCCAAACCGCCAACAGCATTGAAAGGGGCAAAGAAAGGATCAAAGAGTGGCCCTATTCCAAAAAAGTGTTTCTGCCTCACCTGGGCGAAAGCCGCGAAGCGCCACACGCAGGAGAAGTTTTTGTGCAGAAAGACCTGCTGGAGACCATGAAGAAAATGGTGGAAGCCGAGCAGCAGGCACTAAAGAAGGGAAAGAACAGAAAGGAAGCTATCTACGCAGCCTACGACCGCTTTTATAAAGGAGATATTGCCAAAGAATTTGTACGCGGCTGCCAGGAGCAGGGCGGGCTGATTACGGAGCAGGACCTTGCCCAATGGAAAGTGAAAATTGAAGAGCCCCTGGTAACCAATTACCGGGGCATCGATGTGTACAAGCTGCAAACATGGACCCAGGGACCGGCTATGCTGCAGACCCTGAACATCCTGGAGAATTTCGACCTGAAGAGCATGGGGTATAACTCCACCCGCTATATCCATACCCTTTACCAGGCCATGAACCTGGCCTTTGCCGACCGCGATTTCTACTACGGAGACCCGGCTTTCGCACCTGAAGAACCGGTGAAGGGACTGCTTTCTAAAGAATATGCCAGGGAGCGAAGCAAGCAGATTAACCCGGAAATGAACGACTCAAAAGCTGCACCCGGAGATCCCTACCCTTATGAGGGCAGGGTGAACCCCTACAAAGGACTATTGCAAAGCTGGGGCAATGCACAAAGCCAGCTGTACCGCCCGGGTAACCCGGCAGCAGATGAAGAGTTCTTTGCCCGCTTTCAGGCAGGCACCACCACTGTGGAGGCTGCTGATAAAGAAGGTTGGGTGGTATCCATTACCCCGAGCGGGGGCTGGGTACCAGCCTGCATTGCCGGCAACACAGGCATAGGAATGAGCCAGCGCATGCAGAGCTTTGTACTGGACGAAAAAGAAAATCCCTTTAATGTAGTAGCACCCGGCAAACGCCCCCGGGTAACCTTAACGCCTTCACTGGCCCTGAAAGACGGCAAACCTTTCCTTTCCTTCGCAAAGCAGGCAGGCGATGAGCAGGACCAGCTTCTGCTCCAGTTCTTTCTGAACATGGTAGAATTTAACATGACCGTGCAGGAAGCAACCGAAGCCCCAAGTTTTAAAACCCAGCAGATGTACACCAGTTTTGGCGAGCATGAGAAAATACCCGGCGGCCTTATATTAAACTCGGCCATGCCACCCTGGAGTAGAAAGGAGCTGGCACGCATGGGTTACAACATCAGTTACCAGGAGAGAACTTCGGGGCCGGTAAATGCCATCTGGTTCGACTGGGAGCATGGCACCTTCTGGGGTGGTTCCAGCAATCATGGCGAAGATTATGGCATAGGCTGGTAATGCTTGTATCTTCCCGCTATATTCTTTAGTATTGGCTGATGCTGGTTCTATTAATTCTTTAATCATAAAAAGCGGGACCATCATGAGATGAAGCCGCTTTATATTTTTTCTATCCTTATGAAAAAGCTTGTTTTGCTACTGCTGTTGTCTGTACTGATGACGCCACAGGCCGTAGCCCAGACCCAAAAAAATGTATCTGCTGCCGCAAATCGGGTTAAAACAGCCAATGGAGTGGTAGAGGGTGTTACCGAAAAAAGTGGTGTCCGCTCCTTTAAAGGCATTCCGTTTGCCCAGCCACCGGTAGGAGAGCTGCGCTGGCGGGAGCCACAGCCACCCAAAAACTGGCAGGGGGTGCGCAAAGCCGATAAGTTTGGTCCGCGGGCCATGCAGCGGCCTATTTTTGGTGATATGAACTTCCGCTCCGATGGCATGAGTGAAGACTGCCTGTACCTGAATGTATGGACATCTGCCAAATCTGACAAAGAGCGGCTGCCGGTACTTGTGTACTTTTATGGCGGTGGCTTTTTGGCGGGCGATGGCTCCGAACCCCGTTATGATGGAGAAAGTATGGCTCAAAAAGGCATTGTAGCCCTTACCATCAACTACCGGCTGAATGTATTTGGTTTTATGGCCCATCCGGAGCTCAGCAAAGAGTCACCGCATGGGGCATCGGGTAATTATGGCCTGATGGACCAGCAGGCAGCCCTGCGCTGGGTACAGCAGAATATTGCCGCTTTTGGTGGTGACCCCAGCCGGGTAACCATTGCAGGCGAGTCGGCAGGTTCTTACTCGGTGAGTGCCCAGATGGCCTCTCCCTTATCCAGAGATATGATTGCCGGTGCCATAGCAGAGAGCGGATCGCTGCTTTCTCTGCAGCCCATTACGCCTCTCGCAGAGGCCGAAAAGGCCGGAGCCACATTTGCCAAGAGTGTAGGCGCCAACTCCCTGGCGGCCCTGCGTGCCATGCCAGCCGAACAGCTGCTGGAAGCTACCGCAAAGCCCGAAACACCCAGATTTTCGGCTGTTCTGGATGGTTATTTCTTTCCCAGCTCACCAGTAGAGATTTTTGAGAGGGGGGAGCAGGCAAAAGTACCCCTGCTGGCCGGCTGGAATTCCGAAGAGATGAATTACCGGGCGCTCATGGGCCAGGAGGCACCATCGCCGGAAAACTACCGCAAAACTGTGCAAAAGCTCTATGGCGATCGGGCCGAAGAGGTGTTGAAGCTATACCCTGGTACTACTGAAGCAGAGGTGCTGCAATCGGCTACCGATCTGGCAGGCGACCGCTTTATTGGCTACAGCACCTGGAAGCTGATAGACGTACATGCCAGCACCAGCAACCAGCCTGTGTACCGTTACTACTACACGCGTCCTCGTCCCGCCATGAGAGCGGAAATGGGCGATGCAGCACCGGGCCTGGCTGGTGGCGTGGTGAAAAGTACAGATCAAAATGCAGTAAAGTTGCCGCCTGCACAGGGGGCAGTCCATTCTGCTGAAATAGAATATGCCATGGGTAACCTCTCTACCAATACAGTCTTTGCCTGGACGCCCGAAGACTATAAGGTATCTGAAACTATGCAGCGCTATTTTGCCAACTTTATCAAAACAGGCGATCCGAATGGTCCGGGCCTGCCTAAATGGCCTGCAGCAAATGCAGAAGATGGCGGGCAGGTCATGTACATCGATGTAAACACAGAGGCAAAACCCGATCAAACCCGAACCCGCTACCAGTTGCTGGAGCAGCTGAGTAAAAAGCCCTAAGTATCAGGCTGAACCCGTAGAGGAGCAATGCATTTGGATAGAAAAACCTGCCGGGAGTCCCTCTTCCGGCAGGTTTTATTTATTCAGCTTGTTTTTAGTTTAGGGGGAGACTTGAAATATTGCATTTCAGAAAGGGCTATAATTTTGTGGTTTATTTTGTGGAACTGTATATTTCCGGAATGAATCCATTCGAAGACTTCCTCAAAGCCGTAAGAACCAGTATGGCGAGGAAACTGGAGGCGCAAATCAGCCTGCCCTCAGATATTATTGATCCTGCTAATGCCCTGTCGGCAAAGTACTATTCCGGAGTTCCTACAGCATCGCTCCGGGAGTACCTGCAAAGTGCAGCAGAGAGGGAAGATTATGCACTGTGTGCACTCATTCAGGATGAGCTTAATATGCGAACAGCTTGATACAACCAGTTTTATGTACATTTATCTTTAAAAAAGCAGTGTAAAAGACAAGTTCCTTATCTTTTACACTGCTTTTGTTTAAATAATTTTGCGAACCGGATTCAAGCAGGTGTCGAATTTACCTGTGAGAGCAGGCCATAGTTCATAAAACTTTAGCGCCTTTGATCATGCAGGCAACAGCAGCTTGAACCTAGTAGCTGGTCGTAGGGTCTATGGTAGCTTTTACTTCCTGCACACTATTGGCAGGGAAGCCACCTTTTTGGGCATGTTCTAAGATTGTATCCTCATCTTCGGCGATGTGTACACAGTAAATCTTGTTTTCGGTTACAAATGATTCCACCCAGTGGTAGGGCTTGCCCAGGTTGTTTACCACATCACACGAGGTTTGTGCAATGGCCTTAAGTTCTTCCTGTGAAAGTTTTCCGGCTCCCGGAAGCTCTCTTTCGATGATGAATTTTTTCATGAAATTTGTCTATAAGTTTTAAAAAAAAAGCATTGTTACACTGCTTCTCGCTGAGAGATTGTGTGGTATCTGCGTAACCGGTGAAACCACCCGGAGGAATTGACCTGCAATGATCCTAATCTGCTATTGGTACAATGGGCTCCACTTCTGCGAGTAGAGTCCACCACTGAGGGCGGGTGCTTACCCGGGAGCTTCCGGATATGAGTGGCAGCTTAACAGCTACTGACAGGATTAACTTAGGAACAAGCTAAATAAAAATCAAGCAGATCGTCAAATATTTATAATTTATTGAAAAACACCATTCCTGGAACTGCTGCAAATTGTATTGTCTTCAGTGCAGACTATGTAAAGACAGGCACATGAGCTCATTTAATGCATGGTTAAATAAAATCAGCATGTTTAGTTCTTGTTTTTACCTGCCTTTTTTCCTGTCTCTGGCATATAAGCATACACTTGCTTTGATCAATTTTTTATGAGCTAACAGGTTTAAGTGCTTACGTTCATCCTGTTTTTTTTCCGTTGCCCGGCAGATTTTGCATGCTCAAATAAATATGCCGGAATTTCCCTCTGAATAATGTGACTTCCAGCCCCGGAGAGCGTCTAAATAACAAGAAAGGCAGGAAGCATATCACTGGCGGCTACTGAACTGGACTTCATCAGAGTCGCCAATTTTGCTCAATGTCTGGAGAAAACAGATTAATACAGGACGTCCAAAGGCCTGATCCTAAAGGCCCCTTCTGCATATCACCTGGATGCAGAAGTTTTAGAAACACTAATCAAGAAATGTACGGACCGTTAGCGGTGCATTGTGGCTGAGGCATAAAACATGCCTTACCAGGCTGCTTATGCCAAAGCTTTTGCAGGCACCCCTGCAGTAGCCTCACATGCAGTAGCTATTCAATTCACTGCCTTGGCTATTCTGAATTTTGCCCTGGTGCTGAAATGGCAAAGCTCAGGCAGATGCTGATGCGGATCCGGGGCCAGTATTTAAAGCGCTGTCAACAAGATTAAAATTGATCATACTATTCAAACAAACTAATTAAACATTTTGAGTCATGAAAAAATTAAGTTTATCCTTTTTAGCCATATTGCTGGTTATGGGAACTGCCGGAGCGCAGCAGGAAGAAAATCACAAAGTTGTTCGTCAGCAGGTTGCTGAAGATGTGCCCCAGGCAGTGCTTGAGGCAGTGGAAAAGAATCATGAGGGCTTTCAGTTTCAAGAGGAAGAAACAGTGCCTCGCACAAGAAAGAAGCAATCAAGAAAGAATTATCTTGCTGATATCAGGAGCAACTCATCGAGTGGCAAGACTTACTCGATGAATAAAACTTATTATAAGGCAGATGGAACAGTTATTTCTTCCAGAATAGATTTGAGAAATTGTGCATTGCCCAAGACAGCGCTGCGTACCATTGGTAAAGAATTCAATGGATGGCTGTTGGTGAGGACCAAAAGTGTGGTAGAAATAGAGGGAGATACAAATCTGGTTTATTATAAGGCAGTGCTGAAAAACGGAAATAAAAAGGCACACGTTCTACTGAATGAAGATGGTCAGATCGTAAAAAACAAAAGAGAACTGAAAGAAGATGCCTTCAAGGCTCATGAAGAAATTGTGCTGAATTAATCCCGTAAAAAGATGCTGCAACAATTTATTGAAAAGCCCCAGAAAGTCTGTTCAGCTACAGGCTTTTTGGGGCTTATTAATTTTATTTTTTTCAGCTAATCATCAAGGCTGGAGGGCAGCAAAAGTATAGCTGCTCAAAGCTCTTTTGCCTGGTTAAGCAATTGAGCCAGTTTTTCCTTAGATCGTTTAAGTCGCATTTTGATTGCACTTGGCGACAGGTGATAAATTTCCTGAAGCTCCTGGATGGATTTGTCATGGCAATATTTTGAAATGAGCAGGCTACGGTCTTGCTGACTTAGCTGATCGAGTAACACCTTCAGATTTTTTTCCAGTCCATCCAGATAGAGCTGCGAATCCCGTTCCAGCTCATCAATGCATAAATGCATGCCTTCCTCGAGTGAAACAGCCGTATGTTGCTTTTCTTTCCGCAGGTATTCCAGGCAGTGGTTGCTTGCAATGGCATATAGCCAGGTAGAGAAGGAAGCCTGTCCCTGGAACAGGGGCAGCTTTTCAATTGCCTTTAAAAGCACATCCTGCGCCAGATCGGCGGCGGTGGCTTTGTCTTTTACAAAAGACAAACACTTGTAAAACACCTTTGGATAATAGCGTGAGTAGAGCTTGCCCAGAGCACTGCGATCGCCCTGTGCAGCGGCAGCTATCAGGTCTCCTTCTTTTATATTATGGAAGCTCCTACTACTCATAAAATAATGGCGGGGGAAAAGCCCCTTTTTCAGGCTTCTTTTCTACTTGAATAGGAGGGCTGGCTTGGTAGGGAGAGAGGTGGGGAACAGCTCCGGAGCTATATCAGTAAAAAATTAGCAACATAATTATACTGCTAATATCCGCTTTACAGAATATTTCCGGTTACCGCTTATGTAATTGTGGTACAGGCTCCTGTAAGAGGGAGCGGTGAATTACTCCAGACCAGACTGTTTCCTGAAGGCCTTCAGTTTATTGAGGTCCTGCTGCATCAGCCGAATCGTTTGCTGCCGTATTTGCTCTTTCGTCAGGCCTTTCTGATGCTCTGGCATGTCGTATTCAAAATGAACAGAGACAGGCGCTGAAATATTATACCCTTTGAGCAGAGAGAAGAATTTCTTAAAATCTACCATTCCCTCACCAATGGGGGTGTTGATTATCTGCCATTGCCCGTCCCTTTTATCCCATTTGAAATCCTTTACTACCAGCGTATTGATGTGGGGGTAAATTCTTTTTAAACCCAAAGGCCAGGAAGTGGCTCCTTCTACCGTTGCATGGCGGATGTCGTACTGGCAACCCAGCTTAGGATTATTCAACTCATCCAGCACTGCTGCCAGATCCCATATTGGGCTGCCCAGGGGATGGCCGTTAAATCCTGCGTGGTTCTGATAATCCCCTGTTATGTTCAGCTCCTGGTTAAGCTTGCCAAGGGCGCCTAAGATTTGTTTGAAGTCGGATAAGTTTTCCTCGATTCCCTTATTTTCATCGTACCACAGCCAGTTGGTCCGGTAATGGCTTATGCCGAGCTTACCGGCAGTTCTCAAAACATTTTTGGTGATTCTACCCGCCGCATCTGTGATGGCCGTTGTCATCATGGTAGCCAAAAGACCTTGCTGGCGAATGGCTGCAACCGCAACCGGCAGATCATCGGCCACCTTTTCCGGCAATACATGCCCTCCCGGGCGAACAGAGAGATCAACGCCGTCGAAGCCAATTTCAGCTGCAACTTCGGCCATGCCGTTGTAATCCAGAAACTGAAGATGCTTTGAAAATATGTGGAAGCTGATTTTTTGTGCCTGGGGAGTATTGATGAGTTGCCTGTTCTCAGGCAAATCTTTTCTTGCAATATCGTTCTGAAATAAAGGCAGGTTCAAATGCATGCTACCAATGCCGCCAACACCTGCCACTGCCAGCCACTCCAGGAACTCACGGCGCTTGAGTACTTTTTTATCAGGCTCCATTTATTAGAAGTTTTACTATTCAAAGCTTTATTTAGCTATCCCGCCGCTGCCCCGCTCCCAGGGAGGTGGCAGCTTTCCTAAAGCCTCAGGCTTTCCGCTAACTTACTTATAGTTTTCTATTGCGTTGCTCTGGTTTTACATAAAAGTCATAACTGTAGTTTATGTGTCTGATAATCAAAGCCAGCAGGCTTTAAGGAAATTGCTACCCACCTGAAAGCGGGGCAGCAGTCTTTGATTTTTCCTTTACTCCACAGCTTTACAGGTGGATCCGAAGTTTTCAATTTCGTCTTTTTGTTTCCGCAGGGCATGGTCCTAAAAAAAAGGATATTCTATCTAAAAATACAACTAAAATTTTATTACTTTATAGAAAGAAATGACCTCTACTGGAGATGGATGTATGCAAATCATCATTTGCACCAGATTAGAGTACAAAAGTCCTTTTCTAAATTTTTATCCCCCACTCTTATGAAAAAAGCAAGCAATAAAACAGCTGTAGTTATCGGAGGGAGCATGGCAGGACTACTTGCCACACGGGTATTAAGTGATCACTTCCATGAGGTGATCCTTATTGAAAGTGACAAAATGAAAAACATTCCCGAGTCTCGCAAAGGTCAGCCACAGACGCGCCATGTGCACGTCTTGCTGGCCCGGGGCTTTCAGGTTATGAGCCACTATTTTCCTGATTTGTCTCAAAGCGTAAAAAGAGAGGGAGGGCTTGTGGTTGACTTAGGTCAGAATATGCGTTGGTATTGCTATGGAGGATATAGGCAACGTTTTGATCTGGGAGTGGAAGCAGTTATATCTGACAGAACTTTTTTGGAATGCCATATCCGAAAGAGAGTAGTAGATTTACCTAATGTAAAGGTGCTTGATGGTTTTAGAGTAGACAAATTGCTTTCGACCGATGAGCACGACCATATTACAGGTGTAAAAATAAAGCAACAGGACCAGCAGGACAACACCCAAACACTCCTTACCGACCTGGTGATAGACTGTAGTGGACGTAGCTCCAAATCTGCCAAATGGTTAGCCGAACTAGGATATCCTAAAGCCCCCAAGAGCGTGGTAACCTGCGGAACAGGTTATACAACACGCCTGTATCAACGAAATACTGAAGAATCAGGCAGTAAAGACTGGGTTTTCATTACCCCGGAGGCCCCTAAAGAATATCGGGGTGGTGGAGTATTTCCTATTGAAGGTAATCGCTGGATTGTATCCTTAGGAGGCTGGCATGGCAATCATGCACCTAAGGATGAAGCCGGCTTCCTTGAATTTGCCCGGAGCTTACCGGCACCCGACATATATGATATTATCCGTCGCTCAAAGCCTCTCTCCGATTTTTCAATTTATAAATATCCGGCCAGCACCCGTCACCACTATGAAAAAATCAAAAACTTCCCGCAGCGTTACCTGATCATAGGAGATGCTCTGTGCAGCTTTAATCCGCTTTATGGCCAGGGAATGACTTCAGCTGCGCTTCAGGCAGCAACATTAGATAGGCTTTTACAGGAGCGTGACGGTTCGTTAGAGGGAATAAGCAAAATTTTTTTTAAACGTGCAGCGAAAATTGTGGCAATACCCTGGCAAACGGCAGTAGGCGAGGATTTTCGTTTTCCGGAAACCGGGGGTAGAAAACCTCCCGGCACGGATCTCATCAATGCCTATACAGCCAGAATACATCGAGTTACTCACTATGACGCAGTCGTTGGTTTAGCATTTTTTAAAGTTCTTAATATGATTAAATCACCTGTGAGTCTTTTTCATCCCCGCATCCTATGGCGCGTTCTTTTCAGCAAAAAAGCAAAAGCTTAAAATACGTGTTGACTACTACACCTTTCTTTCAAATGTGATAAAATAAAATTTTCCATGTGGCTACTAGTTCCGCTTATAGCGCTAGCCTTTGGCACATAAAAAAAGCCCTTCAGTTTTAACTGAAGGGCTTTACTAGTAGCGGGAGCAGGACTCGAACCTGCGACCTTCGGGTTATGAGCCCGACGAGCTACCAACTGCTCCATCCCGCGATATATCTTTCTCTTACGAGTATTTCGAACTATCGGTTGCTTCAAGTGTTTTCTTTTAAAACCTTTCGCCATTTGGTTATAGCGGTGAAGCGGATACAAAAGTAGTGGGTTTTTAAATCTAATGCAATACCTTTGCTGAAATTTTTTTAAGAATGCAGGAAGAAGAACCACAACATGAACAAACCAATGCCCCTGAACCAACAGGAGAGCCCCGGCCACAGCCTGCGGAAATACCAGCTGATCATAAAGCAGGCTTTGTCAGCATTGTAGGCAAACCAAACGTTGGCAAAAGTACCCTCATGAACCAGATGGTGGGCGAGCGGCTAAGCATTATCACCGCCAAAGCACAAACCACCCGCCACCGCATCATGGGCATGATCAATGGAGATAATTACCAGATTGTGTATTCCGATACCCCCGGGATCTTAAAACCCCAGTACGAACTGCACAAAAGCATGATGCGCTTTGTGAAAGACTCCCTGGAAGATGCAGATGTTGTGCTTTTTGTAACTGAACTAAACGATAGCTACAGCCCCGAAGATGATTCTCTTGCATTGCTTAGGCGTACCGAAGCGCCCGTGCTGCTGCTCATTAATAAAATAGACCAGGCCAAGGGTAATGAGGTGGTGCAGAAAATGAAGGAGTGGGAGGAGAGCGGTATCGCCACCGAAATTATACCGGTAAGTGCACTGCAGGGACTTAATGTTGGAAAAGTATATGACTCCATCATCAAGCGGCTGCCCCAGCACCCGCCTTTCTTCCCCAAAGATGAGCTTACCGATAAGCCGGAGCGCTTTTTTGCTGCGGAAATTATCCGTGAGAAAATATTCCTGAACTATAAAAAGGAAGTGCCCTACAGCACCGAAGTAGTTATCGAGTCTTTCAAGGAAGAAGAGGAGATTATCCGCATCAGGGCAGAAATCTATGTAGAGCGCCAGACCCAGAAAGGGATCATCATCGGCAAAGCCGGAGAGGCACTGAAAAAAGTAGGCATGCAGGCCCGGGCCGATATGGAAGCTTTTTTTGCCAAACAGGTACACCTGGAAACCTTTGTAAAGGTGCAGACAGACTGGCGCAAGAAAGAAATATCGCTGAACCGCTTTGGTTATAACTCCCGCTGATAACAGGGTTATTTTACTGCAGCTTTAAAAAATTAAGAATACACGTTTTTATGTTGAGAACAGAGATCATAAGATCCCCTACCTTTGCAGCAAAAGGTATGGCTGTTTTTTGGTCTCAATACTTAATAAACATTACACATTACTGAAAAATGGCAAATATTGTAGCAATAGTTGGTCGCCCGAATGTGGGTAAAAGCACTCTCTTTAACCGTTTGGTAGAGCGCAGGCAGGCCATCATGAATAACGAACCCGGTGTTACGCGCGACCGCCACTATGGCTATGCCGAGTGGATCGGTAAGCATTTTACCGTGATCGACACCGGCGGATATGTAGAAGGATCTGATGATATTTTCGAAGAAGCCATTCGCCGGCAGGTAAAGCTGGCAGTAGAGGAAGCCTCAGTGGTGCTGTTTATGGTTGATGCCCAGCAGGGGCTTACCGGACTCGACGAAGAGTTTGGAAAGGTAGTCCGCCAGAGCAAAAAGCCGGTTTACGTAGTGGCTAATAAATCCGATACAGCCGACAGTACCTTCCACGAAGGTGAATTTTATAAATTGGGACTGGGAGAAGTGTATGCTGTATCTTCTGCCACCGGCTCGGGTACAGGCGATTTGCTGGATGAGGTGGTGAGCCATTTTCCGGATGAAGGAGTAGAAAACCCGGAGGCGGGAATACCACGTATTGCCATTCTGGGCAGACCCAATGTAGGGAAGAGTTCTTTTCTGAATACACTGCTTGGTGTTGAGCGCAGCATTGTTACCGATGTGGCAGGTACTACCCGCGATGCCATTAACACCCATTATAAAATGTATGGCAAGGATTTTATCCTGGTCGATACCGCCGGCTTGCGCAAAAAAAATAAAGAAAAAGAAGACGTTGAGTTTTTCTCAGTGCTGCGAAGCTTGCAGGCCCTGCAGGACAGTGATGTGTGCATCGTGATGATAGATGCCGAACGCGGCTTTGAAGCCCAGGACATGAACATTGTAACACTGGCACACCGCTATAATAAGGGTGCTGTTATTCTGGTAAACAAGTGGGACCTGGTGGAGAAAGATAGCAAAACTGCAAAACAACTGGAAGACAGTATAAAGGAACGACTCGGCCCTCTGAGCTATATTCCAATTATGTTTATTTCCGTGCATAAGAAACAGCGTATCTTTCAGGCAGTAGAGC
Source organism: Flammeovirgaceae bacterium 311 (assembly GCA_000597885.1). Taxonomy (NCBI): domain Bacteria; kingdom Pseudomonadati; phylum Bacteroidota; class Cytophagia; order Cytophagales; family Flammeovirgaceae; species Flammeovirgaceae bacterium 311. Next base: position 4,435,063 of record CP004371.1, read on the forward strand.
TTGCGGTAGAGGTTTATGAGAATTTACGAAAAAAAATACCTACCTCACAGCTGAATGATGTTATGCTTCGTGAAATAGAAGCCTACCCACCGCCGGCTACAAAAGGAAAACACATAAAGATTAAATACATCACCCAGCTGCCCGGGCGTGTTCCAACGTTTGCACTGTTTTGCAACTTGCCCCAGTATATAAAACAACCTTACGAGCGCTATCTCGAGAACAAGATGAGGAGCCATTTTAGTTTTACGGGAGTACCCTTAAGACTCTACTTCCGTAAAAAATAGTTCTACTTTTTCTTGCCATTCCATAAATACGCGTATATTTGAGCCCTCGGTTAACATGATAATAAAGAAAAAAAATCCAACCTTTTCTCAAGTACTACGTTTATTCTGCGGTAAGTGCTTCTAAAGCAGCTACAAGATAAATAAATTGAAAACTTATAACAGATGAGGCTCTAAACCCAAGCCTGAGCTGATTCCGTAAGGTTGAAGATTAAAATACTTGAATCCTTTTCCTAACCAATAACTAAGCTAAACGTATGAAAAAAATTTTCATGCTCATGATGATCGCCGGAGCAACTCTTACTTTTGCTTCTTGCGGCAGTTCAACTTCTGACGAAGGTACTGTAATAGCTACTGATACAACAGATGTACAGACAGAGTACGAAGTAGAAAGAACTGCTGTAGAGGTAGATACTACTACTGAAACCGAGACTGTTGAAGTTGAATCTGACGGATCTCAGCAATAGTCAAATATAATTTCTTTCCATTTAGGTTACTTAATTTCCAATAACCACACTTAATTGTATGAAAAAAGTTTTCATGCTCATGATGATCGCCGGAGCAACTCTTACTTTTGCTTCTTGCGGCAGTTCAACTTCTGACGAAGGTACTGTAATAGCTACTGATACAACAGATGTACAGACAGAGTACGAAGTAGAAAGAACTGCTGTAGAGGTAGATACTACTACTGAAACCGAGACTGTTGAAGTTGAATCTGACGGATCTCAGCAATAGTCAAATATAATTTCTTTCCATTTAGGTTACTTAATTTCCAATAACCACACTTAATTGTATGAAAAAAGTTTTCATGCTCATGATGATCGCCGGAGCAACTCTTACTTTTGCTTCTTGCGGCAGTTCAACTTCTGACGAAGGTACTGTAATAGCTACTGATACAACAGATGTACAGACAGAGTACGAAGTAGAAAGAACTACTGTAGAAGTAGATACTACTACTAACACTGAAACTATTACAACTGATACCGCCAGACAGCAGTAATTGAGGCTGCATCAGGTCCTGTACTGCAATTCAGCTTTAACTTAAGTTAGAGCCTGTTTTGCTTATTGCCGGAAAATTCTGATGACTGGCATGGCTTAGCATTTTCCGCACTCCTAACTCTACCAATCTGAGCTGTAGCAGTGAGTGTTTTGGCAAGCTAAAGCCTTAGCTGTAGTTCAACGATTAAACTTTGAAACAGCTACATGTAGTTACACTGTAGCACAGTTCAATTAGTCTTTAACATTTTAAAATAAAGCCCCATCTCCCGGAGATAGGGCTTTTTTGTTGCTTTTAGCAAAAAAATATTTATCTAGCAGCAGCTATGTTATTATTTGTATCTCTCACTGTAACCGTTTTACTTTTGTGCCTGTGGGCGAACAAAGGCAGCAGTGTTTTGCATAAAGTTGAAGTTGTGAGAGAAGATAGAAATAAAGCAGTGAGCAGGGATAAAAAGGGCTTGCAGGATTATGTGCCCGCAGCTGCGGCCGACTATTGTGTGGAATTATGGAGAAAGCACAATTTTACGCTCTACATAAAAGGCAACCGCAAAACCAAACTGGGCGATTTCAGGGTAGACCGTACTGGTGGCAAGATATCCATCAGTGTTAATGGAACCTTAAACCCCTATGCATTCCTGATTACTTACCTGCACGAAGTAGCACACCTGCACACCTGGCAGCAATATCGCTCCAGGGTAAAACCTCACGGCGGAGAGTGGCAGCAGCAGTTCCAGCGGCTCATGCTGCCCATGCTTAGCGCGGATGTTTTTCCTGCAGACATCCTGAAGCCTCTGAAAAAATACATGCAGGCACCGGCAGCTGCCACAGCCTCCAGCCAGCCCCTGTGGATTGCACTGCGTGCGCATGATGAAAAAACCAGTGAGAATGCCCTCTTTCTCTCCCAAATTCCTGATGGTTATAAATTTAAATTCTGCCAAACGGTGTATCAGAAGGTAGAAGTTAAGCGCACACGCGCCCTTTGTCAGAACATGGAGAACGGCAGGAGATACCTGATCTCTACAGCCGCCCAGGTGGAGCTGGTAGCGTAAGTTTTAGGCAGCCGTTGCTTTGGCAGCGAGGTCTTTTTATTTAATTGGCTATATTTGCCGCACACTGCTCATTTTTTTATGAAGGCCCAAACCCTACCGCTTGAACAGACCGGCCATTTCCCGCCGATTTTCACCGACTACATCCAGCAGGATCCCAAACTGCAGCCCTTTTACAGCCGGCCGCCAAGGCCGGAAAGTTTCAAGGCACAAATGCAGGAGAAACAATTCTCTGCAGCGCAGCGACAGCTACTGCAGGAGGTGCTGCAGGATCAGTATAAGGGTTTGGAATTACCGGAGCCGGTTGCAGAAAACATAGCATCCATCACAAGCGCCGATACCTTTACCCTCACCACAGGCCATCAGCTCAATATCTTTACAGGTCCCCTGTACTTTATTTATAAAATTGCTGCAACCATTAAAGCCTGCCAGGAGCTGCAGCAGCAATACCCCGATAAGCGCTTCATTCCCGTTTACTGGATGGCCTCCGAAGATCACGATTTGGCAGAAATAAACCACTTCAGGCTGTTTGGCGAAAAGTGGAGCTGGGAAACTGATCAGCAGGGGCCGGTAGGCCGTTTTTCCACTGATGGGCTGCCTGAGCTGGCCGAGCGCCTTCCGGAAGCAGTGCCGCTTTTCCGGAAAGCCTATGAAAATGCAGGCTCGCTTGCCCAGGCAACCCGAGACTATGTGCATGAATTGTTTGGTAAATGGGGCCTGATCATACTGGATGCAGATGATGCACGCTTGAAGGCCAGCTTTGCACCAGTCTTCAAGGAGGAACTGCTGCAGCAAAGCAGCCAGGCCCTGGTGCAGGAGGCTTCTGCCCGGCTGGAGGAGCTGGGGTATAAATCGCAGGTATTTCCGCGGGAGATCAATCTCTTTTACATGCAGAACGGGTTGCGGGAGCGCCTGGTGCAGGAGGGGGAGGCATGGGCGGTGCTCAACACAGACCTAAAGTTCTCTAAAGATGAATTGCTGCAGGAACTGGAGCAGCACCCGGAACGCTTTAGTCCTAATGTGGTACTGCGTCCGCTTTTCCAGGAGTGGATTCTGCCCAACCTGGCTTATTTTGGCGGACCCGGCGAAATAGCCTACTGGCTGCAGCTAAAACCTGTATTTGACCAGCACCAGATCTCCTTCCCTGTTCTGATGCCCCGCCAGTTTGTGCTGGTGTTGGCAAAAGCACAGGAAAACCGCCGGCAAAAGCTGGGCCTTTCTGCAGAGCAGCTGTTTGAAGATCAGCACCAGCTGAAAACCCGCCTGCTGCGCGATTGGAGCGAGCATGAAATAAGTCTGCAGGAAGAGCGGCAGCAGTTGCAGCAGTTTTTTGAAGCCCTGCAGCAAAAAGCCGCTGCAGTAGACAAGAGCCTCTCGGGCTTTGTGGGTGCAGAAGGAACCAAAGCTGAAAAAAGCCTTGAGAATATAGAAAAACGTCTGAAGAAAGCGGAAGAACAGCGTCACCAGACAGAAATGCAGCAGCTGGAGGGCCTTCTGGACAAGCTTTTCCCTAACGGAAATCTGCAGGAGCGTACCGATAACTTCCTGAACTTTTACCTGAACGACCCGCAGTTTCTGGATAAGCTCATGGAGCACCTGAAGGGCTTCGACTTCAGCATGAAGGTTCTGAGTTATGAAGACTAAGGAGGCGCTGCGGCAGCACTATCGCCAGTTACGGCAGCAACTCCCTGATGAGGAGCTGCAACAGCTTAGCAGGCAGCTGTGCCGCCAGTTTTTTAGCCATATTCCGCTTGAGCAGGTGCATACGCTCCACAGTTATCTGCCCATGAGCAGCCAGCGGGAGCCCGACCCGCTGCCAATCCTGGACAGGCTGCGGCGGGAGTATCCACACATACGCCTGGTCGTCTCCCGCACCCGCTGGAAAGAACGTGAAATGGAGCATGTGTATTTGGAGCAAGGCCTTGAATTACAGGAAAACAAGTGGGGAATTCCCGAACCCGTAGGCGGAGCGGTATGCCCCGTAGAAAAAATTGATGCTGTGCTGGTGCCCCTGCTGGCCTTCGATAGGCTGGGACATCGCCTTGGGTATGGCGCCGGCTTTTACGACCGTTTCCTAGCCGGCTGTGCTCCTCATGCTCTCAGCGTTGGCTTATCGCTTTTCCCACCTCTGGAAGAGCCCATACCTGGAATTTTCCCTACCGACATCACCCTCACCCACTGCCTCACCCCCCAGGAAGTTTTTAAGTTTGTGTAGCAGGAATTAATGTATTTCAGCAGGTGTTTATTTCCTGATGAACACCCTGCAAGAACTACAGCAGCAACTTAGCCAGTGCCGCCTTTGTGAAGATCGTTTTGGTTTTGAGCCGAAGCCTATGGTATGGGGCAGGGCAGAAGCGCCCGTAATGCTCATTGGGCAGGCGCCTTCCCGCACAGTACATATTACGCGGCGCCCCTTCAACGATGCCAGCGGCAAAAAGCTGAGGCGCTGGCTGGGCATAGGGGAAGATACCTTCTGGAATCAGTCCCTGCTCTATATCACGGCTGTGGGACGTTGCTACCCGGGCAGCACCGGTAAAAAGGGCGGTGGTGATTTTCCGCCTTCACCTATTTGTGCGCCTAACTGGCTCTCCAAAGAAATACCCCTGCTGGAGCCACAGCTCTACATTTTAATTGGCAGCCATGCTGCCCGTTATTGCTTTGGCAATAAGAAACTAACGGAGCTGGTATTTGAGGAGCTCTACTACCGTGGTAAGCCAGCATTTGTACTGCCGCACCCCTCGCCCCTTAACATCAAGTGGTTCAAAGACCATCCCGATTTCGAAGAGCTGGTAGTGCCGGGCCTGCAGGCAGCTTTGAAGACTGTTTTGGGAGAATAAAGGAACAGACAGCCGCTGCGGCGAAAGCTGAGTTACTTGGTGGTAATTTTATTGTATTGCTGCTGGTGATATATTGCAGATACCCCAACTCACCAAATCACTCCCTCACTAACGCACTTACTCTTTTCTCCCCCTCACCATCTCCTTCTTGCCCGGTGCACCGGGTAAGGTCTCTACCTGCAGGCCTGCATCCCGTAAATCGCGCTTCAGCTGGCCTTTGGCGCAGTAGGTGGTCAGCAGGCTGCCGGGGGCCATAAAACTAACGGTTTTTTCCAGCAGTGCCTTTTCCCAAAGCTCGGGCTGCTTGTTAGGGGCAAAGGCATCAAAAAAGACTACATCGTATCCTCCCTCTTTCAGCTTGGCATCCTCCAGCTTCAGCTGTTTTTTGTGCAGCACGAAATGGTCATACAGCAGCACGTCTTCTTCCCAGGGTGCCTGGTGCAGGCGTAAAAAGTCTTTTTCGCCTTCGGTAAGCCGGGGGTAGTTAAGCTGTTGGGCGGTTTCCTCTGAAATGGGGTAAGGCTCCAGCGTGGTAAAATGCACCTTTACACTCTGTTGCAGTGCCCACTGCAGCGCAAGCAGCGCATTGAGGCCTGTACCGAAACCAATCTCCAGCACCGAAAGGCTTTCGGCAGCAGCATGCTCTGCCCGCCAGGCGTCCAGTCCCATGCGGATGAATACATACTGCGACTCCTGCAGGGCACCGTGGTGGGAATGGTAGGTTTCGTCCAGTGCCTGGTTGTAGAGGCTGTGGCTGCCATCCCCGGTCTGGATGAGCTGTGGCTGCTGTTGATGTGCCTGCTCCGGCATTATAGTCTGTTATAGGTCTGAAAATCAGTATCGGTGCTGGGGGTGGCGCGGTAAAGCATGGCCACGGCATAGGCTGATACGCCCTCCTGCCGCCCTACAAAGCCCAGCCGCTCTGTGGTGGTAGCTTTAATGGAAATATCTTCCACCCGCACTTTCATAACCTCTGCCAGGGTTTGCTGCATACCGGCAATGTGGGGGCGGAGCTTTGGGGTTTGCAGGCAAACGGTAGAATCTATGTTGGCTACCTCGTATTTATGCTCCCGGATCACCTCCAGCACCCTTGCCAGGAGCAGTTTACTGTCAATGCTTTTATATTGCTGGTCAGTATCCGGAAAGTGGGCACCTATATCGCCCAGGTTGGCAGCGCCCAGCAGTGCATCGCAAATAGCATGGATAAGTACATCGGCATCTGAGTGGCCTACAGCACCATGGGTATGTTCTATCTGGATGCCTCCCAGCCAGAATGCCTGTCCTTCGGCAAGTTTGTGTACATCGTAACCCATGCCAATGCGGTAGAGGGGCGTGTGTGGCGTATTGATCATTTATGCTTTTTGTTTTGCAACGTAATGCAGGGTGGTAGAATTTTCAGGTACCAGAATTTCGCGGGCCATGGCCTTTACTTCGGCTGCTGTAACTGCCTGAATGTACTCGGCTTCTTTGTTTACCAGATCCGGATCGCCCAGCAGTGCACTGAAGGCCAGGTTCATGGCTCGGTTCAGTAGCTCAATTTCAGAGAAGATCAGCGATGACTCTGCCTGGTTTTTTACCTTCTGCAGTTCTTCTTCCGATACGTCCTCCTGTACCTGGCTGATGATGGCAGTAATCTCTTCCTCGGCCTGCTGGTGGGTAAAGCCAGGCTTTAGTTTTCCGCTGATTACCAAAAGGCCCGGTTCCATAGAGCCGGTAACATAGCCCGAAATATCGGCAAACATTTGCGTATCGCGCACCAGCCGCTGGTACAGCAGGCTGCTTTTGCCCCTGCCCAGCACATCGCTTAACAGGTCGGCAATGTAGTAGCGCTTGTCGTTGCGGCCGGGCATGTGAAAGGTTTTATAGATGGCATTCAGCGGCACATCTGCCTCTACTGTTGCCAGGCGTGCTTCGGTTTGTTTGGGCTCTGCAGGCAGCTGGCGCTGGTAAGGGGCTCCCGCCGGAATAGAGCCAAACCATTTCTCCGTAAGACTTTTTACCTCCTCAAAATTAACATTGCCGGCCACCACCATAATGGCATTGTTGGGCAGGTAGTACTTGAAGAAAAATCTGCGCACATCATCCAGGGTGGCATCTTCTATGTGTTTAATCTCCCGGCCAATGGTTGCCCAGCGGTAGGGATGTTTCTGGTAAGCCAGGGGGCGCAGCTTGAGCCAGGCATCGCCATAGGGCTGGTTCAGGTAGCGCTGCTTAAATTCTTCTATTACCACTTTTCGCTGCACCTCCAGCACTTTGGGATCAAAGCTAAGGCTCATCATCCGGTCGCTCTCCAGCCAGAAAGCCGTTTCCAGGTTTTCAGCAGGCAGGGTAATGTAATAGTTGGTAATGTCGGGAGAGGTAAAGGCATTGTTTTCGCCCCCCACCCGCTGCAGCGGCTCATCGTAGTTGCCAATGTGCATGCTACCGCCAAACATCAGGTGTTCGAACAGGTGTGCAAAACCGGTCTTGTGTTCGTCCTCATCTTTGGAGCCTACATTGTACAGAATGTTTACCGCCGCCATGGGCGTGGTATTATCTTCATGCACAAATACCTGCAGGCCGTTTTTCAGTGTAAAAGCTTTATAATCTATCATTTTTTTAGGTATCGGGTATGAGGTATCAGGTATGGGGTTGAGGATGTTGGGATTAATTAACGTGCAATAGAATAATAACGTTTAAGTATGCCAGGCTGCATTAGCTGTTCAGGGGTATATAGAAGCCTAATAGGCAACCATCTGTCGGCAGCCTTACATTCAATAGTAAAGTTAATAATACCAACTTTCCCAATTAGCACACCTGCCTGCCGGCAGGCACGTTAGCACATTGAATAATTAGCACATTAATGCCTTTCCTTACCTCCCCATGCAGCAAAGGTAAAAAATATTTCACAGCTCCGCTTAAAGAGGTAACTTTGACTTGAATTGGACTTTTTATATGACTTTCGACAGGACAAATTTTTCGGACGAAGAACTGCAGGGCATCTATGAGGCCCTGCTGTGGCCCCGCATGATAGAAGATAAAATGCTGATTCTGTTGCGGCAGAGTAAGATCAGCAAGTGGTTTTCCGGTATAGGCCAGGAGGCAGTTTCCGTAGGGGCTGCACTTGCACTGGAGCCGGATGAGTACATTTTGCCGATGCACCGCAACCTGGGCATCTTCACAACACGCAATGTACCATTTGAGCGCTTATTTGCTCAGTTTCAGGGGAAAAAGTCAGGTTTTACCAAGGGCCGCGACCGTTCCTTTCACTTTGGAACAAAAGAACATTATATTATTGGAATGATCTCGCACTTGGGTCCGCAAATGGCCCTGGCCGATGGTATTGCCCTGGCACACAAGCTGGAAGGGGAGAAAAAAGTGGCGTTGGTCTTTACTGGCGACGGTGCTTCCTCCGAAGGTGATTTTCATGAGTCCCTCAATGTAGCGGCGGTGTGGGAGCTACCGGTAATCTTTGTGGTGGAAAACAATGGCTATGGTCTTTCTACCCCCAGTAACGAACAGTTTAAGTTTAAACATTTTGTTGATAAAGGGCCGGGCTACGGCATGGAAGCCGTGCAGGTAGATGGCAACAACATCCTGGAGGTGTATGGAACCATCAGCAGGCTGGCTGGCGAACTGCGCGAAAATCCGCGGCCGGTACTGGTAGAGGCGCTTACCTTTCGTATGCGTGGGCACGAGGAAGCTTCGGGTACCAAGTATGTGCCGCAGGAGCTCTTTGAACAGTGGGGCAAAAAAGACCCGGTAGATAATTTTGAGCGTTTCCTGACTGAGGAAGGGGTGCTTACTGCCGAACAGCGCGAAAAGATCAGAACTGACATCAGCAAAGAAATAGAAGCAGGACTGCAGCAGGCGTTTGCCGAACCCGAGCCGGAGGCCAGTACAACAGAAGAAGTGGGGGATATGTATGCTCCCTGGGATCAGCAGGTGATTGAACCTGCCAGTCCGCAAAAGGAAGAGCGAAGGTTTATAGATGCCATCTCCGATGCACTGCGGCAAAGCATGCAGAAGTATCCGGAGCTGGTGCTGATGGGGCAGGATATTGCCGAATACGGCGGGGTGTTTAAAATTACCCAGGGCTTTGTAGAAGAATTTGGCAAAGAGCGGGTGCGCAATACGCCCCTCTGCGAATCGGCCATTATTGGTGCAGGTCTGGGGCTAAGCATCAAAGGCCATAAAGCCATGGTGGAGATGCAGTTTGCGGATTTCGTAACCTGCGGCTTTAACCAGATTGTTAACAACCTGGCAAAGATCCACTACCGCTGGGGCCAGCACGCCGATGTGGTGGTGCGTATGCCTACAGGTGCCGGCACCGCAGCAGGGCCTTTCCACTCACAGAGCAACGAGGCCTGGTTTTTCCATACGCCTGGCCTGAAGGTGGTTTACCCTTCTACCCCTTACGACGCCAAAGGCTTGCTGAATGCTGCCATAGAAGACCCTAACCCGGTGATCTATTTCGAGCACAAGCTGCTGTACAGGGCTTTGAGCGAAGCCATACCCACCGACTACTATACCTTACCGATAGGCAAGGCAAGGGTAGTGCAGGAGGGCGATGTGCTTAGCATCATTACCTATGGTATGGGTGTACACTGGGCCAAACAGGTAACAGCCCAGCTTGGTATTTCTGCCCATATACTGGACCTGCGCACCCTGTTGCCCTGGGACCAGGAGGCTGTGGCTAACGCAGTAAAGAAAACAGGAAAAGTGCTGGTGTTGCACGAAGATACGCTTACCGGTGGTGTGGGGGGCGAAATTGCCGCCTGGATTGCCGAACACTGCTTTACCTGGCTGGATGCCCCCGTGATGCGGGAGGCCAGCCTGGATACAGCAGTACCCTTTGCACCGCCCCTGGAGCAGAATTTTCTACCCAAAGGGCGTCTGGTTAGTAAGTTAGAAGCGCTGAAAGCTTTCTAAACGAACTAATCAACAACAGATTCTGTACTACAACATATTAATAATAACGCTTTGAAGCGGCTCCATCCATACCGATTCTTTTTTTTCCTGCTAATGTTGCTGGGCTGCCTGCTGCTGAGCCAGGGAGCTACTGCCCAGATTGGCGATCCTGATAAGGCGCTGAAAACTGAAAAGCAGAAAAAGAAGCCTAAGAAAAAGAAGCAAAAGGATCCGGACCATTCGCCCAGGGACCGGGCAAGTGGTGTGCGGGAGCGGCAACGAAAAGCAAATAACAACAAGCCGGGCGATATGGGCTCTGAAACCCCGCTTCCGATGAAGGACGACTACTATAAAGAGGAGTTGAACGACAAAAGATGGCTGAACAAGCGTGTAAAGAAAGGTACTATTAAAGAACCTGGTACCCATTATACCGATCGTTCTAAAAAAGACGGCAAGCGGGCCCGGGGCAGCAGGGGAACAGACCATCCCGGTGGTATATCCGTAAAAGAAAAGGAGGTTGACCAGCCCGGTGTAGTCTACAACGAAAAAGATCAGCGGAAAGCTGCTAAGCGTAAAAGGCAGCCAGGTCATACCGATCAGGGAAATTTTGAGGTGAAACAAAAAGATGTAAGCCAGCCAGGGCAGGTATATAGTCAAAAGGACCGGGAGAAAAGCAGCAGGCGTAAAAAACTACCAGGCACTACCGATGGGGGCAGCTTCAGTGTAAAGCGGCGTGATATTAACCAGCCAGGGCAGGTATATAATGCCGATGACCGCCAGAAAGCGGCAGGGCGTAAAAATTTACCTGGTACAGCCAGCCAGGGCAGGCTTACGGTTAAAAAATCGGAAATGATTGAACCCGGCACCCACCACAGCGAGCGCAGCGAAAAAGCTGGGCAACGCTACAGCAGTTACAATGCTGTCAGAAATGCCGGCAGGTTTACTGTTAAAACGAAATATGTACGTGAACCCGGTATACACTGGTCTGAGCGTAAAGCCTCTTTCTCAAAGCAATACAACAGTACCGAAGCGGCCAGCCATCCCGGTAATATACGGATGATGACGCAGCGCGAAAAAATGCGGTATTATGGGGAGTTATCGGCAACGGTAAACCATTACCAGGGTAATCTGAAAGTAAGCAGGCGCGAGCGGGATATGCACCCCAGTGTGGTGGCCCGTAAGGCAAGCACCATGCGTTCTTTAGAACAAAAAGAAAGAGCACGTAACCGCAGCCTGCTGCTGAGCCGTATCTTTAAGAACAAGGAACAGCCTAAAACGGTGAAGGCCGATGAAATTAAGCCTCGCTATGACAAAGGTGAAAGCAAAATTTGGTTTGAATAATATGAACTGGAAATCTTTAGATAATAGTAATATACTGGAAGAAGTCTCAAATTTAAGCTTTGAGCATCCGGTCGTGATTTTTAAGCACAGTACCCGCTGCCCCATCAGCCATATGGCGCTAAGCTGGTTTGAGCGTTCCTGGAGCCAGGAAGAAATGGGCGTTGTAGAGCCTTACTACCTGGACCTGATTCAGTACAGACCTGTATCCAACAGAGTGGCCGAGGTATTTGGCGTGCATCATGAGTCGCCCCAGCTGCTGCTGATCGACAAAGGAGAGTGTACGTACCACAGCTCTCACTCAAATATCTCTTATAAAGAGCTGAAAAAACAGCTAGGAATGGAATAATTAAAAGCCGAAGGTAACGTTTTGTTTGATATCCGGATGGAGGCTCAGGGCAACCGGGCAGGTTAACGCGGCAGCTTTAAGTGCGCTTATTTGCTGCGGGTTTGCCAGTGCGGCGCCACTCCATTCCAGGTGTACATCAATGGCTACAATACGGCGCGGTGCGTCAGGGCTCATGTGTTTGGTAACCTCCCAGTTTAGGCCGCTAAGGTCTATCTCGTGGCGGGCTGCCCAGATGCCCATGATGGTGGCCATGCAACTGCCCAGCGCAGCAGCAACAAGGTCGGTAGGAGAGAATGCTTCACCCTTACCGTTATTGTCAGTGGGGGCATCGGTTATCAGGGAGGTGTTGGATTTTTGGTGCACGGCCTGTGTGCGTAAATTTCCGCTGTAAAGTCCTTTACTGGTAGCCATAAACTACTGCTCTGTTTTTTTGTTATCTTATAAATTATTACCTTCAAACTTACACAGTTCCTGATATCTTTCCATGAAGGGCACCACTTTTTACCTGATTCTTCTTCTTGTGCTGGGGCTTACAACGGCAGCCTTTGCACAGCAGCGCGAGGATGAAGAAGATAACTATACCCGCGAGTTTGTATGGGGTATAAATAAAAATACCAATGGCGGATACATTGGTGGTATCAATGCAAAATTTACCCGCAGGCTGCAGGGCGAAACCTTTCGCTCACTGGGTGTGGAAATTGCTAATGTAAAGCATCCTGAAGAGGCGCGGGTAACCTCCATTTACGGGGGTGGCTATATAATGGGTAAGAGCAACTACCTGTATGCAATCCGGTTTAGCTATGGCCTGGAACGCCTGCTTTTCCGCAAGGCACCACAACAGGGCGTGCAGGTATCCATGCTTGCTTCGGCAGGCCCTACACTGGGCATCATAGCTCCGTATTACATTGAGTATGGCTCCGGTGGCCTTGTTACCTCAGAGCAGTATGACCCATCCAATAACTTTCACACCCAGAATTATATTCACGGATCAGGTCGTCCGCTGGAGGGCATTACCGAAAGTAGCTTTACGGCGGGCCTGCATGTACGTTCAGGTCTTAGCTTTGAGTTCGGTACCTTTAAATCAAACGTAAGCGGTTTAGAGATAGGCCTGATGCTGGAAGCTTACCCCAGCGAGGTAGTGCTTTTGCCGCGTTCCGAAAACAGGGCAATCTTTCCCTCGGCCTACGTAACCCTGTTCCACGGCTCACGCCGCTAAGGATAGACTTGGGTGTTCTCCTATTTATTTGTTACTTTTGCAGCATAATCAGCTACCTTTGTAGCCTATCTTAAGGAGGTCTTTCAATGATTGAATTACCCGTTATTTCTGCCGAAGTAACCAAACCAAGAAAGCCCAACTGGCTGCGTGTAAAGCTGCCGGTAGGGAAAGAATATGCCCGGGTTCGCAAGATTGTAGACGAAAATAAACTGCACACCATTTGCGAAAGCGGCAACTGCCCTAATATGGGTGAGTGCTGGGGTGCCGGCACTGCCACTTTTATGATCTTAGGCAATGTATGCACGCGCTCCTGCAGCTTCTGTGCTGTAGCCACAGGCCGCCCCCCCGAGTACGATACGGATGAGCCGCGCAGAGTGGCTGAAGCGATTAAAGTAATGGGCGTTAAGCATGCCGTACTTACCTCGGTTAACCGCGATGAACTTAAAGACCGCGGTGCCGAAATCTGGTACCAGACGGTTCGCCTGCTAAAAGAGTTATCTCCCGAAACCACCATTGAAACACTTATACCCGATACAAAAGGTAATTGGGAGGCCCTGGAGCGCATGATCAGTGCCGGGCAGGAAGTGGTAAGCCATAATATGGAAACGGTGGAGCGCCTGTATCGCCAGGTACGCCCGCAGGCAAAATATGCGCGTAGCCTGGAGCAGATCAGCCGCACCAAAGCCTATGGAAAACGTACCAAATCCGGCATTATGCTGGGCCTTGGCGAAACACAGGATGAGGTGTTCAAGGCCATGGACGATCTGGTGGCACACGGGCTTGATATCCTGACCCTTGGCCAGTACCTGCAGCCAACCCGCATGCACATTGAGGTAGCCGAGTTTATTCGCCCCGAAATATTTGAAATGTACAAAGAAGAAGGTTTAAAAAGAGGCCTGAAATATGTAGAATCCGGTCCTTTGGTACGTTCCTCTTATCATGCCGAACGGCATGTAAACGTGTAATTAGCACTATTCAAAGCCATTTATAAGCCTTTCCTGTCAGAAAGGCTTTTTCTTTTTTGTTTTTCCTTACTCTATACATATTGCAGCCTTACTTGCGTTGTTATTGGCGGCACCACACATTAGCTTTGTCTCATAGGTTTTTCATGTAGCAGTAAAAATCCTTTTCGAGAGTTGAAGAATGTGTAAAGGCTGCCTCCCTGAGGCAGCTTTTTCTGTTTAAGCGAAGATTGGAAAAATGAAGGGAAGAGGATTATTATCAGTTCTGATAGGTATAGGCGTACTGGTATCATGTTTAGAGGTAGGCCCACAAATTGAAGAAATAGAACAATCAGATAAGGCCCCGGCAGAGGCCCACTACTTAATAGCAAAGGGAGAACATCATGCCACGCTGCAGTACGAGCCTGTAGAAGCAGCCACCCTGGGCTTCAAGGCAAAGTTTGACAGCTCTGCCATATATACCTCCGCAGACCCGCATAATCAGGAAGATGTTAATAAACTGATGGGTTTGGCAGACTGCAGCACCCAGCACCATACCAACAGTGCCCGCTTTGGCTGGCGCTGGTACCAGGGAGCTCTGCAGATCTGGGCGTACTGTTATGTTAACGGAGAGCGCAGCAGCCAGTACATGGGCAATGTGAGCCTGGGCAAATACCACAATTACCGCATCCTGCTGGAAGACCATGCGTATGTATTCTGGCTGGATGAACAGCAGCTGCGCATGCCCCGTGCCTGCACCGGTAAAGCCGATGGCTATAAACTATTTCCCTACTTCGGCGGCGATGAGCCCGCCCCCCATGATGTTGATGTATGGGTAATTGAGGAGTAGGAAATTAAGGCAGGCAAGTCTCCTAAGGCTGTTGCAAGCCAGGCTTTTAATTTTTACTTTTGGATAGCTGCAGATTTTCGTTCTGGCATCAGAGACTGTCGCAGTGAGGTATCCCAATCCTTAGCATCAGATGGAGCTTAGCCTTATCATGGATAATGTTTCCAAACACATAGAGCTTTCTGAAGAGGAAAAAGAGTTCTTTGTTTCTCTGCTGAAGCCCAGGCAGCTGAAACGTAAGGAAATATTACTACGGCCCGGAGAATTTGCAAGGCATACCAATTTCATTGTAAAAGGCTGCTTGCAGGTGTATACCATAGATGCGAAGGGGGCCATGCATATTACCATATTTGCCATGGAAGATTGGTGGATCTCTGACCTGGCCTCATTTCTTAGTGAAAAACCAGCCACACATTTTATCGATGCCATTGAGCAAACCCACCTGCTGCAGCTGGAGAAGAACGATCTGGAAAAGCTTTACCGCCAGGTGCCTAAGTTTGAGCGCTACTTCAGAATTCTGCACCAGAATGCCTTTGTTGCACAAATGAACCGGCTGGAACAAAATTTAAGCCTCGAGGCTGAAGAACGTTACCGGCTTTTCAGGCAAAGGTACCCTGCCCTGGAGCATCGGATTTCACAGAAAAAGATTGCTTCTTTTCTGGGCATTACCCCTGAATTCCTAAGCATGATCAGGAGAAAGCAGGCAGAGAGCTAATATCTTAAACTAGTTTATTTTTTAGGGAAGCAGGGTGCTGTTGCTTTGTGATAGTATCAAACAATCACCAAAGTAAACACCATGAAAAAGATTCTATTATTTGCGGGTAGTAACAGTTCTCAATCCATTAACCGCAGCCTGCTCGAGTATGCCGCCGGCTTTCTGAATCCTGATGATTACACCTTGTTGGACCTAAAAGCCTATAACCTGCCGCTGTACAGCACAGAAATCGAGCACGAAGGTATTCCGGAAAATGCCAGGACACTGAGTAGTATCATACGGGAGCATGAGGTATTGATCATATCAGTAGCAGAGCACAATGGCTCAATTACTGCTTTTCTGAAAAATGTACTTGATTGGGTATCGAGGGCACAGAAGAATTACCGTGTCTTTGATAATAATTCTGTTGTACTGCTAAGTACCTCCCCGGGTGCTGGTGGTGGCCAGACTGCTCTTGCTCACGCCGAAACCATTATTACAAGACTTGGCGGTACTGTAGTAGGAAAAATGTCAGTTCCTGCGTATTATCAGCATGTAGAAGTAGCAGCAGGCACAGTTTACATCAGTAACCGGGAGCTGGTCAGGCAATTTAGTGTGTTGATTGATAAAATAGTTAGCCTGCTTGAGCCAGCACATAGCATTACAGAAGAGAAAGCGCTCGCTTAAATGCTGAAATTATGAATACAGCCGAATATTTTGATAGGATAGGCTTTAAAGAAAGTGCTGTGGCATCGCTGCAGACGCTGGAGGCCATTCACTTGCTCCACCCACAGACCATTGCCTTTGAGAACTTAAATCCTTTTACCGGGCTGCCGGTAAAGCTCGACCTGGCATCTATATGGCAAAAGTTGGTGCACTCTAAAAGAGGAGGCTTCTGCTTTGAACATAACCTGCTGCTGATGCATGTGTTAAAGCAGATTGGCTTTCAAGTAAGAGGTTTGGCAGCGCGTGTAAGATGGAATGTGCCTGCAGAGACTGTTACGCCCAGGGGTCATATGCTGCTGCTGGTAGAAGTACAGGAGCAGCAATACATTGCAGATGTTGGCTTTGGTGGCTTAACACTTACGGCGCCCTTACGCCTGCTGGCCAATCTTGAGCAGCATACCTCTCATGAAGATTTCAGGCTGCTGAACCATGAAGAGGAATGGGAGCTACAGGCCCTGGTGCGTGACCAGTGGCAGTCTCTTTACACCTTTAGCCTGCAGGAGCAGCTTCTGCCCGATTATGAGTTAACCAGCTGGTACCTGTGTAATCATACAAACTCACACTTCAGGAATGGACTCATTGCTGCCAGGGTTGCCCCTGCAGTACGCTATGCGCTTCGTAACACAGATTTTGCCGTGCACCACCTGCTACAGGACACCGAACGCCGTACTATCACCACCCTTACAGAGCTGCGCTCACTGCTGGAAAATACCTTTGGTTTACAACTAAGCGGTATACCTGATCTGGATGCCCGGCTGGAGACAATTCTGGAAAAGACTCCCAATGTTTCTGCAAACTGATTGAAGACCTAAAGCTGATAATGGCAGTAATAGGGTGTTGTAACAGTAGAGGCAGGTGCTTCATAGCATTTTAAAGGCTTCTTTATTCCCGGGGAAGGATGAAATATTGAAGATTATGGATCATCATTAGGGGAAGTTTTTATCTTTAAGAAATTAATTGCTGCACCGCCTGCTGTACGCATACGCAACATGAGTAGCCTGCTGCGGGCCAGCCCTATTTTTACCATGAAACATTTTTTTCCTTTTCTCTTTTTCTTCCTGATAGTTGTTACAAAAAGCATGAGCCAGAGCCATGAAATCCCGCTGTGGGGGAACGCTGTTCCCAACTACCTGCAAACAGACGAAAAGGAATTACGCGAAAATGTAGAGATCGTCCGGATCAGTAAGGTACAGCAGCCTGCTATAGAAGTGTATTTGCCTGTAAAACGCAATGCTACAGGGCAGGCAGTGGTAATCTGTCCCGGCGGTGGCTATGGCGTACTGGCTTACGACTGGGAGGGAACCGATATTGCCAAATGGCTCAATACCAAGGGCATTGCTGCCATAGTACTGAAATACAGGCTGCCAAATTCCAGATCGGTGCTTGTTCGGCATGAGGTGCCGCTACAGGATGCCCAACGAGCCCTGCGCCTGGTGCGCTATCGCGCTAAGGAGTGGAACATTGACCCTGCTAAGATTGGCATCATGGGCTTTTCTGCCGGAGGGCACCTGGCTTCTACCCTGGGTACTCATTTCGATCAGAAGATTGCTTCTAATACAGCCGATGCTGTTAATGCATTAAGTGCCAGGCCGGATTTTATGGTGCTCATCTACCCGGTTATTACCATGAAAGAACCCTATACCCATAAAGGATCCAGAAATTCCCTGCTGGGAGAAAACCCCGATCAGCAGCTGGTAGATCTGTACTCTAACGAGCTGCAGGTAAAACCAAATACACCTCCCACCTTTATTGTCCATTCAACAGATGATGAAGGCGTGCCGGTAGAGAACAGCCTGCTATTTTATGAGGCGCTGCGGAAAAATAAAATACCGGCAGAAATGCACATTTACCCGATGGGAGGTCATGGCTACTCCCTGGGCTTACAGCATGGCTATCTGAAAACCTGGCCCGACAGGCTGTATGACTGGCTGCAAAACCTGAAGTAGGTCTCCGGTGATCAGTACTTATTCCTTGCCGGTAAACCAGCCGCTGTACATCACATAGTTGTTAGCTACTTTATCCAGGCCGTCTATCTGCTCCTGGCTAAGCTGTTTTATCTTTTTGGCAGGGATGCCGGCGTAAAGGTAGCCCGATTCGCATACCGTTTTCTCCAGCACAATAGCACCGGCTGCTACAATGCAGTTTTTCTGCACCAGTGCATGGTCCATTACTATGGCACCCATGCCAATGAGCACGTTATCTTCTACCGTGCAGCCATGCACAATGGCATTGTGGCCAACGGATACATTGCTGCCTATTGTGGTAGCTGCTTTCTGATAAGTACAGTGAATAACGGCGCCATCCTGGATATTGGTTTTGTCTCCGATACGAATGGCGTTCACATCACCTCTGATCACAGCATTAAACCATACAGAGCACCCGCTGCCCAATACAACATCGCCTACAATGGTAGCATTGTCGGCAACAAAACAATCATCGCCTATCCGGGGGCTGATTCCTTTTACAGGGAGAATAAGTGGCATAGTGTATATTTTTTTGTACCCGCCCGAAATTTACCAGGAAGTTTTTAAATGCATAGCACTTTGGCTGCCAAACATCCTTACCTGCCTTATGTCCATACCGTTTATTAGTTTTATAAGGATTGTCTGTTGAAAATGTGCAACAAAAGAGGTATGTTGGAAGTGCAATAGCTTTAGTGCCCCTGTCGCATTATACAGCCACCACCTTAATGCTGCTTTCCCCGGACTAAAGTCTGCGAAATTTTATTGCATGCCTTTACTACCCTTTATTACCATGAAGAAAAAACTCCTGCTACTGTGCCTGGCTCTTTTATTTGTGCCGTATATCTCCAATGCTCAAAGTCCGCTTCGGGTAAGTGTAGATCTGGTTAAAAATACCATTACCATCGGCGAAACAGTATTTACAGGCAGCTCCACTATTGAAGATTATGAAGAGTTGCTGGGAAAAGCCGAACGGATAGAATTAAAAAAGGGAGTGGATCAGTACTTTGTTTATGACAAACTGGGTATTTCTCTGTCTTTGCTGGATGACGACTCGGGTATTGTCAATGAGCTTTTCTTTACCTATCAATATGATGGTGATATTAAAATAGCCAGAGAAGCCTATAAAGGTACCCTGGCCGTTAATAATCAGGTTGTGAGCGCACTTACAACGCACAAAGAAATGGGCAAACTTGCTAAAATTGAACTGGTGGAGGTTATGAACGGATATTTTATTACCCCGAAGAGAATGTTAAACATCCTGATGTATTACCCTGAGGGTTCTTACAAAGAGCTGAAGCAGTATGCTTTTAGCTTTGCCAGTATTAAATAAGCCCCGGCTTTGCTTTAGTCTGCCCGTTATCCAGTAACCTTCTTCAAAAAAGTATTGAAATTTCAATACACGGGCACCTCTGCCGGAAATACCTCATGTCGTTAACCTGGTGGTGGTGTAGTGTAAGTTGTCCCCTGGCAACTTAGATGATACCCTATCTATGCCTGTTCTCTCTATAGCTGATGAAGACCTTTGCTGGTAGATGCAGGTTGAAAAAGCCCTCACCTAAGTTTATTATTTCCGGGAAGCTAAATAGATCTGCAGGCCAAGGTTAAGGTTGATGCCACTATAATGGCTGTAGTCAACAGTTATCATATCGTCATCAGCCTTATCGTAGCTCACCAGCACTTCCAGGCCTACGCGATCATTGATAAAGTTGACATATCCGATCCCTACTCCATAACTTGTAAAGCTGTCTGTTAGATTTGCGTCTGTATTTTTGTTGTTATAGATGGAATAGCTATAGCCAGCTCTTGCTTCGAGCAGAAAGCGGCTGGGTGAAGATCCGATGTATAATCTTGCAAAAGGGGTAATTCCCAGTGAGGTATTGGTAATGATTGAATTTGCTGAAAACATCAGGGGAACTGCGGTACCGACAGCAATATTATTTGCCAGAAAAAATCCAAAACGCGGCGAAAGGATCACAAAGTTGGGATCCAGATCATTGCCTTCAGTGCTGATATGCAGGGTGCCTGTTCCGCCAATAAGCTTAGCTCCGGCTTCTGTCTGGGCCATTGTAAATCCACATACAAAACTTACAAACACAAAGGTTAGTAGTAGCTTTTTCATTGAGATCGCAGTTTTAAAATTGGAAGTAGATAAATTGTTTCTCCTTTTAACAGGAGCTTAATACATATGTTGTTAAAGTCTCTGCTAACCCATTACCTTTCCATAGCATTTCCCCTAAATGGGCTTACAAGGTTATGTTAGGCACAGGTATCAGAGTTGTGTTTTGGGCTAAATTTTTGCCTGCTAAGCTTAGTAAAAATAATCTGTAAATGTTTCCTGTCCGGGATAAGTTTATAGCTAAAGATGGTTTTAGGGCTAATGTACTAAATTATTTAATCTTATGTAAAAGCGCTATTTACTATTTTGTAGTTAACTGCTGGTATTACATAAACTATATAATTAAACTGCTCAAACTCTATACACAGTAAATGAAAATAAGAGCAATAATGGTTATTCAAAGGCTGTAAGACCGTTATTAGGTCCTATGTACTAATATTAAAAAGCATTTTCTGGTTTTGTGCTATCAGTATAGATTGTTAATCAATGGGCTAAACAGGAGTGGCAAACAACACCCCTGCTCTATAATAAAAATGCCGGCTCATAAGCCGGCATTTTTATTATAAACTGAAAAGAATTTTAAGCACTTACTTCTTCCTGCTGGTCCTGCTCCTCGTAAGCCGAAACAGGAATACAGCTGCACATCAGGTTACGGTCGCCATAGGCGCTGTCTACCCGGCGTACACTTGGCCAGAATTTGTTCTCACGCGTGTAGGGTAGTGGGTAAGCAGCTTTTTCGCGGCTGTAGGGCTGGCTCCACTCACTGCTCATAATCATGGCGGCAGTGTGCGGTGCATGCTTCAGCACATTCTGCTGTGCATCGGCCTGCCCGCTTTCAATTTCACGAATTTCTTCGCGAATGCTGATCAGGGCATCGCAGAAGCGATCCAGCTCGGCTACACTCTCACTCTCGGTAGGCTCAATCATAAGTGTACCCGCAACAGGGAAGCTAACGGTGGGGGCGTGGAAGCCGTAATCCATCAGGCGTTTGGCAATATCTTCTACTTCAACTCCGGCTTTTTTAAACTCGCGGCAGTCAACGATCATTTCGTGGGCGCAGCGTCCTTTGTTGTTGGTGTACAGGATCTTGTAATGCTCACTTAGCCTTGCCTTAATATAGTTGGCATTCAGAATGGCCAGCCGGGTAGCCTGTGTAAGCCCTTCAGGGCCCATCATGCTGATGTAGGCATGGCTGATGGTCAGAATGCTGGCACTGCCCCAGGGAGCTGCCGAAACTGCCGTGATGGCACTGTCGTTGCCCATGTCTACCATCGGGCTGCCGGGCAGGAAGGGCTGCAGGTGCTGTGCTACACCAATAGGGCCCATGCCTGGTCCGCCGCCGCCGTGCGGAATGCAGAAGGTTTTATGCAGGTTCAGGTGGCAAACATCGGCACCAATGTTAGCAGGCGAGGTTAAGCCTACCTGGGCATTCATATTGGCACCATCCATGTATACCTGTCCGCCATGCTGGTGAATGGTATCGCAAATTTCAATGATTGATTCTTCGAACACGCCGTGCGTGGAAGGATAAGTTACCATCAGGCACGATAGTCTGTCGCTGTACTGCTGTGCCCGGGCTTTCAGATCTTCTACATCAATATTGCCGCGCTCATCGCATTTTACTATTACAATCTGCAGGCCTGCCATGGCGGCAGAGGCAGGGTTGGTACCATGGGCCGACGAAGGAATCAGGCACACATCGCGGTGGCCATCGCCACGGCTCTGGTGGTAGGCGCGAATCACCATAAGTCCGGCATATTCGCCCTGTGCTCCTGAATTGGGCTGCAGCGATACGGCGGCAAAGCCCGTGATTTCAGCAAGCCAGCTTTCCAGCTCGGCAAACAGCTGGCGGTAGCCCTGGGCCTGATCTGCTGGCACAAATGGATGCAGGTTGCCCCATTCCGGCCAGGTAACAGGCTTCATTTCGGCAGTGGCATTTAGCTTCATGGTACAGCTGCCAAGCGAAATCATGCTATGTACCAGCGATAGGTCGCGGTTTTCCAGGCGCTTGATGTAGCGCAGCATTTCATGCTCGATATGGTAGCTGTTAAATACCTCGTGTTCCAGGAAGGGAGTAGTGCGCTGCAGGTTTTCCGGGAAGCTGATCTCTATGTCGGCAGCAGATAGTGCAAGCTCCTGCTTACCTGCGGCTTCGGCAAAAGCAGCCAGGATGTCTTCAGCTTCCTGCATGCGTACGGTCTCGTCTATCGACAGCGTAACCACCAGGCTATTGGGCCGATAGTTAAAGTTAATATGGCGGCTAAGCGCAGAGTGGCGCAGCACTTCTACCATCTGTGGTGTTTCCAGTTCTACGGCCAGGGTATCGAAGAAATTCTGGTTCAGCTGTTTGTAGCCCAGCAGCTCCAGGCCTGTGTTAATCAGGCGGGCATAACCATTGATACGGCCGGCAATTTGTTTCAGTCCCTGCGGACCATGGTATACGGCATACATACCAGCCATTACCGCCAGCAGTACCTGTGCGGTGCAAATATTAGAGGTTGCTTTTTCGCGGCGAATATGCTGCTCGCGGGTTTGCAGGGCCATGCGGTAGGCAGGGTTGCCGGCAGCATCTTTGCTTACCCCTATAATACGGCCGGGCAGCAGGCGCTTAAATTCATCTTTGGTAGCAAAATAAGCAGCATGCGGACCACCATACCCCATTGGTACACCAAAGCGCTGGGTAGTGCCTACTACGGCATCGGCACCCATCTCGCCGGGAGGCGTTAGCAGCGTAAGTGCCAGCAGATCGGCTGCCACGCCAACCAGTACGCCTTTTTCATGGGCAGCATCGATATAAGGGCGCAGGTCTTGTACATTGCCCCATTTGTTGGGGTATTGCAGCAGCATGCCAAACAGTGCTTCGTCATCCAGGTTGAGGTCTTCCAACTCACCAATCACTAGCTCTATGCCCATGGGCTCTGCACGGGTTTGCAGAATATCCAGGGTTTGCAGAAAAGTATTTCTATCTACAAAAAACCTGTTAGCACTTTTCTTATTGCCTTTGCGCAGTGCATAAAACATGCCCATGGCTTCGGCAGCAGCCGTACCTTCGTCCAGCAGGGAGGCGTTGGCAATTTCCATACCGCTAAGGTCCATGACCAGGGTCTGGAAATTAATCAGCGCCTCCAGGCGACCCTGAGCTATTTCAGCCTGGTAAGGCGTATAGGCAGTATACCAGCCTGGATTTTCCAGAATGTTCCGCTGAATTACGCCAGGGGTGATGGTGCCATAGTAGCCCTGCCCGATGTAGGAGTTGTAAAGCTTGTTTTTAGAAGCCAGTTTTTTGAAATCGTGCAGGAAGGTGTATTCACTTTTAGGCGCCGGGAGGTTCAGTGCTTTTTTCAGCCTGATGTTCGCCGGAATGGTCTGATCAATAAGCGCGTCCAGCGAATCGGCGCCTACTGTTTTTAGCATATGGCTAATGCCATCCCGGCCGGAGCCATTGTGGCGATCTTCAAAACGTTCAGTTTGCGAAAGCTTTATATTCATCGGAACAGAAATAGAATTTCAAACGATAGAAATTGGGACAGACTGCTAAAAAGCAGTACAAATCTACAACATATTTAGGGAACAAAAACGCTCCCGGAAAGAAGAGAATCCTAAGAATAAAAACAGAAAAGCGCCACTCCGTCAGGATAGGCGCTTTTCTGTTTTTTTATGTGGGTAGATCAGGGTTTACCTGTGATAGGATCTTTTGAAGAAACAGCCTTTTCAGCAGGAAACTCCTGGTGAACTGTTTCAGCATGCTTGCGGCTTTCCCAGTAAGCGGCATGATCTTCAGGCTCGTGGTGTGGAGCCTGGGGTCCGTGTACAGTGCGCACATCCAGAAAGCTAACGGCTGCAAGAAGCCCGATAAGAATGGCAACTATCCAGAAGAATAAATTTGCCCCAAACTGTAAATATTCGGTTGCCAGTATAAACATACTTATTTCAAATGGTTAAACAACAGCTCAAAATCCGTGCGAAGTTACCTTAAATCGGGTAAAAAGCTAAGCAAAGCAGGTCATATTTATTACGCCGCTTTTAAAAAATTAACGGCAGTACGCCTGAAGGGTTACTTTTTCAGATTTGGCCCGCCAGCTTATCCTCTTTTCCTGCGGGCACTTTTACCCCCTTTGCCGGCTATTTTGCCGCCCTTATGTGTCTTGCTTTTAGGTCCCTTCTTCATAAACTTAGGACCTCCTGACCCAGTTTTGCCCTGCGGAGACTGACCTGGCCTTGCCTTTTTTTCGTGAAAAGCGCCTTTAAAATTCGGATCTTCCCGGCGCTTCTGCCGGTCAATCTCCCGGTCAATGTCCTGCCGCTCTTCAAAAGGGGTTTCTTCTGCCACTACTTCAGGTGGTACTGTTTCGCGGAGAATAGACTTGTTGATCAACTCTTCAATTTTTGCAATATGGTAAAGCTCGGCAGGGTTTACGAAGGTAATGGCCTCGCCGCTTTTTTCTGCGCGGCCGGTGCGGCCTACGCGGTGCACATAATCATCGTACACCAGGGGCAGGTCAAAATTGATCACATGGCTTACATCGGTAATATCCAGCCCGCGTGAGGCAATGTCGGTAGCCACCAGTATGTGCGAATCTCCCTCCCGGAAATCTTCCATGGCATTGTCGCGCGAGTTCTGGTCTTTGTTGGCATGCACCACACGCACGGGGGCCATTAGCTTGCGCTGCAGGTATTTGGCAATATCGGAGGCGGTTTGCCGGGTTTTGGTAAACACAATTACCCTGCTAAAGCGCTCGCGGTTCTGCAGCAGGTGCAGCAGCAGGTTTAATTTAGTTCTGGTGTTGGGTACTTCATAAATTATCTGATCGATGGTTTCGGCAGTGGTAGCCTGTGGCGCTACCTCCACCCGCTCGGGGAAGTCCAGAAAATCGCCGGCCAGCTCCACGACCCGCTCTGGCATGGTAGCCGAGAAAAGGGCGTTCTGGCGCTTGGGAGGCACTACTTCCAATATGCGGTTAATCTGGCCTTTGAAACCCATGTCCATCATTTTATCGGCCTCATCCATAATGAAAGTTTTGATGAAACGGGGCAGGAAACCACCGGCAGCATATACATCCAGAAAGCGCTGGGGAGTGGCTACGATAATATCTACTCCGGCAGCGGCGGCATCAACCTGAGGTTTTATGCCTTTGCCACCAATGAGGGCCAGGCAGCGCAGGTCGGTATACCTGGCCATTTGGTGTACTACCTCATCTATCTGCATCACCAGCTCCCGGGTAGGAGCCAGGATCAGCGCCCGCGGGTGAATGTCCTGGGCATATTTAAGCTTCATTAAAATTGGCAGTACAAAGGCAGCCGTTTTTCCGGTACCCGTAGGTGCAATGCCAACAAGGTCGTGTCCCGCCAGCATCAGGGGAATGGCTTTTTCCTGAATTTCGGTGGGTTTGGTGTAGCCGGCTTCGGCAACAGCTGTTAGCAGCTGCTTATTTAGTTTAAACTGGCTAAAATCTTGGTCTTCCTGCATAGGGGCAAAGGTAATCAATTCAGCGGAGGTTTACCTCCGCTATACATATCAACAGCACAGGCCGTAAGTCTGTTTTGAAGAAGGGCCGGCAGGCCGGTGAATACATGTTATCCAGCAATACTCAATAAATCCTTATTTTAGCAACTTGCTTTCAGCAGAGAACACCATTTTTTCCAGTGTAACAGAGCAAACACTGCATCTTCTTCTACGTTTGTGTTGTTTGCGCTCCTGTGGTAGATATTGACTATAAATATTTTTTCATATATGATTTTATTAAGCGAGTTAAATTTTTCGCTGCCATTAGAAAATCCGGTACTGATATTTTCTATCATCCTGTTCATCATTCTCTTTACCCCTATTATTCTGGCGCGCCTGCGTATTCCGCAGCTCATCGGTTTAATTCTGGCAGGTGCCCTTATCGGGCCTAATGGTATCCATTTAATGAACCGGGACAGTAGTATTGTGCTGTTCGGAACAGTAGGCCTGCTTTACATTATGTTTCTGGCGGGGCTGGAGATTGATCTGGGAGATTTTAAAAAGAACAGCACCAAGAGTATCATCTTTGGTCTGTATACCTTTTTGATACCCATGGGGCTTGGTACCCTTGCAGGCATGTATGCGCTGGGTTTCTCGGTGCCTACCTCTGTGCTGCTGGCCAGTATGTTTGCTTCTCATACGCTTATTTCCTATCCTATTGTAAGCAAGCTGGGGGTAGCTAAGAACAGGGCTGTAAATATTACCGTGGGGGGCACCATGATTACTGATACACTGGCGCTTTTAACCCTTGCCGTTATTGCCGGGATGTCTACCGGCGAAATTTCCACAGAATTTTGGGTACGGCTGGGGCTTTCTGTACTTGCTTTTGGCCTAATTGTACTGTTGGTTTTCCCCCTGATCGGGCGCTGGTTTTTTAAAAGGTTCGAGGATAATATTTCTCAGTACATTTTTGTGCTGGGTATTGTGTTTATGGGCGCCTTTCTGGCCGAAGCGGCAGGTATAGAAGCTATTATTGGTGCCTTTTTAGCTGGTTTGGCCCTTAACCGCCTGATACCGCATACCTCGCCCCTCATGAACCGGATCGAGTTTGTAGGCAATGCGCTCTTTATTCCGTTTTTCCTGATTGGGGTGGGCATGCTTATTAATTTTGCTTCTTTCGTACAGGATTTTAATACCATTTTTGTGGCGGTAGTGATGACGATAGTAGCCACCGCCTCCAAATTTCTGGCTGCCTGGTTTACCCAAAAGACCTTTAAGTTTACCAGCATAGAACGGAACCTGATCTTTGGCCTCAGCAATGCTCAGGCAGCAGCAACCCTGGCAGCAGTGCTGGTAGGCTACAATATAATCCTTGGCCAAACACCAGAGGGTGATCCCATCAGGTTATTAGATGATAGTGTGCTGAACGGCACCATCCTGATGATACTGGTTACCTGTACCATTGCCTCTTTTGTAACTCAGAAGGGGGCTCAGCAGCAGGCTGATGCAGAGGCGGTAGCAGGGCCGGATGTGGAAGAAGAACTGGAAGAACGCATCCTGATTCCGGTGAACAATCTGGAGAATGTGGAGGAGCTCATCAACCTGAGCATTACCCTGAAATCAAAGCTAAATAAAACCGGCCTTTATGCTTTAAATGTTATTGATGAAAACCAGGCAGGCGGTGTAGCTGAAAAAAATGCCAGAAAGATTCTGGAGAAGGCGGCTGTAGTAGCCGCTGCAACCGATAGCCAGGTTCAGGAACTGTTGCGTTACGACCTTAACATTGTGAACGGTATCAACAATGTGGTAAGAGAGCACAAGATTACCGATATGATCATTGGGCTCCACCAGCAGCAGGGCATCAGCGATACTTTTTTAGGAAATTTAACTGAAGGGATTTTAACAAAGTGTAATACAACCACACTTATTTATAAAGCTTTTCAGCCGCTCACTACCATTAAGCGATACATTATTGTAGCGCCCGATCATGCCGAGCGCGAGCTGGGCTTTCCTTTCTGGCTGATCAGGGTCTGGAACATTGGTAAGAACACAGGGGCCAAACTGGTATTCTTTGGCAGCCACAGCACCCTTGCATTTCTAAAAGAGGTACATGCCAAGCATCCCCTGGAAGCAGAGTTTCATGTTTTTACAGACTGGGGCGATTTCCTGATTCTGTCGAGGGAAGTAAAAATAGATGATAACCTGATGATTGTGATGAGCCGCAGGCATTACCCGTCTTTCAATAGTATGATGGACAAAATTCCCAATTACCTGAACAAGTATTTTAAGGAAAACAATTTTGTTTTGGTGTACCCCATTCAGCTGGGGGTTTCCAGCGATCATGATTTAGAATCTCAAAATGTTTCCGTTGCCGAATCGCTACTGGAGGGGCTGGAAAAGCTGGATGAATTAGGAAAGACCATCACAGGTATGTATCGCCGTGAATAAGGCTGTTTCTATGATCGGCACCTCCTAAAGCAGAGCATGTGGCAGCATCTATCAGCTTTGTGCTTTATTTCAGCCTGACAGACTAAAAAGATATTTTTACCTGATACAAAAAGCCGGGAGCTACGGCCGTAAATGCTTCCAGACAAACAGAATTTTCTGCAGAGGGTTAAACAAATAGCCTGTAAGGACTCTGGCAGGTGGTAGTATCAATATTTTAATCAGGATCAGGATGAAGGATTTGTTTCAGATAGAAGGTTTAATATTAGTTTTATTAGTACTGGGCTTATCCTGTAGCGAAAGGCGCAGTGAGCAGGCACAGGGAGAGGAAGTGGAACTGGCAGGCGATGAACCTGACGAGACTGCCATAACCAGCAAGCAGACAGATAGCGATTACAACCCGGCAGATACGGTGGTAACCGTTAACCGGGAGGAGCTGCAGGCTAAGCTGCACAATCATTTACTGGTACTTGTAAATACCTATCTCAAAATTGGAGAGGGATTGATGAATAATAATACGGAGGAGGCAAAAGCCGGAGCTGAGCAGCTTGTTAATGTATTGCAGCGGCATGAACAGGAAAACATAGATTTAAATCCAGAGGTAAAGAGTTTTTACACAAATGCAGCCCACACCATGCGGCAGAGTGCCGAGAACATTTTAATTGCTAATGAAATGTGGGAGATAAGATCTGGTTTTTCTGCAATGGCACCAGCAGCCTATAAACTGGCAAAGGTGGCAGATTTTTCTGATCTGCCCCTTTATTACCAGTATTGCGGTAATGCATTAAATAATAGAGGGGCCTACTGGCTTAGCAGAAATAAAGAAATTCATAATCCATATGCAGATCAGGACATGAAAGATTGTGGCGAAACAGTTGCTGTTCTGTGAGCTGTGGGCATGTTTACCTGCCACAGCAATCCTGCATTTTCAAAAGAGATTTGTGCCAGACATCTCCCTTCCTGCGCTGTATGTTTGTAGGCAGTATTTCTGGTTTTACCTGCAAATGATGTTAAGCCTGTTCGATAGGATCAATTATAATAAAATTTAAATAAGTGATTTATGAGCTACAGTTATATATGTAGTATATCCCAAGATAGATCTGCCGAACTATTTTTCAGGTATCTTCAGCAGGTACCTTCAGTCAGATAGAGAAGTCAGATAACTGCTATGGCAGTGGGTTATCTTCTTTTTATTATATTGTTTTTCTGTCGCAGCAGTATAAGAAGAATGGGAGCATCAAAAAGGAATTAGCCTTTTCTTTACTTTTACTATAGTATAGGTTTTATTCCGGGAAATTATTCATAGAGGGGCTAACTAATAATATGGTTGAACTGGCAAGTGTTTTAGTGTTAGGTGTATTTGCACAATGGGTGGCATGGAAAATTAAAATGCCCGCAATTATTCCTTTAATTTTTATAGGTCTTTTGCTTGGCCCGGTCAGTACACTCATTACTGCTGATGGTGAAAAAATACTAAATGGTGATAGAATCTTTAAAGGAGAAATTCTTTTTGCTTTTGTTTCTCTTTCAGTAGGAATTATACTTTTTGAGGGAGGGCTAACACTTAGACTACAGGAAGTTAAAAAACTTGGAAGTGTAATCTGGCGCATTCTGACAGTTGGTGTGATGATAACACTTATTGGTGGTACCGCTGCCTCCTACTTTTTGTTAGACCTGAACATCCGGATAGCATTTCTCTTTGGCGCCCTTATCATAGTTTCCGGCCCTACGGTGGTGATGCCTATCTTGCGCAATGTGCGACCGAATCCTAGCATGAATGCTATCCTAAAATGGGAAGGTATCCTGATAGATCCTTTGGGCGCCCTGATAGCGGTTTTAGCTTATGAATTTGTTAAAACTACCAAAACCCAGGGAGAATTTACCCTACTTGCTTTTCAGGAATTTTTCCTGACTATTGCTACTGGGGTGTTTGTAGGATTGTGCGGTGCATTTCTGTTGTACTATCTGTTACAAAAACAACGTTTGCCGGAGTATCTTAGAAATGTAGTAACACTTGGAGTAGTTGTGCTGAGCTTTACTTTTTCTGAAATGATCATGCATGAGTCTGGTCTTCTCACTGCTACCATTATGGGCATGGTAATGGCAAACATGAAAATTGAAGACCTAAAGAACATCCTTACCTTTAAGGAAGATATCAGCATCATTCTCACTTCCATTCTGTTCTTGCTATTATCTTCCCTAATTGAAATAGATCAAATCAACAAGCTAGGCTGGAATAGCCTTCTCTTGCTGGGTGTTATTATGCTTGTAATACGGCCTATAGGTATTTTTTTAAGTGCATGGGGAAGTAAGCTTAGCATTCGCGAAAAAATCTTCATTAGCTGGATTGGTCCAAAAGGAATAGTGGCAGCTGCAGTTGCCTCTGTGTTTTCTGTCCAGTTGGCACAGGTAACTAATTTTAGTCCTGAAGAAGTTGAAGATGCGGCAATGTTGCTTCCGCTGGTGTTTATGGTAATTGTGGGTACAGTGGTAGTACAGGGATCTAGTGCCAAACTGGTAGCACGTATGCTGGGAGTACAAATGAAAAAACGTAAAGGGGTACTATTCATAGGCGCTAACAAGGCTGCCCGTTTTATTGCCCGTTTACTGTTTGAAAATGGCGTACCTGTCATTTTAGCAGATACTTCCCGGGATAACATTGCAGAAGCAGAGCGACAGGATTTACCCGTAATAGAAGGCAATGTTTTGCATGAGCAAGCCTGGTTTGACCTTGACCTGACAGATATAGGATATTTAATGGCATTTACCCCCAGCACAGATATAAACTTGCTGGCGTGCCAGAAATTTGCCAAAGAGTTTGGTGAAAGGCATGTGTACCGCCTTATCTCGCGTAAAGAGTTAGAAGCAAAAAACATTAGCCTGCCCAAAAACCTTCTCTTTGGCGGCAAGGCAGATTTTCATACAATGGAAACTGTAGTTAACAATATAGAAGACCTGCAGGAGGAAACATTTAATTCAGTAGCCGAATACGAGGCTTTTATGGATCGGAATGCTGATAAAATCATTCCATTGATTATTAGAGAACCGGATGAATCTTTTCGTTTTATCAGCAATGATTCTGCCCAGGCTATCAAAGGAGATACCCTTATTTACCTGACTCACCCAAAAACTGCTGTTGAGTAACTTCTTTAGTCTAGATATTAATCTTCATCTTCAATCTGCTAAAAATTACTGCCCCTCCGGTGGAACAAAATCCTGTGGATTTAGTAAACTATAAACAGTGGGTTTATACTCACAGGTGTTTTTGTTGATTTTATAATCAGGCAGAGTACAGCGCCTTGATCAGAAACATAATTTTTAAACAGTCAAAAAATTTTTTAAAATGAGTAGAGAAAGACATTTAGCGAAGCTAAAAGCTTCACTTCAGGAAAGCCAGGAGATCTTGGGAGAATTAGTTGCCGGTACCAGCCGCGATGCTGGTAAAAGGTTACACAAAGCAAATAAAAAACTTCAGCGTACATATGACGACGCCAGCTCTGAGCTGGAAGGATACTTGGAGGATGCTTCCAAAGACTTTAGGAAGCAGTATGCCAAAACCAGCAAAGAAGTGGAGCAGCAGTTCAGGAGCTCAAGAAAGGAACTGGAAAAGCAGGCAGCCAAATTTAAAGACCAGGTTAATGACCGCTACGAAGATACCCGTGCCGCGGCAAAATCTGCCTCAAGAAATCTTAGCGCAGGTGCGGTTGCAATGGCCGCAAAAGCAGATATCCCGTCTCGTGCTGCCGATATAGCTACTTTCCTTGCCAAAACAGGTCTTGCCGCTAAAGCAGCCAGCACTGCAACAAAGGCAGCCGGTTTTGTGGCTAAAACAGGTCTTGCAGCCAAAGCAGCTTCGCTGGTTGCCAATACAGATCTTAAATCACGCACTGCTAACTTACTGGAGGGTGCAGCCACAAGCTTTGCCTCTGCCCGTAACAGGCTAAATCCTGAAGATCGTCTGGTTATTCAGCACGAGAGCGATAGCCGCAGAATCAGCAAGGCTGGTTATTTTGTTCGCTTCTCTGCGCTTGCCATCATCATTATCTCCAAGCGCCATAAGTTAATGGAGCTGGGTACCCAGCTGTATAACAAACTGAAGGATAGCGAAGGCCGTGCTTCTCTTACACAAGAGGCAAGAGACCAGTTTGATACCATGCGCAGGCTGATGAAAGCCTACGCGAACGGTCAGTACCGCGACTTTCCTTACCGTTCACTGGTAAAAATTGTAGCGGCAGTGATTTACTTTGTGTCCGTAGCCGACCTGATCCCGGATTTTATTCCGATTTTAGGTTTAACGGATGATATTGCAATTCTGGCCTGGGTATACAGCTCTGTGAAAGACGATCTGCAACAGTTTGTAGATTGGGAAGCAGCAGAAGAAAAGCGCCGCAGCCGTCTGGCCAAGCAGTCTTCAGGCAGCTCAACTTCCGGCGATAGTGCTTCCACTTCCGGAAGTGGTGTAGCAAATGTAGGTAACACTTCATCGGCAGCAGATCGTACGCCAAGTCCGAATGTAACAACCTCTACCGGCTCTGATACCGGCAGTAAGGCAACGGTTACTACTGGTACCACAAGTACTTCGGGTAGTACAGGTTCTTCCACAGGCGGATCCGGCAGTTTAGGAAGCAGCGATAAAGGCTCTGCTTCCGGATCTACTGGTTCTGCGGGGTCAACCTCTACCAGCGGTGGTACCCTGGGTGGAGTGTCTGATACCGGAAGCCGTAGTGCAAATACCGGCGGCGGTTCTACAGGCAGCCAGGGCGGTAGCAGCAACAAGAGCTAAGCTATTTTCATACATAGATAAAAAGGAGAGCAAACTGCTCTCCTTTTTTTATTAGCGCCTGTACAATTAAGAAGGGAACTATTCAGTTGTTAATAAAGTAATGTGTATGTTTATTTCAGTTCGGCTTTAAACAGGTGTATGAAGTATAGTAAAGTTATTTTTAGCGCATTATTGATTGCAGGACTTTCGGCCTGTAGCGGCTCTAAGCAGGCAGGCATGGCAGGTTCTTCGTCCGGCCAGCCGGCGGCTGCTGCTTCCTCCAGGGGCACAGGTGCTGAATCGGGTTCAAATTCTATATTTGGAGGCTCCAGTGGCAGCACTAAAAAGGGTAATAGCAAAGTTTATCAGCGTACCCATGCCGACCTGGTCAAAGAAGCAGAACAACGCCAGGAAGACAATGCCAAGCGGCGTGAAAAAGAAGCCAAGCTGGCAGAAAAACCACAATACTCTGACCCAAGCTATTTTGGCCATAAGAAAAAGCCAAAAAAACGCCCTGTGGGCAAGCGTAAAATGTGCAAAGAATGCGGTATTGTGCACTAAGAATATTTTAAGATAAACATTAAGCGGCTGTTGCCGCTTTTTTTTTGAATAGCGCCTGCTTTATTTCTACAGGCGGGAAACACCACTACCATGAATAATCTGCATCGTTACATCGAACATACCAATCTAAAGCCCACCCTTACCCACTACGATATCGAAAAGCTGGTAGAAGAAGCCAGGGCGCATGAATTTGTAGGCATTTGCGTACCACCTTTCTGGGTAAAAAAAGCCAAACGCGATATTGGAGAAGCACCCATACAACTGGTAACGGTGATTGGTTTTCCGCTGGGCTATCACATGACTGAAACAAAGCTGGAAGAAATGCGGCTGGCCATACGCGATGGTGCCGACGAGCTGGATATGGTTATGAATGTTTCGGCCATGAAAGCAGAGATGTCGTGGGTAAAGATAGAAGTGGCCAGGTGTGCACAGCTGGCACATGAGCATGAGCGCATTTTGAAAGTGATCATAGAAACTGCTTACCTCACAGAAAAAGAGCTGGAACTTGCCTGCCGCTGGTGTGCCGATGCTGGCGTGGATTATGTAAAAACCAGTACCGGTTTTGCACCAGAAGGAGCCAGGGTAGAAGATGTGCGCAAAATGCGCGAGATGCTACCCAGCAGTGTTGGTGTAAAAGCTTCCGGGGGCATACGTAATCTCAGTGATGCCGTGCAGCTCATTCAGGCGGGTGCCGACAGGCTGGGAACATCTGCCGGAGTTGCCCTGGTAAAGGAATCAAGGCAGGGAGGGCAAAAGCCAGATGAAACAGATGGCAGTGCTTATTAGTTAAAACAAGAGAGTTGCATAGTGGTGCCACCTTTATTGCAATAAGCGTATCAATTCGTAATTTTCGCATCTTTTATAATACACAAGCATATGAAGCGCCTCCGCATTCGTGTTACAGGTAAAGTGCAGGGAGTTTTTTACAGAGCCAGCACCAAGGCTAAAGCCAAAGAGCTTGGATTAAACGGATGGGTGCAGAATGCGGAAGATGGCTCTGTGCTGATTGAGGCTGAGGGAGAAGATCTAAACCTGGACAAACTGGTGGAGTGGTGCCAGCAGGGCCCCGGTGCTGCCCAGGTTGGAGGCGTGGAGGCGGAGGAAATCCTGCCAGAAGGAGTGAACAGTTTTGAGGTGCGCTGATGGTATAATAAGCCAGCCTTCTGGTTGTATCGGTCTCAGGGAGCAATCCCTTTCCTGGTTCACTAACCTGCTGCCCATACCGGATGGCTGCCCCTGGTGCCCCACTGGCAGAAGTGGGCAGCCTCTCCTGATCAGGCGTTAAACCATTTTATCTTTTCAGGCAAATTCCTGCCCCATCGGCATTCTATCTGCCGCTTCTGTTGTAACTTCAGGCAATTCTTATCCTTAACACCATTTATTCTCAACGGCTATGGACGACCTGTTGGCAGCCCGCCTGCAAATGGCTGTATCGCTAGGGTTTCATATTATCTTTGCCTGTATAGGCATTGCCATGCCATTTCTGATGGCAGCTTCCGGCTACCGCTACCTGCGCACCCGTGAACCACTGTATAAAGATCTTACGAAGGTATGGTCTGTAGGCGTTGCCATTTTCTTCGCCGTTGGCGCTGTTTCTGGAACCGCTCTGTCATTTGAGCTGGGCTTGTTGTGGCCCGAATTTATGGAGCATGCCGGCGCTATCATTGGCATGCCTTTTAGCTGGGAGGGTACCGCCTTTTTTCTGGAGGCCATTGCCCTGGGCCTTTTTCTGTATGGCTGGGATCGCCTGCCGCCCTGGATTCACTGGTCTTCCGGCGTGGCAGTAGGCATTTCGGGGGTTGCCTCCGGTATATTTGTAGTAGCTGCCAATGGCTGGATGAACTCTCCCGCCGGCTTCGACTGGGTAGACGGGCAGGCGCAGAACATTGATCCGGTAGCAGCCATGTTTAACGATGCCTGGTTTACACAGGCCCTGCACATGACGCTGGCTGCTTTTGCGGCAACAGGCTTTGCCGTTGCCGGCCTGCATGCTTTTTTACTCTTGCGTCACCCTAATAACCTGTTTCACCAGAAAGCCTTACGCATAGCCCTTACCATTGGTGCCATAGCAGCCCTCCTGCAGCCCCTTAGCGGCGACCTATCGGCCAAAGATGTGGCACAGCGGCAGCCGGCAAAGCTAGCCGCACTGGAAGCGCTTTACGAAACCAGCCAGCCTGCCGATCTGCTGATTGGCGGCATCCCCAATGATGAAACCAGGAAAGTAGATTACGCCATTCACCTGCCCGGCATGCTTAGCTTTCTGGCCCATGGTGATTTCAATGCCAAAGTAACCGGACTGGATGCTTTTCCGCGAGATGAGTGGCCGCCTGTGCTGATTGTGCATGTGGCTTTTCAGATTATGGTGGCCTGTGGTGGTATTATGGCACTGATGAGCGTGTTATTCCTGGTGTTGCAGTGGCGTAAATCGCCCTGGCTCCACAGGCGCTGGTTCCTTTGGCTGCTGGTCATTATTTCTCCGCTTGGGTTTATCGCTATAGAAGCCGGCTGGACGGTAACCGAAGTAGGGCGGCAGCCCTGGATCATCTATGGCATTATGCGCACTGCCGATGCCGTTTCGCCTATGCCTGGCCTGGTAGTGCCCTTTCTGCTGTTTACGTTCCTGTACCTGCTGCTGGCATTTGTACTGGTGTGGCTTATGTACCGGCAAATAAAAACGCTGCCCGACCGCTATGCTTCGGCGCGGCTTACTTCTGATGATGTTCCAAACAGATTAGACGCCAGGTAAATGCTATTTATCGTAATTGCCTTTTTAGTTATTTCGCTGCTCTTCTATGTATTATTTGGAGGGGCAGATTTTGGTGCAGGCATCATAGAGATATTTGCCGGCAGGCGCCATTACCAGACCATCAGCAAGGCCATAGCGCCGGTATGGGAGGCAAACCATATCTGGCTTATTCTGGTGGTAGTGATCCTGTTCATGGGTTTTCCTCTTATTTATGCAGATATGTCGCGTTACCTGCACATACCGCTGCTGGCCCTGCTGGTAGGGATTGTACTAAGAGGCTGTGCCTTTACCTTCAGGCACTACGATGCCATTAAGGACCGGTCGCAACACTGGTACACCTTTATCTTCAGGATCTCAAGTTTATTTACACCCCTGTTTCTGGGCATGGTTGCAGGTGGTATGCTGGTAGGCAGAATGCCGGCAACCATAAACGGCGGCTCGTTTTACAGCCTGTTCATAGCGCCCTGGTTTAACCTGTTTTGCGTGGCTGTAGGCATTTTTACCGTTTGCCTTTTTGCCTTTCTGGCGGCCGTTTACCTGATTGGCGAGGCACGTACAGAAGAGGAAACGCATACATTTGTTCATGCAGCCCGCAACAGTAATATTGCCCTGGTACTGGCTGGGGGGCTGGTATTTGGGGCAGCAGCTTTGGAGGGGCTGCCGCTGGTAAGCCTGTTTATAACTAATACCGGCGCTATTGCGGCCCTTGTACTGGCTACTTTGTCGCTACCCCTGCTGTGGGTATCGCTGGTGCGCAAGCAGGTAATTGCCAGCAGGCTGCTGGCTGGTTTTCAGACCCTGCTGGTATTAGGTGCCTGGTTCTGGATAGAGTATCCTGTTGCCCTGCGCTATGCAGATGGTAAAGCCCTTACCTTGTTTGATGCCGCCGCACCGGCTGCCACCCAGCAGCAGCTTGCCATTGCCCTCCTGGTGGGCAGCCTACTTATCTTGCCGGCGCTCTTTTACCTGCTGCGTACTTTTAAGACGCATGTTCGGGTTTAGTAGCCCAAAAAAGATGTATCTTTAAAGTGCATTTGTTGGTGCTATTCCTTTGTAATTAATATGCAGATTATTCGTGGTATTGCCTTAATCCTGGCGGGGGTGATGATACTGGCACTTATTGCCGCAGCTTTTATGCCTGAAACGCTACGCGTTGAAAAAAGC
Organism: Flammeovirgaceae bacterium 311; assembly: GCA_000597885.1. Taxonomy (NCBI): domain Bacteria; kingdom Pseudomonadati; phylum Bacteroidota; class Cytophagia; order Cytophagales; family Flammeovirgaceae; species Flammeovirgaceae bacterium 311. The sequence goes on from CP004371.1 coordinate 4,472,428, forward strand.
ATTGTTATAAATCGTCCTGTAGATGAAGTATTCGATCAGGTAGCCGATTTAAACAACTGGCTTGCCTGGAATCCCTGGTCGGCGCAGGATCCTGAAGCAGTAAATGTAATTAGCACCCCCAGCAGAGGAAAAGGCGCCCAGTGGAACTGGGAGGGCGATAAAATAGGCAAGGGTTATCTGGTGCAGGAAGAGATAGAAGAAGACAGGATGGTGAGGTTTACCCTGGCTTTTGAAGAGCCCCTGCAATCGGTAGGAGTAGACCTCTGGCAATTCGATACCCTCGACAGCAGAACTACCCAGGTAACCTGGATTGATGAAATGGAGCTCGATTATCCGGTAGGCCGTTTATCTGCACTTTTTATAGGACCTGTAATGGAGGAACAGTTTGATCAGGGACTTCAGAACCTGAAGCGCCTGCTTGAAAGAGAACCGGAGGCAGAGCCCAGACCTGCTCCCGCACCACCCAATGATACCGCCATCATACGCGGAACTTAAAAGCAAATAAGGGCTGATAAACCTCCTGACCAGGTTTAAAACTTTAGGTCTTAAAAAAGCCCTTCCGTTATTGGGAGGGCTTTGTGTTGATATACGGCTGATTGAAGCACTACTCTGGCAGCAGTACCTGGTCAATAGCATGTACAATTCCATTAATAGCCAATACATCCTGTTCTGCCGCAATAATAGAGGCGGCTTCAGGATTACCCAGGCCTTTTATTGTTTTATTGTTGGCATCAATTCGTACTCTGCTGCCTTGCCTGGTAGTAACTTCCTGGTTTTGGAATGCAAAGGAGAAACGGTAGCCAGGCAGCAGGTGGTAAGCCAGTATATTTTGGAGTACAGCTGGATCTTCATTTTCGATATCTTCAGGACTGGTATAGCCTGCAGCAGTAAAAGCTGCGTCGGTAGGCGCAAACAATGTGTAAGACTGACTGTTGCTGCTTAATAATGCTGTTAGCCCTGCCCGTTCAATTGCAGCCTGTAGCAGGGTGAATTCCGGTATTTCAGAAGATGGCCTGGAAGCAATAAACCCGCTAATGGTTTGTGTAGGAGGGGTAAGTACCCGGTTCAGAATATGCACTACGCCATTTCTTGCCTCAAAATCTGCTTGTACTACCTCGGCGGCACCATTAATTGATATAGTGTTATTCGTATTATAAACTGATAGTCTGGCATCACCAAGCGTGCTGATGAGTCGGGCACTGTCGAGGCGTTCAGCTAAATACCTGCCCAAACCAATGTGGTAATTCACCAGGGTTTGCAACTCGGCAGCCGGTACCTGCTCTAGTGTACTGTAGCCATTGGCCTGCAGGTAGATGGAGAATGCTTCATTGTTGGGCGCAAATACAGTGAATCTGGTGTTTTGGCTGTTTAAAGCTGCATTTACGGCAGTACGGTTAAGTGCATCGGAAAAAGTTGAGATAGATGCCTGTTCCCTTACTACCTGTGTAACTGTGTTTCCGGGAATTATCGTAGAAGCATCATCAGTGCCATCGCAGCTCCAGAGAAATAAACATGAAATTAGTAAAAGGCTCTTTAGAGAGAGAAGTATGGGCAATGCTGCAAAAAGCCTGCTTTTCATAAATTAGGTTGTTTAGCCGGTACAAAGGTACCTTTTTCAATTGTAAGTTCCGCAAAAATAAGGAACCGGCACTAAGGCCGGTTCCTGCATAACAGAAATTTAAGCAGCTTACTCGTTTTTATCTGACCCGCTAATGCCTTTTATCTTATCGTAGTTCACCTCGTCTTTGGTCTGGCTGCCTTCCTGGCCGGGGTAGTGTTTGGTGATCTGGTGCGAACCTTCATTACTGGGCAGGCGCTCGCCCAGGTCTTCTCCAGACCTGTAATTCTGTTCGTAGGTTTCCGCATCTTGTGAGGGTGCTTTCCAGAACTCATCTACGCCATAGTAGCTGAATATAAGAGAGAGCGAGTCATAATCCCCATCCGATACTTTAGCAATATCTATCAGGGGAGCATCTTCAATGGTTTTACGATCGGCTTCTACCAGCACCTTAAGGGTATTAGGATTTACCTGCAGCATTTGCCAGGGTAGTATGAAATGATCGGCTCCCATGCCCAGAAAGCCACCTTTTTCCACTACTACAGCCACTACCCTGCGGTGGCTGGCCGATACAATTACATCCGATACATGGCCATACTCCTGTGCCAGGGAGTTCTGAACCGGTTTGCCAATAATGTCGCTTATATTTGCGTAATTCTGATAATTCATAATAAAAGAGCTGGAGTTATACCAAAGGCAATAATGCCTCTTTAGTACAACTCCAGCCAATAGCAAAGGTTTATACTTCCTTAAATTAAGCAGTCTGGTGTTTACAGCAGCTCATTGGCCAGGTTAGCCAGCTCGGAGCGCTCTCCTTTTTCAAGTGTAATGTGTGCATACAGGGGCTGATTCTTCAGCCTGTCGATCAGGTAGGAGAGGCCATTACTTTGCGAGTCCAGGTAAGGCGTATCGATCTGGTATATATCGCCTGTAAATACAATTTTGGTGTTATCTCCCGCCCGGGTAATAATAGTTTTTACCTCGTGCGGGGTCAGGTTCTGGGCCTCATCTACAATAAAGAAAATATTGCTTAAGCTACGGCCCCGAATGTAGGCAAGAGGGGAGATCACCAGTTTTTCGCGTTCAATCATCTCGGTAATGCGCTGGTATTCCTTGTCTGATTCCCGGAACTGGCTCTGCACAAACTTCAGGTTATCGAAGAGCGGTTCCATATAAGGGTTCAGCTTACTTTTAACATCGCCGGGCAAATAGCCAATATCTTTATTGCTTAAGGGTACAATAGGCCTTGCCAGGTATACCTGCCTGAAAGCCGAGCGCTGCTCCAGCGCAGCAGCCAGGGCCAGCAGGGTTTTGCCGGTTCCCGCCACTCCCTGCAGGCTCACCAGGCGTACCTCGGGGTTTAGCAGGGCGTGTATGGCAAAGGTTTGTTCGGCATTGCGCGGCTTTATGCCGTATACCGGTATTTTATCTACTTTCTCTACCTGCTCAGTGGCGGGATTATAGTAAGCCAGTACTGAATTTTTAGGGCTTTTAAGTATATGATAGCTGTTGGCAAGGGGTTTGTCTTTGCCCCAGATCTCTTCGCGGTGGCACCCGCCTCCCTTTTCATAAAACTTGTCAATAATTTCAGGCGATACCTTGTCCAGCTCGGTGCGGCCGGTAAAGAGCGTATTTACATTTTTGATTTTACCGGTTTCGTAATCCTCTGCCGGTAAACCAAGCGATTTTGCCTTTAACCTTAGGTTAATGTCTTTGCTAACCAGGGTAACCTTTTTGCTTTCCTCTTCATTTACCTGATCTTCCTGCAGTTTAAGTGCGGCATTCAAAATGCGGTGGTCGGCTTTTTTTTCATCGAAGATCCGGATAGCATCCAGCATGCTGTCGTTCTCCATGAGCACCTTAAAACGGCCTTTTTTACTTTTGCGGCTTGTATCCAGGGGTATCCAGGTGTGCAGCATGTAACTTTCCGAGAGGCCATCTAGCAGGCGGATAAATTCACGTGCTTCAAAATTCTTGTTTTCGTTCCCCTTCTTGAACTGGTCAAGTTCTTCGAGTACGGTAATGGGAATGGCTACATCATGCTCATCAAAGTTCATGATGGCGTTATGTGCATAAAGAATTACAGAGGTGTCCAGTACAAAGATCTTCTTTTGTCGGTCAGTTTTTGAGGGCATAAAAAATGGTTTAGGAGCTTGTAAAAATATCAGGAACCGATCAACAGGTTTTCGGTTTCTGCTTTTTGCTGCAGCTTTAGCTTAATGGTTTCCACCAGGCAAATATACTGATCCAGCATTGGCGTCAGCTCTTCAAAGCTGCTGCCATCCTCATGCAGTTGCTGATGAATGCTCTCGCCAAGAAGAGTCATTTTTTCTATTTTCAACATAAGCATAGAAGGCCTTAACTTATGAAAAATACGGCGCAATTGCACCCTGTCTCTTGTATTTACTGCAGCTTTGATTTCGATAGGTACTTCGGTAAACTGGCGTATGTACAAGCTTACTAGCTCCTGTAAAAAAGCTTTGTCTCCACCGGCTACTTCCAAAACTCCGGATAGATCCAGATCTGGCGACAGAGGAGTATTTTGAGGGCTGTGCATACTGTTTGGGGTTTCCTTGATGAAAGGACAGTAATGATTCAGCTTGTAGAGTAGTGTCTCTGGCTTAAATGGTTTTAGAACCATGTCTGTCATTCCGGCGTTTTTTATTTTTTCTTCAATACCGGCTATACCTGCTGCTGTTATGGCAATAATCGGTATCTGGCTATAGCTTACATCGGGCAGGAGCCGTATTTGCCTGGTGGCTTCAAACCCATCCATCTCCGGCATTTGCAGGTCCATCAGCACCAGGTCGTACTTCCGGTTACCAGCCATTTTTACAGCTTCTGCACCATTTTCAGCAACATCGTAGCAGATACCCCAGCTTTGCAGAAATTTACCGGCAACAGCCTGGTTAATCTGGTTGTCTTCAGCCATCAGCAGGTACATACGGCTAAGGTCTTTTTTAACCTCAACCCCGTAAGTATACGCCAGGGGCTGCAGATCGGTTTTAGATGATTTTCTGTAAGGAAGTGAAAAGCCAAAGCAGCTGCCTTTGCCGGGGGTGCTTTTAACCCAGATAGTGCCTCCCTGAATTTCTACCAGTTGTTTGGTAATGGCCAACCCCAGCCCGGTGCCGCCATAGGTAAAGTTGGTGGTATTACTTGCCTGCTCAAATTTATTGAAAATGGTGTGCAGCTTATCTTTCGGAATGCCAATGCCAGAATCGCTTATCTCAAACTGCAGCAGGTACTGATCGTTTTTAGCAGATTTAGTACGGATCTCCACCTTCACCATGCCCTGATGAGTAAATTTGATGGCATTGCTTAGCAGGTTCGTGATGATCTGGATGAGGCGAACAGGATCTCCCTCCAGCTCATGGGGTACATCATCGTGCAGGTACAGTTTAAAGTCCAGCCCCCTGTTCTCTGTCTGGGTCTGGAAGGTATGCTTAAGGCTGTTTAATATATCTCTTAAATTAAACTGGATGTGCTCCAGGTGCACCTTACCGGCTTCTATTTTTGAAAGATCCAGAATGTCGTTAATCAGGCTTAGGAGGTTCTCTGCCGAAAATTTAAGAATACTAAGATCGTCTTCCTGGTCCGGGCGGGGGTTATTCTGCAGCAGGTGATAAGCAAGCCCGATTACCGCATTGAGCGGTGTGCGCAGCTCGTGACTAACGGTAGAGAGAAAGTATTCTTTGATTTCTGCTGAATGTTCTGCTGTTTCTTTTGCTGTACGCAGTTCCTGCTCAAAAGCCTTTCGTTCGCTAAGATCGGTGAGGATGGATACATATTTTTCTACTTCTCCGGCCGTGTTGGTTACCGGGTTGATAGTAAGGAGCACCCATCTCTGTTCGTTGTTGCGGTTGCACAGCAGAATTTCGTCAGTGAAAGATCTTCCTGTTCTCAGGCAGTTATTCAGCTGCTTAAGGGTATCTGCATCGGTTAGTTCAGATACCATAAAGTCCTTAGGATACTGCCCTTTTATCTCCTCCAGTTCATAACCTGTGTTACGACTGAAGGCTTCGTTCACCCACTCTACCCGGTGCTTTGCATCAGTGATCATAACGGCATTGTCGGTGTGGCTTGCAACCAGCGACAGGTTTTTCAGCAGACTTTCGTTACGCTTACGCTGCGTTATGTCTGCTGCCATCATCACAGCGCCTATAATTTCTTCCTGTATATTTTTTACAGGGCCCACATATATCTCTGCCCACAGTTCGTGAGGGGTGTTTTCCAGAATTTTGTATTCCAGGTGAACACTTTCGCCCTCAAGGGCTCTCCTGAAAATAGGAATAAAGGTTTCTGCCGTAGCGGGACGCAGGCTTTTGCGTACATCTGCTCCTTTTTCAAGCTCTACACCCAGCCACTGTTTTATGATGGTTGCGCTTACTTTATTAAACTCCAGTAGTTTGTAGTCGCGGTCGAAGATGTAAATGCCAAAATGGTTGTTATGGTCAAAGGCAGTGCGAATAATAGCCTGTGATTGCTCCAGTGCTTCCTGCTGCTGGTGAATTTGGGTAACATCCTGTACAGTGCCCAGTATTTTAAAGTCCCTGCCCCGATCGTTTTGAATTACCTTGCCTTTGCTGATCAGGTATTTCGGTTCTCCGTTGCGGTTGCTAACCCTGTACTGCAGGTTGTAGTCCTCGCCCCTCATAATACCCTGCAGCAGCACCCTGCGGACTTCCTGCCGGTCGTCGGGGTGTATATATTCCAGGTGATCGTTCAAAGTGAGGCTTTCTGTATCTGCAATTTCCAGAATGGCACAATAGCCCGAAGAGTAGCTTATGCGGGTTGAGCTGATGTCTATTTCGTAAAAACCTGCGTGGGCAATTTTTTCGGCCTGCTCCAGCTTGGCAGCATTTTCCAGTGCCTCCTGGAGTGCTTTTTTACGGTGTGTAATGTCCATGGCGCTGCCTTCGTACAACAGCTCACCGCTGGCCTCATTGGTGCGTACCGAGCAGTTAAACTGCATCCAGAAACGGCTGCCATCGCGGCGCGTGGCTTCTACTTCCAGTCCCTCTGCAAAACCCTGCTGATTTAGTTTGCGGGCAATTGAATCAAGCTCCTGCTGTGGAATAAAGGAAATGTTTTTACCCTCCCGGATCATGTCAGAAGCAGAGGTGAAGCCTATCATCTGGGCCATGTGGTCGTTTACATAAGTAAAACCCTTTGTTCCTTCTATCCTGAATATACCCTGGTGGTTGTTTCGGTGCAGGGTAGTAAGGGCGTGCTCCGTCATGCGAAGCCGCTGGTTTTTAACCTGAAGCTGTTCTGTCTGCGATTCTATTTTTTCTGCATTTTCAAAATCACGCAGTTTTAAGTCCAGAATGGTGCGCGAAATAAAGTAAAAGATGCTTAGAAAAATAAGATGAACCAATAAGCTGGAATGAAACAGGGAAGCTTCCTGGTAAATAGTGTAATGGCTAAGCAGAAAGAAAAATTCTCCAAGGCCGATAAAAAGGAGCAGGCGCTTGGACGGCCAGTACAGTACCGACATGAGGGCACAGCAGCTGAGTAGAAAAACCGGCGTGGCAGACTGGTGATGATAAACTGCCAGGGAGATCAGCAGTGCATGTAATAAAGATATAAAAATGAAAGATTTTACAAGTAAAATCTTCTTTTCGGGCTTATTCTCCTCTTTCAGCCACTGGGTGGCTGCATAGAACAAGAGCATGAAACAGGTAACGGAAGTCTCCAGAAACAGCAGGGTTATGATGTTTTCCGACTTATGTTCCGTAAAGACCAGGCAGCGCAATATGTTAGGCAGCAACGCAAAAAGAGTAGTGGCTACAGCCGCAATCAGGGAGAATTTTTCAATACGTTCCAGGTTTAAGGAAGTAAAGTCTGCACGAAAACGCAGGTACCTGCGATCGTGTAGCTGTTGTATTAAAAAATTGCGCGACAGTTTGTTGAGCATGGTGAATAGCGCTGAGGCCTTAGGCTAAATTTACTAAGACTATCAGCGCCTGCAAAAACAAACCTTTGTTTAGTACCATGATGTAGGGTTATTGCCAAATTAACCCTTTTACTATAGGTAAAAGGGCGGGGCTTCTTCCTGTGCTTTAAGTATATAGCGATCGCCTCCCTCTGCAGGCTGTATGTCCAGCACATTGGCCAGTACCAGTCTGATAAGGGTTCTGGAGGCCAGCGTAACGGGGATGTCTGCTACTTTTGCAAAGTCTTTAAGGGTAATATAGGGGTTGTCCTGCAGGTATTGCATCAGTTTTTGTTCCTTTTCGCTCCACTGAAAGCCAATATCTTTTGGCTTCTGCCTACGGCGCAGGATCTCACGCATTTCGCGGCTGGCCTGTATGCTGCGGTCTGCCACCCGCACATAGGTGCGCTTACGCATAGGAGGACGCTGCTTTTTTTTCAGCTTCTGTGGAGGTGTATCCGGGGGCAGGGGCTGATCCTCCAGTACAAAATGGGGTTTCTGGGGACTTTCGCTTATATAATACCGAAGCACCCACTTGTTGGCAGAAAGCGGAATGGTTTCCTGCTGATAACGTATTTTTGGTTTGCAGTTATTGATGATGGCCTTATTGAGTTCCCAGGCTTCCTCCTCCGGAAAACGAAGACCACTGAGGCCACCATCGTCGCCTACTCCTATTAATAAATTGCCTCCCCTGGTATTAGCAAAGGCTACTATCTCCCGGATGATTTTCTCGGGGTGGGCTACTTTTTTCTTAAATTCCAGCGTTGTGTGCTCGCCCTCTTTTACCAGCGACTGTAGTTCTCGTAGCGTCATATTACTCTAAATCAGACAAGGACTTCCCCCCCGGGGAGGAAAAGGACAACATCCCTTTTGGGCAGGCAGACTATCTACCCAAAAAGGAGGGTGCTGCCTGCCACCAGGGCAGGCATGAGCAGTGAGTAGTGGCAGGGATTAAAAATCCTCGTCCTCGTCCTCCTCTTCCAGGCCATCCAGGCCCGGCATGCTGAACATGCTGCTTAACAGATCACTGAACCGGGTGCCGGTTGAGAGTCCTTTTTTGCTAAGCATGCTGTACTCGGCCAGCCCGTGCAGCACAAATTCCATCATAAAAAACAGATCGTCCTGGCTAAGGTCCGGCAGCTGTTTCTTTACAAATTCTTTAAGGCCGGGCACCTCCGACAGGGCTCTTTTATAATCTTTTTCAGAGGCATCCAGCAGCAGGTCTACTGCATTGCCTTCGCCAAACCAGTCGGTAATGGTTTTATACTGATTTTTATCTTTAGACACCTGCGGCTGCTTGCTGCTCTTTTCGGGTTTTGGGTTTGGGAAGTAATTCAGGAATTGAGTACGGATTGCTTTGCCCAGCAGGTTTTGTGCAACAATGCCGGCACCCTCCTGTTCCCCCTCATAGACCAGCTCAATTTTACCCGTAACTGCGGGTATAACGCCTACCAGGTCGTTCAGCCGGATGTAGGTTTTATTTTCGCCATTCAGCAGCGCCCGGCGCTCGGCAGCACTTACCAGGTTCTCGTAGGCCGAGATGGTAAGACGTGCAGAAACACCACTCTTGGCATCTACATACTCACTTTCGCGGGCCTGAAAGGCAATTTGCTCAATCAGGTCTTTTACTGTTTCGTTTACCACCACGCGCTGCTGCTGCTCCTGGTTGATCTGTGCCTCCTGCTGGGTAATGGCTTTGCCTATTTCCAGTGTTTTAGGATAGTGCGTAATAATCTGGCTGTCAATGCGGTCTTTGAGCGGTGTTACAATGCTGCCACGGTTGGTGTAGTCCTCGGGGTTGGCAGTAAACACAAACTGTATATCCAGCGGCAGGCGCAGCTTAAAGCCCCTGATCTGGATATCGCCCTCCTGCAGAATATTAAACAGAGCCACCTGTATGCGGGGTTGCAAATCGGGCAGCTCATTGATTACAAAAATACAGCGGTTGGAGCGGGGCACCAGGCCGTAATGTATCACGCGCTCGTCGGAGTAGGGGAGCTTAAGGGCGGCGGCTTTAATAGGGTCCACATCGCCAATAAGGTCGGCTACGGTCACATCCGGGGTAGCCAGCTTTTCAGTATAGCGCTCGTTGCGGTGCAGCCAGGCAATGGGTGCATCATCTTCCAGGTCGGCTACTATCTCAAGGCCATGGTGGCTAATGGGGTTGAGCGGATCTTCCAGCAGATCGGTACCCTCCAGATAAGGCATGTACTCATCCAGCAGGTTTACCATCAGGCGGGCAATACGAGTTTTAGCCTGGCCCCGCAGGCCCAGCAGGTTAATATGGTGGCGGCTTAAAATAGCACGCTGCAGATCGGGCAGTACGGTTTCATCATACCCCAGAATGCCCGGGAAAGGATTCTCCTTATGCTGTAGTTTATAGATTAAGTTCTGACGTAATTCTTCTTTAATGCTGCGTGTGGTGTAGCCGGCAGCTCTTAGTTCACCAAGTGTTTTGATCCTGGTTAGCTTTTCGGCCGGGATATTGTTTATCTGCATGATTCTTAAAAAGTTTTTCTGCGGTTGCGTCTGTAATCTTCAAAAACAAGGTGGCCGAGTCCCTGCAGGCTGCTGTAGTAGGCATTGCCGCCGTTTACCTGGGTAAACTCCTGCACAAATTGTTTTAAATAAGGGTCTGAGGCGATCATGAATGTAGTAATGGGCACATTCAGGCGGCGGCATTGTGCTGCCAGGGTAAGGGTTTTATTGAGGATCTTGCGGTCCAGTCCAAATGAGTTTTTATAGTATTTGATACCTACTTTCAGACAGGTGGGCTTACCATCCGTAATCATAAAAATCTGTTTGTTAGATGTTTTGCGGCGGCGCAGCAGGTCCATGGCCAGCTCCAGGCCGGCAACGGTATTGGTGTGGTAGGGGCCTACCTGCAAAAAGGCCAGGTCCTTCACCTCAATTTGCCAGGCATCGTTGCCAAATACAATTACATCTAAGGTATCTTTCGGGTAGCGTATTTTAATCAGCTCTGCCAGGGCCAGTGCTACTTTTTTAGCCGGTGTAATCCGGTCTTCGCCATACAGAATCATGCTGTGGCTGATGTCGATCATCAGCACTGTGGAGGTTTGCGACTTATAATCTTTTTCGTACACCTCCAGGTCCTGCTCGGTGAGGAGCGGCCCTTCCAGCCCGTGGTTAATCTGGGCATTGCGCAGCGAATCGGTAATGGCAATCTGTTCCGGGGTATCTCCAAACTGGTACTCCCGCTTTTCGGTGCGGGGCTCTTCGCCGGCGCCGCTGTAAAAGGTATGGTGGTTGCCTTTGGGGCCTTTCTTTAGCTTACCAAAGATTTCTTCCAGGGCACTGCGCCTGATGCTTTGCTCGCTTTTGGCAGTTACCTCAAATTTTCCTTCAGGATTTTCGTCGGTGATGTAGCCTTTTTCCTTCAGGTCTTCAATAAAATCGCCAATGCCATAATCTTCCGTGGAGAGGCCGTATTTTTTATCGAGGTTGCTGAGCCAGTGCAGCGCTTCGGAAACATCGCCGGCAGTAATGAGCAGCAGCTGCATGAATACCTTCAGCAGGTTGTCAAAGACTGTTGATTCCGGATCGTTCTCCGGTATATAGTCGGTAAATCTGTAGCCAATCATGTTCTTAGGGATTGTACAGTAGTATAACGTTTTTTCATTAAAAAAATGCCCGCGTAGCGCATTTCTCTCCTGTAGTTAATGTATAACGGCTTCTTTATTTAACTGTTATCCCCACTGGTGTATGAAAATGCCAGCGGATCTGGAAATATAAAAGTATAGCCCAGCGCCTGCTGAAGCTTTTTGCTGCTAATGGTTTTTCCTGTGCTGGCAGGTACCACACTGGCCTGTGGCCAGCCAAAAGTTTCTGCATTTTTTTTGTAGATGTCAGCACGTCCCGGATGTTGCGGCGCTACAGCATTAAAAGTTTCTCCCCACTTTTCCTGTGCAATCAGCTGCACAATAATTTCCACGGCATCATCGCGGTGTATATAATTTACTGGGGTATCTTCCAGTTCACTGCCCCTGCTCCACTTGCCAGAAATGCGGTCATAGCCCATTAAACCACCAAAGCGCAAAATGCTAAGCCTGTTGCCCAGGGTTTCTTTTAACATTTTCTCGGCTTTCAGCAGTGTTTTATTGGCACCCGCTGCCTCAGGATTGGTTTGTTCTTCGGTTAATTCTTCGCCCTTATCGGGGTAAACGCTGGTAGAACTGGTGTAAAGCACCCGAAGCTGCTCATGTAAAGTGATCGCCTCTAAAATGCTGCTGATCTGCTGCGGGTGAAAATCTTCTCCCCGTTTGTGCACCTGGGGCGGTATGTCAATGATTAATATATCGGTACTAAAAAACTCTTCGGCTTTTTGGCCATTGAGCCCGGGGGTGAGGCTAAGCAGGTAGGGCGCAATACCTACATCTCTGAGGGAGGGTAGTTTTTCTGCCTGGGTGGTGCTGCCCTTTACCGAATAGCCTTCTCTTAATAGCCGGCGGGCCAGGGATATTCCAAGCCAGCCGCAACCTAGTATGCTGATGATTTTCATAAAAAAAGAAAAAAGCTTAGCATGAGTGCTAAGCTTTAAAGTGTATTTGTAACAAAATGTTATTTAGGCATAGTGCCAAATATATAATCCCACAGGGGTGAAGATACCCCATATGCCCTTTCGGGATCTTTGTAATGATGGATGGCATGGTGCACCCATAATATTTTCAGGAAATTTTTTGGTGGCTGATAGGCATGTACTGCAAAGTGCACAAAGAGGTAAACAGAGTAACCCATCAGGGCACCTGGTAAAAAACCCCATATAAAGTCACCTAAAATAAATTTGAATACAAAAAAGAAGACCAGCAGATAAACTAAAAACAAAATGGGCGGCATTGCCAGCCTGTCTTTGTCTTTAGGAAACTCATGATGCACCCCATGCATGTTGTACTGAATTTTGGCTTTAGCTTTAGTTGTTGGCGCCATATGAAAAAGGTACCGATGTGCTATATACTCCAGCAGGGTAAAGAAAATAAACCCGGTTGCAAACAAGATTAACAATGTACTTTTACTAAGGCCAATTTCAGTAGCACCATAGTAGATAAAACCTATGGAGATAAGCGAGTAGAGTGTTAGGGGTATCGAGATATGGGTACGACTAAGGCGCTCAAGCACAGGATTGCTAAAAAGCTGCTTGCTGCCTTTCGTTTTTGGTTTCACTGTATGGTTCATAGTACATTAAAAAAATTACCAGACAATAGCCTGACATATGATTATAAAAGATTTTGGCAAATAATTGTTTGGTGTAAATTTACATAAGCCTGCCCATTACTGCACGTCCAGCGGTGTTAAATCCCGAACAGAGAGTACTTTTTCATAAACGGCCTCATATTGGGGAAGAATCTTGCTAATATCGAACTCCCTGGCCCGCGCCAGTGCATTATCCTTAAACTGTTGTAAATTTTCTTCCTGCAGAATAAACAGGGCTCTTTCTGTCATCTGGGTGGTATCGCCTACCGGGCAGACAAACCCGCAAACGCCATCGATGACCAGCTCGGGCAGGCCACCGGCATTCGAGCTCACTACGGGTACCTCACAGGCCATGGCTTCCAGGGCAGCCAGGCCAAAGCTTTCTTTTTCAGAAGGCATCAAAAACAGGTCGGCCACACTCAGCACTTCTTCTACTGCATCGAGCTTACCCAAAAAGCGCACATCATCACAAATCTTTAATTCACGACAAAGCATTTCCATGCGGGGGCGCTCCGGGCCATCGCCAACCAAAAGCAGCCGGGCGGGCTGAGTCTTGCGTATCTGGTGAAAGATGCGGATTACATCATCTACCCGTTTTACTTTCCTGAAGTTGGAGGTGTGTACAATGAGCTTTTCGCCCATTGGACTGATGGCTTTTTTAAAGTGCTCTTTGGCCTGTTTCCTGAACCGGTCCAGGTCTACGAAGTTATGCACTACGGCTATCTCTTTCCTGATATCGAAATGCTGGTAGGTATCCTGGCGAAGTGACTCAGAAACGGCAGTAATGCCATCAGATTCGTTAATGCTGAAGGTAACCACAGGTGCATAGGAAGCATTTTTACCCACCAGTGTAATATCGGTGCCATGTAAGGTAGTAACTACAGGTACGTGAATGCCCTGGCTCTTTAAAATCTGCTTTGCCATATAGGCTGCCGAAGCATGCGGAATGGCATAATGCACATGTAGCAGGTCCAGCTTTTCATAGCGTACCACATCTACCATTTTGCTGGCAAGGGCCAGCTCATAAGGCGGGTAGGCAAAGAGCGGGTAAGGCTCCATGTTTACTTCATGATAGTACAGGTTTTCGCTGAAAAAGTCGAGTCGGGTTGGCTGTGAATAGGTGATGAAGTGGATCTCATGGCCTTTTTTAGCCAATCCTTTACCAAGTTCTGTAGCTACTACACCGCTGCCGCCAAAAGTAGGATAACAAACAATGCCAATTTTCATGCCTCAATGGGTCTGATTATACTTGTTAAAGCTTTGCATAGCTTTATAGATTTCATCCATGATACGCGTGCGGGTGCCAAAGCGGATAAGCTTCGTGTTGTTGGCGTCCGGGTGTACACGGTTCGATAAAAATATGTAGACCAGTTCAAATTCAGGGTCTACCCAGGCTGCAGTGCCTGTAAAGCCGGTATGGCCAAAAGTGCCGGGTGATGCCATGTTGGAAGTTGGTCCATGCGGACTGTTCATCTCTGGCTTATCCCAGCCTAACCCACGCCTGTTGCCTCTATACTGCGATTTAGCAAAACGTTCTACGGTGCCGGGGGCAAAATAACGCTTTCCTCCGTAATAACCATCCTGCAGGTTCATTTGCATGAGTACGGCCAGGTCTGTAGCATTGCTGAAAATACCGGCATGTCCGGCAATACCACCCATCATGGCCGCTCCCTGGTCGTGCACCATGCCATATACCAGGCTGTTGCGGAAGTAATTATCTAACTCAGTTGGGGCTATTCGTGTTATACCGTACTTAGAAAGTGGCAGGAAAGTAGTTGTCTCAAGCCCCAGGGGATCGTAGAAGTTCTGGGCAAGAAACTCTGCCATAGGCTGGTTAAGCAGCTTTTCGGCAATGCGCTGCATAACATAGTAGCCCACATCGCTATATTTATACTCCCAGGTTTTTTTACCTTTTGGCTTGGGCAGCAGATCAGATTTTTTAATCCACTGCCAGATAGAATCCTGCATGCCGCGGGAGGTATAAATATTACCCGAAACAGGCAGGTTAAAATTATCGTTTGGCGTGCTGCTGTAATAAGCCGTATTCAGCTGGGTATTAACCACTGTATTTTTCCAGAAGGGAATATAAGGTACCAGGCCGGACTGGTGCGTGAGGATGTCGCGCAATTTAAGATTAGCCTTGTTAGTGCCTTTCAGGTCATCCAGATATTCCACAATAGGTTTGTCCAGGTCTACCAGCCCGCGCTCTTCCAGAAACATGATAACCTGCAGGGTTGCGGCCACTTTGGTAATGGATGCAATGTCGTATACCGTTTCGTTGGTAACGGGTTTTAGGCTGTCGTAGGAGAGGTGTCCAAAGTTTTTCTGATAGATAATTGAGCCTTTGCGGGCCACCAGGATTTGCATGCCTGGTGTAGCGCCTAGTTTGATAGCTTCATTGGCAATGCGGTCAATATTTTCCAGCACTTTAGAGTCGATGCCTACATCTTCGGGCGTGGCATAGCTAAGGCGCTGTAAATCTTTGGTGCGCTCGCCCATGGTGCGCCGCACCAGGCCGCTTACCGATACCGGCAATTTACCTTTGGCAGGCAGGCCGCCAAAGATCACGGAAGGTACAATCTCCTGGGTAAAATTATTGTCTTCGTAGCCTAACACCAGGGTGCGCGACTGTTCAAAGTGCTTAAGGCTGTAAGGCGAACCAAATACAGCGATCACGGAATTTGGGTGGCGGCGGATGTTATCCAGAAAAGTAAGCTGGTTTGGTACCAGGCCAAAGTTCTTTTCCGGTGCACGCACCATATCGTGCACCCCTACCACTACAACATCGTAGCGCTTAAGCTTTTCTTCCAGGGCTCTAAACTGTTCTGCAGAGGCCTCTTTCGAAATATGGAGATGATCGAAAGCAGCATACAGCTCCAGTGTTTCCACAAATGTATTTTTTTGCGAATTGCCACCAATGGTTACTGCAGCAAAGCTGCGCTCTTCCAGGTGGCGGATAGGCAGCAGGTTACGCTGGTTATGCACTATCGATACGGCATTCTCATACAGTTTCTGACGCACCATATCTCCTACGGGAGCATTGAGCCTGTCGAGCAGGTTTTCTGTATTAATGGGGGTGTAGTTATCCAGATTAGCCCAGTATTTTGATTGGAGGATGCGGCGTACGCGCTCGTCTATGCTTTGCTGGCTGATTTCCTCGCGTTTTACGGCCCTGCGGATTTTGCGGATAGCGCCGGCAACATCTTCAGAAAACAGCAGCACATCATTGCCGGCTTTCAGCGCTTCCAGGTCCACATCGCCTGGTTTGTAGTACTGGCTAACGCCTTTCATGTTCAGGGCATCCGTAAAGATAAGGCCGCTGTAGCCCATATCCTTGCGAAGCAACCCGCTTACTACGGCAGGCGATAGTGTGGTAGCGCGGTTAGGTGTGTTGTCCAGGGCAGGCACATACAAATGAGCAACCATTACGCTGGCAATGCTATCGGCCATGAGCTGCTGAAAGGGATAAAGTTCTATACTGCGCAGGCGCTCCATATCATGCCGTATCACGGGCAGCGACAGGTGCGAATCTGCATCGGTATCGCCATGCCCCGGAAAATGTTTGGCGCTGGCCAAAACACCATTGTCCTGCAGGCCACGCATGTAGGCAATGCCTTTACGGGCTACATCAAATTTATATTCTCCAAAAGAGCGGGTGCCGATTACGGGATTTTGCGGGTTGCTGTTTACATCTACAACCGGGGCAAAATTAATATGCACACCCATTAGCTTTAACTGACGTGCCACCTCTGCGCCCATGGTGTAAATGAGCTGGTTGTCCTGTATGGCACCCAGGGTCATTTGCCTGGGGAAGTTCTGAATGCTGTCCAGGCGCATGCCCAGGCCCCACTCTGCATCCATGGCAATAAAAAGGGGAACTTTGGCCTTTTCCTGCAGGTAATTAGTGAGGTGTGCCTGGCGCACTGGTCCTCCCTGGAAGAAAATCAGGCCGCCAATGTGGTGTTCCGCCACCAGCTGCTCCAGTTCTTCAAGATGCGCTTTATCCCGGTTTGAGTACGCTGCCACCATAAAAAGCTGGCCTATGCGCTGCTCTTCCGACATTGTATTCATCACACTGTCAACCCAGTGCTCACGCCGCTGCGTCCACTTTTGGTAAGAAGTAGAGTCGGGTGGCGTGCCAGCCCAGGCGGCTGAAAAACCCATAACACACAAAGCCAATACGGCACAAACTTTTCCGAACATGCGAACGTTACCCTTATAAAGAATCGCTAGATTTGTAGACTTGCAAAATACGCCTAATTATGAAATTACCCTCCCTAATACGGCTGCCAAACAGTAAGAAATTTAACTACGAGCCCCGCTTTTACGACCCCATCAAGGAGGAGATCGCCGAGCGGACAGAACGCATACGTCGCGAGATGGAAGCAGATGCTAAAATCTCGGATGAACAACGCATCAAATTCAGAGCAGAGTGGCAGCAAGTGCACGACCGCAGGGAATCAGAAGTGAAACGTTCCAGCATCAGCCAACTTGTATTAATCCTGCTTTTGGCGTCTCTCTCAGTTGGGTATATTTTCTACGGAAATAACGTACTTTACCTTGGTTTAATTCTTATCCCGGGGTATATTTTCTTACGTGTGAGACAAATGCGTGATAATTCCTGAAATGGCCTAAAGATGGGGGCGGTTATATCACTGCCCCTTTTTTTTCTGTATATTTACGAGCCCAAACCCTTAACAGCCCGCGCTGACGTTCGGGCTCCTTCTGTTTATACTGCATGGCAGATATTATTAGGTTATTACCCGATGCAATTGCCAACCAGATTGCTGCCGGAGAGGTAGTACAGCGACCTGCTTCTATTGTAAAGGAGCTGATGGAAAACAGCATAGATGCCGGCAGCAGCCGTGTGCAGGTGCTGATCCGGGAAGCTGGCAAGGTGCTGGTGCAGGTAATCGACAACGGAAAAGGCATGTCCGAAACTGATGCACGCATGAGTTTTGAGCGACATGCTACTTCTAAAATACGTACGGCCGACGATCTCTTTGCCATCCGCACCATGGGCTTTAGAGGCGAGGCACTGGCTTCTATTGCCGCAGTTGCCCAGGTGGAGATGAAAACCCGCCAGCAGGGGGCAGAACTGGGTGTGCGCATCTGTGTAGAAGGTTCTGAGGTAAAGGAACAGGAACCGGTAGTAGCACCGGAGGGTACCTCTATTGCCGTAAAAAACCTGTTTTACAATGTACCCGCCAGGCGTAACTTCCTGAAATCCAACCCTGTAGAAATGCGCCATATTGTGGAGGAGTTTCAGCGGATAGCCCTGGCGCACCCCGAGGTGGCTTTTAGCCTGCACCAGAACGACCTGGAGACCTACCAGCTTACGGCAGGGAAGCTAAGCCAGCGCATTGTGCAGCTTTTTACCAAAAACCACCAGGAGCAAATGGCGCCCTGCCGAGAAGAAACCCCTCATCTCAAGATCTGGGGTTACATTGGTAAACCGGAATTCTCCAAAAAAACCCGTGGCGAACAGTACTTCTTTGTAAACGAGCGCTACATTAAAAGTAACTACCTGCACCATGCCATGATGAGTGCCTATGAGGGTTTGTTACAGGCTGATACTTACCCGTTTTACGTTCTTTTTCTGGAAATCGACCCCCGTCAAATAGACATAAATGTTCATCCAACCAAAACGGAAATCAAGTTTGCAGATGAGAGAACTGTGTACGCAATTGTACAATCTGCGGTAAGACAGGCAATTGGCACCCATAACCTTACACCGTCGCTCGATTTTGACCAGGATGTAAACTTTACCAGCAGGCTGGCGGCCACCGTAAATATACCGGATGCGGCTGCCTCCGCCGGCAGACCCGACAGGTCCTGGGAGCACTTCAGGCAAAGCAGCCCGCAGCAGCAAAACCTGGCAAACTGGGAGCAGTTGTTCGAGGGCAGCAAGGGAGCAGCGGGTGCAGCTGCAGGGGAGCGCCCGCCACAAACCATTATACAGCCCAGCAGAGCATTTACACAGCAGGTAACGGTAGAGAGTGCAGCCAACCAGCTGAAATCAACCGAATCGGCCGGAGGAGTTTACGAAACCGGGACTGATCTGCAGCAGTCGGTGTTTCAGCTGCACGGGCGCTACATTATTTGCCAGGTAAAATCCGGTATGATGTTCATAGACCAGGAGGCGGCACACCAGCGTATACTTTATGAAAAATTCCTGAAGCAGCTGCAGCATGGTTCTGCCGCTTCGCAGCAGTCGCTTTTTCCGCAGCAGCTGCAGCTTAGCCGCCAGGATATGGAGCTGTTCCAGGAGTACGAAGAGGAGATCAGAAGCCTGGGCTTTGAGCTTAGCCACTTTGGCGGCGATAGCCTGGTGATACAGGGGGTGCCTGCCGATTTAGCCGGTGCAGACAGCCAGCGCCTGCTGGAAGGGCTGCTGGAGCAGCTAAAGCACCACCGAACCGATATAAGCCTGGGCAAGCGTGAGCAAACAGCGCGTGCCCTGGCACAGCGTGCTGCCCTGCGCTGGGGGCAGCGGCTGGAGCTCACCGAAATGCGCTCCCTCATAGATCAGCTGTTTGCCTGTCAGACACCAGCCTATACACCAGACGGACGCCAGACTTTCCGCCTGCTGGAACTGGACAAAGTTGCCGAACTTTTTAAACAATAATCTACACATGTTTAACTTAACCCCTGTTGTAAAAAACCTTCTTCTGATTAATGTAGCTGTATTCGGCGCATCCGTATTACTTGGTTTAGAGCAAAAAACAATCGAACTGTTTGCACTTTACTCTATTGAATCAGATAACTTTCGGGCATGGCAGTTCGTTACTTATATGTTCCTGCATGCCGATCTCTGGCACCTCTTTGGCAACATGATTGGCCTGATCATATTCGGAACCTGGCTGGAAGAAGTATGGGGTAGCAGCCGCTTTCTGCAATATTATCTGATTACGGGCTTAGGTGCAGCCATACTCTTTATGGGTGTGGAATTTGTGGAAATGAAGAGTGTGCGGGATGATGTAAAAGCTTTTTTGCTTGAGCCTAACCCTAATGATTTTGAGTTAGTTGTAACTGAGCATTTTGAATCTCTGTATGCCAGGAATTATAGCAGTATCACCCCTCTGATTCGCGCCTATGGCAATACACCGGATGATGGTCAGCTGGAAAGAGATGCTAAAATCATGGTACAGCAACTTTATATGGCTACCGTGAACATACCCATGCTGGGAGCATCCGGAGCGGTTTTTGGTGTTCTTTTGGCAGCAGGCCTGTTGTTTCCCTACCGACGCATCATGCTGCTGATCCCGCCTATCCCGATGAGGGCCAGGATTTTAGTGATTTTCTATGGTGCCTACGAAATTTATGCGCTGATGCAGCGGGCACCGAACGATAATGTAGCGCACATGGCCCATATAGGCGGAATGTTGATTGGGTTTGTTTTGTTACTTATGTGGGGCGAAGCCCGGAACCGTTATCAATAGTGTTTTTACTATGAACAGCTTTTTTGAAGAACTTAAATATGCCTTTAAAAGACCTAATAATGGTCTTTACAGGATCTTACTGATCAATATTGCCATTTACCTGGTGCTCGCCATCTTTAGCGTAATTGCATACCTGGCAGGAAGCGATGTATTCTGGAGCGTGATGCAGTGGATTTCGGTTCCTTCTGAATTTGAAGAGCTGATCCGCAAGCCCTGGACGCTCTTTACCTATATGTTTGTGCATGAAGATTTCTTCCACATTCTCTTCAACATGCTGTTTCTGTACTGGTTTGGGCAGCTGGTAATAGAGTACCTGGGTAGCAAACGTTTTGTAAATACCTATGTGCTGGGCGGATTGGCCGGCGCCGTATTCTTCCTGATCTTTTACAACATTTTACCTCCCTTCCAGGGCAGGACCGGTTTTCTGTACGGCGCTTCGGCAGGTGTTTCTGCCATAGTGCTGGCGGCTGCGACCTTAGCGCCTAATCATTCTTTCTTCCTGCTCTTTTTAGGGCCTGTTAAGATTAAATACATAGCACTTATCTTTATTGTGCTCAAGTCTTTTCTGGGTCTTAAGGGCGGGAATGCCGGCGGAGAACTGGCCCACCTGGGCGGCGCTGCCATAGGCTATCTGTACATTATGCAGCTTAAAAATGGCCGCGATTTTGGTGCCTGGATCTCGAACAGCTTTAGCTGGATAGCCGGTCTGTTTGACCGCAAACCCCACATCAAAGTATCGCACCGCAGGGAAAAGGCCTACACTGCCAGTCGTACTACGCATAAGGCTCAACAGCAGCAGCAACCTAAATCTTTTGGCAAAGCTACCCAGGAAGAGATAGATGCCATTCTGGATAAGATCTCTGCCCATGGCTACGAAAGCCTCAGCAAAGAAGAAAAGCAAAAGCTCTTCAATGCGAGTAAGAAGAACTAATGTGCTAATTAAATCGGTGATTGTAGAAATCCATCACCTGATATCGTGCAAAGGCTCTCGTAAGCAGCGAATTATAAAAAGAGGAGCCCCGGTTTTTAGACCGGGGCTCCTCTTTTTATTTCAAATAGTACCTGTTTGATCAGGCATTCACTTCTGCTACCTTTTCTTTGTCCCTGTTTGCCAGCTGGCCGCAGGCGGCGTCTATGTCTTTACCGCGGCTGCGGCGAACATGCACATTTACGCCTTTGTTGCGCAGGTAGTTGCTAAAGGCATCCAGCTTGTCCTCTCCTGTATTCAGGAAATCAGCTTCTTTGATAGGATTGTACTCAATGATGTTCACTTTGCTGGGAACTGCCTTGGTGAAGCGGTAAAGCTCCTCAGCATCCTGCAGCGTATCATTAAAGTTATGGAACACAATATACTCGAAAGTAACTGGGTTGCGTGTTTTCTTATAGTAGTACTGCAGCGCTTCTTTAAGAGCCTCCAGGCTGTTACTCTCGTTAATTGGCATAATCTGGTTACGCTTTACATCATTAGCTGCATGCAGCGATAGTGCCAGGTTTACCTTTGTCTCGTCATCAGCCAGCTTTTTAATCATTTTGGCAATGCCGGCGGTGCTTAGGGTAATACGCCTGGGAGCCATATTGAGGCCGTCTTCTGCCGTAATACGGTCAATGGCCTTCATTACGTTCTGGTAGTTCAGCAAAGGCTCACCCATACCCATAAATACGATATTAGAAAGTGGGTGCCCGAAATGCTCTTCGGCCTGGCGGCTGATGGTGACCACCTGGTCGTAGATTTCAGAGGCCTCTAGGTTACGCTTACGGTCCATATAGCCGGTTGCGCAGAATTTGCAGGTAAGCGAACAACCAACCTGCGAAGAAACACAGGCCGTCATGCGGTCGTCTGCAGGTATAAGTACACCCTCTACCAAATGAGTATCATACAGGCGAAAGGCAGATTTAACAGTGCCATCGCTGCTTAGCTGCTTGGAAGCAACCGTTAAAGGATGAATTACAAATCCGCTTTCCAGCTGATCACGCAGCCCTTTGGAAAGGTTGGTCATTTCTTCAAAGCTACCGGCAGACTTTTTCCAGAGCCATTCCCACACCTGTTTGGCGCGGAAAGGCTTTTCGCCCATCTGCACGAGCGCCTCTTTTAGTTGCTCAAGGCTGAGCTTTCGTATGTCTGTTTTAGTAGTAGTTGCGGTAGCCATGTTACAAATATAGATAGAAAGGCCTGATTGCCTATACACAACAGCAGCTATCCGGGAATGGTTCTTTACCTGCAGTACTCGTCCAGAAAACTATCAGCTTGACTGTAACCCATTTCTGAGGCTGCTTTCCAGGCGCGGCAGGCGGCGGTCATATCGTGCGCTTCGCGATGTTTGATGCCCATTAAATAATAAGCCATAGGCTCTTCAGGCCGCAGAAAAACGGCCCATTTGAGTGCAGATTCGGCCTGTTGCAGCATGCCCTGTGTAATATAAACCTTTGCCAGGCCGCAGTGCAGCTGGTAGTGGCTATCGGGTGTTCTGGCCGGGTTTACGGTTAAAGCGTAAGCTTTGCCATATTCTGTTTCATACTGATCTGTTACCAGCTCACTGGCCTGCTGATAATATTGCAGGGCAGTATCGAAGTCTTTATAGTGCTCGGCATAAATCATGGCTAAGCGGTTACGGGCTTCAATGGTACGGGGCTCGGCCCTGATAACCGATTTATAGGCGTGTATGGCTCCTTCGTAATTCTGCACTACCTCATAGCTTGAGATAAGATGCGCAAATACCACCGGGCGGTATTCTGTGAGATGATCGGTTAAAAGCTGCAGGTGTTCTGCAGCCTGTGCATAATCTCCGCGGCTGTAATCCTTTAAGCCTTCCTCCTCCAGGCTATGCAGTATATAGCTCTGCAGCTGCCTGGCTTTTTGTGATACAGGCGTATAGGTGCGGATGTTTTGCAGCAGCTCCAGTGCGAATTTGTAATTCCCCTGTCCGTACTGTTTTTCGGCCTTCAAATATACCTCCTGCATTTCGCGGACTCTTTCTGCTTCCTGTTGCTCCATGCGGTGAGAATTCCATAAAGAAACTGCTACAACCACTACAGCTATAATAAAGAAGATGCCAAAAGCCCAGGCAGTAGCAATAATATTATAACGTGAATTGAAGTGAGGCTTTGCTGCCCGCCTTCGCTGTGCATGGGGTGTAGCTCTGTGAGGAGCAGGGTTTCCGGTAGGCGGATAACCCCAAGGAGCCTGTGGCTGTGCTTGCTGAAAGTTTTCATACTCCAGCGCCCAATCGTGCCTGGCTTTTCTCCGCGGATCAGAAAGCACACGGTATGCCTCACTGATTTGCTTAAAACGTTCTTCCGCATAGCTGCTCCCGCCATTTTTGTCGGGATGGTAGCGCAGCGCCAGCTTCCGGTAAGCAGTTTTTACTTCTACCTGGGTGGCAGTGCGGCTAAGGCCTAATATGTGGTAGTAGTTTACCAAATTTTCAATTGCAATAGGTACAATGCACCATGGGTGGTGCAAAAAAAATATCTTTAAAATTTATATCCAGAGGTATAACGATTCTGGCTACTATTTTGATGTTAAGTTTTTAGCCTTTGTTTAGTAGCTGTAGCGCTTCATCAAATAACGCGCAGTTTCCAGGTACAGGTAAACATCGGCAGGATGAGCGTTAATATATTCATCGTCCCGCTCGTGCCCCAGCCTTACCAGTATAGCACGTTCTCTGGGGAAAACAAAAATGTACTGGCCTAAAATTCCGCGGGCATAAGGAATTAGTTCGCCATTGAATGGAATCAGCCACCAATGGTACCCATAGTAATCAACCCGGCGTCCTTCCTCATCGATAAGCTGCGTTTGTGGCGCAAGTGCCTTACGCAAATAAGGTTTGGGCACCAGCTGTCTGCCCTGCCACTGGCCGCTGTCGAGCACCAGCTGGCCAATTCTGGCAAAATCGCGTGCATTGGAATTAAAACAGCAGTAGGCTTTTTCAATACCATCACGTTCATCGAGGCTCCAAAGCGCGTTTCTGGAGGCACCCAGTGGTTTCCACAGCATTTGCGAGGCATATTCGCTAAGGCTAAGGCCAGAGGCATTTTCCAGGATCATGGCCAGCAGCTGCGTATTACCGCTCTGATAATTCCACACTTCACTGGGACTATCTGTTATGCTTAAGCCATTCAGAAGCTCCCTAAGATTATCGCCATAATAGGCTTTGGTGGTAACGCTCAAGGGTGAGGAGTAGGATTCATCCCAATCCAGGCCGCTGCTCATCATAAGCAGGTGCCGTACAGTGGCTGGCTGGCCCTGGTATGCCGGCAGATAACGTCCGATAGGATCATCCAGACTACTAATTTGCCCCTCCTGAACGGCAATGCCTATCAGCAGACTAACAATGCTCTTGGCCATGGAAAACGAATTGGAGTAGGAGGTTGGCCCATATCCGTCCCAGTACTGCTCAAATACAAGGCTGCCATCCTTTACCATCAGTAATGCTACCGGATCAAGAGCATCAATTTTTTCCAGCAACGTATCCGGAAGCCCTATTTTATTAAAATTTGCCTGAGTAGGCCAGGGTTCTTCTTCAAAACCTGCTCTTACTTCCCTGTTTTCAAAAACTGTATAATCGTCAATATCAGGTGTAAAGTATGTAAAGGCCTTCCGCAAATAGGTAGGTGCCAACAGGTACATAACTAATATTGCCACTACTGGAATAATTACCACACGGGCTTTTTTCATAGATGCCACTAATTGAACGGTAAATCTATAGTACGATAATTTGATTTTTGAGGTTAATATATTTGATTAAGATTTAGAAAATAGTAAAAACAAAAAATTTAAAGTTTTCTTTACCGTTGTAACACTGTTTTGTATGAAGTATCTATATGTTTTTCCTCATCCTGATGATGAATCTTTTGGACCCGCCGCTGCTATGTACCAGCAACTGGAGCAGGGACACGAGGTTCACCTGCTCACCCTTACCCGTGGCGGAGCTACAAGTCAGCGCCATAAGCTGAGCCTTAGTGTAGAGCAGATGGGTGATGTTCGCTACAAAGAAATGCTGGCGGTAAAAGAAACCATTGGTTTAAGCAGCATGGAGGTGCTGGACCTGCCGGACAGTGGCCTGAAAGAAATGGATCCCAGGGAAATAGAAGCAGTTGTTCGGCAGCACATTGAAAAGATCAGGCCCGATATATTGGTTTCTTATCCTGTGCATGGCATCAGTGGTTTTCATGATCACCTGGTGATGCACGCTGTTATCAAGCGGCTTTACCTGCAAATGAAGGACGAGGGTGCTGCCTACCTGAAGCGGCTGGCCTTTTTTACTGTTAAAAATGAAGAAGGGCCTGCAGTACAAACAATGGGTATTCGTTTAAAACAGTCTATGCCCTCCGAGATAGATTGTGTTCTCTCATTGAGGGAGCAGGATATTGAAATTTTAAAGAAGGCGCTGGACTGCTATGAAACCTATCAGGAGGTAATTAAGCGGATTGGTGTGGTAGAGTTGATAGGAGACAAGATTTACTATGAGATTTGGGGAGAAAAGCATGATCCGCCACTTAGCGATCTTGCCTCACATTTGCCCAGGCAGCAAAAAATGGTAAAAGATAATAACAGAATGCCGGATAACTTACCTTATGCTGCTCGCAATACTGATAAGCAAAAACATAAATAATAATCTTTTGTATAGTGTTTGATTATTTTTAGTGACTTTTTCTATACAGAAGTGTAAATAGTTTCATCGACTGATAATACTGTCTAAAAAATAGCGTTATTTTGTTAACATATTGATAATGATGTAGTTATCCAAATAAATGCGATACCAACAGCTTTGCTGATAAATATACAATTTGAGGGGAGGAAATATCCGCAGCTTTCACACGGGCTGCGGTATTTTGTTTTATAGCGAGCCCTCGTCTGCAAAACTGTAGTAACTGTGATCTGTAAAGATAAGATGATCCAGCACCGGGATATCCAGCATACTGCCAGCGTCCTTCAACTTTTTTGTAAGCCTGATATCGGCCTCGCTCGGTTTTAAGTTGCCGCTGGGGTGGTTGTGTACCAGAATAATGGCAGAGGCTAGGTGATCCAGTGCCAGCTTAAAGATTACTTTTGGATCCGCAACAGTGCCTGATACGCCTCCCAGGCTGGCCTGTGCTTTATGCATTACCTGGTTTGCCCTGTTCAGGAGCAGTACCCAGAACTCCTCCTGCTGCTTATCCCATAGCTCTGGCTTAATCGCATCGTAAGCATCCTGAGAGCTGGTAATTTTAATGCGTTTAACAGGATCGGATTCTTTGCGCCGACGGCCCAGCTCCAGGGCAGCCACAATGGCAATGGCCTTAGCCTCACCAATGCCCTTAAATTTTTGCAGATCTTTTACCGAAAGCCTGGCCAGCTCATTGAGGTTATTACCTGCCTTTTGCAGTATAAGCTTGCAAACATCTACTGCAGACATAGACCGTGTGCCGGAACCAATCAGAATACCCATCAGTTCGGCATCGCTAAGGGCAGCCTTGCCTTTTAGTAAAAGTTTTTCTCTTGGGCGGTCTTCTTCAGCCCAGTTTCGGATGCTTATCCGGTCCAGGCGATCTTCGGGGCTTTCCATGCGGCTTTTTGCTATAAAAAAGCCCATCGCCTGGAAATTGTTTAGTGGCCCCTGCCGCAACACAAAAAAGGCTGCCTGTAGGGCAGCCTAAAATGCTTTTTGATCACCAGACAATTACAGGGTTGCTACGTGGCGCGCCAGCTTGCTTTTGTTGTTAGCAGCTTTGTTCTTGTGGATGATGTTTTTCTTCGCAAGCTTGTCTAGCATAGAAGTTACTGTTTTCAGTAGTTCCTGTGCCTCAGCTTTGTCTGCAGTATTCTTCAATTTCTTGATGAATGTGCGTGTAGTTTTAGCCTGATAACGGTTCCGCAGCCTCTTGGCTTGAGTTGAGCGAATTCTCTTCAGTGCTGATTTGTGGTGTGCCATTCCTTATTTCCGTTAGCCTTATCTTCGATTTGAGTCTGCAAAGATAATACAAGAATTAATATTTACAAAACTATGCTCCAGCTTTAAAATACCGTAGCTCCGTATTTAACAAATAGATGCTTCATGCCGTTCCTCCAAAAAGGGTATTTGTGGGGTTATCTGCACAGACTGCAGAAAATCGCTGGCAAAATATTTCTGAATTTTAAAACTTACTCATTACCAAAGGCTAAGGTGAAAGTAAGACTCGTGATCATTTTTTTGCTGTTTCCTCTGACGGCGGCACCTGTGGGTAATGCCGCTTACTGGGGCTTTTTTGGGCATCAGCTTATCAACAGGCTGGCGGTTTTTTCGCTGCCTCCCGAAATGCTCCCCTTCTACAAACACCATATCCTGTTCATTACAGAAAATGCCGTGAACCCCGATCGCCGGCGTTATGCGGTAGAAGGTGAAGCAGAGCGACACTATATTGACCTGGATGTTTACGGCGACAGTGCCCTGTACAAAATGCCCCGCACCTGGCAAAAAGCCCTGGATTTATATTCAGAAGATACCCTTAGGGCTTATGGTATCGTGCCCTGGCATGTGTACAGAACAAAAGGCTGGCTTACGGAAGCTTTTCGCAGGCAGGATACCGATGCCATTCTGCGCCTTTCTGCAGACCTGGGCCATTATGTGGCCGACGCCAACGTACCCCTGCACACCACCGTGAACTACAACGGACAGCTCACTGGCCAGCGCGGTATTCATGGCTTTTGGGAATCGCGCCTGCCGGAGCTTTTTGCAGCCGACTGGGAGTTTTGGATTGGTAAAGCGGAGTATATCGATAACCCACAGCTTTACATCTGGGAGGGAGTGGCTCAGGCGCACCTGGCCCTAGATTCTGTGCTGGGTTTTGAAAAAGAACTTACCCGCCGTTATTCCGAGGAAAAGAAATGGACCTACGAAGAACGTAACGGCCTGATGGTGCGCACCTACAGCCCTGAATTTTCCAGAGATTACCAGCAAATGCTCCGGGGGCAGGTAGAGCGGCAGATGCGACGCTCCATCAAAATGGTAGCTGACTACTGGTACACCAGCTGGGTAGATGCCGGACAGCCCAACCTGCAGCAGCTGCTAAAAAAGCCCTTAACAGAACAGCAGCTGCAGCAGCTGGAGGCAGATAAACTACTGTGGCAACACAAAGAGCACTCACTACAGCGCGAGCATGAGCATTGAAAAGGTATCGGGTGTCGGGTGTCAGCTTCTGCAGTGGCTGGTATCAGTCTTTCTGCATTTATGATTCTTTCAAATAACTTCGGTAACTGTTAACGCTTAAGGCGGCAGCTTCTCCTAGCAGCCTCTTACCCGATACCTGATACCCGACACCTCTCTACAGCTTAATAATATTCTCCAGGCTGTTTGCCTTACGGGTGTCATCCAGCAGGTAGCGCTCCAGGGTTACTTTCCGCTTGTCGGCACTTAGGGTGGCGTTGCTGTTGCTGATACTCCTGATGGGCTTATCAAAAGTATATTCGGTGCGGTATACCATGCTTCCCATCATTTCCTTTATGCTTTTGCCATTTACGGTCAGGTCAAGGCCGTTTAGGTCATTGCCGGTCTTCTCTTTGATCTCATTTTCGATCTTTAGGGTGTTGAGGCGGTGCAGTTGCTTGCCATCCCAGGCGAAGTAGGCTTCCTTCAGTTCGGGCTTGTTATTATGCACCACATTAATGGCATTGTTCAGGGCCTCAATGTTATCGTACTCGAAGGTGATGCCTGAAAGTAAGCCGTTGTCTGAGCGGATAAGGGTAGGCTGGTGTACACCTTTTACCGACTGCAGGCGCTGATAGGCCCCTTCCATACCTGTTTCTAAATCGGTGCTTACCTGCTCGGGATCGGCCTCGGCAGAGAAGCCCTTCACCATGTTCAGCAGGGGCTCTGCCTCACTCATATCTACAGTAAAGGTAAACTGGCCGGAGCCGTTTTCGCGCAGGCGCACCTGCTCTGTTATTTCCAGGCAGGAGCTAAGGCTCACAAATAAAAAGGTAATGAGGATAATGGGATATTTTTTCATGGAAGTAAGGGTTTTACAGCTAGATGCAGTTGCTGTCAGAAAGGTTGCATTGCCCGGGAAGAAACAGAGGTGCTTAAACTTTTATAGTGTCTTTAAGCAGGTAATCATGATAATCAGCTTCGATCTGTGTCATGGGGGCGGAAAAGATCTTAGGGGCTGGCTGGAGCTGCAGGTTCAGCAGTTTTTCTTCAATTTGCTTGTAGAGCAGCGCTTTGGTTTTGATCAGTAAAATAGTTTCTGATGACCGGGTGATCTGGTCATTTTCATAAACCATGCATTCGATATTGTGAATGATGTTAATGTGATTGGCCAGGCGACTTTTGAGCAGCAATTCTGCCACATCGGATGCCTGGGCATCTTTCTGCAGGCTTACGTAAATAAGGACCATGGGCGACAGGAATGTTGGTTAGGATAAGCTACTTAAAAAGTGCCAGATTTTTGTATCCTGCACCGGAAAAGGATCTTTAGCTGTGTATGAATACCCTGTGCAGCCAATAAAAAACCCACCTGCTGTGCAGCAGGTGGGCTCTATGGGAAGATTAAACACAAAAACTGCCCTTAGGCAAGGCTTTTGTACTTGATACGTTTTGGTGTAGCTTCAGTACCCAGGCGCTGGCGGCGGTTTTCTTCGTACTGGGTGTAGTTGCCATCGAAGAAGTATACCTGCGAATTACCCTCAAAAGCCAGTATGTGGGTAGCCACACGGTCCAGGAACCAGCGGTCGTGGGAGATAATTACCGCACAGCCACCAAAGTTTTCCAGACCTTCTTCCAGCGCCCGGAGGGTGTTCACATCCAGGTCGTTGGTAGGTTCGTCAAGCAGCAGCAGGTTTGCGCCCTGCTTCAGGGCCATAGCCAGGTGCACGCGGTTACGCTCACCCCCGGAGAGTATGCCTACCTTTTTCTCCTGGTCGCCGCCGCCAAAGTTGAATTTGCTTACATAGGCACGGCTGTTTACCTCGCGGTTGCCCAGCATCATCAGGTCGTTGCCGCCGCTGATGTTCTCAAAAACAGATTTATTCGGATCAAGAATACCATGCTCCTGGTCTACATAGGCAATTTGTACGGTAGGGCCTACCTCAAAAGTACCGGCATCGGCTTTTTCGCGCCCCGTAATCAGGCGGAAGAGCGTGGTTTTACCGGCGCCGTTTGGTCCGATTACGCCTACAATACCTGCCTGCGGCAGCTGAAATTCCAGGTTTTCAAACAGCAGCTTATCGCCAAAGGCCTTGCTTACGCCGTGGGCCTCTATTACCTTACTGCCCAGGCGTGGCCCCGGCGGTATAAAGAGCTCCAGCTTCTGTTCTCTTTCCTTTACATCCTGGCTAAGGAGTTTATCATAATTGCTGATACGGGCTTTGGATTTGGCGTGGCGGCCTTTAGGCGACATGCGCACCCACTCCAGCTCGCGCTCCAGGGTTTTCTGGCGCTTGCTCTCGGTTTTTTCCTCTTTCTCCAGGCGGTTCTTTTTCTGCTCCAGCCAGCTGCTGTAGTTGCCCTTCCAGGGAATGCCCTCGCCGCGGTCCAGCTCCAGGATCCAGCCGGCCACATTATCCAGGAAATAACGGTCGTGGGTAACGGCAATCACAGTGCCTTTATACTGCTGCAGGTGTTGCTCCAGCCACTGCACCGATTCGGCATCCAGGTGGTTGGTAGGTTCGTCAAGCAGCAGCACATCGGGCTCCTGCAACAAGAGGCGGCACAGGGCTACCCGGCGTTTTTCACCTCCGGAGAGGTTGGCTATTTTGGCATCGCCGGGAGGGGTGCGCAGAGCATCCATGGCGCGCTCCAGGCGGGTATCCAGCTCCCAGGCATTGTGGGCGTCCAGCTGCTCCTGTACCTTGGCCTGCTTGTCAATAAGCTTATCCATGGCATCCGGATCTTCCATAACGGCAGGGTCGCCAAAAGCCAGGTTGATCTCTTCGAACTCCTTGAGCAGGGCAACCACTTCGCCGGCGCCTTCTTCTACCACTTCGCGCACTGTTTTTTCCGGATCGAGCTGCGGCTCCTGCTGCAGCATACCTACGCTGTAGCCTGGTGAAAATACCACCTCGCCCTGATATTCTTTATCGATGCCGGCTATAATGCGCAACAAGGTAGATTTACCTGCGCCATTCAAGCCTAAAACACCAATTTTGGCTCCATAAAAAAAAGATAGATAGATGTCTTTCAGGATCTGGCGTTTAGGCGGAATTACCTTGCTGACGCCTGACATTGAAAAAATAATTTTTTCGGCACTCATGCTTTCTAAGATATTAGTAGTTCAATATGCAAATTTAATTATTTTTGCTGCCCCAATTGGCCGGAATTAATTATTTTTCGGGAAATGCGGAAGCTATCGGACTTTTAGTGATAGCCTCCGGTGAAATTGTATAACATTATAACCTATTACGAGCGTGGCAGAACATCCCTATGGTTATGTTCAGGACGGTAAGGTTTACCGCAAGGCATTTGGTGAGCATCCGGCACTGGAGATTGGTGAGGTAAAAGATACCCCAGAGGCAGCTTTTTCTTATTACGAACAGCGGTATCAGCAATTACTGGAAAAAATTAATCAGCTGGAGCAGGATATATATGAGAAGTCTAACAAAGGCTCTTATCTCATGAAGCTGCTCCACATGAAAGAAACACTACCGGAATATGAGGGTTTAGGCGATTTCGAAGCCCTGCATGAGCGGCTTGAAAAGCTGGAGAACTACATTCGCGAAATCATTCAGCAAAACCGCGAGCGTAACCTGGAGATAAAAACTGCACTTTTAGCCGAGGCCGAGCCCTTGCGGGAGATGACAGACTGGAAAGAAGGCGCAGAGCTGGCAAAAGATCTGAAAATGCGCTGGCTGCGCACCGGCAGCCTCGATCCGGAACATCAGGATAAATTTGAAGAAGAATTTAACGAGCTGCTTCAGGGCTTCTTCGACAGGCGGAGTGCATTCTTTGCCGATCGGAAGCTGATGCTCGATGAGCGCCAGAAGCAGTACGAAATGCTTATTATAGAAGCGCAGCGTGCCGTTATGCAGCCTAACTCCCGTCAGGCCCTGTACGATGTGCGTAACATTCAGCAACGCTGGCGCGATATTGGTAAAATACCGGCAGAGATCTATAAGCCTTTGCTGTATGAGATTCAGCGCATTACCCGCCCGGTAATGCAGCAGGGCCGCCCGCAGCGCTATTCCGGCGGCGGCGACAGGTCTGGTGGCAGCCGCCCGATGGGTGGCCGCGAGCGTACCCAAGGTGGTTATTCCAGTGACCGTAGCCAGGGCGGCGGAGGTTACCAGGGCGGCGGCAGCAGCTACCAGCGCCCGCAGGGGCAGGGCAGGCCATACGACCGGCCGCAGGGAGGAGAGCGACGTTCTTACGGCGACCGTTCGCAGCGGCAGTATTCCAATGCCGGAACGGGCGAGGAGCGCCTGGAGGAGCGCCGTGCACTGCTGGAACGTATGCGGGCGATTGATCCACACGATCGGAACGCAGTAACGGCAGTAGAGGCTGTACAGAACGAATACAAAGCACTGGGCTTTGCCCGTACGCCAGAGGTAGCCCGTATTTCGGAGCAGCTGTTCGACACCGGAAACCTGCTAAGGGAAAAGCACTTTCTGAATAAACTGGCCTATGCCAAGGTGCCCGGTATTGAGCAGCAGGAAAAGCAGGAGCAGGCCCGGCAAAAAATACGACTCCTGCGCGATCTGTTAAGCCGCGATGAGCGCGAGCTGCAGACCTACCAGGAGAACATGGCCTTGACGAGCCCCGGCAGCAGCGATGTTGCTAAAATGATGGAAACTAAGCTTAGGTCGCAGCAGCGAAAGGTAAAGATCAAGAAAATGTTGCTGGAAGAGCTACAGCAACAGGCAAATTCCTGATGTTGCAGCTATAAGCTGCTTTGAAATAACCAAGCTTTTTACCAAATAGCACAACCTGTGGAAATGCTAGTCGTATAGGCCTACAACTTAAAGCTTTAAAATAAGCGAATGCTTCAATAAAGGGGGATTTATTACGTTGAGTGGCATATTTGCGGAAAAAAGTGTTGATTCCCTGAACTTTTAGGCCCGTGTTAGTTGTACACGGTCTACAAGCCCTGATGATAGCAAAATAAAAAACTAAAACAATAATAATTAAAGGAGGATACGCATGTACTGGACACTTGAATTGGCTTCCTACCTGGAAGATGCTCCCTGGCCAGCCACCAAAGATGAGTTGATCGATTTTTCTATCCGGTCCGGTGCACCGCTGGAGGTGGTAGAGAATCTGCAGGAACTGGAAGATGACGGACAACCATATGAAAGTATTGAAGAAATATGGCCCGACTATCCTACCAAAGAAGATTTCTTCTTTAACGAAGACGAATATTAACAAAAAACCCCGCCCAAAGCGGGGTTTTAAATTTTACGACTAAGCAGTACCCTTTTCCTGCTTTAATAATGCCTCTGCAAACAACAGGTCTTCGGGGGTAGTGATCTTGATGTTACGGTAAGAGCCATTTACCAGGTAAATGGCAAGCCCGGCTGCTTCGGCTACGCTGGCACAATCGGTAAATAGGGCCTGCTCGGGCGCCTGATAAGCTTTTTTGATTGCTGCAGCACGAAATGTCTGCGGAGTTTGCATCAGTCTGTATTCTTCACGCTTCAGGCTCTGGCTGCTGCCTGCTGCCCCTACATGCCTGATGCTGTCTTTCAGGGGCACTGCCACCACCGCCGATCCTTTTTCTGCTGCCATGTGGTAAGCTTCCTGAATGATTAGAGGATCTATCAGAGGCCGCACGCCATCGTGTATGGCCACCAGCGCCTCCTGAGGTACCTGTGCCAGTCCGTTCTGTACCGACTGAAAACGGCTGCTGCCCCCGGCCACCAGCAGGTGGGGCAGAGAGAACTGGTGTTCCCGGCAAAGTACTTTCCAGAAATCAAAATCATGCTGTGGCAGCACCAGTACCAGCTGCAGGCTGGCTGAGGCTGCCCTAAAAGCCTCCAGCGTATGCATCAGAATAGGTTTGCTCAGCAGGGGAAGGTACTGCTTTGGGAGCTGCGACTGCATGCGGCTGCCACTGCCACCGGCAACGATGATGGCGTATTGGGGTAGTTGGGCTGGCACTGGGGCATTCATGGGCGAAAAATAAAAAAGCTTCGGCAAATTGCCGAAGCTTCTGTTTAGTATCTGTCTGTAAAGCTTTGCCAGCTTATATGATCAACATGGCATCGCCATAGGTAAAGAAACGGTATTTTTCTTCAATGGCTACCTGGTAGGCTTTCTTTACGTTTTCGAAGCCGCCAAAGGCACTTGCCATCATCAGCAGGGTGCTTTCAGGCATGTGGAAATTGGTGATCAGGGCATTGCAGATCTTGAATTCATATGGAGGGAAGATAAACTTATCTGTCCAGCCTTCGGTAGGCTTCAGGCGGTTATTGGCTGATACGCTGCTCTCCAGGGCACGCATGGAAGTAGTGCCAATCGCACAAACCCTGCGTTTGTTGTCCAGTGCATCATTTACCCTTTTGGCTGTGATCTCCGGTACCTTGTAATTCTCGGAGTCCATCTTATGTTTGGTAAGATCTTCCACGTCTACGGGGCGGAAGGTGCCAAGGCCTACGTGCAGGGTAATCGGATTTACGGAAACACCTTTCAGGTCCAGGCGCTTCATCAGGTGTGGGGTAAAGTGCAGGCCTGCTGTTGGGGCCGAAACGGCACCGGTATGTTCGGCATAAATTGTCTGGAAGCGATCCCGGTCTTCAGGCTCCACATCGCGCAAAATTTCACGTGGCAAGGGGGTTTCGCCTAGTGAATCGATCATTTTATAGAACTCTTCGTGTGTACCGTCAAACAGGAAACGAATGGTACGGCCACGGGAGGTGGTATTGTCAATAACCTCGGCTACCAGCTCGCCATCGCCAAAGTAGAGTTTGTTGCCTACGCGGATCTTACGGGCAGGATCAACGAGCACATCCCACAGGTGCATATCGCGGTTTAACTCGCGTAGGAGAAATACTTCAATTTTGGCACCGGTTTTTTCCTTGTTCCCATACAGGCGGGCTGGAAATACTTTGGTGTTGTTGGTCACCATTACATCGCCATCATTAAAGTACTCAACTACATCTTTAAAAATGCGGTGTTCGATTTGGCCGGTATTGCGGTGTAAAACCAGCAGTCGCGATTCATCACGGTTTTCGGCCGGATATAACGCTAAAAGACCTGCGGGCAAATCGAATTTGAATTCTGATAATTTCATCTGTATTTTTAAAAGCCTGTTGTGCGCTTTTGATTTAAGCTTGCAAAGCTACAAGTTTCAATTACGAATCTCTATGTAAATAGCAAGTTTTGTGCAAAATTGTTTTTAAATGCTTAGCCTTAAGGTGTGAAAACGATACGATTAATATATGAAAGCTTTCGCTTTGCCCTTTCGGCATTAAGGAGCAACCTGTTGCGCACCATCCTTTCGCTGCTGGGCGTAACAGTCGGTATTTTTACCGTTATACTTGTTTTTTCAGTAGTAGATTCGCTGGAGGCCGGTGTCAGGCAAAGCCTTTCTTTTGTTGGCGATAAGGTGGTTTATGTGCAGAAATGGCCATGGAGCTTTTCGCCCGATTATCCCTGGTGGAAATACGTTAACCGCCCGCAACCGGTATATGAGGAATATGAATTTTTGAGGGACAGGGTACAGAATGCCAGGGCAGTGAGTATCCAAGCGGGCCGCAGAACAGTAGCCAAGTGGGGCAGCAATAGTTCTGATATACACTTCAACGGAATCTCTTACGATCATAAAGATGTAGCCGACATCCCTGTGACCACGGGCAGGTACTTTACTCAGATTGAAGAACAGACCGGCCAGAATGTGGCAATAATTGGCTATACTGTTGCAGATGAGCTTTTTGGAACCAAAGACCCGCTGGGGAAAGAGATCTCTGTAAAAGGCAGGCGATTCAGGGTAATTGGGGTCATGAAGCAGGTAGGCGAAAACCTACTGGATGCCCCCAGTAATGATCAAAATGTATTTTTGCCCTACAAAGCTTTTCAGAAGGTCTATTATTCGGGCAAATATGAGGGGGTAGGTTCTACCATTGCCGTAAAGGGTACAGAAGAAGAGGGACCGCAACTGGAAGCACTGGAAGCAGAGGTACAGGGGCTGATGCGGCAAAGGCGCGGCCTTAGGCCCCTCGAAGAAGATAATTTTGCCATGAACAAGCCGCAGATGCTGGCCGATTTTGTATCGGGTATTTTTGCGGCTATTTCTATTGTAGGAGCCATCATTGGCAGCTTTGCCATTCTCATTGGCGGTTTTGGTATTGCCAATATTATGTTTGTGTCGGTGCGGGAGCGTACAAACCAGATTGGGGTGCAGAAATCGCTGGGGGCTAAAAATTATTTTATCCTGCTGCAGTTCCTGTTCGAGGCTATTTTTTTAAGCCTGCTGGGAGGGATAGCCGGACTCATCCTGGTGTTCCTGATTATCCTCCTGGCGCCGCTGGTTTTCGAAATGGGCTCTTTTAACCTGATATTAACAACAGGAAATGTTATTATAGGCTTGCTGGTAGCAGCCATTGTAGGGGTTATATCCGGTCTGTGGCCTGCCTGGTCTGCCGCCCGCATGGATCCGGTACTTGCTATTCGTACAAATTAGTTTGTTTTGTTTTGGATAGAAAAGCTCTCTTTCCTTTTGGAGAGGGAGCTTTTTGTTTAGGGTTAGCTGTGATTCCGCCTGGTTCCGGGACTGATACAATCATTCCAGTATTCTCTTTATATTAAGCCTGATATTACAGTATTTCTATGCAGCATACCCTGCCGGCTATTTTAATTTTACTGAGTCTTTTCTACCCTTACAGCCTGGTAGCCCAGAGGCCAGCATTACCCGAAAAGCAGGATCGGGTACTCCAGCAAAAGCTTGAAAGACTGGTTAAAGGATTTCGGGGCGATGTTGGCATTTATGTGCACCACCTGGAAAGGGGTAATACAGCTGCCATTGCGGCCGATAGCATTTTTCCTACGGCCAGCATGATCAAGGTTCCCATTACCATTGGTTTGTTCAGAAAAATAGAGACAGGTGAGCTGGATATTAATCAGCCGCTGATCTACAGAGATTCGTTATTCTATGAAGGAGAGGATCTGCTGGGCGCCTTCAAAGACAGTGCCGAGGTAAAGCTTAGCAAGGTAGCCATGCTCATGATTACCACCAGCGATAATACCGCCAGCCTGTGGGCACAGCAGCTGGCAGGTACCGGCACGGCCATTAATGGGTGGCTGCAGGAAAACGGCTATGCCCACACCCGGGTAAACTCCAGAACCGAGGGCCGTAAAGAAGCCTGGAGCACCTATGGCTGGGGGCAGACCACACCCCGCGAAATGGCCCGGCTGCTGGTGCAGATCAGGCAGGGAAAAGTAATAAATCCGGCTGCCAGCGACCGCATTTACCGCAACCTCTGCAACATCTATTGGGATGATGTAGCCCTTACCCAGCTACCGCCCACTGTGCAGGCGGCTTCCAAGCAGGGTTCTGTCAATCAAACCCGTGCCGAAGTGGTATTGGTCAATGCTCCTTCCGGCGATTATGTATTCTGTATCATCACCAAGAACCAGCAGGACGAAAGCTGGGAAACCGATAATGAAGGCTGGGAGCTCATCCGCCATGTTTCTGCTTTATTATGGCAGCACTTTGAGCCAAAACACAACTGGCAACCCCAAAAGGATGCCATTAAGTGGCGGCATTAAAATAAAAGGAGCCCCACCAACTGGCGGGGCTCCTGTTTATAACAAAGGTTCAAAGCCTAAAGTCTAACTTCTAACCGGGCGGCTCACCGCCTCCAACCTCTAAAAAACTACTCCGCTGCGGGAATAGGCTCTTCCAGGTGCTCGCCTTTAATTTTGGCGCGGATCTTAGTTTCCAGCTCTTCCATCAACTCTGGGTTGTCCTTGATCAGCTGTTTTACGCCATCGCGGCCCTGGCCAAGCTTCTGGTCGTTGTAAGAGAACCAGCTACCTGATTTCTTGATCACCTCCAGCTCTACACCCAGGTCCAGGATCTCGCCGGCTTTGGAAATGCCTTCGCCATACATAATATCAAACTCTACCTGCTTAAATGGAGGCGCCACTTTGTTCTTCACTACCTTCACGCGGGTGCGGTTACCTACAATGTTGTCGGCACCTTCCTTGATCTGGCCTATGCGGCGAATATCAAGACGCACGGAGGCGTAGAACTTCAGGGCGTTACCACCGGTAGTGGTTTCAGGGTTACCAAACATCACACCGATTTTTTCGCGCAGCTGGTTGATGAAGATACAGGTACAATGCGTTTTATTGATGGCACCCGTAAGCTTCCGCAGGGCCTGGCTCATCAGGCGGGCCTGCAGACCCATTTTGCTATCGCCCATATCGCCTTCCAGCTCTGCTTTTGGCACCAGTGCCGCTACAGAGTCGATCACGATGATGTCGAGCGCGCCAGAACGGATCAGGTGCTCGGCAATTTCAAGCGCCTGCTCACCGTTGTCGGGCTGCGAAATCAATAAGTTTTGTGTATCTATGCCTAGTTTTTCTGCGTAGGTACGGTCAAATGCGTGCTCTGCATCAATGAAAGCCGCCATGCCACCACGCTTTTGCGCTTCGGCAATGCAGTGCAGGGTAAGGGTGGTTTTACCGCTTGATTCAGGACCGTAGATTTCAATGACACGGCCACGCGGAATACCACCAATGCCCAGGGCAAGGTCAAGGCCTAGCGAGCCGGTGCTGATGGCAGGAATGTCTACCACTACCTCGTCGCTGAGCTTCATGATAGTACCTTTGCCATAGGTCTTGTCCAGCTTATCCATGGTAAGCTGAAGTGCTTTTAATTTTTCCTGATTATCACTCATGTTATGCACTAAAATTTTTAGCTTTGTTGTTGCAGCAGACGCATTGCCTGCACTTTATCAAAAGGATTTTAAGGGCCTGAAAGTTCGCTTTTAATGCTAAAATAACCCTTTTTTTGCTAATGAATTTTGCTAATATTTTTCGCAAATATAGAAGTCTTTTCCAGACCTCCAAGCCCTTTCCTCAATCTATTAATTTTTTTCCGGAAGTGCAGGCCCGGGGCTCAATTTTTAAGCTGCTGATCTTCATAATGATAGTAGCGGCACTGCCCGCCAATGCTCAGTTACCCAACGAGGCTTTTTATTTGCGCTTTCCGGTGCAGGAGGCCGACAGCGGTAAACTTACCCTCCATACCTATGCGCTGGGCTTTAGCAGGAATAATGAATATTTTGGCCGCTTTGCCGATGGCTATACCCTTTTTGGATACCAGGTAATGCCCTGGCTAAGCTACCAGCCAGATAAAAGGGTGCGTATATGGGCAGGTATGTTTGCCCGCGACGATTTCGGAAATCGCTACTACAGCACTATTAGCCCCGTTTTCAGGATACAGGCAAAGTTTAATGAGCTGCAGTTTATCTTTGGTACACTGCAGGGCAGCCTGAACCACCAGCTGGTGGAGCCCATGTACGATTTTGAAAGGGTGATGCTGGACCGCCTGGAGGAGGGCATGCAATTAATATGGGAGCGTGACAGGTTCTGGCTGGATGTGTGGATAGACTGGGAGCGCACCATTTACACCGGCAGCCCCTTTCAGGAGGTAGTATCGGGCGGATTTTCTGCCAGGGCAGAGCTGCTTGAAAAAAATAAAGTAAAGCTGGTGCTGCCCCTGCAAATGCTGGCCTTTCACCAGGGCGGGCAGATCGATACAGATCCAAACCCGCTTATTACCCGGGTAAACGCAGCAATGGGGCTGGAGCTGCACAAACAGGTGGACAGGAAATTTTTGCACAGCTACAGCCTGCAGCCCTATGTGCTTCGCTATTTTGATGCTTCTAATGAGCTGTTGGTTCCTTTCGATCAGGGCTGGGGCCTGTACCTGAACGCAGCTGCCTATACTAAATTTGGTGGCTTTATGCTAAGCTACTGGCGGGGTAACCAGTACATTCCCATCAAGGGAGGGCCCCTGTTCAGCTCCTATTCTACCACCTACGATAATCCCGGAGCCACCAGCGCAGAACGGGAGGTGCTGATGCTAAGACTGCTGAATGAAATACCCATCGGCAAACACCTTACACTAAGTTTGCGGGGCGAACCGTTTTATGATCTGAGTGAGAAACGATTTGATTTCTCGCACGGTACTTACCTGAATTACCGCAGCAGTTTTGAGCTTTGGAACAGACACAACAAGAAAAAAATAAGATAGATGCTAAAGAAAATTGGTCTGGGGCTGCTTCTGTTGCTGATTGTGCTCGCTATCTGGCAGCGTGAGCTCATCAGCTATGGCATTATGCAGGGCCAGGGGCAGTTTGAGGTGCTCTGGAATGCCCGGTCACTCGACGAAATTATGGAAGACCCCACCGTTCCCGACAGCCTGAAGCAGCGGCTGGTGTTGGTAGGAGATGTAAGGGAGTGGGGCGTTGGCAGGCTTGGCCTGGCAGAGACTAAAAACTACACCACCCTCTATGATCAGAAAGGCAAAGACATTCTTTGGGTAATAACAGCCTGCCGCCCCTATGCGCTGGAGAATAAGGAATGGCACTTTCCCATAGTAGGTACTGTATCTTACAAAGGGTTTTTCGATTACGAAAAGGCACAGGCCGAAGAAGCTGTACTGAAAGCCGAGGGCTGGGATACCAACATTCGCAGTGTGGGCGCCTGGAGCACCCTGGGCTGGTTTAGAGATCCTATTTTAAGTAACCTGCTTTTCAGGCTGGAGGGCGACCTGGTTAATACCATATTGCACGAACTTACGCATGCAACAGTGTTTGTTAAAGACTCCCTGACGTTTAATGAAAACCTGGCCAGCTTTATAGGGCATGAGGGGGCGCTGCAGTACATGGCCGAAACCTGGGGTGCCGATTCTGAACAGCTGCGCAGGTACCAGGAGCGCTATGAAGACCGGAATATTTTTAGTAATCATGTGCTAAGAGGGTTAGGCCGCCTCGACAGCCTCTACAACAGCTTTACGCCTCAAACAACAGTCAGGCAAAAAGAGGCACGGAAACAGCAGCTCATCAGGCAAATCATAGCCGAAACCGGCAGCCTGCCGCTGAACAGAGCCGCAGAGTGGCAGGCCTTCTTTGCTGCTCTGGAACCGAACAATGCGTATTTTATGTCGTATGAAAGATATGAGAGCGGTCAGGAAAAACTGGAGGAACAACTGCAGCAGCAGTTTAAAGGTGATCTTAAGCAGTTTTTAGAATATTATAAAGACCGCCACGGACGTTAACGTACTGTACCGTTTGGTATGGATGTTGCATTGCAACCTGTATGAAAAAGTTATTACCCATTTTACTGCTTCCCCTTTTCCTGATAAGTGCCAGGTCTAACGATGGCTACAGGCGCCTGCCTAGCGATGCCTTTGGTACCGGAGAGAAAATTACTTACCGGGTGCATTACGGCTTTGTAACCGCAGGTGAAGCAGAGCTGCGCATTGATAAAAAAGTACATACTATCAACGACCGCCCCTGTTATAAAATAGACATCAAGGGACGTACCACCGGCCTTGCAGACAAACTGTATGGGGTGAAAGATAACTGGGGCAGCTATATGGATACTGCTGCAGTGGTGCCACACCAGTTCTACCGCTATATACGCGAGGGCAACTACCGCAAAAACGAAATTGTGCATTTTAAGCAGCTCAGCCGCAAAGCAGTGGTTTCTACTTTATCAAAAAACGGCAGGGAGGTAGAAAGCAGCGAAGTGTATGAGGTGCCGGTGTATGTGCAGGATCTTGTAAGCGGTTATTACTACCTGCGAACGCTGGATTTTACCAGGATAAGGCCCGGCGATGTAATCAAGGTAGATGCTTTTTTCGACAAGGAAGTTTATGATTTCAAGGTACGCTTTATTGGCCGGGAAAAAGTAAAAACAGAGCTGGGCAGGCTCGATGCCCTGGTAGTTTCTCCAATGTTGCCGGAAAACAGCTTATTCAAGGGAGAAAATGCTGTAAAAATGTGGTTGTCTGATGATCAGCATAAAATACCGCTGAAGATTAAGGCAGATATGTTTATAGGCGCCATAGAGGTTGATATACGTGATTTTGACAAGGGAAAAAGAAAGTAAGGTTAAGCCATTGTTAACCCTGTTTTAAATACACTTAACATAATTTTACTTTTTTGGGTGCTAGCTAAATTACGCTTACTTTTAAATGTTTTAATCGTATAGTTACAAACCCCTATGAAACAGCAATACAAGGTACTGCTTGTAGATGATGAGCCTGATATTCTGGAGTTGTTGCAATACAACCTGGAAAAAGAAGGATACCTGGTGCGCACTGCACTGAATGGAAAAAAAGGGGTTGAGGAGGCAAAGGCCTTTCAGCCCGATGTGGTGCTTCTGGATATTATGATGCCCGAGCAGGATGGTGTGGAAACCTGCCGCCAGATGCGCGACATGACAGAATTGCAGAACTCCTACATTATTTTTTTAACGGCCCGCGCCGAGGAGTATTCCGAAATTGCTGCCTTCGATGTGGGTGCTGACGATTATATCATCAAGCCAATTAAGCCAAGAGCTTTAATGAGCCGGCTTACCGCCCTCTTCAGGCGTGAGACCAAAAAGAAAAAGACCAGCAGCAAAATTAGTTTAGGGGATCTGGTAATTGACCGTACCAGCTATACAGTAAATATTGGCGAGCAGCAGGTAACGCTGCCCCGCAAAGAGTTTGAACTCTTGTTTTTCCTTGCCCAGAATCCAAATAAAGTATTTAGCCGCGATGATCTGTTGCATAACATCTGGGGATCTGATGTATATGTGCTGGCCCGTACGGTAGATGTGCATATTCGTAAAGTACGCGAAAAAATAGGTGAAGGCTACATTACCACCATCAAAGGTGTTGGTTATAAATTTGAGCTGAATTAATGCGGCCTGTTGCCAGTTGCTACTTAGCTTTGTATGTACATTCAGAGAGTTAACTCCTTCCTATGCAGCAAACTGCCAGAGCTGTAGCAATTTTGTTGGCCCTATCTGTGGCGGGTATCACGGCTGCTTTTCTTTCTTTGGTTGAGGAAACCTCCGGCTGGGCCATTGTGGTGGCTTTTGCTGTTTCATTTGCAGCCACCTACCTTTTATCATTCATTACGCTGGAGTTTTTTATCTTCCGCGAGATCCACCAGATACACGATGTTTTACAGAAGCTTAAAAAGAAAGATCTTTCCTTTCTGAAAGAAGAAAGTGCTACCAGCTCCCGCAACCCCCTGCGCCTCATTAACCAGGAGATTTTTAATTATGCAGAGCTAAAGCAGCGTGAAATAGAAGAGCTTAAGCGGATGGCAGATTTCAGACGTGAATTTCTGGCCGATGTATCGCATGAGCTGAAAACCCCCATATTTGCTGCCCAGGGTTATATTTATACGCTGCTGGATGGCGCTGTAAAGGATAAAAGCGTACGAGATAAATTTTTGAAAAAAGCAGCTAAAAGCCTGGATGGGCTCGATGTGCTGGTGCAGGATCTGCTTACGCTTTCGCAGCTGGAGAACAAGCAGATCAAAATGCTTTATTCCTATTTTAACCTCTCTGAATTGATTCGCGATGTGTTTGACCAGATGGAGGGAAAAGCCGAATCGAAAGTGATTTCTCTTCGCCTGGCTCCGGGTTTTCCGGAACAGGTTTGGGTGTGGGCCGATAAGCAGCGCATACAGCAGGTAATCACCAACCTTACCTCCAACGCTATCAAGTATTCAAAAGAAGATCCGCAGGAAGAAGCCTGGGTAGAAGCAGATGTACTTGAAGACGGCGATCGGATTAAGGTGCTGATCAAAGACAATGGCAGGGGAATCTCTGCCGAACACCTAAACCGCATCTTCGAACGGTTTTACCGGGTAGATAAGAGCAGGGCAAAAGTAAGTGGGGGTTCCGGGCTGGGACTTGCCATTGTAAAGCATATTCTGGAGGCTCATAAAACTGCTATCGATGTGCAAAGTGTGGTGGGTAAAGGTTCGGTTTTCAGCTTCAGGCTTAAAAAGCGGAAAGAGAAAAAAGCAAAGAAAAATGTTGCTGAGGCGGAATAACACTGGCTGCTGCCGCTAGCGCTTCTCTGCGCCTGAATCATTTGCAGCAGTAGCTGCAACCTTCTTATCCTGTTAAGCACCACAACAAACGGGCTTTGCACTTCCGCTTGTAACGCTCGTGCATTCAAAACGCTTACCTGTACTTTTACGTAACAAAGAAGCTGCCTGTAAACATATAAGGGGCGGCTACTTATACTATGGATACAGCACGCATCCTGGCCTTTATCGGATTTATGGGCCTCATCATTTTTATATATTACCGCTGGGCTACGCGTAAAAAAAGACTGGCGGCAAAGGTAATGAAGCAGGGTTTTCCCAAAGAGTGGAGGCGCCTGCTGGCCACAAATGTAGCTTTTTATAATGGGCTGACGAAAAGACAAAAACGGGGCTTTGAACACAGAATTGCTGTTTTTCTGGCACAGACAAAGATTGAAGGCGTAGAAACAGAAGTAGATGATTTAAGTTGCCTGCTCATAGCCGCCTCTGCCGTAATGCTTACCTGGGGCTACAAAGATTGGGAGTATCCAAACCTGGGAGAGGTGTATCTAACCGATGGCGCCGTAGCCGTACACTCTCCGGAGCCGGGCCGGCA
Source organism: Flammeovirgaceae bacterium 311 (assembly GCA_000597885.1). Classification (NCBI taxonomy): domain Bacteria; kingdom Pseudomonadati; phylum Bacteroidota; class Cytophagia; order Cytophagales; family Flammeovirgaceae; species Flammeovirgaceae bacterium 311. The sequence goes on from CP004371.1 coordinate 4,517,122, forward strand.
AAATATTACAGCGGGGCAAATAAAGCCACAGGGTAGCCAGCACATGGTGGTACTTAGCAAGCAGGCCCTGCTGCAGGGGTTTGCCAATCCTAAAGACAGCCGTAACGTTGGTTTGCACGAGTTTGCCCACCTGCTGGATGAGCAGGACGGCACCACCGACGGCCTTCCCGACCATTACTTAAGCGGCGGTCTGGCCGAAGCATGGCAGGAAGTAATGCAGGAAAAAACTGAGCTGATCAAAGACGGCAAAGCGGGCATCAATCCCTATGGTGCCACCAATGGAGCAGAGTTTTTTGCCGTCATGACAGAATATTTTTTTGAGCGTCCGCGTAAGCTGTTGCAACAGCATCCGCGTTTGTACCGTTTGCTTGCCCATACCTTTAAGCAGCATCCGGCTAAAAAGGAGCCGGAGGAATTAGTTAAAGCAGAGGAGCCTGGCAGAAACGATCCCTGCCCATGCGGGAGTGGTGAAAAATATAAAAAGTGCTGTCTTTCCGAAGCTTCAGCCTAAGGGTAAAACCCTTCCTGCTGCTAAGCAGTTAAATTAAGAAAGGTGAAATCACCGCCAAGAACTAAATTTTTTATACATGAAGAAATCAATCTTTATAACCTTAGCCCTTTGGCTAAGTGTTGCATCCTCTGTGTTTGGTCAATATACAGATGCTTCTACTAACGCTAAAAGATCGCTAGGCAAAGTTTATAATACCACCTGGGCTGATGGGGTTATTTCTGCGGCCGGTATTGGCCTAAGTTACTGGGGCCTTACAATTATGAATGATAAAGACCCTCTTTCTGATGAGTATCTGGCGTATGTTGCTGCTAATCCTGAGGCCGCCAAAGCACATATTTCTAAATTTGACCGTTGGTCTGCAGGTAATTTCAATGATAATGTCTCGAACTTAACTGATATCCCTTTTTATGGGTCGTTTGCATTGCCCCTGCTATTCCTGGCAGATAAAAAAACCCGCAGCGATGCAGGGCAAATTGGCCTGCTTTACCTGGAAACCATGGCGATTACCGGTACCTTCTATACACACTCTGCAGGCTGGATAAACCGAAACAGACCCTTGGTTTACAATGCAGATCCTGATAATGATGACCGAACTGATATCAAGGCAACTAATTCATTTTTTGCAGGACACACAGCTGCAACTGCCAGTGCCACTTTCTTTGCTGCCAAAATATTTAACGATTATTTTCCCAACAGCAGGGCGAAGCCTTTTGTATGGGCGGGCGCTGCCCTGGTATCCGGAGCGGTGGGTTATGGCCGACTGGAGGCAGGAAAACACTTTTTGAGCGACAGCATCGTGGGTTATGCCCTTGGCGCATCCATTGGTATACTGGTGCCGCACCTCCATAAAGTCAGCAAAAGTAATAACTTTAGCCTGCAGCCAATTACCGGCCCCTACGATGGCTTTGCCTTCAGGTACCAGTTTTGAGGGGGTGGTGAGGTATGGGGTATGAGCGCGATGCGGTGCATGGGTAGCATTGGCTCCCTGCCATCGATGCATTTTCCATATACTTTGTACCATATACAGTCAGTTATAGGCACAAAGCTTAGCCCCCGCACCGCTCATACCTCACCGCCTGTATTTTTCCCGGGCAGGTTAAATACAGATAAACAGAACAAAATATAGGGTGCTTGTTTGTATTAAAGAGCAGAAGCCCCGAATTTTGGCCTTTCTATGAAAAAACCATCGCTCAAAGAGCTTATCATTTTTGAAAACGAGCAATATCTGCTGCTCAACAAGCCTGCTTTTGTGGCTACCCTTAGCGATCGCAACGATCCCAATAATCTGCTGGACTGGGTGCGGGAGCTGGTACCCGATGCCCAGGCCTGCCACCGGCTTGATAAAGAAACCAGCGGCTGCCTGGCATTTGCCAAAAACCCGGATGCTTACCGCAATCTGGCCATACAGTTTGAAAAGCGCAAGGTGCAGAAGGTGTACCATGCCATAGCCGATGGCCTGCATGAATTTAAGGAAGAGCACGTGCTGCTGCCCATCCTGCAACTAAACAACGGTCTGGTAACCATTAACAAACTGGAGGGTAAGGCGGCAGAAACCATTTTTACTACCCTGGAAGCTTACAGGTCCCATACACTCATTGAGTGCCGGCCGGTTACAGGGCGCATGCACCAGATCAGGATTCACCTGAAGTCTTTAAAGGCACCCATCAGCGGCGATGAGGCCTATGGCGGAAAGCCCCTGATGTTAAGTGATATCAAACGGAATTTTAATTTAAAAAAAGATACTGAGGAGCGTCCGCTGATAGGCCGGGTGGCGCTGCATGCCTATGCTTTATCCTTTGCAGATGTAGATGGCAGTACATTATCAGTAGAAGCACCCTATTTTAAAGATTTTTCTGTAGCAATAAAGCAACTAACTAAGCGCCGATAAGTGTTAGGCCTTAGGTGATTCCCAAAATTTTGTCTACATTTGCAAATTCGTAAGGGATTCTCTATCTTTGTGTCCCTTTTTGTAGGGTTGTTGTATTATTCTAATTCGTCTAAACGTGGATACGCTTAGTTACAAAACTGTTTCGTTGAACAAGGCAACTGTTCAGAAAGATTGGATCGTAGTAGATGCTACCGATGCCGTTCTGGGCCGATTTGCCAGCCAGGTTGCCAAAATTGTTCGCGGCAAGAACAAGCCTGGCTACACACCGCATGTAGATTGCGGCGATAATGTTATCGTTATCAATGCCGACAAAGTAAAGCTCACCGGCCGTAAAATGACCGAAAAGGTGTATGTACGCCATACCGGTTATCCTGGTGGACAGCGCTTTGCCACCCCTCGTCAGCTGATGGAAAAAAATCAGGCATTGGTTGTTGAAAAAGCTGTAAGAGGCATGCTGCCTAAGAACCGTCTGGGTCGTGAGCTCTTCCGCAACCTCTATGTATATGGTGGTGCAGAGCATCCGCATGCGGCTCAACAGCCTAAAGAAATTAAATTATAAGTAAGGATTGGATATGATCAATACCATCGGTAGACGCAAAACATCTGTTGCTCGCCTTTACATGGATAATGGCAGCGGCAAGATTACCGTAAATGATCGGGATCTACCTGTTTATTTCCCGACTGAGGTTCTTCAGACCATCGTAAAGCAGCCTCTTGATAAATTAGAGCTTGCTGCTAATTATGACATTAACATCAACGTAGACGGTGGCGGTATTAAAGGACAAGCCGAAGCAATTCGCATGGCCATTTCCCGCGCACTGGTTGAAGCTGATGCTGATAATCGCCCTGAACTGAAAAAAGAAGGCTTCCTTACCCGTGACCCTCGCATGGTTGAACGTAAGAAGTATGGCCGCAGAAAAGCGCGCAGAAGATTCCAGTTCAGCAAGCGTTAATATTTATATATTCTTTGTAATCATTTATAATGGCTGAAATAACCTATAAAGACTTACTGGATGCTGGTGTTCACTTTGGACACTTAACGAGAAAGTGGAATCCTAAAATGGCGCCGTACATCTTCATGGAGAAGAACGGTATCCACATTATCGACCTAAATAAAACCTTAGCAGCTCTCGACGAAGCATCCAACGCTGTTAAAGGGATCGTAAGATCAGGTAAAAAAGTAATGTTTGTTGCCACTAAAAAGCAGGCGCAGGACATCGTTAAGCAAGAGGCAGAACGCCTTAAAATGCCTTTCGTAACTGAGCGCTGGTTAGGTGGTATGCTTACTAACTTCGCTACAATCCGCAAGTCTCTCAAAAAAATGTCTAACCTGGACAAAATGATGAAAGACGAGCAGACTGTGAAAAACATTGCAAAACGTGAGCGCCTGATGATTGGCCGCGAGCGTGAAAAACTGGAGCGTGTACTGGGTGGTATTGCCGATCAGAGCCGTCTGCCATCTGCTTTGTTTATCGTTGATATCAAGCGTGAGCATATTGCTGTAAAAGAAGCCAAAAAGCTTAACATTCCGGTGTTTGCCCTGGTGGATACAAACTCTGACCCTACCGAGATAGAATATCCAATACCTGCTAACGACGATGCATTCAAATCAATCAGCTTGCTTGTAAAAGCGTTCGGCCAGGCCATCGAAGAAGGTCTGCAGGATCGTAAAAAAGACAAGGAAGAAACCAGGCTGAAAGAAGACGAAGCTGAAAAGCGTGCCGTTGACGAAGGCGAGGAAACAACAACCGAAGCGTAACAATCCTACATACAATCTGTTACAAAATTGAACACTGATTCCGGTTGGTGTTCAATTTTTGTTTCATCCGGAACCAACTGAATTAAAATTGATGACTAGAACCGCCCGGAAATTTTCTGCTACTCAGGATCATTTTAGTTGAAGGCGGTTTATTCTATATTTGCAACGCATTTTTCAACCCAAAAATATTTTATTGTAATGGCTATTACCGCACAAGACGTGAACAAGCTCCGTCAGATGACTGGCGCCGGTATGATGGACTGTAAAAAAGCACTTACCGAAGCAAACGGAGATTTTGAACAAGCTATTGACATTCTGCGCAAAAAAGGCCAGAAAGTATCGGCCAGTCGTGCAGACCGCGAAACCTCAGAAGGAGCTGTTTTTGTGCAAACCAATGCAGATGCTACCGAAGGTATATTGATTGCACTAGGTTGCGAAACCGACTTTGTTGGTAAAAATCAGGACTTCCAGCAGCTGGGCCAGGAAATTCTGGAAACAGCAGTAAAAAATAAGCCTGCAGGCACCGAAGAATTAAAAAGCGCAAAAACCAGCGATGGCCGTTCAGTAGAAGAGAAAATTACTGAGCTGGTTGGTAAAATCGGCGAAAAGATTGATGTTCTGGCTTATGAGCGCTTAAGTGGTGAGAAGGTTGTTCCTTACATCCACTCTAATAATAAGCTGGGTGTAATGGTAGCCCTTACCAACGCTGGCGGCGAATATGAAGATGCCGGCAAAAGTGTGGCCATGCAAATTGCAGCCATGAACCCTGTTGCTGTAGACCGCAATGGTGTAGATTCTTCTACCATTGAGCGTGAGCTGGAAATTGCCCGCGATCAGGTTCGTGCCGAAGGCAAGCCTGAAAACATGATCGAAAAAATTGCAACGGGTAAGCTGAATAAGTTCTACAAAGACAATACCTTGCTGGAGCAGCAATTTGTTAAAGACAATAGCTTAACTGTAGAGAAATACCTGGATTCTGTGAACAAAGGTATGACTGTTACTAAATTTAAGCGTGTGCAGATAGGTTAAACTATTGCACCTGATCACCAACAAAAGCCCGGCCTAAACCGGGCTTTTGTTTTATGGTTGTGATGCATTTTAGGGGGTACTCTTAAACATTTTTACGCTGTTTTGCTTTATATAAGCATTATCAACCAAAACTGATACCTATGATACGTTGGATCGTTATTTTTCTAGTTATTGCGCTAATAGCCGCAATTTTTGGATTTGGTGGTATTGCCGCCGGCGCAGCAGAAATTGCAAAGATTATTTTTTACATATTTCTGGTGTTGCTGGTTATCGGTATCATCATGCACTTTGTTAGAGGCCGCTGATAGCATCAACTTTCAAAAAAATCAAACCCCTGCTGATCTTATCGGCAGGGGTTTGGTTTTATGTTGATTTAATTAACTAGAGCTTATAGGATGAACAAACTTTATGCCGGCGCTCCACCCAATGTCATCATGAAACGAGTACTATTGTATATTCGGGAATGGCAACCGGTAAGAGATGGCGAATTTCTTGCCGTTTATTTCAACGGCATGCTTCTCTTTAAGCTTGTTCATCAGGTTTAGTAGTTCGGGGTAATGCCTGCTGTCCAGGTAAAGGCTGTACAACTTCTCCGAGCGCCAGATGGTATCGGGCGATTTAAGGGTAGGCCAGTCGGCCGGCCATTTTAGAGACTTTTCAGGTGTTTTAAGATAATCTGTAACCAGTACTTCAATTTTTTCGGGCAGCCATTCCTGTTCATGGCTGTCAGTAAAGTCTATCAGGTTATCGTACACCTTCAGAAAGGGCACAGGTGCCTTCTCCCTGGCTGCATCGTCATTCCTAAGGTCGCCATACACCTGCTTTACTAAAAGGGTATCGAAGTTAAGCACCATTCTGTTTACAGGCTGATTGCTTGCTGGAGTGAGTGCCGGTTTGGCAGGTAGTTCTATGAGATCTTCGCTAATGAGCAGGCTGCCAATGAGCTCCTGCAGCTCTTCCCGGGCCAGCTGGGTATGGTAATAGCGATCTCCGCTTTTGCCTTTCTTCTTATAGATAATTTGTCCGCCTTCATAGAGCGCAAAAGAGGGAACCTCTGCACCAGCCACCATGAGTCCTGGATCTGTTTCGGTGAGCACTAGCAGGGGCTGTCCAAATACTGTATTTTCCTCCTGAAACTGCTGCGCACTGGCTGTAAATACAGAGGCAGCTATGAGCAAAACAATGGTTAATATTTTCTTCATCAGAGAATTAACGTAAAACCAGACTATTGTTGTAAGCGAGAAGCTATCACAATTTTATACGTGAAAGAAGTTATGGAAGATGTTGAAGATGCTCTGGAGGAGGTTAAGCAATTTATTAGCACTTACACCATTACCCGGTAAACGTTCTTTTCCATCCTTGCATTATCAGCAAGCTAATTAGTGAGCTGCAGTTTTTCTTAGTTGAAGAACCGTATTTGCTACACAAGTAGTGTTCAAGCTTTTTTAGAGAAAGAAGAATTATAGGTGGCAGTGGGGCGGTAAACTCTGGAAAATACATGATTCACCCCAAATTTTAAGAAGCTAAATTTTCTAATAAAAACGGCATCTGGATTACTTCAGAGGCCGTTTTTATTAGCAGTTAAGGCTTTGCGAGACTTCGCGTCCCGACGCAACGAAGCGGAGTGTGACGGTCGCGGTTCCCCGCCGGGACCGCTGCCGCAATCTGGCTTCTATGCGTGTAGATGCCAGATTGCTTCGTCGTGCCTCCTCGCAAATACTAACAGTGGAAAAAAAACAGCCTTGGGGGCTTGTCCAAGGCTGTTTTTTTTCTTTTTACCCTTCTTATAGATTAGGGATGAATCAAGTTAGCTGTTCATAATGTCTTCTATCTCATCGGCCTCTATGGGAATATTCCGCATCAGGTCAAAATTATCGTTTTCCCGGATTACGATATTGTTCTCCAGGCGAATACCAATGCCCTCGGCCGGTATATAAATACCAGGTTCTACGGTAAATACCATGCCAGGCTCCAGTTTGCGGTATAAGCGGCCATAATCATGCACATCAAGGCCCAGATGGTGGCTGGTGCCGTGCATAAAGTATTTTCTGTAGGCAGGTTTTTCAGGATTTTGCTTTTGCACGTCTTCCCTGCTGATAAGGCCAAGCCCTATCAGCTGCTCTGTCATAAGCTCGCCCACCTGCTTGTGATATTCGGGAATAGTGTTGCCCGGACGCAGCAGCTTTACGGCTTCTTTGTGCACATGTAGTACTGCTCCGTACACCTCGCGCTGGCGGGGGGTAAAGCGGCCATTCACAGGTATGGTGCGGGTCATGTCGGCATTGTAATTCGCATAGCTGGCGCCCACATCCATCAGGAGCAGATCGCCATCTTTGCACTCCTGGTTATTTTCAATATAGTGCAGCACGTTTGCATTGGCGCCACTGGCAATAATAGGGGTATAACCAAAGCCTCCGCTACGGTTGCGCAAAAATTCATGGATGTATTCTGCTTCAATCTCGTACTCCATCACCCCGGGCTTTACAAACTGCAGCACCCGTTTGAAGCCCCTTTCGGTAATATCGCAGGCAGTTTGCAGCAGTTGTATCTCGCTTTCTTCCTTGATGGCCCGCAGGTGGTGCATGATGGGCGCAGCCCGCTCGTAGCTGTGGAGCGGGTAATGTTCCATGCACCACTTGACAAAGCGTATTTCGCGGGTTTGTACGGCAGAGCTGTTGCGCAGGTGTTCGTTTGAGTTAAGGTAAACCTGGTCTGCTTCTGCCATCAGGGTATTGAGCACCTGCTCAAAATCGCCCAGCCAGTGCACCGACTTGATGCCAGAGGTTTGATGGGCTTCTTCTTTGGTGTATTTGTGTCCTTCCCAGATCGCAATCAGTTCGCTGGTTTCGCGCAAAAACAGTATTTCACGGTATTTCTCCTCCGGGTGGTCAGGAAAAACCACCAGTATGCTTTCTTCCTGATCTATGCCGGAGAGGTAAAAAATATCGGTTGCCTGCTTAAAAGGCATGGTGCCATCGGCACTGGTGGGCATAATATCGTTGGAGTTAAAAATTGCCAGGCTGTTTGGCTTGAGCTGCCGGGCGAGCTTCTGGCGGTTGCGGATAAACAACTCCTTGTCTATAGGTAAATATCGCATAGGTATGTATAGCTGGTATATAGCGTTGGGTAAAGGTAAAAAATGCGGCTGTGGAGGCCAAAATAACTACTGCAGAAATTAATCCCTGCCGGGAGGCAGCAGGCCGGTAAGAAACCCCTTGTAATGGTATACGTAAAAGTAGTGCAGCTATCCATGTAGAAGCTGCATGAGTAAATTTTTCAACCGAAATCATAATTTTTTAAAGTAGTACAGCTATGAATCATAATATCAGATCGGCCGCACATTCGGCAAGAAGCCGAATGCCAAAATGGATCGATACCTTTGCCCGCGTTGGTATTGCATCTAAAGGCACAGTGTATGTTTTAATCGGGGTGCTGGCAGCCATGGCTGCTTTTGGTCAGGGAGGCGATACAAGTGCAGATCAGCAAAGTGTTTTCAGCTGGATTCTGGAGCAGTCGTACGGGCAGATATTGCTGGGACTGGTAATCCTGGGTCTGCTATGCTATTTTGCATGGCGCATGATTATGGCCTTCAAAGATCCGGATGGCAATGGCACCGATACAAAAGGAATGATTAAGCGCACAGGCTTTTTCTTTAGTGGACTTACATACCTGTTTTTTGCCTTTATGGCAGCACGCATGCTGATCCCCCAGCTGGGCAGTGGTTCCGGTGGCGGTGGTAATGGCCAGGAAACGCTGATTGCCAAAGTTCTGCAGCAGCCTTATGGGCAAATACTGGTTGGTATTTTAGCAGCTATCGTTATCTGTAAAGGTTTTTATGAACTGTACAGAGCTGTTAAACATAAGTTTGAAGGCCAGGTGAACGAACGCTCTATGAATGAAAAAGAACATACCATTTACTCAAGGGCCGGTCGTGTTGGATATGTAGCCCGCAGTATAGTATTTGTAATTTTGGGTTATTTCCTGGTAAGAGCAGCTGTTGAGTCTGATGCCAGCGAAACTGGAGGTACCGGAGATGCCCTTAGTTTCTTATCCAATAGTGGAGGCCCTTATTTGTTAGCGGCTGTGGCTTTGGGTCTGGCTGCTTATGGAATTTTCATGTTTATCATGTCAAAATACCGCCACATACCTAATGTAAGGGTTTAATAAAGTTACTGTGTATACAATGATGTGTCTTGTTTAAAAATGAAAAGGCTGCCTGTTAATGGCAGCCTTTTATGTTGCTTGATGCTTATAATTTTATCCATGCTTTTAACCTGAACCAGGTAAGCAGCTTAAATTTCTCTCAAGCTTCTCCCTTAGCCCCTGGCCATTGTTAGCCAACCACCTTTCTGTACACATCCATCAGATTTTGTGCTACCCTTTCATCTTCAAAGCCAAGGGAGTGCGCCACCCCGTCTATAATCATTTTGGTAGCCATGGTGGGGTTGTTGATTACCCGTAAGATGGCATCTGCCAGCTCCTCGGGATCATTGGGATTTATGTAAATAGAATGGGGCCCGCCCGCTTCGTCGAAGCAGGAGCCTTTGCTGGTGATTACAGGTACCCGGCTGCACAGCGCTTCCAGTATAGGAATGCCAAATCCTTCGAAAACAGAGGGATAAATAAACATGCGGCTTAACTGGTACAGCTTGGGCAGGTCTTCGAAAGTTACATTATGCAAAAAATGCACCTGATCCAGTAAATTCTCTTTACGGGCATATGCCACCAGCTCCTCTTTATATTTAGTGGCTTTACCCACCAGTACCAGGGGGAGCTGTATTTTGCTTTTTAGCTGTGCCATGGCCTGTAAAATAAGCAGTGCATTTTTACGCGGCTCCATGGTGCCCACATTCAGGATAAAATCCTGGGGGAGCTTATATTTTGAGGCTGTTCTGTCGAGCACGTAAGAATCATATTCTACCCGGAAGCTGGGGTGGCAGCCCTGGTATACCACATCGATCTTGTCTGTGGGTATTTTGTAAAAATCAATCAGGTCCTGGGCTGTTTGCCTGCTAACTGCTACAATACGGTCTGCTCTTTTACAGGCAAATTCTGTTTTTTGCCTGTAGATGCCCAGGTCAACCAGGTTGTATAAATGGGGGTACCTTAAAAAGAGCAGATCATGAATGGTAACAATCTGCTTTGCCTTTTTGCTTTTAGCAAGTGGTAATTCGTTGCTTAAGCCATGCAGCAGTTGCAGGCCATCCTGATCGGCTACTTTGCCCAGGGAATAGCTGCGCCATACGGCACTTAATCCGCGCATGGCCATAGTACCTGCAGGAGTTTTAACCTTAACAGATTCCTCTTCTATCAGGGACAGTAATTCCGGGTGTACCTTATCCGCGCGAGGCGTATAGAGCATGTACTGGTTATCCGGGAAAAATTCTGTAAGCGTACGTATAATAAAACGGCTGTAGTTTCCTAAGCCTGTACGGTTCAGGAAAGCGCGTTTGGCATCAAAACCTATCTTCATATACCTTGTTTGGAGCGGCGGCTGGCTGTTTAACCTGCCGGAGCAATTCTGTGGCTACGGCGGCCGGGTTGCTAAGCTAAATAATTTTTAAAATCATCCCGATAGCGGGCAACATGTATTAAAGCGTCTGGCAGTGGTGTTTGTTTCATATTGGTGCATAAATACTTGTTTGGCAGCTGCTTTATAGGGGTGTTTTCTTCCCGAAAAATTAATTATCTTTGCAGTCTTCATGATGCAAGACTTCTACCTGCACGAGCTTTCTAACGGCATTCGCATTGTTCATAAACAAGTAGTGCACACCAAAATTGTACACTGTGGTTTTGTGCTGGATATTGGCAGCAGGGATGAGCTACCCTACCAGATGGGGCTGGCACATTTCTGGGAACATATGGCCTTTAAAGGAACCCTTAAGCGTAAGGCCTATCATATCCTCAACCGCCTCGATTCTGTAGGCGGAGAGCTCAATGCCTATACCACTAAGGAAAAAATCTGCTTCTATGCGTCGGTGCTGGACCAGTACCTGGAAAATGCCCTGGAGCTGCTCACCGATATTACTTTTCACTCTACTTTTCCTGAAAAGCAGATTGATAAGGAAAGAGGCGTGATCCTGGAAGAAATGTCGATGTATGAAGATTCTCCGGAAGATGCCCTGCAGGATATTTTTGATAGCCTTGTTTTTCCGGAGCATCCGCTGGGCCATAATATTCTGGGCACCACAGAAACGCTTAACAGCTTTCAGCGGCAGCATTTTCTGGAATTTGTGCAGCAGAACCTCGATACCCGCAGGCTTATTTTTTCCTGTGTTGGGAATATATCGGCTAAAAAGGCTATCCGCCTTGCCGAAAAATATTTAGGCGAGCTGCCGGTATTCAGGGCAGAGCGCCAGCGCATCCCTTTCAATGATTATAAGCCGGAGCAGCAGGTGCAGGATCGAAGTATTATGCAGGCCCATTTTGCCATGGGCCGGCCTGCCTTTGCACTGAAAGATGAGCAGCGCCTGCCGTTTTTTATGCTCACCAATATTTTGGGCGGGCCGGCAAATACCAGCCGCCTGAACATGGCCCTGCGGGAGAAGAAGGGGTTTGTTTACAATGTTGATGCCTCTTATACCCCTTACACCGATACCGGCCTGTTTAGCATTAGCTTTGCTACTGAGCAGGGCCAGCTGCAGAAAAGCATTCGCCTGGTGGAGCAGGAGTTTAAAAAACTTAGTGAAAAGCCCCTGGGTACCCTGCAGCTGCATGCTGCACAGGAGCAGCTGATTGGCCAGCTGGCTATGGCCGAAGAGAACAACGCCAGCCTGATGCTGATGATGGGAAAAAGTATTCTGGATATGGAGCGGATTGAATCGCTGGAAGATATTTTTGCCAGAATCCGTACTATTTCAGCTGCAGATCTACAGCAGCTGGCCCGGGAAATGCTGCAGCCACAAAGCTTTAGCAGCCTTACCCTGTGGCCTGCCAAATAAATTGCCTCTTTTTCTTCTAAAAGTTAGTGGCCTTCGTGTCAGTACCTTGTACTAATTTTCTTTAAATTAGTGTGCTATAGGTAGAGGAGAACTTCTACCTTTGTAATCCGGCAGGTCTTTTGCACTTGCTGGGAGTGGCCTTGTTAACAACCGGGAATGAACTGCAGTGGTGGTTGGCAGCAGGGCTGGTAATTATAATAATCTCCCATTTATGGAGTTCATAGGAGAAGAACTACTGGCGTATGCAGAGACACATACCTCGCCAGAGAGTAAGCTTTTGCAGCAAATTAACCGTGATACCCACGCTTACATCCTGATGCCCAGGATGCTAAGCGGGCATTTGCAGGGGCGGTTGCTGGCCATGCTGGCCCATATGATCAGGCCAAAGGCGGTGCTTGAGATTGGCACCTATACCGGCTATTCTGCTTTGTGTATGGCCGAGGGGCTGCATCCGGAGGGAGAGCTGCATACTATTGATGTTAATGAAGAGCTGGAAGACCGCGTTCGGGGATATTTTAACCAATCTCCATGGTCGGGGCAAATTCACTACCACATCGGCAATGCCCTTGAAGTAGTGCCCCGCCTGCAGCAGGCATGGAACTTAGTGTTTATAGATGCAGATAAACGCAACTACGCGGCCTATTATAAGCTGGTAATAGAGCAGGTAGCAGCCGGAGGATTCATTATAGCTGATAACGTACTGTGGAGTGGCAAGGTGGCACAGGCAGCGGCAACCGACAAGGATACCGAGGCACTGCGCAGTTTTAATCGGATGGTACTGGACGATGAGCGGGTAGAGAATGTGTTGCTGCCTGTTAGAGATGGGTTGATGATAATCAGAAAAAAATGAGGACAATGTTTGGCTTTCGCTGTTTTATTGTTGTTTTAGCAATGCTGTGGGCGCAGCCCTTGCTGGCGCAGGTGCCTCAGGTGCCCTCTGTAATTGATTTTGCCAACATGAAGCTGCATCTTACTGATCAGGCCCGGCGCGATATCCAGGCCGATGTTGATGCGCTGTACAGAAGTCCCAAATACTTTGAAATGAAACTGGAGCGGGTAGATATGTACCTGCCCATCATAGAACCTATTCTTGCAGAGCATGGGGTTCCCGATGATATCAAATACCTGGTGATTCAGGAAAGTGCGCTGATCTCAGATGCTGTTTCCTCCTCCAATGCCGTAGGTTTCTGGCAATTTAAAGAAGCCTCTGCCACAGAAGTGGGCATGCGCGTAGACCGCCAGGTTGATGAGCGGATGAATATCGTTGCCTCTACCGCAGGTGCTGCCAAATACCTGCTCAGAAGCAATGCAACCTTCGATAACTGGCTTTATTCCCTGCAGTCTTACCAGATGGGTCTCGGAGGTGCAAGCCGAGCCCTGAACAAACGCTACTATGGCGCAAATGAAATGCGCATCGATGGCGATACCTATTGGTATGTTAAAAAGTTTTTGTCGTATCTGGTAGCTTTCAGGGATGCTGTAGGCAAGCAGCCCCGCACGCTCATGTTGTATCAGCATAAAAACTGTGCTGATAAAACCCTGGAAGATATTGCCCTTGAATTTAATACCGAGCAGGAACTGGTAGTAGAATATAACAAATGGTTAAAAACCAGCCGGGTACCCACCGACCGGGATTACGTGGTGCTGATACCCGTTCACCTGGAGGAGGCCCCCGATCTGCTGGCTGAAAACGAGGCTACTGCCCCGGGTAAAAATAAGAACAAGCGCCAGTCGCTCGAAGATAAAATGTTTGGCGAGAAGCAGAAGGAGCCGGATATGGCTCCGGGTATACGCGACCAGCTGGTAATCACTAAAATTAATGGACTGCGGGCCGCTATAGCCCGCCCGGGCGATAATTCCCGTGATCTTGCTAAGGCAGGTGATGTTTCTGTTGCCGATTTCCTGAAGTACAACGATATCAGGCCAGGAGATATCCTGAAACCGGGGCAGGTATACTACTTCCGTAAAAAGAAGAAGAAGGCCACTGTTTACCGCCATGTGGCAGCAGAAGACGAAACCCTCTGGGATATATCACAGAAGTATGGCGTACGAATGGATAAGCTGCTGCAGAAAAACAGAATGCGGGAGCGCGATGCCATAAAGCCTGGCCAGGTGGTTTGGCTGCGGTACATAAGGCCGGCGAATGAGCCCGTTGCCTATGAGGCGGTACCAAAGAAAAAAGCAGATGCCCAGCTGCCGGTTTTGCAGAGCAGCACACCGGTGCAACTTACCAGTGAAGAAGCAAGGCCGGATCAGGCAGGCAGCAGGGAGGCAAAAGCTGTACAGGTAGCACAGCAGCAGCCTGTAAAAAATCAAAGCCAGGAGCAAAGCAGAAAAGAACCGGCACAAACTAAAACGGATCAGAGAGGGCAGGCGCCAGAACAAAGCCCTGAGCAGCACAAAGAGAAAAGTACTGACCAGAACAGTGCGGTAGTTGCTTCTGCACGGCCCGGGGTAAATGAATATAGAGGAGCCACATTAGCATCTGGTACAGTCGCAGTAGTTGCCGATACTCCTGTTACAAAGCCGGTACCTGCCAGGGTAATAGTAATGGAGCCAATGGAGCCAAAAGAAAAGGTAATCGTAATGGAACCCGAGGAGGCTGCAACTGTATCCAGGTCAGAACCGGCTGATTCTCTTGTGGAAGAAACGCTGCTTTATCCGCCAGATAGTGCCGGTGAACGTAATGTTTTCCCTGAAAACAAAGAAAATACTGGTAGTTCTGCCATGCAGGTGGTAGAACGTGAAAAGAATGATCCGGATAGTTTTGCCGTGCATGGCCCTGTTAAATTTATAGGAGAGGAAGACCCTCTGACGGAACAAAAGCCTATACGCACAGCTCCGGCACAAACACAAACCCCACCGCCTGCTCAGGAGGAAGGGTTGCAAAATTCTCAGTCGCAGGCTGTGCTAACTGGGGCAGCAGAAACAAGTGCAGCTGCTCCGGACTCTGTTCATGTGGTAAAAACCGGCGAAACTTTGTACAGCATCAGCAAGCGATATGGCCTTAGCGTA
The DNA here is from genome assembly GCA_000597885.1 of Flammeovirgaceae bacterium 311. Lineage (NCBI taxonomy): Bacteria > Pseudomonadati > Bacteroidota > Cytophagia > Cytophagales > Flammeovirgaceae > Flammeovirgaceae bacterium 311. The sequence goes on from CP004371.1 coordinate 4,532,265, forward strand.
CAGGAGTTGCGCGATCGTAATAACATGGCAGCAAATGCTGTATTAAGTATTGGGCAGCAATTACGGCTTAGAGAGACTAAAAAGCCTTCTGCAGCTGAGGTGCAGCAAAATAGCAGTACAGCAGTACAGCAGGCAGATGCTACCGCAACAACTACTGCTGCAGTAGCTACCTCAGAAGATGATCGCTACCTGTATCATGCCGTAGCAGAGGGTGAAACCATGTACCGGGTAGCCCGTAAGTATAATGTTACTATTAAAGACATTATGGAGTGGAACAGGAGACAAGATTTTAATATCCGTCCGGGCGAGGTCCTGATCGTAGGCAGAAAGTAGTGGTTTGGGAGAAACAGAACATTAAGCGTACGGAGCAACCCTTCTATGATATTAATTATCACAGAAGTAATAAAGAATCTGTTTTTCTATTACTACCTATCTCTATTTATTTTATTTTTACAAATTGTAGGCCTTGCGGGAAAAGCGTGCTAAGGACTAATCTGAGAAATACATATATTCAACTGAGTTAACTACAGGCGTCACACATGAATGCTACTACACCTATAGATTTGGTTATGTTAGTGGATGATAACGATACAGATAATTTTATCAGTAAGCGTATCATTGAGATAACCAAATTTGCAAAAGAGGTTGAGATAAAAAACAGCGGTAAAAGTGCATTGGAATATCTGGAGCGGCATAAGGAAAACCCTGAGCGCTTGCCCAGCCTTATATTCCTTGATATCAATATGCCTATTGTAGATGGCTTCGTGTTCCTGTATGAGTTTGAAAAATTTTCAGATACCATCAGGGATAAGTGTAAGGTCATTATTCTATCCTCTTCCGATAACAAACGGGATATTGATAAGATCGTAAACAATGACCACGTTATTAAATTTATCACCAAGCCCCTTACCGAGAGTGCTTTGGCTGATATCAAAATGCACGATCTGGCCAGCTAGAGACATTTCCTTTTCAAACCTTATATTTGCTTTCGAATCTATGATTCGAAAGCATTTTTATTTATGAATAAATCTATACGCTGTTACTTCCTGTTTGCTGTGGCAATGTTCATAGCTGGTAATGCTGCTCATGCGCAAATCATCGCAGCCCCTGCGCCACCTGTTCCTGTAAACGATACCATCCGTTACTGGACAACCGGAGGTAGCACAGGCCTTAATTTCTCTCAGGTAACTTTAAATAACTGGGCAGGCGGCGGCGAAAGCTCTATTTCAATAGGCAGCTTACAAAAGCTTAGGGCAAACTATGCCAGGGGCCGTGCCATATGGGAGAACAAACTGGATCTGGCGTTTGGCCTTATTCGCCAGGGCGACGATGAGGATGACAATTTCCGGAAGACTGATGATATATTGCAGCTCTTTTCTCAATTCAACCACAGCATCAGCAGCGATACAAACTTTTTTGTAACCGCACAGGCTGATTTCAGAACCCAGATGGCTGCCGGTTATGAGTATACAGAGGTAAATGGAGAGCAAAGACGGGAACTCATCTCTGACTTTTTAGCACCTGGGTTTTTACTTACCTCACTGGGCGTAACCTACAAAAGGCCTAAAGTATTTAGTGTTTCAGTCTCTCCGCTAACCGGAAAATTTACCTTTGTAGGAAACGAGCGCCTCTCTGATGCAGGTGCATTTGGTGTTGATCCGGGCAAGTCGATGCGTTCTGAATTTGGTGCATCCTTGACTTCCTTTTTTGAAAAGGAGATATTCACAAACGCTACTTTTACTACAAACCTAAGCCTGTTTAGTAACTACCAGACTTTCAGCCATGTAGATGTTAACTGGGAAGCAGCGCTGGTGCTAAAGGTAAACCGCTTCATCAATTCAACGGTATCGGCACAGCTTATTTATGATCATGATGTTTTGCAGAAAACCCAGTTCCGCAATGTGATCAACGTGGGCTTTCTCTACAAATGGCCGGAGAGCAGGTAATGTGCTAATGAGGCTGCTGTAGCGTTCAGCCGTTACCTGCATACACCGCGGTGGCCAGCATCTGGTCAATCAGAAAATATCAGCAGGCCCAGTCAATATACCTTATAACTTTCTGTGCCGTATGCAGGGCCTATGCTGTTGCTACGTCTTAAAAGTCGGTTTCCAGCCCCAGGCGTTCTTTAAACTCAACCAGAAGCGGGTAGCGCTCTATCAGGTGGTTGAATTTTTCGCTGTTGGTATAGAGTCTTCGCGGACCGGATTCTTCGGCCAGAAGCGGGTGCAGGCTTAACATACTGTTCTGCAATTGCTGGCGCAGGTAATGCTGTAATTTTGGCTTGAGGCGCTCAAAAGGTTCTTCCTGCAGCGAGCTACTCAGGAGTACATTTACCCTGCTGTCTTCCTCCAGCTGCAGGGCAGCACTTGCCAGCATAAGCTCAATAGGGCTGCCGTTTATTTCCTTAAGCCTGATAAAAAATGTCTGCCAGTGCTCCTGCAGCTCTCTTTGCGTAAAAGCGTTCTGCTGACCGGGTGTGGCTACGGTTTCTGATTCGCCCGTTTGTTGGGCTACGGTTTCTGTTTCTTTAGGCTTTGCCTGCAGGGAAGCCTTAACAGCTTTAAGGTTCATGGGCACCCGAAGCGTGCTACCAGGGCCGGATCCGGTTATGGAGGTGCCGTTTGCTGCAGGAGCAGGCGTTGGAGCAGGTGCGACAGTTGCTGCAGGGCTCTCCTGCGAGGGCGGTGCAGCTACAGGGCTGGCTGCTGCCTGTTGATTGCCTGCAGCTGTATTAGGCGGCGTTAGGCCAGAACTTTTTTTTTTACTTCGGTCTGAGAGTGGTCATTTAAGCTGGCAGCATTAATAACTGAAGGAATGTGCGCCATTTTCATCAGGGCAAGCTCTACATGAAGCCGCTGGTTTTTGCTGCTCTTATAGCTGCTGTCGCAGCCAGAGGCGATGCTGAGGGCAGAAAGCAAAAAGCTTAACATTGCCTGCTGAGACTGGGCTGCATAGCGCTGCTGTATCTGGGGACTCACCTGCAGTAGCTTGATGGTGGCTTCGTCTTTACACACCAGCAGGTTACGGAAGTGCTCACTCAGGCCTACTATGAAATTATGACCATCAAAGCCCTGGCGCAGGATTTCATCAAACAGGAGCAGCGCTTCGCTCATGTTCTGCTGCAGCAGGGCATCGGTTAGTTTAAAATAATAGTCGTAATCGAGTATGTGCAGGTTAGAGATGGTCTGCTGGTAAGTAACCTTGCTGCCGCTGAAGGTAACAATCAGGTCAAAGATAGAAAGCGCATCCCGAAGGGCACCATCAGCTTTCTGCGCAATCAGGTGGAGGGCTTCCTGTTCCGTTTCAATACTTTCCTTATCGGCAATCCATTGCAGGTGTTTGGAGATATCATCCACCTGGATGCGGTTAAAGTCAAAGATCTGGCAACGGCTTAAGATGGTTGGGATGATCTTATGCTTTTCTGTAGTAGCCAGAATAAAGATGGCATAGGAGGGGGGCTCTTCCAGCGTCTTCAAAAAAGCATTGAATGCCGAATTGGACAGCATGTGCACCTCATCGATGATGTAGATCTTATACTTTCCGCTTTGAGGGGCGTAGCGCACCTGTTCTACCAGGTTACGGATATCATCTACCGAGTTGTTAGAGGCAGCATCGAGTTCATGAATGTTAAAGCTGCTGCTGGCATTAAAGCTTTTGCAGCTTTCACACTCATTGCAGGGCTCGGTATCGGCGGCCCCGGCCTGCAGGTTTTGGCAGTTAATGGTTTTTGCCAGAATCCGGGCACAGGTGGTTTTACCCACACCCCTTGGGCCACAGAACAGGAAGGCTTGTGCCAGGTGGTTGTTCTTGATTGCGTTTTTAAGGGTGGTGGTAATATGCGATTGGCCTACCACCGATTTAAAGGTGGAAGGACGATACTTCCGAGCCGATACCACAAAGTTTTCCATCAATGCAAGTTACACATTCCGCAGCGGAATTAGGAGCGAGTCAGCTAATTTTTCCTGAAGCTATTTGGGTATCAGGTTTCAGGTATCGGGTATGAGGCAAGGCGCTTGTGGTGGTACAGATTTCTGGATTTTTGCAATTAAACCGAAAGAAATGGCTTCTGTACTACTACCTGAAACCTGATACCACACACCCCATACCCCTAAAACGCAAATCGGATACCGTTCTGCAGGCTGTATACCCAGTTTACCACTGGAACCACCGGGCGTGGGTCGTAGCTGGCATTAACAGAGGTGGTAAAGCGGATGCGTCTGCTGATAGTAGCAGCCGTGTTGAAATCAGCACTAAAGCGATGGCGCCATATATCAAACTGCTTGTCGTAACCGTGCTGGTAATACATAATGGTGTTCAGGTATACCATCTCGTTAATCTGCCAGCGAAGGCTCAGGTAATTGGAATTTTTGGGTATCCGCAGCGTAATTTCCCTATTTTCATCGCCGGGATATGCCCATCGCTCCTGCTCATACATAATGCCAAGTCCAAAGGTAAGTGTGGCTTTTTCATCATCCAGTAACCTGTAGCGAAGGCCACCGCCAGCCAGATAGCGCTCCCTTAGTCCGCGGCCTATATCATACTGGGTCTGAGCGAAAAGTTCTTCACTTAAAATATTACGCCAGTTAAAGTTTGTCCTGAAGTGGCTGTAACCGGTGCGTAAAAAAGCATTGCCGGTAAGGGCGCTATAGCTAAGCTGGTTAATAAGGGTGTAGCGGTGCAGTACACTGGTATAGGCTACATCGGCATTGGTGCTAAGGCTGGTAAAGCGGATTGGCTCATTAAGCCTGGCGCTTCGGTTGTGCATCAGCAGGTTAAAATCTACCTGGCCGGTCCAGTAGCGGGTGGTGTCGCGTTTAAGCCGGTTTCGTTCTATGTTCAAGATCTGGCTGAAGGCTGTATGGCTGAACAGCAGCAGGAGGAGGGAGATCAGGATAACACGCATGGGTGCAAAAATAAGTCGGCACCCCTTGCTACACAACCCATACTATATGAGTTTTCTATTTATAAGCCCAATCATTAGGTAGGAACTAAATAGGCGCTATATTTGTAATATAATCACACGGGGCCGACTGGTTTTGACAGGAAGCCGAAGGTGAGTGTAAGCATGTCGGAAGCTGAACGTACCTTCCGTAATCAATGCGTTCAAACCAATAAATGGCGAAGAAAACTACGCCCTTGCTGCCTAATTAAGACTAATTAGATAGCTTGTGTCCTGCCAGGCCTTTGTTCTGCCGGTCTGGCGCCAAGGACATCATCCCGCAGAACTAGTTGCAACAGGGCTGTGATGTTGCAGCGAATTTTATCGCAGATACGGGTCGTTTACAGGTTAGGTTAGCACCTAAACTACCCCGACAATTCAAGCTAAACTAAGCATGTAGAAAGCGCTACATCTTTCTTATCTGGACGCGGGTTCGACTCCCGCCGGCTCCACAAGAAATAGAAAAACACCCGCCAGCTGGCGGGTGTTTTTGTTTTATATGGTTCTCTATACTGAGAACGACTATTATGTGCTATAGTATTTTATAGGCCAGTAACAGCGAATACTTATTGATGTTGGCATTCCATGAATTGTAATCATTTACAATGTTGCGGCCAGTTTGATATCTGAACTCTAAGCTTAACTTTCTGTAGCTTATGCCAGCACCTCCCATAAAATTAGAACCGCTAGATATCTCTAAGTCGTTTCCAATCCTGTAATCTATGGTAGATGCTATTGGAAAATCCCAGATATATCCAGCATTCAGGAAAATTCTGCTCTGTTGATTCAGGAAAAAATAATGCCTCACAGCCAGCGGTACTTCGATTGATTTATACGCTATAGAAGCTTCACGTTGTTTTAACTGGTTTTTTCCGCTAAAGTGCTGGAAGGTAGGCTCAATAAACAATGCCCATTTTCCATTGTTAAAGGGCATGATAACTTCTGCCTCCAGGCCTATTCTGTAGTTGATGTTTTCATACTCTCCATTTCTGAAGGTACTGTATGGATTTGACATGGAGAGGAAAGTATATTCAGTTCCAGGCACTATTTTCAGATTAAATAAGTCTGCTTTGCTTTTTGTATCATAGCTGACGGAAGTCTGTCCTTTGCTGTTGTTATAACTTAGAAAGTATCTGCTTAGGTGCTGTTTATTATAACCAAGGGTTTCCAGCTGATGCAAGTCTACCTCCGGATGCCTGAGATCGGTCCAGAGCTGTTGCTTAAACCCGGCATTAACTGCAATTCTGTTGTCTTCTACTAAATATCTTTTGTACACAAGCTGCTGAAGAGGTGAGCTTTTTGTTCTGTAGAAAAAGCGCTCCAGTTCCTTGTCCTCATAATGATAAAGTGATGCGGTTCCTTCAATTAGCACCTTAAGAAATAATTTTTCTTCCACGAAATTTAAATTCCTGTCATTGATAAGCTTCGTTCTGCTGTTGCCTGAACGGTCAATGCTTACATTTTCCGCTATATATTTTGATGTGTTGTCGATCCCGAATTCTGTGATATTGGCTACAGTTGCTGTTGATGACTCTGCTTGCTCCGAAAGCTTGTATTCTATCTCCTTTGGGTTATTTTTCCAGTCAACATTTTTGATCAGGCACTCTGTTCTATGACCGGTGCTGTCGATAAAATAGCCCTTCTCATACCTGATCTGGGCTAAAGCTGGAAAGGTAAAAAGGGTGAACAGCGAGAAAAAGATTAATTTTTTCATGCAAATTACAGTAAGGGCTCCAGGTAGTTTATCGTGAAAGAACGCTATTATGGCTGATGGATCAGGTGGAGAAAAGTTTATTTAGCTTCGCGCTCATAACATATGCCATATATTTGAAAGTCACAAATTATCTAGCCTAAGCGATAGCAAATCCGGCACTTTCAGGTAAAAAAGTCAATAAATTACTGCCTGAAGCCTTAAGAAAATATTCGCCTTTCATTCTAAAGACCCGCCACACATTTGCAGTTTTATAGACATGGCTACTGTCTAAGAATGAATTTCCATATAAAAACAGGGCAGCTCTTCATATGAAAAGCTGCCCTGTTTTTTTAAGTTTTGTTTAATTGACCATCATTACTATAATTTTCCGAAAGCAGCCTTCTTACGCATCAGTGCAGGGGCTGAAGCGGGTTTCTTTTAAGGTGGGTCTGTTATTTCATTTCGGCGAGGGTGAGGCTGCGCAGCATAGATGTTTTCTTAGACTGGTGCCCCTGCATGCGCTGCATGATATCCCTAAGGGTGCGAATGGCTTCTACTATGTGAGGGCCTTTGTTGAGCATTACACATTCGGCACGCTGCGACATGGCAGCGTCTGTAATCTCTGCCCGGGAAGGACGACCTTTTTTGGCCAGGGTTTCCAGTACCTGTGTAGCCCAGACTACCGGGAGATGGGCCGCCTCGCAAAGCCAGAGCATTTCTTCCTGCACTTCTGCCAGGCGGTTCCAGCCAACCTCCACGGCAAGGTCGCCACGGGCAATCATAATGCCGGCAGGGTAGTGCTGCATTAAAGTAAGCAGGAGCAGTGGCAGGTTGTTAAAAGCTCTTTTGGTTTCTATTTTCAGTAGCACGCCTATGGGTGGGGCTTTCAGGCATTTGAGCGCTGCAAATAGTTCTTCTATATCCTCCGGAGTCTGCACAAATGATACATTCACGACATCTGCCAGCTTAACTACCTCTGCCAGGTCCTGCCGGTCTTTGTCGGTGAGCCCGTGCAGGCTAAGGTTGCTGTCGGGGAAGTTAATGCTTTTGTTTCCGCGCAGCTTGCTTCCCTTATCTCTGGCAAATGTAATTTGGATAGTGAGCTGCTCCTTACTAGCGGTTGTTACCTTGCCCTCTATCTTACCATCATTAAAAAGCACCCGGTCGCCTGCCTCTACATCTGCCAGTATTTCGGGTAAGGTGCAGGCAATATGTGCTGGCTCTGTTACATTTCCTGCTTCGTCTGTTTTGGCAGGTTCACCCGGTCTGTCATCGCTATGTAAAACCAGGGTGTCGCCTCTGTTTAAGCGAAGTACCAGCTCTTCTTTGGGCAGGAGGCCTACCTCGGTACTGCTTTTTTCTTTGCTCTTACTGCTGCGCGTCTGCAGCAGGGTACCTGTGCTGATGTATGCGTTTTTATAGAGGTATGTTAAAACACAGTTGTCTTTACGCTGCTGCACCCTAAGCTGTCGGCTACGCCCCCGAACATCTTTAAATTTGATCTTTTGCCCATGCTTCAGGGCTTTCAGCCAAGCTGCATCAACAGGGAGGGTAGCATCACCCTTTTCCGGGGGCTTTACCCCTTCAGGCACCAGCCACACCATGGCAGATTCAGTAATCTGCCCCTTGGTATTAAGTTTTGGTTTTATCTGCAGCAGCTTTGGTTTCTCTGTCATGGGGCCTGTGCGGAGCTTAGGACCGGCCAGATCCATAAAAATGGGGCAACTGATGCCTGTTTCTGCCAATGCCTGCCGGATGGTTTTTGCCAGGCTGCTCCAGGCATCGGCATCGTCATGGGCGCAGTTAATGCGGGCACAGTTCATGCCAGCCTGCAGCAGTTCTTTCACATGGGGCACATCCCGGGCCATTTCTGCATCCATGGTCACCATAATGCTGGCGCCTTGCCCTGCCTGTTGTTTTCCCAGTAAAGCCTCGGAATGGGTCTTTAGCAAAGCGCTTAGGGCTCCGAACGATGCTGAAAGCTCCAGTATCGTATCTGGCTTTGTACATTCAAGCATCTGTTGCAGCTGGAGGCGCAGGACGTGCAGGCTGGGGAGCACATGGCTTTCGCTTCTGCCCAGGCTGGAGAGCCCCAGCGTAGAGAGCTGTTCCTGTATAGACCTGATGTCGGTATTACGTAGGGCCAGGTAGTGTAATAGGTTGCGGACACTGCGGTTAAAAGCAGGATGTACCTTGCTGGTGGCATCAGCATAGTTGTTTTCCAGCACCTGCGCTTTGCTTAGTACCTCTTCTATCTTTTGCAGTAGCCCATGTAAATCACTCTTTTGCATGTTGCATATGGCTTTGTTGAATGTACGCAGCAATAGCCCACAGGTCGGAATAGAGCGAGAATTAAAATAAAAAGGTGGGGCTAAAAGTCAGTATCAGCTTCTTTCAGGTCCAGTTCTTTTATCCAGATGTTCCGGTAGAGCACATCGTGGCCTTCGGCCTGTAGTTTTATACCGCCGGGTGTATCTGTAATGCCTCTGCCTTCGTCGTTGCCGCCATCTATGCCGGAGTTTTCTCCACCCCATACCTGCGGAATGGGCTGATTGGTGGCTACCTTCTGGCCATTAAAATAAATGGTGGCCATGGCGGGCTCTATGCGCTTGCCATCTCTAAAGCGGGCAGCCCGGAAAACAATATCATAGGCATTCCACTTACCAAGCCCGTTGTAGGCATAATAGGGCGAGGGGGTTTCATTAATTACCGCACCCATGCCATGTTTGGTGGAGTCGCCATCCAGCACCTGTATCTCGTAGCGGTTTTGCAGGTACACGCCACTGTTGCCACCTTCGTTGGCAACCAGAAATTCCACATGAAGCCTGAAATCACGGAACTCATCCTTCGTTACAATATCGGCGGCACCGTATTTACCACCTGCAGAGGCCGGGTCGTTGCTGCTTAAAACCGCGCCTTCACCGGCAGGATCTGCTAAAATTTGCCACTTAATGGGAGCGGTTTCTGCTAAACGGGGTCCTTCCCAATACTGCCATTTTTCATCGAGCATCTCACGGCTGCCATCGAACAGTACTGTTGCATCGCCGGGCGCTTCAGCGCCAACCCCTGGTGCTGCATCTGTATCAGACCCTTTGCACATGGCCATTGCCAGTCCCGTAGAAATCAGCAGGCAAAACACTAAAGGCTTCTTGAAATTTAATGCAGGCTTCTTCATATGTAATATTGGGTTATGGTGCCAGTGATATAGGGCTTAGGGAGCTATAGGTTTCCACGGGCACATTATTTTAGTTTTTAAGATATGCTTAATTCATTAATTCATAGCGCTGTACCGGGTAGATTTTTGTCACACGCTATCAATGAATTCTCGGGAAGTGCTGCTTTTTATATGAAATACTTTCTGCTACACCTCTGCCCGCTGGGATTTACTGATGTGAAAGTTATACCGACAGGGAAGGGCGTTGCGCCTTGTAATTAAATCTGGCATAGTAAATTTTACTGCCTTGCCCGCTCTAATTTTTGTAGGGAACAGCCAGGAAAGTAGAAAGAAATATCGAAATAATATTTTACAGAATAATGTATTACAGAACAATATTTCAATTTTAGTGCAGATCTGATATATCATTGGGTGTTGGATAATTTTAAAAAAAGGTTTAACTATAATCAGGTAATACAAATGTGAGACAATGCACTTCCATATTGCTTCTGCTGATCATGTTATTTAACATGCTTGGGTGCTATGGCCTATTTTTAACAATATGGCACAGTAATGAGCAGGCGTTGTTCAGTAGCTTCGATGATGACGAATACAATGAACTGGAGACTGTTACCATAAAATTTCCACATAGGATCTCATATGTGATAGAACAACCTGATTACCAGCGGGTAGATGGATTATTTGAGCATGAAGGTCAGTTTTACAGATTTGTAAAACAAAGGATTACATCAGATTCCATTATTGTAGTTTGTGTCAAAGACAAAAAAAGCGAACGGATCAACAAAGCTTTATCTGAATATGTAAAAACCTTTGCTGATGGTCCTGCGCATGATAAAAATGCAAAAAAAATCAGCATCAATTTCAGCAAAGATTATTATACCATTGCGTTTACAATGACTACTCTAAGCCCGGGCTGGGAAACTAATGTTCTGCAGCTAAGCGGGAAGTCTAACTTAATCTGCTCACAGTATGCTGATGCGGTGACCCATCCCCCGGAAACTGCATAGTTTTTTATTCCCCATCTATTATTCCCTTCTAAAACTACTCCACTCCACATGCCGAAATGTGGTGTAGGTGCAGCTGTCTGTATGGCTCCTGACTCTGGTCAGAAGTACATAAGTATGTTGCTGCTTTGCCAGTACAATAATGTATAGCTGCCGGAGAATAATAAATGCGCAGGAACGATAATCTCCATTTCAAGAGCTGCTGCTGATGCGGCATGACTAAAGCTACCCCATGTAACTGTCAGTCACTCCTGCCTGTTTATGCCCGGTAAAAGCGCATACAGGGCAGGGAGTGTTCTGGTTTGCAGCCAGGACTAAATCTGGAACAATACAAGGGTGGCTGTTGGTCAAAGGGGCTGCTCTTTTTTCCAAATCAATTTAAATTACCCATGAAAAAGATACTACTACCACTATTCCATATCATGCTCCTGCTCCCGGGCCTGGGCTTTTCACAAAATCTTACAGATGGACTAATGATGTCCGCAAACAGCCTGTGTACAGGTTTCATGTTCAGCCATGACCGCTGGACCCACTATTGGGAAGGCGAACTAAAGCGCAACAACGAAAACATAGGTGCTCTGACCACCCAAAGCCTGGTGTGGGCGGGAACCTATGGATTAACTGACAAAATAAATCTGATTGCTATGCTGCCCTATATAAAGACGGATGCCAGCAACGGCAATATGAGTGGCATGGAAGGTTTGCAGGATGCTACGCTTGCTGTAAAATATAAGATTTATGAAAAGGGGCTTGGCGACGGCAGCTTTAAATCTTTTGCGGTTGTAGGTGCTTCTACCCCGCTTAGTAATTACACTCCTGATTACTATCCGTTTTCGCTAGGGACAGGTACCACTAACCTGATCTGGCGCCTGAATGCCATTTTTAAATTAACCAGGGGTTTTTACACCAATATTTCGGGAGGCTACACCTGGCGCAGCAATACAAAACTAGACCGGGCTGCGTACTATACCGATGGGCAAATGTTCATGACCAATGAGGTGAAAATGCCCAATGTAGCTGATCTGGCAGCAAGTCTTGGCTACCTGAATGGAGGGCTGCAGGCCGAGGTATTCTATTTGCAGCAAAACACATTGGGTGGTGGGGATATCCGAAGGCAGGATATGCCCTTCGTCTCAAACCGCATGAATTTTTCAAAAGCAGGTGCACTGCTCATGTATTACCTTCCCATGCATAAAAACCTGGCCGTTCGTGCCAGTACCAGCCTCACCCTGGCGGGTCGCAATATAGGTGAATCAACCACCTTCATGGGGGGGCTCTTCTATACTTTTCATTTTTCAAACAAGTCTGAATAACTGCCTCATGAAAATTTTACATACTATCCTAAGCCTGGCATGTTGTGTTTTACTGATAACCGCATGCGATAAAGATCTTGATTTCGATGAGCAGCTGGCACCTGTAGCACCCTTAAGTTTAGATGAAAACGCAGGCAGCTGGAAGATGATCATACTAAGCAGTCCTGGCCAGATTTCTTTACCTGCCCCTGCAGAGGTTACCAGCCCTGCTTATCAGAACGAGCTTGCGGCCATCAAAAAGGTGCAGCTATCCCTGAGCAGGCAGCAACGGGATATTATTGCGTACTGGAGTGCGGGTGGTGTAATCCGCTGGAATCAGTTTATGCGTGAGCTGGTGGCACGCTATAACCTGCCTCCGGCACCGGGATCAGCAGGTATCTATCCGGCTCCGGATGCAGAAAATCCTTTTGCAGATCCGGCCTTTCCCTTTGCCAATCCTCCATATGCTGCACGTGCTTACAGTTATGTAAGTGTGGCACAATATGAAGCCCTGAAAGCAGCCTGGTACTATAAGTTCCTCTACAGGCGGCCAGCTCCCCATCAGCTCGATAACGCGATAAAGAACCTCTCGGCAGTAGAGGATCTTCCTGCCTATCCCTCTGAAGATGCTGTACTTTCAGGTGTTTCCGTTGAGTTGTTGAAAGCGCTGTTTCCTACTGCTATTGAGGAAATTTCTTTAATGGCAGCAGAGCAGCGAAATGCTGCGCTTTGGTCTGGCAAAGCGTCGGCCAGTGATGTAAGTGCCGGGCTGGCACTGGGAAAAGCCGTAGCGCAGCAGGTAATAGTTCGTGCAGGAGCTGATGGCATGCGCAATGCTGTAGGAGTGCCTGCAGATTGGGAAAAGATGGAAAACGAGTGCATAGCCCGTGGTGAAGGTCCCTGGAAAAGCCTGGAGTCACCGGCGCGTCCACCCATGCTGCCGCTTTTCGGTAATGCAATGGCCTGGAATATGTCGGCAGATGATATTGTCCGGGAGCGTCCGCTGCCGCCGCCATCGACCTCTTCTGCAGACATGAAAAAAGAAATTGAAGAGGTGAAATGGTATGCTAAAAATGCTACACGCGAGCAGGTGGCGATTGTGCATAAATGGGCTGATGGTGTAGGTACCTATACGCCTCCAGGCCATTGGAACGATATTGCAACCGAGTATATCCACACAGCCAGGTACAGCGAAGTGCGTACGGCACGTGCTTTTGCCTTGCTGAACATGGCACTGCATGATGCCGCAGTTGGTTGCTGGAATACAAAATTCTTTTATTACAATCCGCGCCCGTCTCAGATGGATCCCACTATCAGGGCAAGTACAGGCGTACCTAACTTTCCGGCATTTACCTCGGGCCATTCCACGTTCTCTGGTTCTGCTGCAACTGTTTTGTCTTATTTGTTTCCTTCTGAACGCAACTACTTCCACTCCCAGGCGCTGGAGGCATCCAATTCCCGCCTGTATGGTGCTATACACTATCGTTCAGATGTAGAAATAGGCCTTGAGCATGGCAATGTTATAGGAGGGTATACCGTTTCCTTTGCTCAGCAAGACGGCGCTGATCAGTAGAGCAGTCTCTGCCTTGGCTCAGGCATCGGGTATTTTAGAGATGCTGCCATAAAAAACTCCTGCTTTAGGGAATAGAGCATAAAGCTTTTACCTAAAAGCAGGAGTTTTTTTGTGATTGAATTTTAATCCCGGGCCTGGAGCAGCAGTTTTCAGTTTTGGCAGCGCTGTACATATAAGGGCAATTACTTTGCCCCCATGAATGAGTAGTTATAGTCTCACTGACTTGCCAAGGCGGCTGGCAAGGATCTGCTGTTCAGTAAAGATTTTTAAGGTCTGGTCAAGCAGTTTTTTATGCCTGCGCTTTTTAATGTCCAGACTCTTCCCTTCAATCCTTTCCTGGTACACAAGCTCATCGTGCTTGTTATAGATCCTGATGATGCTGTAGCTGTTTTTCTTAACATTTGTTTCTACCACCCAGTAGGCGCCATCGGTGCTGGTGGTTTGTGCGGTTCCGGTAAAAGTTGCTCCAAAAGTAAGTGCAGCACTTAGCAGCAGGGTTTTTAAAAAAGTGTTCATGGCAATAGGGTTTTAAATTTTTATTCTAAGATAAAGTGCTGAAAAATATCCTGCCGGCTTAATAGCTGTTGGCAGGAAAGAGGATTGGATAGCACCGGATTAATGGCCTGTATGGCGTTTAGGGACTTTATTTGCCGTTTGTCTACCTAAATTGGTTGCTTGTCGAAATTCAGATGGGTTTTGCTGAAAAACCGTGCTGAATGTGTAATTTTAGGTAAGCAGCATCACCCTGTGCAGAAAGCCCTATGACGGGAAATACTTATAATCTGATATATTCAAAAGAACGCAGGCATCGTATAAAACGGCATTTGTTGTTTTGGCTGACCTGCCTGGTTTTTTTTACCCTAATTTATGGGTCCATGCGCGCAGGTACAGGGAGTCTGCCGCCTGCTCATTATTTCTTTTTTAAGGCTTATCTGGTTGCTTTCGTACAGGCAATTATTTTTTTACCGCTGCACATTTTCCTTAGCTATACAATTATGTATTTGCTGGTGCCCCGGTATTTCTTTAAGGAGAAGTATCAGCAGCTGGTTTTCTGGGTGCTTCTGTCATTTTTATGTACCGGTGTTTTTTCACATGTGTTGTCGGTATGGGTGGTGGGGCCGGCTGTCGGCCTTTTAGGTGTTAATAATATTAAGTCAGAGTTTGCGCTGGGGCTTATGGCGGGCCTTAGAGGAGGCTTAACGGTATCTGGTTTTGCAGTGGCAATTAAACTGGGTAAATACTGGTACCACAAAAACCAGCTGAATAAACAACTGGAAGCAGAAAAGCTGAAGGCGGAGTTGCAGGTATTAAGAGCGCAGGTACACCCTCATTTCCTGTTCAATACACTTAATAATTTATACTCCCTGGCGCTGCAGCAATCGTCAGAAACACCTGAAGTAGTGCTGAAGCTGTCGGGCCTGTTGCGGTATATGTTGTACGACTGCAATGTGTCCAAAGTACCTTTGCGGATGGAGTTGCAGCTCATGTATGATTATATAGAGCTGGAAAAGCTGCGTTATGGCAACAGGCTCGATTTCTCAATCGACATAGAGGGTGATCCTGCCGGAATTATGATAGCGCCTTTGCTGCTGCTTCCGTTCCTTGAAAATAGTTTTAAACACGGCGCCAGCGAGCAGCTGGATCAGGCCTGGATCAGCCTGGCCCTGCGGGTAAGGCAGCATGAGTTGCGCATGAAGCTGATGAATGGCATTGTGAAAAACACCGCTCCACAGTCTGCGCATGGCATAGGTTTACAAAATGTGCAAAAAAGGCTAAAGCTGCTCTACCCCGACAGGCATGAGCTTAAGCTTATCAGGGAGGATGAACTATTCATAGTATCACTGAACATTCAGCTGGAGGAAGCCCCGGCAGCTGCTTTGCCAGAAGTTCCGGTGCCGGCGGTTAACAACAGTATTCCTAAAATGGAAGCCAGTACTCATGTATAATGCCACCCGTAAAATACGTTGCCTGCTGGTAGATGATGAGCCGCATGCACTGGCAGTACTGCAGGCATACCTGACCCATGTACCTACCATAGAGGTGGTGGGGCAGTGCCATAATGCTATTGCTGCATTTGGTGTTTTACAGTCTCAGCCGGTGGATTTAATGTTTCTGGATATTAAAATGCCCCAGCTGCTGGGTACAGATTTTCTGAAGTCCCTCCGAAACCCTCCAAAGGTGATTATCACAACAGCTTACCCGGAATATGCCCTGGAGGGCTATGAGCTGGATGTGGTAGATTATTTACTGAAGCCTGTTTCCCTGGATCGCTTTTTACGTGCCTTGCAAAAGGTCAGGATGCTGGAAGCTGCTGCAGTGCCTGTGGCTGCAAGTCCCGATGTACTGACTCCTGCCAGCGATCCTTTTCTTTATTTTAGGGTAGACAGAAAAATGGTAAAGGTAATGGTGCTGGATATCCTATATATAGAAAGCCTGAAGGATTATGTAAAGGTATTTACTGCCGACAGGCAACTCATTACCAAGCAGGCAATATCCTCACTGGAAGAAATGCTGCCTGAAGAAAAGTTTCTGCGAATTCATCGTTCCTACATCATCGCCCTCGATAAAATAGAATCCTTTACCCAGGCTCATATCGTTGTGGCTGGAAAAGAGCTGCCGATTGGTCGCCACTTTAAGCACGAGGTGGAGCAGGTATTAAAGTGCTAGTATTTTTATTTTCCTACCTCCACCACCCAGCCAATGATGATGAGGGCCGGGTGCGTAAGCTGGTGCTGGCTGATCATTTCGGGCAGGTCTTTTACTTTGCCAACTGCTTTTTTCTTATGGGGAAGCGAGGCATGCTGCACAATGGCGGCAGGTATGTGTCCATTGCCAGCCTGTATGTAGGTATTGGCGATATCGGCTGCTTTTTTCATGCCCATGTAAACCACCACCGTGGCATTGCTCTGCATGGCCAGCTTAAGATCATCGGAAATGCTGCCGTCTTTTTTGGTGCCGGTCAGTACCCAGATGCCTTCGCTGATGGCACGGTGGGTAAGGGGAATATCTTCAAAGCCGCTGGCCTGCATGCTGGTAATGCCGGGAATGTAGTGGGTGCTGATGCCATGCTGCCGGGCGTATAATACTTCCTCAAAGCCTCTGCCAAATATGTAGGGATCTCCTCCCTTCAGGCGCACCACTTTGCCTTTGCTGAAGGCTTTCTCCCTGATCAGGTCGTGAATATTCTCCTGGGGCGTATAGTCTCCATAGGGGCGCTTGCCCACATATATTTTTTCGCAATCGGCCTGTGTAATTTCCAGCAGCTCCCGGTTGGCCAGGTTATCATACAGCACCACCTTTGCCTGCTGCAGCACCTTATAGGCCTTTACGGTAAGAAGCTCCGGATCTCCTGGCCCTGCTCCAATTACATACAGCTCTGGGATAAGGGGATGGTTTGTGGTATCGGTGCGGGCATCAGTCATACGCATGCAGATTTGTGTAGCCTTCTTTTTAGCTTCTAATATATAGTATAAAATCCAACTTTAAGCACCCTAAGGATTCGGGCCAATACACCCGGCTGCAACACGATGCTGATAACGGATTTGCCTCCCCGGTGCATTATGGGTTCCATATGCTAGATTGTTAACCTTCCTTTAGCGCTGCAAATCACTGTTTTTCAGAATCTTTAGTATTATCCGTCTCATCATTCCTGCTGTAGCACATTAAATATTTTATGCTAAACCTGAAAACAGGGTAGTAGCAGGCTGCCGGCCGAATTACGGAGGGTGATGTATTTGGCACCAGATAAGGCAATTTTTTTAAATAGCTCTAAATCAGAACACGTTTTCGGTGAAAAGAATGTAAAAATTCAGAACATGCCTTAAATCATAACCGTTATATCCGTAAATTTAGATGCAAACTTAAAAATAGCTTTATAAAATAACCTTTAATTGAGTTTTTACATTATTTTATTCTAAAAGAGGGTTAAAAATTAACCTCACTGATAAAATAAAATTCCGGAGCAGTGATTGCTACTTCAACTCAGGAATCACCTTAACAGGAACATTAGAGCAGCAGATACCTCTGGTTGATACTTTAAATATAGCAGTGTATGATGAATGTAAATCTTGACCCTCTCTTTCAGAAACCAACGGTAGTGGTGATAGGCAATGGAATGGTGGGCTACAAGTTCTGTGAGAAACTATTGGCTAAAACTGCGGCTTTTGAGTTGGTGGTATTTGGTGAAGAGCCTCGTCCGGCCTACGACAGGGTACATCTTAGCGAATATTTTAACGGAAAATCCGCAGATGACCTAAGCATGGCCTCGCTGGACTGGTACCGTGAAAAAGGCATTACCCTTCACCTGGGAGAAACCATTCAGGAGATCAACAGAGAAACAAAAACCATTCATTCCCTTAAAGGCATCACTCAGTCGTACGATTACCTGGTGCTTGCCACCGGATCATCGGCTTTTGTGCCGGATGTACCGGGGGTGGAAAAAAACGGTGTATTTGTATACCGCACCATCGAAGATCTGGAGATGATTGAGTCTTATGCCAGAACAGCCAGGAAAGGAGCTGTGCTCGGGGGCGGTCTGTTGGGCCTGGAGGCAGCTAAGGCACTAATCGATCTGGGGCTTGAAGAAACCCACGTGGTGGAGTTTGCCACGCGTCTCATGCCCCGCCAGATAGATTCTGCCGGCAGCAATATGCTGTTTAATAAGCTGCAGGCCCTGGGCTTAAATGTACACCTCAATAAAAACACCCGCATCATTGCCGGTGAAGATAAAATAAAAGCACTGGAGTTTACCGATGGCAGCACACTGGATGTAGACATGCTGGTGATCTCGGCCGGAATTCGCCCAAGAGATGAGCTGGCAAAACTGGCCGGACTTGAAACCGGTACCCGCGGCGGCGTAGTGGTAAATGAAAAAATGCAAACCAGCGATGGGAGCATATTTGCCATTGGCGAGTGTGCCCTGCACAACGGAATGATCTATGGCCTGGTGGCCCCCGGCTACGAAATGGCCGAGGTAGTTGCCACCCAGCTTTGTGCTGCCGGTGAGCGTGAGTTCCGCGGTTACGACATGAGCACCAAGCTTAAGCTGATCGGGGTGGATGTAGCCAGCTTTGGCGATCCGTTTGTATCTGAGCCTGATAGCAGAGCTATTGTGTTCGAAGACAGCCACAAGGGCATTTACAAGCGCATCAATATCAGCAACTGCGGCAAATACCTGCTGGGTGGCGTACTGATCGGCGATGCAGGCGCTTATAACATTTTACTGCAGACAGTAAACAATAAAATAATTCTGCCCCCTAATCCCGAAGATCTTATCCTGGGCTCCAGGGGCGGCGAAGCACAGGCAGGCGCCGGCGTCATGAGTCTGCCCGACGAAGCTCTGATCTGCTCCTGCGAATCGGTTACCAAAGGCATGATCTGCAGTGCTGTAAGTGAAGATGACGTAACCACCGTAGATGGCATGAAAAAGTGCTGCAAGGCCGGTACCGGCTGTGGGGGTTGTATTCCGCTGGTAAAAGACCTGATCAACGAAACGCTGAAGGCAAATGGTACTTACATCAAAAATGTAGTATGCGAGCACTTCGATCATTCGCGCCAGGAGCTTTTTGACCTGCTGAAGATTAACGAAATCCACACCTACGATGAGGCGCTGGACCAGTTTGGCAAAGGCGATGGCTGCGAACTTTGTAAGCCAACAATTGCCAGTATACTGGCCAGCCTGTGGAACGATGTGATCGTTAAGCAGCAACCCATCCAGGACAGCAACGACCGCTTTCTGGCGAATATCCAGAAAGGAGGAACCTATTCTGTAGTGCCCCGTATTCCCGGCGGCGAAATCACGCCCGATAAGCTGCTGGTAATTGGTGGTGTGGCTAAAAAATACGGGCTGTATACCAAAATTACCGGCGGCCAGCGTATCGATATGTTTGGTGCTCACCTAAGCGATCTGCCTGCCATTTGGGAGGAGCTGATCGATGCCGGTTTTGAAAGCGGACATGCCTACGGCAAAGCCTTACGTACCGTAAAAAGCTGCGTAGGCAGCACCTGGTGCCGTTTTGGATTGCACGATAGTGTATCGTTTGCCATTGAGGTAGAGGAGCGTTACCGTGGCATACGGGCGCCGCATAAAATTAAGGGCGGTGTTAGTGGCTGTATTCGCGAGTGTGCCGAGGCACAATCCAAAGACTTTGGCATTATAGCCACCGAAAAAGGCTGGAACCTGTATGTAGGCGGCAATGGAGGCTCCAAACCGCAGCATGCCCAGCTGCTGGCGGCAGATATCGATAAGGAAACCTGCGTCAAATACCTGGACCGCTACCTGATGTTCTACATCAAAACGGCCGATGCCCTTACCCGTACCGCCACCTGGCTGAACAAAATGGAGGGGGGCATGAGCTATCTTAAAAATGTGATCATCAACGACAGCCTGGGCATTAACGAAGAGCTGGAGCGTGAAATGCAAACGCTCATCAACAACTACAAATGCGAGTGGAAAGAGGTGGTTGACAGTCCTGAGCTGCGCAAGCGGTTTGTGCACTTTGTGAATGCGCCACAGGAAAAAGATCCGAATGCACGCTTTGAGCCCATGCGGGAGCAGGTAAAAGCCAAGGAATGGTAAGCAGTAGAGAGTACGGCGGCAAATCAGTAATGAGGGGCAAGCCTGTTAATAGAAAATAATAGATTCTAACAAAACTCAAGACTATGTTAGTACTGGAAATAGAAAGCTCGGTGGAATGGATGTTTGTTTGCTATGCAGAGGATGTGCCCGAGAATGGAGGTGCCTGTGTTAAAGTAGGAGAGGAGCAGATTGCCATCTTCAATTTTAGCCGCAGGGGTGCCTGGTATGCTACCCAGAATCTATGTCCGCACAAGCAGCAGATGGTACTGGCAAGAGGCATGATAGGCAGCTCAGGCGATACCTGTGAACCTAAAGTGGCCTGCCCTTTTCATAAAAAAACATTCTCGCTGCTTTCCGGCGAGTGCCTGAGCGGCGATGATTACCAGATCAAGACCTATCCTGTGAAAGTAGTGGAAGACAGGGTGTATTTAGGCCTGGAGAAGTAAAAGATAATTTTTTATCAATCCTACGACAGGGGGGAAGGGCTTGGAGCCACGCAGCATTGCGGCGATTGGCGTAACAGCACTACTGAAACGCAATGTCCGGGGTAATGCATCAGCCATGCGGGGGTATGAACTGATGTACATCCTGACAGTCAGAAAGAACCGTGAAATAGCGGGTTCCACAGCCCACGCCCTGATCGTAGCTGCCTAATAAGTGAGCTGAAGAAAAAACTGAGTTGCTGCAGCGCCCCGTGCAGCAGCCGGCTATGCCTACTAAATGATGAATAGGAAAATCACTGGATGAAAACAATTACAACTACTACTCTTACAGAAAAAAAGCTAGTCAGATACACAGAAGCACTCCAGCTTATCAACGCTCATGCCGGGTCTTTCGGGCGGGAGCGCGTTGCCCTGGATGATGCGGATGGCAGGGTGCTGGCTGAACATATATTTGCAGACCGCGACTATCCCCCTTTTAACAGGGCATCGATGGATGGCTTTGCCTTTCGCAGCAGCGACTGGGAATGCGGAAGACGCGATTACAGCATACAGGAAACCTTATATGCCGGACAGATCCATGAAGCTGAGCTGGCGCCGGGGGCCTGTTATAAGGTAATGACCGGAGCAGCAGTGCCTCCCTGTGCCGATGTGCTGGTGCACCGGGAGGAGGCGCTGGAATACGGCCACGGCACCCTGATGTTGCCCGATAGGATTAAGTCTTATCAGAATATTGTCCGGATTGGAGAAGACATCCGCTCCCATGAAATGATCGTACCAGCCCAGACTGCCTGTGATCCCTCACTAATTGGCCTGCTGGCAGGAGTTGGTAAAAAAACACTGATGGTAGAGCGGATGCCCCGTGTGGCACTTTATACTACCGGAAATGAAATTGTGCCGGTGAAGGAAGCGGTATCGGGTGCACAGGTGCGCAATAGCAACAAACACCTGCTGCTGGCCCTGCTCCGGAAGTGGAAGATCAAGCCCGATTTGTGTGAACACCTTCCGGACAATAAAACCTTACTGACATTGGCCTTGCAGAAAGCACTTACGCATGATATCATCATCCTGAATGGAGGTGTATCGTCGGGAGATGCTGAAATGGTGCCACAGGTACTGAAGAAGTTAGGTGTTGAGCAGGTGTTTCACCAGGTAGCCATCAAGCCCGGCAAAGAGATCTATTTTGGAAAACTACCCAGGGGAGGCGTGGTGTTTGCGCTCCCGGGCAATCCGTTTTCCTGTCTGGTTACCTTCACCCTGTTCATCGAAGAGTTTTTATATAGCAGCTTTGGATTAAAGCAGCCGGTGTACCAGTCTACCTTGCTGGAGCAACGTGAAAAAAGCCATGGCCTCACAGAATTTTTTCCTGTAAAGATAGATGCTATATCATCTGGCGTGCTCCCCTTTTCCATCAACGGTTCAGGAGATATTCGGGCTGGTGTGGGAGCGCATGCACTTGGCGTTCACCTGGCGGGGCACCAGGTAATTAAAAGAGGTACTGTTATTAACCTGATTCCGCTCAATACCACCCTGCTTTAATCCGGCAGGGAGGCAGGGCAAACGTAGCATACTACACTCACACCAGCAGGTGGGAGACAGAGCAGTAGTATCCAGGCTTAGCAAAGGCAAAAGCCCCGATCCGCAACAGTAGAGCCTATTATCACCCATAACCGAGCCTCATGATCAAAAAGGGATCCATTCTCAACAAACTGCTGATTACGGCAGCAATGCTGTTAGCAGGTGCAGGCGTAGCCCGGGCGCAGCTCTCCCTGTCTGCTGAAATACGTCCCAGGGCTGAGTTTCGTGATGGCTTTAAAACCGTAAGTGGAGCAAATGAATCCCCGGCCTTCTTTGTGGAGCAGCGGTCCCGCCTCTATGCCAGTTATGGCTCCGACAGGCTAAAAGTGCGGCTGTCGCTTCAGGATGTGCGTATCTGGGGCAATACAAGCCAGATCTATAAAGCAGATCCGTCCCTGTTCAATGTGTATGAAGCCTGGGGAGAATATGCCATTACACCACGCCTCTCAGTAAGGGCTGGCCGGCAGGAACTCGATTATGACAATGCGCGCTTTTTAGGCAACCTGGACTGGGCGCAGCAGGGCCGCAGCCACGATGCAGCCCTGCTGATGTATACCGACAGCACCGGCTTTGCCTTGCATGTGGGGGCTGCTTTTAACCAAAATGTACCACTGGAGCCTGTTAAGCTTAACAGCACCTTTTATGGCGGTATCGATAATTACAAAACCATGCAGTACCTCTGGCTGCACAAAGACTGGACCGGAGGCAAGCTATCGGCCCTGCTGTTTAACGACGGGCGCCAGCGGAGCAGCGACAGCCTGATGTTTTACCGCCAGACCTATGGGGTGCTTGGGGAGCGTAAGCTGGGAAAGCTTAAACTGGGTGCCGAGCTCTACTTTCAGGGGGGTAAAGATCCTGCCGGCAATACAGTGCAGGCCTGGCTGGCTGCTGCCAATGCTACCCTTGCCAGTAAAATAGCACCGCTTACGCTAGGGGCAGATTTCCTCTCCGGCTCCGAGCCCGGCGATGAAAAGAACAGGGCTTTTGTGCCCCTGTATGGAACCAATCATGCCTTCTACGGCCTCATGGATTACTTCTATGTAGGCAATAACCACGGGCAGGGTGGCCGCACAGCAGGTCTGGTAGATGTATACCTGAAAACGAGCTTTAAGCTGGGAAATAAAGGAGCGCTGCTGGCACACTTCCACCATTTCGAATCGCCGGTATCGGTTTACAGTCCTGTTGAGGCAGAAGGTACTGTATCCTCCCGGCTGGGAGAAGAAATTGACCTGATCTATAACCTGAATGTAGCTCCTGATTTTAACCTGAAGCTGGGCTATTCGCAGTTGTATGCCACCTCTTCTATGGAATTACTAAAGGGAAAGCAGGGGAGCAGCTTTAATCAGTGGGCCTGGCTTATGCTCACCTTCAAACCGGTACTGTTCAAATCAAATCCCTCATAAATATTTTTTTACCTGGCTCTCCGGGAAGGGCCACTGATCATTTTTTCCAACATAAACCTAAAGCAACACAATCATGAATGCTCTTAAAGGAAAAGCAACCTCTATCAAACTATTCAGCCTTAAGTCGATACAGATGCGTACTTTCCACTTATCCTGGTTTGCGTTTTTCCTGTGCTTCTTTGGCTGGTTCGGT
Source organism: Flammeovirgaceae bacterium 311 (assembly GCA_000597885.1). Taxonomy (NCBI): domain Bacteria; kingdom Pseudomonadati; phylum Bacteroidota; class Cytophagia; order Cytophagales; family Flammeovirgaceae; species Flammeovirgaceae bacterium 311. The sequence continues at coordinate 4,556,132 of CP004371.1, forward strand.
ATTGCGCCGCTCATGGCTGTAGTGCGCGATGAACTTGCGCTTACCAAAGCCGAAATAGGAAATATTATTATTGCATCAGTTGCGGTTACCATTATTGCCCGCCTGCTGATTGGCTGGCTGTGCGATAAAATTGGTCCGCGGATCTCCTATACGCTGGTGCTGATCCTGGGATCCATTCCGGTGATGTTCATCGGCTTTAGCAACAGCTACGAAAGCTTTTTGCTCTTCAGGCTGGCCATTGGTGTGATCGGAGCCTCCTTTGTGATTACCCAGTACCATACCACCATGATGTTTGCTCCCAACGTAGTAGGCACTGCCAATGCTACCACGGCTGGCTGGGGTAACTTGGGTGGAGGGGTAACGCAAATGGTAATGCCACTCATTTTTGCCGGATTTGTGGGCCTGGGTTTTTTAGATGCACAGGCCTGGCGCCTGGCCATGGTTGTGCCTGGTATAGCCATGATCATCTGCGGTATTCTCTATTATTTCTATACTACAGATTATCCGCATGGCAATAAATCAGATGTTAAAATAACTCTTGGCCAGAAAAAGAAAGAAAGTGTACCCTTTTGGAAGGCCGCTGCCGATATCAGGGTTTGGGCCCTGTTTGTAATCTACGGCGCCTGCTTTGGCATTGAGCTGACCATCAATAATATTGCTGCAATTTATTATCATGATTTCTTTCAGCTGGACCTGGCTACTGCAGGATTGATAGCAGGTCTGTTCGGACTCATGAACATTTTTGCCCGTACACTTGGCGGATTTTTTGGCGACAAAGCAGGTCTGCGCTGGGGTCTTTCCGGCAGGGTATGGTTTTTAGGCATCATCATCCTGCTGGAGGGATTTGCGCTCATGCTCTTCTCTCAAATGACGGTGCTTCCCCTTTCTATTGCGGCCATGATTGGCTTTAGCCTCTGTGTGCAAATGGCCGAAGGTGCTACCTTCTCGGTAGTGCCATTTATCAACAAAAAGGCCATGGGCACTGTAGCGGGTATTGTGGGTGCTGGTGGTAATGCCGGTGCTGTAGCGGCAGGCTTTCTCTTCAAGGTAGAGAGCCTCTCTTATCCCGAAGCGCTGTTTATCATTGGTATTGTAGTAGCTATTACATCTGTTCTGACCTTACTGGTGCGTTTTACACCTGCCATGGAAAAAGAAGCACAGGCAGAAATGGATTACCTGATGGGGGAACAAAAAGTGGAAAAATCAAGAGCGCTTGTGTATGAGCCCAGTGAGGCATAAGCAGCTGATATAGTAGGAGCTGGTATTGCTATTGCCGCATGTTCTGAAAAGCACATGCGGCAATAGTTGATTAAAAAGATATCAACAAGGCTGCCGGAGAGTCTCTGCTTAAAGGCAAAAGCCCTAACACTTTTAAACAGGCGTTGCTGCCGGTTTTATAAAATTTAAACCATGTCGCAGAACATACAACATAAACAAACCTACACCAGCACCTGCTGCTATTGCGGCGTAGGCTGTGGGGTAGTGGTCTCTAAAGAGAAAGACGGAACGGTAACAGTAGAGGGCGATAAGGACCATCCTGTAAATAGGGGTATGTTGTGCAGCAAGGGCCTAAATCTACAGTACACGGTGAATGATAAAAGCGACCGGCTGCTCTACCCGCAAATGCGCTACAACAAAAACATGCCGCTGCAAAGGGTTAGCTGGGATAGTGCCCTGCACCGGACTGCTGCCGTGTTTAAAACCTTTATTGATAAATACGGGCCTGAGTCTGTTGCTTTTTATGCCTCCGGCCAGTGCCTTACCGAGGAATATTATGTAATCAACAAACTTATTAAGGGCTTTATTGGCAGCAACAACATCGATACCAACTCTCGCCTGTGTATGAGCAGTGCGGTAGCCGGCTACAAAATGGCCCTGGGAGAAGATAGTGTGCCCATTTGCTATGATGATATTGAGCTGGCCGACTGCTTTTATGTAACAGGGGCAAACCCTGCCTGGTGCCATCCTATTCTCTGGAAGCGGGTAGAAGCTCACAAAGCAGCCAATCCGGAGGTGAAAATTGTAGTAGTAGATCCCCGCGCCACCGACAGCTGCTCTATTGCCGACCTGCACCTGCAGCTTACCCCCGGTACCGATGTGGTGCTGAACTATGCCATTGGCCGGCTGCTGATCGAGAACGGCGATATAGACTGGAATTTTATCAAACACCACTGCCAGGGTTTTGAGCAGTACCAGGATGAGGTGTTTAAGCAAACATTGGCAGAAGCAGCGCAGATCTGTGGCCTGCGCGAAGACGATATTCGCCTGGCAGCCCGCTATATTGGCAATGCCAGAGGATTTATCTCTATGTGGACCATGGGCCTCAACCAGAGTGCGGTAGGAGTAGACAAAAATTTAAGCTTACTCAACATTAGCCTCATTACCGGCCACATTGGCAAGCCAGGATCGGGCCCTTTCTCCCTGACCGGGCAACCCAATGCCATGGGTGGCCGCGAGGTAGGCGGACTCTCCAACCTGCTGGCTGCACACCGCAACCTGAACGACCCCGCCCACCGGGCAGAGGTGCAGCAGTTCTGGGGTGGCACTACCATTTCCGAAAAACCAGGACTTACCGCAACAGAAATGTTCGAAGCCCTGAACGATGGCCGCTTAAAAGCTATCTGGATCCTGTGCTCCAACCCCCTTACCAGTCTGCCCAATGCGCGCATGGCCGAAGAAGGCCTGAAGAAAGCTAAGTTTGTGGTGGTGCAGGAGATCAGCAATAAGCCCGAAACCCTGAAGTATGCCGATGTAATACTGCCAGCCGCTGCCTGGACGGAAAAGGAGGGCACCATGACCAATTCCGAGCGGCGCATCAGCTACATGAGCAAGATTACTGAGCCGCCCGGCGAAGCCCTGCCCGATGCGGAGATCATCTGCCGCTTTGCCCAAAAAATGGGCTTCAGGGGATTCGATTTTCCCGGCTTTGCCGATATTTATCAGGAACATACCCGCCTCACTGCCGGTACCAATATTGATGTGAGCGGTGTGAGCTACGAGTTGCTGAAAGTGAAGAAAACACTGCAGTGGCCGTACAGGAGCGGGCAGGAGGGTGACGGAACCAAACGCCTGTTCACCGATAAAATTTTCTATACTCCCAGCAAAAAAGCCCGGCTGCATGCGCCCCCGGTGGTGTTCCGGAGTGAGCAGCCTAACGCAGATTTTCCGCTTATTCTCACCACCGGCCGTATTCGCGATCAGTGGCACACCATGAGCAAGACCGGCAAGGTAAACAAGCTCAAAAAACACATCAGCCAGTCGTTTCTAGAGATACACCCGGCCGATGCCGAAGCGCTGCAGATTGGCGAAAACGATGTGGTGGTGGTAAGCTCCCGCAGGGGAGAGGTGCGGGTAAAGGCAAAGCTTTCTGCCAGCATTAAGCGGGGTGTTGTTTTTCTGCCCATGCACTGGGGTAAAATTTTAGGCAGCGACCTGAACCGTGCCAACAATGTAACCTCCGATCTGCTGGACCCCATCTCCAAAGAGCCTGATTTTAAATACTGTGCGGTAAAGGTAGAGAAGTACAGAAAGCCTTTTCAGCGCATTGTGGTCATTGGTGCCGGTGCAGGTGCCTATGGCTTTGTAAAATCTTATCGCGAGATCAACCCCAACGACCAGATTACAATCTTCAGCAAAGAAGACTTTCCATTCTACAACCGGGTAATGCTGCCCGACTACATCAGTGGGCAGCAGCAGTGGGAACAGCTGGTGAAGATGAAAGACTCTGAAGAACCCCAGTACAACATACAGCTGCTGCGCGGGGTGAGTGTGGAAAAGATAGATCGTAGCCAAAAATATGTAATTGACTCGCGCGGCAACAGAACGGACTATGATGTGCTGCTGATGGCTACCGGCAGCCGTGCGGCAGTACCCCGGCATGTGCCTTCCCTGCCTGGCATCTTTACCATGCGCAGTCGCAACGATGCAGATAATTTTAAAAATCACCTGCCGGAGAATGCTCATGTAGTAATCGTGGGTGGTGGCCTTTTGGGGCTTGAGATGGCCGCGTCCCTGAGGGAGATAGGCGTAAAGATCACCATTATTCAGCGTGTTTCCCGCTTCCTGGACCGTCAGCTCGATGTGCTTGGGAGCCAGCTGCTGCACGAGGAAATGGTAGACCAGGGCTGCGATATTTACTACGATGATGAAGTGCAGCTCTATTACGGCCGCTCCCGCCTCACTGGAGTTGGCTTAAAAAGCGGCCGGCGCATAGACTGCGATGCCATGATCATTGCCATTGGTACCGTGCCTAACCTGGAGCTGGCCCGCGATTGCGGCCTGGACTGCAAGCGGGGCGTGCTGGTAAACGAGCGCCTGCAAACCAGCGATCCCGATGTATTTGCCATTGGCGAAATAGCAGAGTTTGAAGGTATTCTGTATGGCATAACAGCTGCAGCCGAGCAGCAGGCCGAAGTGGTGGCCCAGTACCTGAACGGCGATATTGCCAGCTACTACGAAGGCAGCACCTTTATGAACATTATCAAAATTCATGGCTTCGACCTGTGCAGCATTGGTCTGCCCGAATGTCCGGATGAGGTTAACTATGAGGAGGTGGTGTTCATCGATAAGGCCAAGCGCTATTATAAGAAATGCATTATTCACCAGGACAGGCTGGTTGGCGCAATCCTGATTGGTGATAAATCGGAGTTCCTGGAGTTCCGCGACCTTATCTCCAACCGGGTGGAGCTAAGCGAAAAACGCCTGCAGCTATTGCGGAGCGGTGCAAAATCGGAACCCGTGCTGGGCAAGCTGGTGTGCAGCTGCAACAATGTAGGCAGCGACAACATTCGCAACAAGATAGCAGAAGGTAACTGCAGTGATCTTAAGACCCTCTGCGCTCAAACCGGTGCTGGTACTGGCTGCGGTTCCTGCCGGCCCGAGGTAAAAAAGATACTGAATGAAAGCCTGGAGGCGCTGGCTGTGGCAAAGGTGGTGTAAGCGCCTAATGCTTCATTATAGCGAATGCTGACTGAATTGATACGTGCCGCTGGCACTACTGTCAGCCCCAATATTTAAAATCAGACCACCATGACAACCAACACCTATACCATAAAGATCAACCTTCCGGGCGGCATTGTGCCGGCGGGAGATTTTTACCAGATCCTGCAGGCAGCAGAAAAAGCAGGGGTCCATTATCTGCGCATTGGTAACAGGCAACAACTGTTTTTAGAGGTAGCCCCGGAACGGCTGCAGGGGCTTAGTGAGGAACTTGTCAGGGCCAACATCATCTTTGAGCTGAATGCCGATGAGCACCCCAATATCCTTAGCTCTTATGTTACTGAAGATGTTTTTTACCACGCCAACTGGCTGCGGGAAGGGGTATATAAAGATATTCTGGACGGTTTCGATTACCGGCCGCAGCTAAAGATCAACCTGGTGGATAGCAGCCAGACCTTTGTGCCCTTCTTTACCGGTAACCTGAATTTTATTGCCTCGGATACCAGCAATTACTGGTTCCTCTATATCCGCTTTCCAAAAACCAATATTATTTACAGCTGGCCTTCCCTGGTGTATTCAGAAGATATTCCCGGCCTTAGCAGCCTGGTAGAACGCATTATTTTTGCGCACAAGGATAAGTTTTACGATCAGCCCGGCATTAACGGAACCTACCTGCACGATATTGTGAGTGCTGCAGGTAACTTTGTACTGCAGCCCATCGAAAACCCACTAAAGCTGCCCGATTTTACCCTTCCCTATTACGAAGGCTTTAACCGTTACGATCATAAGCTGTGGCTTGGAATTTACCGGCGCGATGAGCTTTTTTCGCTTTCGTTCCTGAAAGACCTTTGCAAAGTAAGCCTGCAAACACGTATAGGCCAGCTCTACACCACTCCCTGGAAGTCGCTGATTGTAAAAGGCATTGGCATGGCAGAGCGGCATTTGTGGGATGGGGTACTGGGTAAGCACCGTATCAATGTGCGTCATGCCTCGAACGAACTAAACTGGCAGATAGAAGACCGCTGCGAGTTTGGCCTGAAGCTGAAAACTGACCTGGTAAACAAATTTAACGAGGAAGATGTACGCACCTACCGTCTTTGCTTTGCCATTAAAACACAGCCCAAAACCGGCCTGTTTGGTTCTATCATCATCAGGACTCATCATACCGTAACGGCCGGTACAGATCCGGAGCAGGAGCTTTTTGAGATCTTGTACACCCGCGATTTCAATCCTAATTCAAAAGAATTTATCTGCTTTAAAAAAGAGGTGACAAAAGAAGCGCTTAGTGAAACTTTAATAGAATTGTGTAACTTTTACTATGAATTAAAGAATGAGCCTGATTTCCTGCTGAATCCCGTCTATGTGGAAACCGAAAAGGGAGTAGAGCAGCAGCCATTGCAGCAGGTTTATCAGTGCAAATATTGCTTTACCATTTATAGTGATAAATTTGGAGATCCTTTATATAATATTGCAGCGGGTACTGCTTTTGAAGCCCTGGAAACATACCAATGTCCAACCTGCGAGGCTCCTAAAGAAGATTTTAGACCCGTGCAGGCGCCACAACCTAATTTAATCTATGAACCCTGATCTGCTGATCGCCCTTTCCCTGCTGATTGTTGGCTTTTTATATGCATCGGTAGGGCATGGGGGTGCAAGTGGATATTTAGCAGTATTATCTTTGTTTGCAGTGCCGGTACTGCTGTACAAGCCCCTTATTCTGGTGCTTAACATGGTAGTGGCTGGTATTGGCTTTATACAATTTTACCGGGCAGGCTATTTTCGCTGGGACCGCTGCTGGCCCTTTCTGATTAGCTCCATTCCACTGGCGTTTATAGGATCAATGGTAAAACTGCCGGAGGGGAACTTTCACCTGCTGTTGGGAATTGCATTAGTGGTGCCTCTTATTCGCCTGCTGGGCTTTGGCCCCCGGGAGCAGGATCAGGCGCAGCCGGTAAACCTGGCCCTGGCCCTCCTGCTGGGCGGCATGATGGGATTCATGGCCGGGCTTTTAAACATAGGCGGCGGCATTTTCTTAAGTCCTGTTCTTATATTACTGGCCTGGGCAAATGCCAAGGAAGCAGCTGCCGTAAGCAGCTTGTTTATTGTGTTAAATTCTTTAGCGGGCCTGTTGGGAAACACAGGGCAGGGGTTTGAGCTTACCTATGCTACAGGGCTCTGGTTTGTAGCTGCCGTAGCAGGAGGGGCTGCAGGGGCCTGGTTTGGCAGCCACCGCTTTGCCATGCCAACGGTACGCTTTCTGCTAAGCACAGTGCTTTTGCTTGCTTCCGTTAAATTAATTTTCTTTATGTGATGCACGATATAATAGACCAGTACGGAAGAACTTTTAAGACACTTAGGGTTAGCCTTTTAAGTGCCTGCAACCTGGGCTGTGTGTATTGCACCCTGGGTGAAAATACTGATATGTTCAAAAAGGCTCAGGCACCGGTACAAAATTTTCTGGATCACATTTCCAAACTACATAAAGAACTGGACCTGGAAACCATCAGGCTTACAGGTGGAGAACCACTGCTTTACCACGATCTTCCCCTGCTGGTGGAAGGCATCAGGGCCATGGGCATTCCCGATATCAAAATTACCACCAATGGATTTATGCTGGAGCGCCTGGCAAAATCCCTGAAAGCAGCAGGCCTTCAGTCGGTAAACGTTTCTCTGGATGCAGCAGATGAAGCTACTTTTTACCGCATGAGCAAGCGCCGTGGCCTGCAGAAGGTGCTTAACGGCATAGATGCAGCCCTGGAGGCAGGGCTGGAGGTGAAAATCAATACAGTGATCATGCGTGATCTGAACGACGACCAGATCCTGCCACTGGCACAATATGCTTTCTCTAAAAATATTCAGATCCGCTTTTTGGAGGTAATGGCCATGGGCCACCTGCACCAGCACGCCGATCAGTATTTATATACACAGGAGGAAGTGCTGGCCCATATGTCGGGTGCATATTCCTTTAAGCCGGAGGTGAGAAAAAGCTCGGCAACTGCCAACTACTGGCGCACTTCAGAAGGCCACAGCTTTGGCATGATTGCCAATGAGAGCCAGCCTTTCTGCCACGACTGCAACCGCCTTCGGCTGGATGCGCAGGGTAATATATACGGCTGCCTGAGCAGCAACAATCCCATCACCATCAAAGGTTTAGATAGTCGGGAAGAGCTGAGAAATAGCTTAAACCAGGCGCTTTTACAAAAACAAACATTAAAGTTTACCGGCAGCGAATTAAGCATGCTGGAGATTGGGGGGTAAATTTTTACCCATCTTGTAGAAGATTAAAGCAATCAGGGGCGCAAGCGGAAACTTGCGCCGGTACCAGGGAAAGAACAAATCTAAAATATGAAAGTACAGGTTTTTGCATCATTGAAAGAGCATTTTGAGCAGGAGTTTGAATTAGCGGAGCCTATACAAACTGTAGAAGCCCTTAAAACATATTTAGCTGCAAAGAATGGTGCAGCGGGAGGAATCCTTAGTGTTTGCCGCTTTGCTGTTGACGATACCTTTGTAAAAGATGATTACAGGCTGCAGAAAGAGGATACCATCAGTATTTTGCCTCCCAGCAGTGGCGGCTGATGGTGTATTGAAGAGATAACAGCTGAAGACATCCTAAATTTTGATTTTTTTTACTCCTGATTCTATTATCAATGACCACACCGTATTTATCCGCTACTTCTCTTGATCTCGTAGGCCTGCTGGCTTCGGCTCACCATCCGCAGGCAGGGGCTGTTGTTCTTTTCAGCGGAGATGTCCGGGATAATAATTTGGGCAAGTCGGTAGATTATCTGGCATATGAGGCTCATGAATCCATGGCCGCTAAAATGATTGCCCAGGTGCTGGAAGAAGCTAAAAATCGCTGGAATCTTAGCATAGCCCTTGCCCAGCACCGAACAGGCAAAGTTGGGGTGGGAGAATCGGCCGTGGTGGTCATTACCGCATCGCCCCACCGAAAAGAAGCCTATGCAGCCAATCGTTATATCATTGATTTTATCAAGCACGAAGTACCCATCTGGAAATGTGAGTATTTTACTGATGGCACCTATAAATGGGGTGGCAACTGCAATTGCCAGGAGATAACGGGCGATGCCAACAAACATATCTACGAATTTGATCAGCCCCACGCATAACCTACATTGGCTGCATGAAACCAACAGTAACGATAGAATATTGCCCCAAATGCGGCTGGATGCTGCGTGCTGCCTACATGGCCCAGGAACTGTTAACAACCTTTACGGATGATGTATACGGTGTCCTCATTCAGCCCAGCGAAGTAAGCGGCCGATTCAATATCAGGGTAAATAACGAATCTATATTCGATCGCAAGGAAGCAGGCAGGTTTCCGGAAATAAAAGAGCTTAAGCAGCTGGTACGTGACAAAGTAAACCCCGATAAAAGCCTGGGTCATTCCGATAAGAAATAGTTTTTGGTGTAAAGCTTAGTAGCCCTGAAGAATGGGTAATGGGTTAAGTAACTACTGCTTAGCTGCCGTTATCATGTATTTTTTTATCCTGGTATTTCAGAATGACAACATTTAATCTTTTACTCCGCGCACAGGAATCTTATTTAAAAACTCCTTTACTGGGAGTGGTGCTATGTGGAGGAGAGAGTAAGCGGATGGGACGTGATAAAGGGCTGATGCCAATTGGGGATTCCTGCTGGGCTAAACACGTGGCCGACAAGCTGGAGTCCCTGCAGTTACCGGTAGTAGTATCGGTAAACGGCGCACAACTAAATACCTATAGCAAAATTTTTGCCCGGGAGCAGCTGGTGATCGATGCTGTTTCGGTTTCGGGCCCCCTGAATGGTCTGCTAAGTGTACACCAGCAATACGAGCACTGGGACCTGCTGCTGATGGCCTGCGACATGGTCAATATGCAGTTTAACACCCTCTTCAGCCTTATCCGTATTTACCAGGCAAGTACGCTGGCTGATTTTTATGTGTATCAGGAAGAAAGTTTTGCAGAACCTTTTGGTGGTATTTACACCGGCCGGGGCCTAAGAAAAGTAGCAAAACTGGTGGAAGATAAGCGTTTGAAGAACTATAGCCTGCGGAGCATTTTAGAGCAGGGCAGAACCAAGAAAGTGCCTATTTCCAGCCGTATTTCCTTTACAAACTATAACAGTGGCAGCAACAATCAAGAATGATGCTGCCTTTTAGATGCACCTGCCAGGCAGCTGTATGTCGAGATTTGGCTTTACCAGCTCACAAGAACGAGGAGCATTAAATATTAATTGCAACTGTGTTGCATCAAAGTCAAGCCTTGTCTATCTTTGCCGTATAATCAAGTAAACTTTTTGCTAATGCGGCCCCGGTTTGTCTCTTTACATTTGGATGCAATTGGATTTTTTGCCTCACTTTTATGTGCATTGCACTGTGCGCTATTGCCCTTACTTTTGATGCTGTTGCCCCTGGCGCAACACTCTATTCCGGAAGATTTTATAACTGAAGGTATAATGCTGGCAGGCAGTTTTCTGATAGCAGCCATTTCTTTGCGGCTATCTTATGTAAAGCACCGCCGAAAAGGCGTATTACTGGTTATGTTATGCGGATTTAGCCTGTTATTAGCAGGAGTATTAGCTGCGCCTACAGCTGTTCTGGAGCTGCTTATGACCAGCAGTGGGGGAAGCATGGTTGCCCTGGGGCACTATCTTAACTGGCGCTGTAGCCATAAAAACAAAGAAGCTAAATTACCTGCTGCAGAAACTTCAGCTGCTGCTGTTACACTTTCCGCAGCAGCCTGCCGATAACATTTGCTATGCGGCCGCTACTGAACTCCACCAGCATGCTGCCATTTCTGCCTCTGATGCACTTGCCATCCTTTCGCATAACAGCAAAACAAAGTTTACCTTTCAGTGCTGGATCTGTCTGGCGGTCGCCCAGGTAAATATACTTTCTCATGCAGGGGCAGTTGCAAAGGGCATTTTCAGCAGTTTGTCTGCTGCCAGATGCCGGCGCACATAGGGAACTCCAATTTCTATGCTTTCCTGCGGAACATCCAGCCTGAGGGTGCCATGCAGCCGGTCCCAAAAGTTGAAAATTACTGAAAAGTTGCTGTTGGTTTCCTGTTCTACTACCGAATGGTGGATGCCGTGCATGCGTGGTGTAACAACTAGCTTTGCCAGCTGACTATCTGTTTGTTTTGGGAGGCGCAGGTTGCTGTGGTGAAAGTTGTTGGCCAGTTCAAAAAATACCTCATACACCAGCGTTGCCTTTGGCGAAGCACCAAAAAGTAATAAAAGCCCTCCTTTAAAGGGCACAGAAGTAAACAGCTCACCTACATGAAAGCGCAGTGCGGTGCTTACATCCATATCCAGATCGGAGTGGTGCACCTGGTGAAACCGCCACATGAGGGGCCAGCGATGGTTAAGCCTGTGCCAGATATAATTGGTCCAGTCCAGTGCGGCAAAGGCCAGTGCATCCTTCAACAACTGCGGGGCTCTTAGGTGGTGCAGCAGGCCAATCCTGTGTTGCTGGCCCAGCCTTGCAGCCTGCACCATGGCTGGTATGAGGATAAGCCGGAGCACCGGTACGGCAGTGCTTACAATGGCTGCATTGGTTTTAAGCCGCTCCTGCAGCGGCCTATTTTGCTTTCGCAGGGCATAGCGTTTCTCCAGTACAAACAGCACTCCCACAGCAAGCGCTATAAAGGGTGTACCTTTAAAATCATAGAGACGGCGTATAAGGGTGGATGTACTATACTTCATTTGTAATACTACCGCATCAGGCAAGGCTATGTATTAGGCTGCCAGATATCTTGCCATTGTGCTAAGCCCGGGCGGTTTAAATCCATACAGCGCCTTATATCACATCAAACTGTGGAGTGAGTCTTTTATCCAACTCATACAGGTCTTCGCGGAAGTTTATGTTTCCGTTATCATCCACAAATGATGTAAGGTATAAAATATAAACAGGAACATCCTGCTCCAGGCTTACCACATCACGGTTTGTGTTGTTCATCTTACTTCTCACTTCCTGCCTGTTGTATTGTGGAAAAAGCCAGTCGGCCAGCCAGGCGGGTTCTTCTACACGGATACAGCCATGGCTGAAAGCGCGGGTATATTCATCAAACAGATGATCTGCGGGAGTATCGTGCAGGTAAATTGCATAATCGTTGGGAAACATAAACTTTACCCTTCCCAAAGAATTCCAGGGTCCCGGTTTCTGGCGAATGCGGTAATTGCGCAGGTTATCCCAGTCTATCTCCGAAGGATTGATAATTTTGGCGTCACTTCCCCAGCCATCAAGCACTTCGTAGTGTCTTTGGCTCAGGTAGCCAGGGTTATTTCTGGCTTTGGGCCAGATTTCATCTGTGGCAATGCTGTTCGGAACATTCCAGTAAGGAGAGAATACAGCATACTGAATTTTATCACTGAAAATAGGAGTGGAGTTCATTTGTTTACCAACCACCACCTTCATGGTTTTAATTTTTTCTCCGTCTTCCACTACCTGCAGTTTGTACTCAGGCAGGTTTACCAGTACATAGGTAGGTGGCATGTCTCCGGAAGAAAACCAGCGTATGCGGTCCAGGTTCAGCGCAATTTGCTTCAGGCGCGTTTCGGCGGGTACATTCATGGCTTCTATTACTTCGCTGGTTATGGCAGGCTGTACCTCTAATCCCATACGCAGCTGAAAATTATTCACTGCCGATACAAGAGAGGAATCATAAACGGCAGGATTTGTCCATTCAGCCGGCCCGCTTGTAAGATCGCCACTGAGGTGTAGCCGCTGGCGGATTGTTTCTACCCGCTGGCTAGAATCTCCAGGTTGTAGTTCTCCGGTGCCATCAATTTTAGGCCAGCCTCCATTTTTGGCAATTTCAGTATAAGTTTCAATGTACTGCTGCAACTTTTCATACTGGTCAAAGCGGGGCCTGAAGTAATCCAGGGAGGCGTTTACATCTCCGTTATCTACTGCTTCCTGAAGATGGGTATAGAGGGTATCCGGAGCTTCAGGCTTGATATGCCACGATTTGTAGAAATTGCCGGGTTTTACTTTGCCGGTGGCAATAACATCTGCAAGCTTTAAATAGGTGGCAGAAAGCAGTATATCCAGTTTAGCGCCGGTTTCTGCACTATTTTCCTGTTGCGCCTGCTGCATAAGGGTTTGAATGGTGTCTATTGGATAGGAAGCCGGGTTTAGCCCTTCCTGATCAATGTTTTGGGTGATCTTTACCAGGCGGGATGCAGTGCTGGCATTCCAGGCAGGGATGAAGTTCCGTTTACTGTAGAAAGTAAAAATATCTTCGGCCACCCCCTCTTCATTTATTTTGGGGAGGTCTGTTTTCAGTTCCGTAGAATCAACCCACTGCTCAATGATCCTGCCGGCTTCCTCCTTAGAGTATTGAAAGCTAATTCCTGTATTTTCTTCACCATTGCCGTTGCTTTGTTTTACAGCAGCCTGCCGGCTGTTATCACTATCATTACAGGCAGTCATCAAGTATAAAGGCAATATCAGCAGGAGGTAGTATATTAATCTGTTCATCTTTTTCAATGTCTGTTTTAAAGCAAAGGAGTTAACAGTTTTATATTTTTTCCTTTGCTGGTGAGGCAGCAAACAAGCTGAACTCCAATCTGTTATCAGAGTTCAGCTTGCGGAGCCTCTAAGTAGGTTGTTTATCTATTTATTAAATACAATGCCTGCAATAATAACGCCGGCTAAAACAGCTGCAGCTGCCGCTGGCACAGACTGGTGGCGGCCCATCCAGCCTACTATACTTTTTTCCTTTGATTTTTCATCAAAACGGCCATGTGAGCCAAAGTTGCCCGGCGCTGGTTCAAAGAGGTTATCAAGGGGATTTTTGTCCTTGGGCTCGTCTGATTGCTGGCCTTTGTAGCCATTTTTTGCCAGCACCCAATCTCCTACCATGGGCAGTATTTTATTGCCAAGTACAGCCTGCAGGGTAGGGAAACCTACTTTATATTCACGTTCCGGATGATAAGCTGCATGGTATACGCTTCGGGCAGCTGCCTCGGGCTGATAAATGGTACCCATCGGGCGTGGCTTGTTAGGCATTCTGTTGCGCATCCAGTCAAACTGGGGTGTGTTCATGGCAGGCATTTGTACCATGGTGATCTGAACGTTACTCTTGTCGTGGAGAAGCTCAGACCGGAGGGAGTCATAAAAGCCCTGGGTGGCATGTTTGGCACCACAATAGGCCGATTGCAGGGGAATGCCCCGGTAAGCCAGAGCGGAGCCAACATATACAATGCATCCTTTATCACGGGGTAACATATACTTAAGTGCCGCCAGGGTTCCGAAAACCTGCCCCAGATAGGTAACATCTGTTACACGTTTGTATTCTTCCGGCTTCATTTCCTTTACAGGACTTAGCACGCCTACCATGGCATTGTTTACCCAAACGTCAATGGGGCCCAGCTTTTCTTCTACTTCAGCGGCAATCCGCTCCATAGCTTCTGCATCGGCAACATCTGCAGAAAAGGTAAGGGCCTGCGCACCATGACTTTCTGCTTCCTGTTTTGCCTGCTCCAGACGTTCCTTTCCACGGGCAATCAGTGCCACCTTGGCACCATTTTTAGCAAACTCCATGGCAATTGCCCTGCCCAGGCCTGCTGAGGCCCCGGTTACTACTACTACATCTTGTTTTCTTTCTTCCATAATATGTTCAATGCTTAGGAAAATATATTCCACTTTCTTTTTTTACTGTAGCTGCCTGCCGGCATGGCATCATACACTGCGCCTGCGGCTGCGGCATATACTGCATGGTGCAGTATATCGGTAGCTAATTGTTCTCCGGGCCATTTTGTAACTGGTTTTGCAGCCCCGGCAGCAGGCAACATCACCAGGGCGGTGCCCCACACAAGCCCAAAATGGATGAGGCTTGCAGGTGCTCCCCGTAAACCGGCCAGATCAAGTGCTCCTCTGGCAATGCCCCAGCTGGTGCCATAGGCAAAGTGGATCAGCTGACTGAACTGTTCTTTGTTTGCCTCTACTTTTTCCTCCAGCTTTTCTTCCTGCTGGTCATTATTATCCTCGGCTTTGGCTGCTTCAAGGTCTGCTACGCCTCTGGGTTCTACCCCAAGTGTTTTACCGGCTACTTTCATGGGTGCATCACTGCTGCCCCGGCCTGTTATTTTCATTTCAATCATCTGCGAAATGGTAATAGCAACGGTGCCGGCTAAACCGGCAAGCAGCCCCCGGCCTATGGCGCCGCCGGCTTTAGAGAGAGAAATAAAAAAAACATTATTAGCCATTATAGTGATAAGTTTTGGTTGCTACTGAAAAGTTTGTGGTGCTTATCTAATCTAATCAGGTAGTTGCAGCAGCTGTTTAGTGTTTAGTATTGCACCTAGTATTGAAACGCGATCCGGGGATTTTGGTTAGAAGAGTAGGGATGGCTTGTTCATTTTCCTGCTCATGAGTTTGAACAGTTTGCCCAACTGCAGCGTCTGGAGCAGCCTGGTTAATGAGGGTAACAGCACTGTAAAACAGAGGTAGTGGCAAACAAGGTGCCAATGCCCCGTGAAGAGGTTTAAGCTTCCGGCTTATCAAAACGTTCCCTTTTATAATCGATCAGCGTGCCAATGAGCGATGCATGCACAAAGGTCTGCGGCAGGTTGCCCAGCCATTCTCCAGTGTCGGGATCTGCCTCTTCGGGCATAATGCCCACATCATTCATAAAAGCCAGAATCGCCTCCAGCGTTGCTTCCACTTTTTGCCAGTCCCTTCGCATTACCCAGTACTGTGCTACCCACAGGCTGCCTGCCAGAAAAACACCTTCTTCTTTGGCATCAAAATCAATTAGCTGGCGGCGGTACAAATGCTTGTAGCAGTAGTCGCGTTCCAGAGCAGCAATGGTTTTGAGCATTTCTGGCGCTTCGGCATCCACAAACCCCCAGATGGGAATCAGCACGGCGCTCACGTCAACCGTCTGGGCTCCTGCATAAGCTGCATAGGCTCCTTCCCGGGTCAGGCAGTTTTCCTGAATAAATTTCCTGATCTCCTTCGCAGCTCGTTGCCAGCGGTTTTTTTCCTGTTCGTCCCGGCTGTGTTTAGAGATATACTCCAGGCTGCAGGCGGCTATTACTTTGCTGGAGGTAAAATGCTCTTTAGAATTTTCTTCCCACATGCCATGGTCGGGGTCCTGCCAGTGTGCCGTGATATGATCTGCCAGCATGCTGATGGTATCCCAGTGTTCGCGGGTATCAAACGCATTATAAATAACCTTTGCAGCAATCAGTACATTGCTGTTAGCATCCAGCTGTAACTGGTGGTTAGCGTTGTTGCCAATTCTGACTGGCCTGCTGTTGCGGTAACCCTGCAGCGGTATTTCTTCTTCATGCGGTGCCGGTTGTTCATCCAGCGTAAAAAAGGGTACTACGGGCTCCTTCAGCCGGCGCATGGCCGAGCAGATAAAGCTAAGAAACTGCCTTTCTTCCACGCCATCGCTGCCTGCGCGGGTTAGGGCGCTCACAATCATGGCCGCATCCCGCAGCCATACGAAACGATAGTCGTAGTTACGCTGACCTCCCAAAACTTCGGGTAAAGAGGTGGTGGCTGCCGCTATGATGCCACCATTGGTGTGGAAGGTAAGCATGCGCAGCAGCCGCAGAGAATTTCGTACCTCCTGCTCGTAAGGGCCGGTGTAGGTAATATGGCTGGCTACCTCTGCCCAGTTTTTAAGGGTTTGGTTGTAAGATTCCTCTATAATGTTTTCATGGCATCTGAATGATTTTTCGGCCAGTGCAAACCAGGCCTTTTCACCCTTTGGAATGCTGCAGACAATGACATCTCCCTTTATTTCCAGAGGATGAGAGGCGTAGAGGTGCAGGGTGTAATCTATGCTGGCATGTCTGCTATCTTTTAGTGCAAGTACAGGTTTGCTGCGGGCATAGTTGGGGCGGGGGCTAAGGGTGAGAGAAACAGGTACAGGTGCGGCAGAAAGCCTGCGGCAGATGCCGTAGAACCTCCCGTTTAAGGGCATCCAGTCTTCCAGCGTAAGGGTGCCGGCAGGTCCTGTAAACAGCGTCTGCAGTATGGCGCTGTCGTCTATATACGCCCGTTTTTTGAATTCGATTCCTTCGGTACTGAGCTGCCAGCTCCCGCCCTTTTCAGGATCCAGCAACTGAGCTAACAGGGCTGGTTTATCGAACCTGCCGGGGCAGTACCATACTATATTTCCCTGCTGATCCAGCAGGGCACAGCTTCTTCTGTCGCCAATGAGCGCCAGTTCATGTAAAGGAACAAAGGCTGTAGAGGGTGGAGCTGATTTCATTGTTAAGGTAAGGCTCAGGACAAAATAGATACAGAATAGAACCAGTTCCTGCTCCGTTTGTTAAGCCGGGCACAAGGATGGGTGAGATCAGGTTCAGCTGTCAATAAGGCTGGTGAGACCCTGAAATTCAGGTGTAATAAAAATGTAAGGTTTAGCTTAAATTCCACACTTTTTAGATGAATATCTCTACATCTGTGGAGCTATTCCTCAACCAATTAATTTAGCTGAAAGGCTTAAAAAGTGCGATTTTGAGCAATAAACGGGGTTTTAGAAGGTGTTATTTCTTTTGGCACGGTCTTTTCCTATAACCTTGGTACAATACATATTAAAATTGACAAATTACATGAAAAAGACCTTATTAACTTTCGTAGCAGTAGCATTTGGATCATGTGTAGCCTTTGCTCAGACTACCCCGGTTGAAGGAGAACAAACCAATACAGATACTGAGCAATCCATCACTATAGACAGAATGTCTGACAGCCCTGAAAATGCAGAGGCAGGACGTCGGGTTATCAACATTGAGGAGCTGCCTGAGTCAGTGCAGCGCTCATTAAAATCTGGTGAGTTCAAAGACTGGCAGGTTGTTGCCGTAACAGAACTTCAGGCTAACGCAAATAGCCAGAAACAAAATCTGTCTAATGTAGAAGGTGAATCAGCAGATCAGGCTGGTACTGAAAATGCAGCAGTGCATTACGAAGTAGAGCTGGTATCGGCAGACATGCAGGATGAAATCCAGGATTCGCAGGAACAAACAGAGGAAATTGCAGAAGATGCTGCTGAAGAAGGTGTAGTAGCTGAAGAGACCATGGTAGCTGTTAAAGTGCCAGGTGTTGTACTTCGCTACGACCAGGACGGTAAGCTTCTTTCTCGCGTAGATCGTACTACTGAGAATACACCTGCAGGAAACGAAGAGTAAGTTAACAATTCTTTAGATTCTGAACACAGATCGCTCAATGTCAGCGCCTGAGGACCCCATAACCTATTTTTTCAGGTAACGGTATTTTTTCAACTTTTGATTATGACCAAGAATGCGGAGTGCAGCAGTAGCACTCCGCTTTTTTTTGTACGGCATAATTTGTACCTTAACCCTGTTTAGCCTTTTTTTATAGAATGAACCACGTTCTGGTAGTAGATGATGATCCGATGTTCCGCCTTATGCTGCGGACTTTTTTAAATAAAAACCAGTTTACCGTAACAGAAGCAGCTACTGGTAAAGAGGGAATGAAGCAGGTGCGCGAAGGTTCCTTCGATATCGTACTTACTGACCTGCGGCTTCCTGATCATGATGGAATAGACTTGCTGCAGGAATCCAGAAACCTGCATCCTCAGACACCGGTTATTTTAATGACCAGCTTTGGAGATATCAAGACTGCTGTCAGGGCCATGAAGCTGGGTGCATATGAGTATGTTACCAAGCCGGTTAATCCTGATGAAATACTCATGACCATACAGGCTGCCCTGAAAAGAGCTCAGGATAATGGTGCAGCTGCTGATGAGCTTGAGTTTGTGCAGGGGCAGTCTGAAGCAGCGGAGCAGATCCGCGAATTTATTGAACTGGTGGGCCCAACCCGTATGTCGGTGCTTATACAGGGAGAAAGCGGTACTGGCAAAGAATACATTGCTAAAATGATCCACATGAACAGCAAGCGTAGCCAGCGTCCGTTTGTAGCCGTAGATTGTGGCACTCTTACCAAAGACCTTGCTGCCAGTGAGCTGTTTGGCCACCTGAAGGGTTCCTTTACCGGCGCCTATGCCGATAAAAAGGGGCAATTTCAGGAGGCGCATACCGGCACCCTTTTTCTTGATGAGGTAGGTAATTTACCTTATGAGGTGCAGGTAAAACTATTACGTGCCCTGCAGGAACGTAAGGTTCGGCAGCTGGGAAGTAATACCGATCATGAGGTAGATGTTCGTATTGTAGCGGCCACCAATGAAAACCTGCTCCAGGCAGTGGAAGAAGGCCGTTTCAGGGAAGACCTTTACCATAGGCTTAATGAATTTGGAATTTCTGCTCCGGCTTTACGTGAGCGCGCACCCGATATTGAATTGTTTGCAAGGCATTTCCTTAAAAATGCAAATCAGGAGCTGGAAAAAGAAGTAAGTGGCTTTGACCGTGAAGTGCTCGATATCTTTAAAAACTATAGCTGGCCCGGCAACCTGAGGGAGCTGAAAAATACAGTGAAAAGAGCAGTACTGCTTACCCGCAGCACCACGATCAGCCAGGAGCAGCTGCCCGAAGAGCTTATTTTACAGGCACAGGCAGCAGAAGCAGAGCCATCTGTACAGCCCGCTGTAAGCGGAGGCAGCAGCACAGTAGACCTGAAGGCCATAGCCGAACATAACGAACGGGAGATGATCCGGAAGGCACTGCAGCAGGCTAATTTTAATAAATCGAAAGCTGCACGCCTGCTGAACATCGATCGTAAAACCCTTTACAATAAGCTAAAGCTCTATAACATGGAAGTTTAGTTTAATAAAGAGCTACTTATAAAATAGAACAGCCAGGCTAATGCAGCCTGGCTGTTCTATTTTACTGGTTGTTCTATTTTATAAGTATAGCCGCTCACTCGTTAAAAGCGCAGGGAGTTTGTTCCAGTGCTCGCAGCCCAACCCTTAGCCGGCTGCACCGGCCGGCTCCTGTAGCTCAGCTTGTACAAAGGATATAATCTTTTCAGCTTCCAGCCTGAATGCAGCTACCCAGCCGGTACGTATTTCTGCAGAGGCCTCTTCCAGCTCCATACGTCGCAGTAACTTGGCAGCCTTTTCAGCTTTGAACTGTTTAACAGAAGGGAACATTTTATGGGCCAGCTCTTTCAGCTGTTTCCAGTCTTCCTGCTGGCAGTACTGTTCCATGAGCGCCAGGTATTCCTTTGTATTATCCACAAATGTGGAAAGCATTAGCTTGAGCGCCTCTGGATCGCCACCGGAGTATTTCTGATACATTTCCAGGCTATACTCACTTTGCAGCGAAGCCGGTGTTGCTGCCGTTGCTTTTTTAGCTGACTCTGTTGCGGAATTAACTGCCTTTGCTGCAGGTGTGGATTTTACATCTTTCCATACAGTAGCCAGTAACTGCAATAGCTCGCTCTCCTGGAAAGGCTTGAGTAAGTAAGCCGTCATGCCCAGCTCCAGGTAACGGTCCAGGTCTGACTTCATGGCATTTGCAGTAACTGCTACTACAGGTATCTGGCTGTTTATACCGGTTAACTGCCGTACTTTTTCCAGCAACTGCAGGCCGCTCATGCCCGGCATGTTCATATCGGTGAGTACCAGGTCGTAATTATTGGTCCCCAGCTTGTTAAGGGCTTCCTGGCCACTACTTGCCACTTCGGTAGGGATATGCCACTTCTGCAAAATGGTTTTCAGCAGGAGCACGTTCAGTGGGTCGTCATCAACCACTAATACCTGCAGGCTATGCCATGAAGCAGGAATCAGCTCCGGCTTACTAATGATAGAAACCTGTTCTACAGGCCTGCCTTTAGGATAAGGAATTGTGATGTAAAACACAGTGCCCCTGCCTTCGCGGCTTCGCACACTTATTTCGCCACCCTGCAGGTCTATCAGTTTTTTTGTAATGGCCAGTCCAAGGCCGCTGCCGCCATAACGGCGGGTAATGGAAGGGTCGGCCTGAGTAAAACTTTCAAAAATCTGTTTGATTTTTTCGGCTGCTATACCAATACCAGAATCAGAAACGGTGATATCTACCAGGTATTTGCCAAACCCGTTATCACGCACACGGCATTTTAATTTTACTGCACCACTATCGGTAAACTTCACGGCATTGCCCAGTAAATTATACAGGATCTGCTGAAGCCTGAACGGATCACCCTTCAGGTAAGCCGGTGCCAGCGGCAGGTCTGGTTTGAATACCAGTCCTTTTTCGGTTGCTCTGCCTTCAATGAGTTCAGTTGTCTGGTGCAACAGCTGTAGGAGGTCAAAATCGAGCTTTTCAAACCTGATCTGGCCTGCCTCAATTTTGCTCATATCCAAAATGTCGTTAACCGTAGCCAGCAGAAAATCAGAGGAGAAACGAATAGCCTCTACCTGCTTGCGCTGCTGGGGGGGGAGTGTTTGCTGCCGGAGCTGCTCCGAAAAGCCAACAATAGCGTTAAGCGGTGTTCTGATTTCATGGCTCATATTAGCCAGAAACTGCTCTTTTACCTGGCGTAGCTGCTCTTCTTTGTAACGGGCTTTTTCCAGCTGTGCCTTCAGGAAGTTGGCGCGGCTAATATCGCGGATTACAAGGGTAACAAACACAAAGCTGGTAAGCAGGCCTGTACAGCTAATCAGGAATATGATAAGGGAGGCTTCATCTACCATTACCTGTGCCTTTCGGATACGGTTGTTGGAGATAGCTGTTTCTTCCTGATCCATCAGGTGAATAATTCTCCTGATCTGCTCCATTACCACCTGATCGAAGGCCAGTAGCTGTAGTTCCTGCTGGCTAAGCTGCCTGCGGTTGCTGGTTTCTTCTCTTTGTATTTCGCGCAGTACCTTGCGCATTCCGCTAATGAGCGAGTCGGCCACTGGCTTTGCCAGCACAATGGTATCTACGCTTACTTCTTTGGTGGTAGTAACAAGGCTGCTGTCGCCCATGGTCACCACAGGAGTTCTTTTATCCCGGGCAAATATTTTATTGAGTATACCCTTTTTTTCCACCTTCTCCATGCGCACTATTGGGGGTGGTGGCAAATCACGTTTTACTTCCCGCTCTATTTTTTTCAGGGTGGTGTTTACTGATACCGGATCTTTGGCCTGATCATTCAGGCGCTTTAATGCCTTATCAGTAAAAACCGGCCTGTCGAGCTGAGTTTTTAAAACGGTAAAAGAGTTTAAACCTTCTACTTTTTTATTGATAAGCGTGGTGAGGGTATCGAGCCTTCTTTGCCAGCGCTCATCCTGATTTGCTTTCTTAAGGGAATTTAGCTGCTTGTATACATCGGCAGTATTTTCTTCATAAGCCCTTAAATAAGCATTATCCTGGGTAAGGCTATAAGCGCGCAAGTGGCTTTCGGAGTCGGAAAGGCTGGTTAAAAGCTGGCTCAGGTGCACAGGCATGGCATTAGGCTTTGCCAGGGTTTCGGCAGAGCGTGAGATTTGCCTGAAACTGGTAATGGCAAAATATAAAGCAACCACCAGACCAATGGTGAGCAGACCAAAGGCTAAAAACACTTTTACCTTGGTTGATTTTGTAATGCTTCCGAATGTAGCCAATAGATTTTCTTAATTTTCTTATCAACGAAAAGTTACAAAAAATCATTCACACAAAGGCGCTCTATTAGTATCTAATACAGATTGTGCTGTCAGAAACACAATATAAGCCAGTAGGTAATCTATAAGGCAGAAGCTGTTAGCCGCTGCCTTACCAGATTATTTTTTGTTGTACAGATTTTTTCCGGCTGCTTCATACTTATCTCCCCCTATCCAGAAAGGGGCCTTGGGTGAGCCGGCAATTTTTTCTGCTGCAAAAATATAAGAATGTATATAACGCGTTACATAGCTGAAATTGATGCCTTCAGCTTCATCGGCGGGTTGGTGGTAGTATTGCATAAGTGCTGCATCGAAGGCGGTAATGCCCATGCTGTAGGTAGGCGATGGAATGCCTGCTTTGGCAAAATGTACATTGTCTGAACGGTCGAAGAGATTCTGCTGCGGCACAGGATCCTGTATTGCCTGCAGCCCGAAAGCCTGCGCAGCTGCCTGCAAATCGGCTTCTGCTTCGGTACGCTCCAGGCCAATCACTGTAACTTTGGTGGTGTCGTTATAGCCTGCACCATCGATGTTCAGGTTAAATATAATCTGGCTCAGGGGTACAGGAGTGTGCTCTGCAAACCAGCGGCTTCCCAAAAGCCCTTTTTCTTCTGCGGTCCAGGCTGCTATAATGATGGAACGTTTTGGCGGATGTTTGGAAAAATACTGTGCGGCCATCAGCAGCGCAGTAACGCCCACGGCATTGTCGCGGGCACCATTGTAGATGCTGTCGCCATTTACGGCACGCCCTATGCCAACATGATCATAATGAGCAGAGAGTAGCACATATTCTTCCTTTAGCTGCGGATCGCTGCCTTCTACTACGGCCAGTATGTTGGAACTGTACAGGGTTTGCTCTTCCTTCCCCGATATACTAAAAGTAACTTGTGGCTGCTTTTTATTCTTCAGGCTCTGCAGCAGGTTATTACTAAGATCGTTTACCCAGATAAGCGGAAAAGTAGAAGGAGGTGATGATGCATTACTGCTGGCCAGCTGAAATTTGCTACCCATCAGGTAGGGAGTAAGCTGTTTCCAGGATGTTTGCTGGTTTTGATAAATCTCTATAAGGCCCAGAGCGCCAAGCTCCTGCAGTCTTTTTTGCTTATCTGCACTTGCCGTTAGCTGTGCCTGTGGACTTGCACCTGCTTCTGTTCCGGCTTTTGCAATTACCCATTTTCCTTTTATCTGATTAGATTTAATTTCTGCTTCGGTGCCCCACTCCATGACCACTACCGTGCCCTGCAATTTGCCATTCTGCCCCTGGCGGACTACAAATTCTTCATCTAAAGTAAAATCCTGGTCACCAATTTTTAAGCTGCCCTGCCGTGGGGGCTGAGATTGCTGAAAGGGTACGCGCTGCCGGTAACCTTCCATGTTGGGCAGGGTGTTCAGGTTCCAGGCCTGAAAGTATGTTGCCAGGTACTGTGCTGCAAGCTCAATTCCCCTGGTGCCAACATCTCGTCCTTCCAGTTCATCAGAGGCCAGAAAGCGAATATGCATCTCTACCTCTGGTTGTTCTATTTGATTTGAAATGCTGGCAGGAGTAGTTGTTGCCTGTGCATAGAGCTGCGTACCGCCGGATAGGAGTAAAAAAGCAGCCAGCAGGGGTAGGCGGAATATATAGGTTCTGATCATAACTAATTTTAGAGTTCTAAAGAGATGTAACGCTGAAAAAGCAGCTGTCTGGTACCAGAACAGCCATTAAATGTGGGTGTTGATGAAAAAAGCTGCCGGATCATGATTCCGGCAGCTAATTACTCTTTACAGTGCAGTACCAGGTCTAGATTGTTTCGGGCAGTGTGTGGGTGCGGCCCTTGTTTACTTCTTTCAGGTACTCCATGAGTGGTTCAAAATAGCTGAGCATGGCTTTTGCGCTTAAGTCTTCGCCGGTTGTTTCCTTTAATAGCTCACGCCAGTCGCGGGTAGCGCCAGGGCGCAGCAGATCTTTCAAAAAGTCGCCAACTTCTTCTTTTCCATAGTAGTTGGTGCTGCGCGGGTCCTGGTTAAGAATGTTACGGGCTACATGGTCGTGCAGCTGGAACAGCAGTGCATAGCTGATGGCATAGTCGTAGTATTGGGCGGCATCGTTATTAATGTGGGTTTTAGAAGCGGCATCGGTATACTCTTCGCCGCGCACAGCGGGCGGCACCATACCCTGGTACTTTTCTGCCAGCTCCCACCAGCGCTTGTTGAGCTGGTCTGCAGGTAAATCATTTGCATACAGATCCAGCTCAAAATGTGTCATTACCCCTGCAGAGAAGGGGATGAACACAATGTAGTTGAGGGCTTCTTTGAGCAGTGCCTGTGTTTCATTGGTTTTTGTGTTGGGGTCAATAAGCCCCAGCCCCGCAATAAAAGGCTTTTGCATGGCGGCAAGTCCCATCATGCTGCCAACAGCCTCATGAAAGGCGCGGTTAGCCCCACCACGCAGCAGCGGGGGTACATCCTGGTTGGTGTAGCTGATGTAGTAGTAAATGTGCCCCAGTTCATGGTGGGTGGTTTCGTACCATTCTTCATTTGGTATTACACTCTGCAGGGCGCGCACATCTTCTTCAAGATCCATATGCCAGGCCGAGGCATGGTTGTTTTTTTTATAGGCTGCATCGGCAGGAGCGGGGTAAAGGCTGCTTTTTTCCCAGAAAGACTGCGGCAGCGGCTGAAAGCCCAGGCTGATGTAGAAGCGTTCGGCCTGTTTTACCAGCCATTCAGGCCCTTTTTCCTCGAGTACAGGCGCCAGGTTTATGCCTTCTACCTCTACCATAGGGCTCCAGTCCTGCCCCCAGCGGTTTGGTAGCCAGTGGGCGGGCAGCATGCGGGGTACCTCCTGCACGCCATAGCGATTGGCCAGCTCGTAGCGGGCATAGGTGTGCAGCTCCCGGTACAGGGGCCAGATGTCGCGTATCAGCTGCTGGTTTAACGCAATCATTTCCTCGCTCGTCATGCCATAGTCGCTCACCTGGTAGGCAAAGTAGTTATCATAGCCCAGCGCTTCTACAGTTTGGTTACGCAAGCGGCGCAGGTTCAGCAGACCTTCACGCAGGTTGGTGCCAACCTCTTTAGAGGCGGTCCAGGCATTCAGGCGGCTGTCCAGGTTCATGGTGCCCTTCAGGATGTTGTCGATGTCGTTGGTACTTACCGGCTGGTTATCCACCTTAAAATCGTAGCCAAATAAGAGTTCGGTTTGCTGTGCCTCTGCTTTGATACGTTCATTTACCAGAGCCTCAACCGTAGCGGGGTTGTTGGCTGCATTGTACAGGATTGTTTGCAGCTGTTTTACCTGCAGCGGGCGCAGCAGTGCCTGCTGCTCCAGCAGTTCCCTTGCTTTTTCTATATTTTCGGTGCTGCCGGTAAAGCGGGCAAAAGCCTCGTTTGCCTGCTGTACATTCCAGGCGTTGGTGGTATCTCCCGGCACAATGCGGGTATTAGAGGCCCATTCGGCCTCGGCAGATCTGTAGTAAAGCTGTTTATATTCCCGGGTGTACTCGTCCAGGAATCGCTGTGCCTGCAACTGAACCTCACTCTCTGTTGTACTGGTTTCAGAAGGCGACTGGGAGCAGGCAAAGGAGCCGGCCGTCAGCGCGAGCAGTAGAAAAAATTTTTTCATAAGTAATGGGTAAATCCTAATATTGCTAATGTACAGAAAACTACTTAAAGGTTTAACAGTTGCAACTCTTGAGAAGGGATGGCGTATTTTTAAGTACTTTCTGTTGGCAGAGGCGAATTTTTTAAAATTATGGGATTCATACAACCTAAAAGATTACATAACTCCAAAGGGGAGGTTAGAAAAGTAGGAATTGAGATAGAGTTTGGTAATGTGCCGATTGAAAAAACGGCCAATATTATCATAGAACTCTATGGCGGGCAGCTTAAGCGGGAAAATCGCTTTATGCAAAAGGTTGAGAATACCAGCCTGGGCGATTTTTCAATAGAAATGGATGCCCGCCTGCTTACGGAAAAAGCTTACCTGAAACCGCTGCAGAAGCTTAACATTGACATCAGTAAAATACAGATGGGCGATTCAAGCCTTGAATCGGGTCTGGAGGATATGCTGGAGGGCGTGGTAAGCCTGGTGGTACCCTATGAGATAGGTACGCCACCGGTGCCCATTACAGAGCTACATCAGCTGGAGCGCCTGCGGGAGAGCCTGTTCAGGCATGAGGCAAAAGGCACCCGTGCATTTCCTACCAATATTTTTGGAACTCATTTAAATCCCGAAATTCCGGATGAGGAGGCGGGTACTATTTTAAATTACCTGCGTGCTTTTCTGCTGGTCTATCCCTGGATGTTGCGCAGTGCGGAAATAGACCTTGCCCGCAGATTGTCTCCTTATATTGATCCCTTTCCGGACGCCTATGCAGAATTAATTCTGCAGCCGGATTATAAACCGGATATTGACAAGCTGATCGATGATTATCATAAACATAATCCCGACCGTAACCGGCCGCTGGATATGTACCCGCTTTTTGCCTATTTAAAAAAGGATAAGGTAGCACAATACGATGATATGGGTATTGTAAAAGAAAGACCCACCTTTCACTACAGACTACCCAACAGCCAGATTGAAGAAGCAGACTGGTCGCTGGAAAAAGTATGGAATAATTGGGTGGTGATAGAAAACCTTGCCGAAGACAAAGAAAAACTAGAGGAATTGGCCAGCCAGTACTTAAGCATGAGAAAAGATACTTTCATTGGCTTTAATGGCAGATGGGCCAAACAAACAGATAAATGGCTATCATTAGAATAAACAGAACTACTCCTACAATTGGCGTAACCGGCCCCGACAGGGGCGGCGGTATGGCCTGGTTTTTTACTGCACTGGCCGTAAGGCTGGCCGGAGGAAAGCCGGTACGCATTACACCCTCGCGGCCACGAACTGCAGATGGTCTGCAGGCGCTCATCATTGGTGGTGGTGCCGACGTTGATCCGGACGCTTATCAGCAGGATCATGTAGTGCAGGAGTATCTGAATCAAACACTGAATCATCCGCGTAAAACCTGGCTGCAGCGTATTGGCCGCTTTGCCCGCATGGCGTACTACCCGGCCCTGTTCTTTATGCGCAAGCTTTTGAGCCGCTCTAAAGGCAGAGGCTGGTCGCTCGATAAAGCCAGGGACCATCTGGAGTTTCAGCTTATAGACCAGGCAGTAAAAAAAGGGCTGCCTGTACTGGGTATATGCAGAGGTTCGCAGCTCATGAATGTCTATTTTGGCGGAACCCTTCACCAGGACATTAATACGTTTTATAGCGAGGAGCCAAATCCTTCCAGCGTATTTCCAGTTAAGAAAGTATATATAAAGAAGGGCAGCAGGCTGGCTGGCGTGGTCGGACAGCATCATCTCAGGGTAAATGCCCTTCATAAACAGGCGGTTAAAGATCCGGGCACAGGAGTGGAAATAGTGGCCCGGGAACCAAATAAGGTGGTGCAGGGCATTGAGCTACCCGGGTCTCCTTTTATGATAGGCGTGCAGTGGCACCCGGAGTATTTGCCCCAGCGCAGGCAGCACCGCCGCATATTTAAAGCTATCATAGAAGCGGCCAAGAATGTTCAAAGCCAGATTGAAGCACCGGATATGCACGAAGCTTTGTCCAGCCCTGTTGCCCAAAGGCTGCAGGTACTGGAGACCAGTGAAGAGCCGGGAGCACTGGAGCAGGGTTACAATACTTAGTAGTTAACACAGTAGAACGGCTGATGGATTTTGCCTAACTTACTGTAGCCACTACCCCTGTTCAATTTTTTATGAAACTCAACATATTTGTTATACTGGCACTATCAGGCCTGTTCGCATGCACCCAAGTAGGTATGGAATCATCACAATCATTTTCAGATCGGGAACTTTATCAATCAGGTACTTTTACAGTTTATGGCGACAGGGTAACACAGGGTTTATACGAAGCTGTAGCGCTTACGCCTACCTCTATGATTTCTAACTACCAAAGCCCTGCTAACGACAAGCACAGCCGCGGTATAAGTTTTAAGTTCAGTTTGAACGGAAAAGACAATGAACTGCCCGTGGGCGAAAACCATTTTATGGTGCTGTATCCGGAGCGTAGAGAGGTGGTGAGCCCGGTGATCACATTTGGCCAGCGCCATACCGATACTACATCGGTGCCTAAAGATAATTTTCTGGAGCCCAATACAGTTTTTCGCATCAGGCTGGATATGCGCCCGGTACTGCAGGAGTTTGAAGATCATGGGTTTTATACCGATTATGCCGGTAACCGGGTGTACAAGCAGGATTTTAAGGGTGTATATATAGCCGGAGATGCTGAACCACTAAGCTGGGATTTTGAGAACTTACCCTCCCGGGCCGGTATGCAGCTGACTGACACCCATGATAACGGGATTTATGAAACTACCATTATTTTAAATCAGTATAGCCCCCAGGACTTTGTAGCACATCGCTGGGAGCTGAAGGAAGATATATCCAAATATCCTCAGTTCAGCTCTAACCTGCCACTTATTGATGCCCTGTATAACCTATCGCTGGAGGAGATTATACTGAATATTGAGAAAAACAAGACTTTCCGCACAGGAAAGGAATGGGAAGGCGTCTGGACCCGCGACATCAGCTATAGCCTTGTTTTAGGACTGGCGGCCATAGAACCGGAAATTTCCAGGAACAGCCTGATGGCAAAGGTCCGGAATGGCCGTATTATCCAGGATACCGGCACTGGCGGTTCCTGGCCGGTATCTACCGACCGTACCACCTGGGCACTGGCCGCCTGGGAGGTATATGCAGTAACCGGCGATGAGGGCTGGCTGCGGGAGGCTTACAATATTATTAAAAAGACGGTAGAGGAAGACCTGCAGGTTGCCTTTAACGAAGAAACAGGTTTGTTCAAGGGAGAATCCAGTTTTTTAGACTGGCGCATCCAGAGCTATCCGCGCTGGATGGGACCCGTGTCCATCTTTGTCAGTGAAAGCCTGGGTACCAATGTTGTGCATTACGAAACTTACCGGATTTTAACCCGCATGGCCCAGATTTTGGGAGAGCCTGCAGCGCGTTGGCAGCAGGTGGCCGAAACTGTTAAAAAAGGAATTAATGAGCAGCTATGGGTGCCTGACAGGGGGTTCTACGGGCAGTTCTTATACGGCAATACCTACCTGGTGCAATCTCCCCGCGCCGAAACGCTGGGCGAAGCGCTGAGCATTCTCTATGGGGTAGCAGATGAGCAGCAGGCAGCTTCTGTTGTAAGCAGCATGCCGGTTACCAGGTTTGGGACTACCTCTATTTATCCGCAAATACCTGATGTGCCTCCTTACCATAACCATGGTATATGGCCCTTTGTGCAGGCTTTCTGGAACTGGGCTGCAGCTGAGGTTAAAAACGAGCAGGCGCTCCAGCATGGGTTGGGGGCATTGTACCGCTCAACTGCGCTCTTTCTTACCAATAAAGAAAATTTAGTAGCCAACAGCGGCGATTATAAAGGAACCGAAATAAACTCCGACCGCCAGTTATGGAGTGTGGCAGGTAACCTGGCCATGGTATACCGTATTTTTTATGGCATGCGCTTTGAGCCAGCGGGCCTCCGGCTAACACCAGCGGTACCTCAGGCTTATGCCGACAGCCGCACACTTAGTAATTTTCGCTACCGGAATGCCATACTTACCTTAGAGCTATCGGGCTGGGGAAACGAAATTGCAGAGGTGCTGCTGGATGGCGAGCGCCTGAAGGAAGCCCTGATACCTGCTGACCTGCAGGGCGAGCACCGGGTGGAGATCCGTTTGGCAAATAACAGCTTTAACAGCCAGCCTTACAATCTTACCGCCAATCATACTTCTTTGCCTACCCCGCAGGTTCAGTTTAGCCAGCAAAGCCTCACCTGGATGCCTGTAGAAGGTGCAGTGGCTTACCAGGTATGGCGCAATGGCAGTATGGTAGAGCAGGTAGAAGAAGGCCCCTATAAACTTCCGGAATCTATGGATCAGTATGCAGAGTATATGGTGGCTGCTGTTGATTCTGCCGGATGGCCTTCTTATTTAAGTGAGCCGCTAAGTGTGGTAACACATGACCGTATTCAGCTGATTGAGGCCGAGCAGATTGTTCCTACTTCCAGTTTATCTTATGAAGGCTTTAGTGGCAAAGGTTTTATTGAGCTAACAAAAACGGATAATACCAGCCTAAGCTTTATGGTAGAAGCCCCCGCCGATGGGAAGTATTTGTTGGATTTGCACTTCAGCAACGGTAGCGGACCAGTCAATACAGATAATAAGGCAGCCATACGAAGCCTGTATGTTGGAGATACTTATGCAGGTTCCCTGGTAATGCCTCAGCTGGGCCGTGACGAGTGGTCTAACTGGGCTTTCAGCAATCCCTTAAAAATAGAGCTGAAGCAGGGCAAAAATGAGCTGCACCTGCGTTTTATGCCTTGGAATGAGAACATGAATGTAGAAGTAAACAGGGCAATGCTCGATTTTGTAAGGCTGATTCGTTTGTAAGGTTTGTAAAAAGCAGCTGCGTTCTGCCTCAGGAGTGCAATAAAGTGCTGGTTTCAAAGCCTTAATTACACTGCCAATGTTCGCAGGCAGTAAATTAGTAGCGCATATGGAGAGAAAAAAAAGCCGGCACTGCCTGTGCCGGCTTTAAAACTTTTAAGATCTGCTTGGCAGCGTGGCTTGTTTGCTCAGCCATTCCTGCAGTTGAAGAATAACCTTATCCAGACAGTTAATAAAATTTTCGACCACGATCCATCCATCAGGCGATTGCATTTCGCTTAGCTCTATTTTTTCGAGCCTGCGTACCGTTTGCCGCTGACAGCGGATATCAAATAGATCGATACTTGGTTTTAAGCGGTGGGCAATATCTCTTAAATTTGCTACCTCTCCCTGTTCCAGGCAGTTGCGGAGCGTACTTAGTTGTTCGCTGCAGGTTTTAATGAACAGGTTAACCATTCGCTCTACAAAGGCAGCATTGTTGTTGCTTTGCTGATAGAGTTTTTGGAGGCTGTAAAGCTGTTCTGCTGTTTTTACCGTTTCAGCAGAAACTGCATCAGCATGTAATGCAGCTGTGGTAACAAGTGGTTTTGGTCCGGTATCAGTGCCGGGCCGCGACACATACTGCATCACCTTCTGGAAAAGATCCTCTGGTTCAAAAGGCTTGCTGATATAGTCGGTCATACCGGCGGCTACAACTTTTTGCCTGATACCTGGCAGGGCATTGGCAGTAAGTGCAATGATGGGCAGATCGGCTAGGCCTAATTCTTCGCGCACATAACGGGTAGCCTCTATGCCATCCATTTCCGGCATGTGCAGGTCCATAAGCACAACATCGTAATGCTTGTCTTTTATTTTGCCGATGGCCTGCAATCCATTTTCTGCTATGTCCGGGTGCATACCCCAGATTTCAAAAAATTGTACCAGCACCAGCATGTTCAGGGGGTTATCTTCTACCAGCAGGAGCGAAGCCTGCTGCAGGTCTTGCTGGGGAGTGGCCTGTTCTGTTTGTATAGGCGGTGCGGGTAATTTTTCATCTACTATATCAAATGCTAATTCAAAGCTGAAATCACTGCCTTTGCCAACGATGCTCTTTACCTCAATTTTGCTGCCCAGTAAATCCAGCAGGCGTTTTATGATAGCAAGGCCTAAACCTGTACCTCCATACTGATGCTTGTTGCTTAAGTGAACCTGGGTAAAGGCTTCAAATATACTGGTGAGTGATTCTTTTGGAATACCTATGCCTGTATCACTCACCCTGAACTTTAACAGGCTGCTGGTACTGCTTTTTTTCAGCACCTTAATGCTAAGCCTTACCTGGCCACTGTGGGTAAACTTAATTGCATTATCCAGCAGGTTGTTCAGAATCTGGGTTAGGCGGGTGGAGTCGCCTACTATGCTTGCAGGCACCTCTTCGTCAATACTCAGCTCCAGGCCTATACCTTTTTCATCAGCTTTCAGGCTAAGCGATTTTTGCAGACTGTTGCATAGCTTGCGCAGGTTGAATGAATTTTTTTCTATGACTATTTTGCCAGATTCAATTTTGTTGAAGTCAAGGATATCGTTGATCAGTGACAGCAGGTTCTCTCCGGAGAACGTGAGCATGCGCAGGTTTTCTTCCTGATCCGGGCGGGGGTTCTGGCGTATGAGCAGGTGCGAAATACCCAACATGGCATTAAGGGGGGTTCTGATCTCGTGACTCATCACAGACAGGAACTGTGCTTTTGCCTGTGAAGCATTTTCTGCCAGCTCCTTGGCTTTTATCAGCTTGTCCTTTGTGATCTGCTGTTCCGTAACATCGGTAAGGGTACCACTAAGTCCTTCGGACTGGCCCCATTTACCTTCAATCAGGCGGGCAAATACTTCAACATAGCGAATGCTGCCGTCTTTCACCTGCAGGCGCATTACCTGGCGGCAAAAATCAATCTTATGCTCAAAGAGCAGAATCTGTAAAGCTTTAAACTCATTCTGATCTTCGGGTGGCATGTAACTGATGAGGCTCTTACCCAAACTTTCTTCAGGACTATAACCGGTAATCTCCTGCCATGCCGGGTTTAAAAAGCTTAGCCTGTTGCTGGCATCGGCCTGAAAAATAATTTCTGTCAGGTTATCAACCAGTGAGCGGTACTTTTCTTCACTCTGCAGTACTTTATATTCTGCCTGCTGGCGTTCGAATATGTTGCCAATCAGGTTGGCGAAAGTTCTTAGTAATTCAACGTCGGCAGATTCCCACTGGCGGTGCCGGGCACAATCATCGAAGCCCACAAAGCCTCTTAGCTCATCCTGCACATAGAAAGGCATGATCATGAGTGATTTTACACCTTTCTTGCTCAGCAAGCCCTGTACAACCGGAGAGATATTACTTAGGTCTGAGGCAATAATGCCCTGTTTCTTTAAAGTTTTTTGAAAGGTTTGAAGTGCTGAGTAGGGAACATTCTGCAGTTCTTCTATGAGAGGGGCTGTACCGGTTCTGCACCACTCAAAGGTATTGGAGGCAAACACGCCATCAGAAGAGTTTTCAAACACATATACCCTGGATACACCTGAATGCTTTCCGATAATGCCAATTGCATCCTGTATGGGCTGCTCAAAATCTTCGGCCACAGAGTTGAACATAAACGAAATCCGGGAAAGGATTTTCATCTGTTCCAGACTATTAAGAAGCTTTTGTTCTGATTCTATGCGGTGCGTAAGGTCGGTGGTGGCACCAACCAGGCGGATTACCTCTCCCTGATCGCTGCGCAGCACTACACAACGGGACATCATATGCCGCCATGTTCCGTTCCGGTGCTTTATCCTAAACTCATAGCTAAGCTTATATTTGGGTACATCCGGGACATTCAGGAAAATCTGCTCAAGCTTTATCATATCTTCCGGATGCACAAAGCGACTAAAGTTTTCATACTTATTTTCCAGCTCATCATCCTCATAGCCAATCAAAGCTTTCCATTGGGGAGAGAGGTAAACGCTTCCGCACAACAGGTCCCAATCCCAAAGTCCGTCGCTCATGCCCTCCATGGCAAGCTGAAAACGTTCTTCACTTTCTCTGAGCTGCCTTTCTGTGAGCCTGAGATCTGTTACATCCAGCGAGGTGCCATACATACGGCTTGGCTCACCATGAACAGATTCGGTTTTTACAGTGGTATATAAATGGCGTATGCTTCCGTCTTTTCTGATAATGCGCAGTTCGAATTGTGCATAGCCAGTTTCCATGGCCTGAGCTACTCCCTGATGTGCGCCCGGTAAATCTTCAGGGTGTACAAACTGAAAAAAGTCTCCGCCGTCAGGTTCAGTTGTACTGGGGTCTATACCATACTGGCGAAAGAGCTGTGGTGACCAGCTAAAGGTTGCGTCATGCAGGTTAAACTCCCAGCGGCCCAGGTTACCCAGCTCCTGGGCTTCCAACAGGGCTTCCTGACTTTTGTGTATATGTGCCTGGTTTTGTATTTGCTGGGTAATATCTCTGGCCAGAATGTTTACATATCCATAAGGCTCTACAGCACTGAACTGCACCGACCAGTTGCGCTCATTTAATGTAAATTCAGCTACATGAGGACTGTTGTCTATAATGGCTTTGTCTATGGATTCCTGAAAAATAGGAGGGTAGGGAGATCCTTCCTGAATACCCAGGCTGGGAGCCCAGTGTTGCTTATAGGCATTGTTGGTATAGGTGATAATACCATAGCGGCTAATGCGCATTACCGGATCAGGAATTTCTTCGGGCAAACGTGCAAGTATTTCACCCTCTTCAATGCGGGTGCGCACTTCCTGCTCCAGCTGTTCGTTCAGCTTCAGCAGTTCCTGATTAGAGGCGTAAAGCGCTGCAGATTTTTCCTCAATAATCTGCTCAGCTGCTTTGCGGGCCTGCTGTTCCTGCTCCAGTGCTTTTTTTAATATTTCCAGTTCGCTCATCCTTGTTGTTGTTCTTCTCTGCCTAAAAATATGAAAAGCACTTTGCCATCCCGCATTACCAGATTATGGCAGTTGTTTTTTTACTTTGATCCAGTGGCTGCATATTGTTCATTGAAGGCAGCCTTAATACAGCCTTTAATAATCCGGCTATCATGTTTTTAAGCCTCATGCAGCAGTTCCCTGAATTCAGTATGTTATCCAGTATGTGGTTGATAAGTAATTGATTTTCAGCTAACAAGTAAATGTATTGTTAAAGTTCGGGAGAATCCGGAGAAAATACAAACTACAGCTCTTTATCCTGCAGCAGGCGATAAATGGTGGATTTACCTACCTGCAGCTTTTTGGCCACCTGCAATACATTCTGATCATAACGATCCAGGTAGCGGCGTATGATGCGGTTTGTATATTCTTTTAAAGAAAGTTCTTCAGTTAAAAGTGCATCCAGGGGAGAGGAATGCATTAACTGTATATGCTCGCTTTCCAGCATATTGCCATCACTCATAACGCATGCCAGCTCTGCAACAGCTTTTAACTCCCTTACATTACCTGGCCATGGATAATCCATCAGTTTTCGTTGTGCATCGGGGCTTAAACTCAGGGGCTGCAGTCCATTGTCCTGGCAGTAGCTCTTTATGAAATGTTTGGCAAGCAACAGAATATCTGTGTTTCTTTCGCGTAGTGGCGGCAGGTGAATAGGCAGGCCCAGCAGCCTGTAGTATAAATCTTCTCTGAAACGACCCGCCCGTACCTCTTCTCCAAGGTTTTTGTGGGTTGCCACCAGCAGGCGTACATCTACAGAAACAGGTTTGTTGCTGCCAACACGCTTTATCTCCATTTCCTGCAGGGCCCTTAATAATTTGGATTGCATGGCAATATCCATGTCGGCAATCTCATCCAGAAAAAGAGAACCTCCGTGTGCTTCTTCGAATAAGCCAATTCTCCGGGCATCGGCGCCTGTAAAAGATCCCTTCTCATGCCCAAAAAGTTCGCTTTCTATCAGATCTTTAGGAATGGCAGAAATATTTACTGCCACAAAGGGTTTACTGCGGCGTGCGGAGTTATAGTGAATGGCTTTGGCCACCAGCTCCTTACCGGTACCTGTTTCGCCGGTAACAGAAACGGTTATTTTACTTTTGGCAGCCTTTTCAATAATAGAAAAGGTTTTGCGGATGGCAGGGCTGTTGCCTACAATGGAGCTGTCGATGCTGTATTTTCTGCCCACCTCTTCCTGCAGGTGGTGGATCGTTTTCTGCAGGCCTTCCTGGTGGCGCAGGTTTGTAAGGCTTATCCAGAGCCGGTCCCGGGTATCATCGTCTTTAACAATATAATCCGTAGCACCCATTTTCAGCAGGCTGATGGCCGTCTGAATATTTTCCTGCCCTGAAATAATAATGACCCGCATCTCCGGGTTTGCTGCTTTTATTTTTTTAAGCACCTCTTCCCCGCTTAAATCCGGCAGGGAGTAATCCAGGCAAATCACAGAAGGGTTTAAGTACAGGTGGTTCAGGCACTCACGGCCTGTTCCGTAGCGGTGTACCTCATCTTCGGGATTTTGCGACAAATGATAGGCCAGCAACTCGGCATAGAACGGATCATCCTCTACTATAAATATGCGCATATTCCCAAAGATACAAAATTTCCAGATTTGGGAAATGATTTAAGCATCTCCCCGTGGTGGATAATTTTCATCGATGATATAATCGAAGGCCTGTAGCATGTCTTTGATGTTGGGTCTGCCAAAAGGCATGCTTTGTACAATAATGCTGTAAAGCGTATTGTCAGGTTTTACAATTAGTACAGCAGGTTCGAAGAATAGCTCAGGCTCATGCTGTTTAATACCCCTGGAGATAAAAAGCCCCAACGCTCTGGCTTCTTCTACAGGATAATCATAGCCAATTGGCAGGCGGTCGGTGTGCCATTCGCTTTGCGACTGCCGGGCTTTCTCAAGGGTGTTGGAGCTTAAAGCTAATACATTGATTCCCCTGGCTTCGAACTCGCTCAGATGGGTGCTTAAGCTGTTCAGGTAAAAGCGGCAAACAGGGCAGTGATGGCCCCTGTAAAAAATCAGAAGTGTAAATTGCCTGGGTGTCTGAGTATAAAGGTCCCAGTTTCCACCGCTGAGCAGCGGTATGTGAATATTTGGTACTAATTGATTGGGCTTCAGCATTATAATCCTGAATATTCTTATATAATAAATAAACTTTCTGTTGTGCTTCTTTATTATTTTACGTAATTTTCTTCTATAGAGATGATTGGAGACGGCCAGGCCGTTGGAGGGGAGTTCACGACTACCGTTAGCACCCACTCGCCAATTTACCAAGGGCTGCTTTAGGCGGCCCTTGGTGATTTATAGGGGTTTTATTCTTATCAAAAAGGGGTGGGCAGGCTGTTAAACAGGTTTTCCTCCAGCTCACCTTCCTGTTCCTTCTCCCTGTAGCGGATCAACGCACACTCTTTTTGCTTTGCCTCCAGCATCACATCAAAATTAAGTCCGTAGTCGGGTATTTCGTGTTCTATAAAATCTGCATGCGCCCGTATCAATTTTTTTTCGGTGAATGATTTTGGCTCTGAATAATGCACCACAGGAATAATACCGGCAGGCCAGGTGCTGGTGGCGATGCGAATTGCCTCTTCTTCACTTAAACCTCCGGAATGGCAGTAATGGTGATGAAAATCAAAAACCAATGGAATGCCAATAGACTTATGGATGCCCTCGTAGAGGTCGCCGGTGTGAAACATACTGCCTTTATCGTCATTTTCTACCGTGAGGCGGGATTGGGTGCCATCTGAAAGTCTCTCAAAATTTCTGCAGAAGTTGTCCATTGCTTTTTGCTTTTCGCCCTGCAGGGTGGTGCCTATGTGTATGTTTATCTTATTAAAGGGGCTTTGGCTCAGGCCCATCAGGTCCATGATCTGGCTATGCTGGTTAAGCTCCTTAATGGTTTTAGTTACCACATTTTCGTTTTCAGAAGCCAGCACATTAAAAGGCCCCGGATGATAGCTAAGGCGCTGTTCGTATGCTGCAGCGAGAGTGCCAATGTGGGTCAGCTGTGCGCCAATGGCATCGAACTGGGGCAGTGCCTCTATTTCATATTCGCTCATCCAGGGAAACATATCGCTGCTAAGCCTGTAAAAGCGTATCCCGTGCTGATGATTCCAGCTGATAACCCCGGCGAGATCTTGCAGATTTTGCTGTATCAGCTCCCCGGCATAATGGACTCCCTTCTCCAGAAAAGTTTTGCGGATCATGCCCCGGTTTACAGAAAATTTTTTATTCGAAAGTGTTTGATTCAGGCATGCATAGCCTATTCTGTGTATCATAGATATTGAAAATCAGAGGGTTAAGTTATGGCGCCGGCTGCTTAAAAAAGATGTTAATTTTTTTCGGACTGGCGTAACCTTTAGTTGCAAGCAGCAGTATACTATAACGTGTTTCATGGATGGCCAACTAGGTGGCTCCCATAAAACAATTTTTTAAGCTTAACCGATTTTTTTAGCGATAGTTATTTTGCTTTATTTTTTAAACAATATTTTTTCAACGAAAGCAATAGATTTTTTTTCTTAAGATAGATGTGTTTAGTAGTGTGCGTTGGTTACTAAATGCAAAGCTTTTTTGGACTTTTAAGCCTCTCTCCCCTCGGGTTAGAGGCTTTCTTTTGCTCTTTACTTTTTAGAATCTGATGTGCCGGCGCCTGCCGCCTGAACTTAGCCGGTGATGTTGTAAACCATCG
This sequence comes from Flammeovirgaceae bacterium 311, assembly GCA_000597885.1. Classification (NCBI taxonomy): domain Bacteria; kingdom Pseudomonadati; phylum Bacteroidota; class Cytophagia; order Cytophagales; family Flammeovirgaceae; species Flammeovirgaceae bacterium 311. Next base: position 4,594,631 of record CP004371.1, read on the forward strand.
TTCCCTGCCCGGGTTAAGAGAATACATTTTTAAATTATTTAGCTATGAAACGAGACATGGAGCGTACGGTAGGCAAACACGATCCGCTTGCCATCGCACTTAAAAAAATCTCCTACGGATTTTATATTCTTACCACACGCCAGGACGGCGAAAAACTAAGCCAGCGCACAGAAGACTATTATGCTGCTGGCCTGGTGAGCTGGGTTACGCAATGTTCTTTTGATCCGCCTATGATATCGGTGGCGGTACAAAAGCAGAGCGATTTAAATGAAACCATCTCAAAAAGCAGGGTATTTGCCCTGAATGTATTGGGTAAAGCAGATCTGCCCATGATCAGCCCTTTTTCAAAAAAAACAGCCGTAGAGCCTGGCAGGCTAAACGGCTATGCTTTTGAAGAAGGGCAAACAGGCGCGCCTGTATTTAAATCAGTGCCTGCTTATCTGGAGTGCCGGGTAAAAGAAATCATTCATTCGCAGGCAGACCATGTAATTATTCTGGGAGAGGTAGTGCATGTGGAGGTAATGAACGCCGATGCAGAACCCCTCATAGAATGGGAAACCGAATACCATTACGGCGGATAAGTGTTACCGTACTGCTAGGGTGTTCAACTATTCACCGTGCATGTTGCGGCTGAGCATTCGTTTCAATAAACGATCAAGTCCAATTAATATTACCAGTGAGATTGACAGTACCGCCATGGTTGGTAAAGCAGCCGGTGAGTTGCCCAGCCAGCTAAGGCTGCTGTTAAGCCACTGCTGCATGGTAAGATACCAGGCTGCCGTAGATTGGCCGGCACTACCATTCATGTTGTAAAGTAACAAAGCCAGTACCACAAGCAGGCCAAGGAGCGAACCGGCAACTTTAAGCGAAAGCAGCGGTTTCTTTAATGCCTCCGATAGCGGACTATGCTGTGGCAGGTTTTGCATGATAAAGTCTGAGAAGCCCTCCGGGGCTTCTTTTTTGCTTTCTTGCCAGAATTGGCGTAGCATATCGTCAGGAAGCTGTTTCATAGGGCTTCTTTTGCTTCTTGGTTTAGTAAAGCATTCAGGATGTTATAAAGTTTTTTTCGTGCCCGGTGCATCCGCACTTTCACCGTGTTTTTGTCCAGGTCACTGATTTCGGCAGTTTCATCCATAGAAACCTCCTCTAAGTAGTATAACGAAAGCAGCAGGCGATCGTTCTCATCCAGACGGGCCAGGGCAAGGTGCAGATATTTGCTCCTTTCCTGCTGGCTCATATTGTCGGGCTGGCTGTCGTCTACCTGTTCGTCTGAGGCCATGTGATGGGCTTCTTCCAGTGGTACTGCACGTTTTTTCCGTCGGGCTTTCCCCAGTGCCATATTAGAAGCAATGCGGTAAAGCCATGTAGAAAACTTACTGTCTTCACGAAAGCTGCCCAGCACCTGGTACACCTTTATAAAGGTTTCCTGGGCTGCATCCTTGGCCTCATCCTCATCCAGCAGTATTTTATAGCAAAGGTTGTATACCATGTCCTGGTAGCGTTCTACAAGGGCACGGTATGCTTCGGCCTTTCCGGCTCGCACCATCCGTATGAGGAGATCATCAGTCATTCGTACTCCTTAGATGCAACCACTGCCACGCTGGTTACCGAAATTTAAGAATATTTTTTGAACAGCCTCCCGGCACAACGGCATTTCTGTAAGGGGCTGAATTTACTTTCTTTAGTTCATTTGGCTGTATATGTGTATGAAATAGCAAAACTCCCTGCCCGCTGCAATGAGCAGTTCGGGTATTACAATTCAGTGTATATAGGGTATAGTATATGACACATTATTTGCTTGCTCCAGCGCATATCAAACGTTACAACATTAATGAGCCGGAGAAGATAATCTATCATTCAAGAATATAATTTCGCAGTTGGTATCAATATCGCTGGTATCCGGGGTTGGTACAGACTCTAAAGCCGTGGCCTACGGCAGTAACTGCGCAGATTTTTCTTTTATTGCCGGGGGTATTGTGCCGGGTATTCTTATTCTGGCGCCTGATTTTCCGGAGAATAACGAGGAATGTTCGCTTTTCTGGGGCGAAAATGAGCATGGGATTAATGTGGGGGCAGCTATATCTTTTTGGTAAATGCCGCCAATGAGCTGCTCTATAGCAGTACTGCCACAGGTATACCCGTGAAGGCAAAAACAAAAGGATCAAAATAATTTCCTGCCTGTGCAGAAATATCTGTGCCTGGCTGAGCAGGCACAAAAGAGCCTTCAGGACTTTGGTTCTGAAGGTTTTTTTGATTTTAAGGGAGCCTGTTCATCCTGATTCCTCTTAATTTGTAAAATATTTTTTCATGCCTTGTAACCAGGTATATACTCTGCGCATCAAATGGGCAAATAACACAAAAACATTAAGGTCATGTTAGTAAGTATATTAGTTCCCATCTCTCTTTTTATTTCTGTAGCGGTTATACTTTATACACTTATACAGTCGCGAAACCGTGAGCGTATGGCTATGATAGAAAAAGGATACGATGCAAGTCTCCTGCAGGGTAGGCCGGATGCACGCACAGGTAAATTCACAGCCCTTAAAGTAGGGATTGTTGCCATTGGAATCGGTCTGGGCTTTCTGGTAGGCAATATTTTAGAAACTTTTACCAGAATGAACGATGAGGTTGCCTACTTCTCAATGATTTCACTTTTTGGTGGTATTGGTCTGATCGTGTACTACATGCTTGTAAGAAATAAAGATTATTAATTCTAAAGCTTTCTTCTCTGCTGCAAACATTCGGGCAGGCAATCTGAGTTGTATCAGAGGCCTGCCCATTTTTAATTATGAAGCAACCTATTATTCTGGCGCTCGATGATGACGAACAGGTTTTACGTGCGGTAGCGCGAGACCTGCGCAAGCGTTATAAAGATTACAGGATCATCAGTACCGAATCTGCCGGAGAAGCGCTGGAAGCACTCGAGGAGATTAAGAAAAAAAAGCATACCATAGCACTTTTTGTGGTAGACCAGCGCATGCCCGAAATGCTGGGCGTTGATTTTCTGAAAAAAGCACTTCCCCAGTTTCCCGATGCAAAGCGGGTGCTGCTCACTGCCTATTCCGATACCGAAGCGGCTATCCGGGCAATCAATGAAGTGAAACTTGATTACTATTTTGTAAAACCCTGGGATCCGCCTGAGGAAAAGCTCTATCCGGTGCTGGATGGCCTGCTGGAAGACTGGCAGAGCAGTTACCGGCCGCCATACCAGGGTATCCAGATAATCGGCTACCAGTTTTCACCAAAATCGCATGAGCTTAAAGATTTTCTGGCAGGTAACCTGGTGCCTTATAAGTGGCTAGATGCTGAAAGCAGTAAAAAGGCCCGGCAGCTGATAGAAGAACATGGTTGTGGCAATCAGCAGCTGCCACTGGTAATTTTTAATGATGGCAGCGGCTTGTGTAACCCCGATCCCAAGGAAGTAGCAAAAAAAATAGGGCTTCAGCTGCAGCCAAATGCTAATCTGTATGATGTTGTAATTGTAGGCGGCGGGCCTGCCGGATTGGCGGCAGCCGTTTATGGCGCCTCTGAGGGATTACGAACCCTGCTGATAGAAAAAAGAGCTCCGGGCGGACAGGCGGGCACCAGCAGCCGGATAGAAAACTACCTGGGCTTCCCCAATGGATTGAGCGGTGCTGAATTAACCCGCAGGGCTGTTTCACAGGCTACACGCTTTGGTACTGAAATACTGGCCCCCCAAGAGGTGGCAGAAATTGAAGTGCAGGAGGGTGGTTATAAACTATTAACCCTCAGTGATGGCAGCGAGGTGAAAACACGCAGTGTGATTATTACCACCGGGGTGGATTATAAAAAGCTGATGGTAGACGGACTGGAGGCCTATAACGGGGCAGGTGTTTACTATGGTGCTGCCATGACCGAAGCAAACTCCTGCAGCCAGCGCAAGGTTTTTATTGTAGGAGGAGGCAATTCTGCCGGGCAGGCAGCTGTGTACCTGTCTGGATTTGCAAAAGAGGTGGTTATTCTCATCCGGAATGAATCATTAGAAGAAACCATGTCTCATTACCTGATTGAACAGCTCGATGAACTGGCGAATGTGCAGCTTTGGCCACATACGGAAGTGGTGGGAGCAGAAGGAGAAGATAAGCTGGAAAAGCTTCATCTCTATAACAACCAGCGCGATGAAAAATGGAAAGAAGAAGCAGAAGCGCTATTTATTTTTATTGGTGCCAGCCCCTATACAGCCTGGTTGCCCATCAATATTTTGAAAAACGAAGAAGGTTATATTGAAACCGGAGCAGATCTGAAGCGCTACAAAGATTATAGCAAATTCTGGAAAGAAGACCGTGATCCTTTTCTGCTGGAAACCTGTGGACCAGGCATTTTTGCCGCAGGCGATGTACGTGCCGGTGCTATGAACCGCATTGCTTCTGCAGTAGGCGAGGGGGCCATGGCAATCAAGTTTGTGCACCAATATTTAAGCGATCAATAAGGGGCCTGTACCAAACTGGCACGCTTTTCGTTCTCTATGCTACAGTTGCTTCTTCGGCAACCAGCTGTCGGTACATTCTCCCGTAAGGAAATCTGATTGGGCAGCGCATTGTATTATAATCTATTTTTTCAAGACTACAGGTGATTATGAAGAAGACTATATTGAGCATGGCAGTGTGCTTGTTAGGAGTTACTGCTTTGCAGGCGCAGGTGGGGCAGACTTTTCCGGACTTAAAAGCAGAAACAGCAGAAGGTAAAACACTACAGCTGCCTGCTGCAGCAAAAGGAAAATTTACCCTGTTAGGGCTTGCATCCTCTACCAGGAGCGAAAAAGCCCTGCAAAGCTGGTTCGAGCCAGTGTATACCCGTTTTATGGATGATAGAAGCAATGCCGGCCTTTTTGCCGATTTTGCCTACGACGTAAACGTTTACTTTGTACCCATGTTTACCGGTGCTAACAAAGTAGCGGCAGGCCCTGCCCGCAAAAAAATGTTAAAGGAGGTCGATGCTGATTTGCACAAACATGTGCTTTTTTATGTAGGCGAACTGGGTCTTTATGAAAATCAGTTAGGCATGACCAATAAAGATGAGCCTTACTTTTTTGTACTGGATGAGAGCGGGAAAATCGTGTATGCTACCCGGGGCGCTTATTCGGAGAAAAAAATGGAACAGGTAGAAGACATTCTTAGTGAAGATGATTGGTAATAAACCGCTATTTTAGGACTTTCAAATAATTTCCTGAAGGATAAAACAATGAAGAAAATTGTATTGGGTTTAGTACTGTTCATGCTTTGCATGGCAGGTGCACAAGCGCAGGTGGGGCAGAATTTCCCTGCTCTGGAAGGCGAAACCGCAGAAGGCGAAACGCTTATGCTGCCTGATGGCGTGCAGGGAAAGTATACCCTGCTGGGGCTGGCCTTTTCTAAAAAGAGCGATGATGCCCTACAAACCTGGTTTCAGCCTGTGTACAGCCAGTTTATCAGAAAACCGGAAAGTGGCGGCCTGTTCGAAGATTTTGGCTATGATGTAAATGTTTACTTTGTACCCATGTTTACAGGCGTAAATAAAGTGGCGGCAGGTCCTGCCCGTAAAAAAACTTTAAAAAATGTTGACCCCGAACTGCACCCTCACATCCTTTTTTATGTTGGGGAACTGGCAACCTACCGCGATCAGCTGGGACTGAAAGAAAAGGATGAACCTTATTTCTTTGTGCTGGATCAGCAGGGGAAGATTGTATATGCCACCTCTGGTGCCTATACAAAGAAAAAAATGGAGCAGGTAGATAGTATCTTAAGTCGGGAAGATTAACTGACAGAACATATTGATTGCTCATAAAAGCAAATTTGTGAAAGAAAGCTATGAAGGGAAGAATTGTAAAATTAGTATTAGTGGCAGTGCTGGTGTTATCAGGTTTTGGAGCCATGGCACAAAGCAAAAGCAAACGTCCGTTAGATCCGCAGAAGTTCGATGCGGCGCTGCTGGAAGAGCTTATTGTGCAAAGGATTGACAGCCTGCGGAAAGCGCATAAAAAAGCCAGTTTTGGCAATGACACAGTGCTGAAAAAAGCAGCTGCCGATCATGCAATGTACCTGGCAAAGAAGGGCACCCTTTCCCATTTTCAGGAGAAGGGTAAACGTTACAACCCGCAAGACAGGGTAATTTATTACGGAGGCAAAGGTTACTATGCCGGCGAAAATGTTGCCGAACATCCGGTGCAGGTACTATTGCACAAAATAAAGGGGCAGCGCTTCGAGAAGGTTACTACCTACGAGCAGTCTGCAGAGCTTTTTGTGCTGCAGTGGGCCACCTCTAAGCCGCACATGGAAAACCTGATGCGGGATAATTATGACCTGACGGGAATTGCCGTATCAATGGATAAAAAGACCGGGCGCATCTATGCCGTGCAGGTGTTTTCTCCTAAGCCACAGGTACAGTAAAATTATTGAAGATGTTCATTGAAATCCTCTGCTGATGATTAAATTGGCAGGGGATTTTTATTTGCGGAAGAATAGGAGCTTTTGTTAAAAATATTTGTATAAATACATACCAAAAAAGAAAAAGCTATACTTCCTGCCAAAGGCATTCCGTATAGCTTTCCTCTCTCTCCTCAACCAAAGATTTTTATATCCCTTGATCTAATAGCTATAACGCAAAGCTTTTCGGGAGGTTCGTTTCTGATGTAAAAATTTTTAATATTTTTTTATATTACCTAATTTATAGGTATACCGTTAACTTTATTTTGGAATATTCCTGTAAAATCATGATAAACAAACCTTTCAAAATTTTCGCCACAAGTTCTGCGCAGCAACTTGGAGCCACCATTGCCAGTGAACTAAGTCAGGAACTTGGCAATTTTCATTCGGAGACATTCTCTGATGGCGAAAAATTTGTAAGTTTTGGCGAAAGCATCCGGGGCAGGCTGGTCTTTATAGTTTCGCAGATCAACATGCCTTATGAAAATCTCTTTGAGCTTTTCCTGGCCATCGATGCGGCCCGCAGGTCTTCGGCCGAGCAGGTTATTGCAGTTTTGCCTTATTTGCCCCATAGCAGACAGGAGCGCAAGGGAAATGTACGAACAGCCATTGCTTCCCGCCTGGTAGCAGACCTGATGCAGCAGTCCGGAGCCGACAGGGTTATGACACTTGATCTTCATACAGGCTCCATCGAAGGCTTTTTCAAAATTCCGGTAGACCACCTTTTCATGAGCCAGATCTACATCAGGCATATTCAGGAACTTGGCCTGCCCAACCTTTGCCTTTGCAGTCCCGATTTTGGTGGCTTAAAGCGTATTAAGCTCTACAAGCAAGCCCTCAACTGCGATATGGCCGTAATTCATAAGGAACGCCTTAAGCCAAACCAGGTAAGTCACATGGAAATTATCGGAGATGTAGCAGATAAACATGTGGTACTGATCGATGACCTTATTGATACCGCCGGCACCATCTGCACTGCCGCCGATTTGCTCATGGAGCAGGGCGCAGCATCAGTAAGGGCCTATTGTACCCATGGTATTTTCAGTGGCGCAGCCCTGCAGCGTATCGAAGCTTCTGCCCTGGAGCGGGTGTATGTGAGCGATTCGGTAAATTACGTGCAGCAGGATGGTAAGATTGAATTAGTGAGCTGCGGCCATCTGATTGCCCAGGCCATCAAGCGCCTGCTGGAAAACGGCAGCCTTATGGAAATAGCCAATCATGGCATCTAGTAAGAGAGTTTGATTCGCTGATGGGTGAGAATTAAGGTCTGAAAGTAGCTATTTTCCCAGAATCCGGCTTCCGTAAGCTTTTAGGTACTCCTTGTCGGGGCGCCAGTTAAATTCTCTTTGCCCGATTTTAAGTGTGCCATTGGTGGGGTGGAGGGTGTAAACAAAAACAAACTGGCCCCGCCCATCCTGCCAACCATTAAACTGCCCAAAGCGCTGGTCATTTATCAACACGGCTGCCCCGCAGGCTGTATCCGGCTCTGCGGTATAATAGCCTTTGGTTACATACAAAAGCTTTTGCAGCTTTTCGTTTTCCAGGTAGGGCGTCAATAGCTCTTTTTGCTGGGGCAGGTAGGTAAAGTCAACCTTTTTGCTGCTGTCCAGAATAGAATAAAAGCCATTGTAGAAGCCCTCATTTGCCTTAGCCGTGCCCGACCAGAATAAAATATTGAAAGGAGTGGCCTTGGTAATTATGCTTTCTGCCCTAACCCCCTGCGCTGCCAGGTTTCTCCGTAAAACACCTTCGGCTATTTGCTGAAACACCAGTGACAGCCCCAGGTAGGCAGTGCTAACGCCCAGGCTCCACCAGAGTAAGCTGCGTCTTCGGCTGCTCTCTTTGGGGTAAAAAGCTGCTATGACAAGCAGAGTCAGAAACGGCAGTGTATAAAGCGGATCAATCACGAAAATATTATAGAAAGCTACGCCATAGCTGCTGAAGGGCCAGAACAACTGGGTGCCCCAGGAGGTAAAGCTGTCAAGCAGGGCGTGGGTAACAAAGCCCAGGAAAAACAGCCAGAACCACTGCTGCCAGCTGGCCCTGCCCTGCCATCGGTGGAGCAGGCTTGCCAGCAATGGCGATACTACAACAGCAAAGAGCAGGCTGTGGGTTAAGCTGCGGTGAAAGGTAAGCTCGCCTACTGTATCCAGAAAGGGATTCGCCAGCACATCCAAATCAGGAATAGTGCCTGCAATAGCGCCCCAAAGTAGCGCCCTGTTGCCCAGCTGCTTCCCGGCCACGGCTTCTCCAACCGCAGCACCCAGTACTATTTGTGTAAGTGAATCCAAAAGTTTGTTTCTACAGTATTCTTAAAAGAGTATTTCATTTTACACTCATTCACGCACTCATTCTAAATTCTTATCCAGCAGGTAAAGCAGGGAAGTCATAGCGGCTGCACCTAGTTCCAGCTCCCGCTTGTTTACCTTTTCAAAAGTATCTTCGGCAGTGTGGTGGATGTCGAAATAACGCTGGGTGTCGGGGCGATAGCCAATCAGAATGGTGCCCTGTGGCTTTAGGGGGCCTATGTCGGCGCCACTACCGCCTGCCTTAAACTCATTTACCTGGTAATTTTCGAAAAGAGGGGCAAAAGCTGCAATGGTGGCAACTGCTTCCTCCCCGGCATCAATGGTAAAGCCTATGGGCGTAAAACCGCCATTATCCGACTCAATGGCTGCTATATGTTCTTCCTTTTTACGGACAGCTTCTTCGGCATATTTTCTGCCTCCGCGCAGTCCGTTCTCTTCATTCATGAATAATACTGCCCTTATGGTATGGCGGGGCAAATACTCTAAAGATCTGAGAATGCGTAGAGCTTCGATGGATTGTACCACACCGGTGCCATCGTCGTGGGCACCCTCGCCAACATCCCATGAGTCGAGGTGGCCGCCAATGGTGATAATCTTGTTAGGAAATTCGCTGCCCTTAATTTCGCCAATCACATTATAAGACAAAGCATCGGGTAGGGAGCGGCTGTGGGTTTCAATATAAATTTTCTGGGTTTTTCCATTTTTAAGATTTTTGGCAAGCATTTCAGCATCCAGTGTGCTGATGGCCAGAGCAGGGATAGGTTGTACGCCTTCTTCGAATCTGGTGGTGCCAGTGTGGGGTACATGATCCATTGCCGTGGTTACAGAGCGAACCAGGGCTCCCACAGCGCCTAATTTAGCGGCTCGAGAAGGGCCGTTCACCCGGTAGGCAGATGCTTCACCATAGGCCTGGCCGGTTTTAATGTGTAGTGGGTTCATGGCAAAATTGTAAAACACAATTTTGCCTTCCACTCCTTTTCGGCCTAGTTGTTCAAGTTCCTCAAAGTTGTTAACCATCACCAGCTGAGCAGTTACTCCTTTGGAGCCGGTACCCGGGCTGCCACCTAAGGCAAGGGCATGTAAATTTGTAGCTTTTTCTTTACCACTCCCCAATAGCATAACTTTCTCAGATTTGCCTCGTTCCCAGTGAGGTACACTTACTTCTTGTAGCCAGACCGTATCAAACTGAAGCTCCTGCATTACTTGCTGCCCCCATTTTACAGCCTTATCTGCATTGGCTGATCCACTTAACCGATGTCCGATGTTCTTGGTCAGCTGCCTCAATAATTCATAGCTGTGGCCGTTTACAAGAGCCGAATCATACACTTGCCTGATAAAGGTTTCATCTGCCGTTTGTGCCTGTGAGGAGCGGGGGCTAAGGGCAATAGCAATCGAAAGTGCAGTGATAAATAAAAATGGTCTTTTTCTAAGAAAAGTTGAAGTTTTATATTTCATTTAGAAGATTATTTTGTAATATTCGTAACAATTAGGCATAAGAAGAGAAGGATGCCTAGTGTAAGCAGCCAATCTATACAAGCCGAAAGAAAGCAATTTTTGGATAATTTTCCATGGTACCTGTCGTTCACTAGTGATAAAAGGCTAAGGATAAAGCGCTTAATTTTTTTGTGTGTTAATTGTCATTGAACATATTTGAGAATATATTGCATCGATTTTGCAACAAACTTCTCTGATTTGAGTATTTGAATATATAATTATACTTAATAGGGGTGTATGGTGGCCTAATTTTTATGAACGAGGAGATTGTATACATCAATAATATGAGCTCACCACGTGATATTTTACTGGTGAGTCAGGCACTTGAACATTTAGGGCTTCGGGTAAAGGAAATAGAAATTGGAGCAGCTGCTTATATGAATCCCGAGGAAGTAGAGCGGGGAATTATAGGCAAGGCCCTGGAAAATATAGGCTATGCCCTGGTTGATCCCGAAGCTAAGCTTTTCACAGAGCGGATCAGAAGCCTTATTTCTGCATTTATAGACGACATGCTTCGCAGGCCTCAGCACATTTCTCTGGAAGAGTATCTGGAGCAGGAATGTAAAGAAAGCTTTGGCTTTATCTGCCAGCGTTTTCAAACCATTTCCGGACAGCGCTTACGCACTTATTATAAAAGAATGCGGATAGAGCGCGCAAAGATATTACTGAACCATTCATTAACATTGCAGGAAATAGCTGCTAAGCTCGATTTCAAGAGCGCTAAACATTTAGCACGTACATTTAAAGAAGTAACCGGGCAGGCGGCTTCTGCTTACATAAAGCGACAGTTGTTAACAAGCATGCAGAAAATAGTATGATGCGCAATTATGGGTGGGTGTTGCTGACTGCATTTGCCCTTGTTGTCAATGCCTGTAATGATAATAAAACAGAGCAGGAAGTTGTAGTTGTGGAGGAACCTCCTGTACCCCTTGTTGATTCTGTACAGCTCCAGGTAGAAGCTTATGAACAGCAGCTGAGCAAGGCAGAAGAAGATATAGGAAGAACCATACGGCAGCTAAACCGCCTGAGTGCCCAGTTGGAAGATAGTATTAACGGAACCCGCGTACCTCCACAAATTCAGGAGGAAACTATCGATAACTACCGTAATAAGCTTTATGAAGTAAAGCAGGTACAGCAAACCCTGTTACAGTGGCAGGAAAGGGAAACGCCGCCTGCTGATTCACTAAGTACGCTTCAGCGCAAAGAATATCTCGAAGCGCAGTTGCACCAGCTGGAACAGCTCATGCAGGAAACCAGAAATGTTCGTCTTGAGGCCAATCAGGCCATGCAGGAGTCTGACCGGGATGAATATTAGCAGGAAGTTAAGAATCCTATCATTTGCCTTTAAGGCAAAAGCTGCTTCTACAGAAGCAGCTTTTTTATTTGCTTAGCAGGTTAAAACACTGGAGAAATGGTTCACATACCACAGGCTGTTGCTTTGCAGCCGGGGGAACTGCAGAAGACCAGAAGCGCTACTCCTTTTCTTTACAATTCTTAAGCATTGCCTCTGCTTCCTGTACACCAAGAAATCCGCCTTCATTCCCCCAGCTGTTAAGAATGTAAGTGGCAATTTCTGCAATGTCCAGCGCCTGAAGCTGGGGGCTGGCAGGCATTACGCCGTTGTAGGTAATGCCGTTCACAACCACTTCTCCCTGCTGGCCATGCTTGATGACGCAAACAACCCGTTCCCTGTTTTCCAGAAAATCTGCCCCCGCCAGGGGAGGAATAAGCTGGGCAAGGCCACTGCCATCGTTCTGATGGCACCCAATGCAATGCTTTTTGTAGAGCATTCGCCCATGGGTCCAGTACTGCTTAAACTTCATTTCCGCAGGCCTGTCTAAGTCCTCGGGAACAGAGGGTCCGGAGCTTTGCTGTTGCTCCTGATTGCCGGAATCTACGGAGCAGGCTGTAAAACCTGATAGACACAAAAGAAGCAATACAATATATTGATGTAGGGGCATAGGTTTAATAGGGTAAGCGTGTGAACCTTTGGAACTTCAGTTCAGGCTGCTGGAAATTGTAGGGCAAGTCTAGTTTAATAACTTATCAATATCCAGCATTAATTTATCTACTTCGGCCGGATCGGTACCATCATACACACCGCGAATGCGCCCCTTGCCATCAATCAGGATGAAAGCACCGCTATGCAGCACGCCACCGGGTGCTTTTTCATCTTTCTGTGCTGTTACAAAATATCTCTTCTCTCCCAGGGCATACACATCGGTTATTCCGCCTGTCAGAAAGTGCCAGTTGCTTTCGTCAGCTACGCCCAGCCTGTTGGCATATTCCTTTAGTACCGGTACAGTATCGTAGTCGGGGTCTATGCTGTGGGAAAGAATCATGAAATCGGATTTGTTGCCGTACCTGCCATACACCCTTAGCATTTCTTTGGCCATGGGTATACAGATACTGGGGCAGGTGGTAAAGATAAAGTCAGCCACGTACACCTTGCCTGCTACGGTATCGTCCGTGATCAGAACGCTGTCCTGGTTATAAAAAGCAAATTCGCCTATGGTATGATAAAGGGTGTCGGTATCAGTAATGGTGGTTTCGCCATATACAGGCAGCTCATCCTTTGGTTGTTCCTGTTCACTACAGGCAAAGGCAGCCAAGGTTAACAGTATCAGCAGCAGTGGCTTTTTCATTCTTTCGCTTCCCGTATTTTCTTATATAACGTAATCGCCAGCATCAGTAGTACTGTAAACACAACCAGCCCAAGCAGGCCCCATAGCACACTTACCATGTTTTTAAGAATTACCAGAAAAACAATGGCAAACAGCAGTATGGTAGATACCTCATTCCAGAACCTGAGTTTTTGGCTGCTCCAGACCTGCTCACCGCGCTGTAGTTTTTTAAACATGCCATGGCAGGCCAGGTGGTAGAGGTAGAGGATTGCTACAAAGCCAATTTTAATCCACAGCCAGTCAGGCATAATATACTGGTAGTTGGATGTAAAGATCAGGCTTAAGCCCATGCCCAGGGTTATAATGGCAGATGGCCAGGTAATGCCATACCAGAGCAGGCGGGTCCAGCGCTGCAGCTTTTCCAGTAAAATGCTGCGTGCTGGTTCGGCTTCCTTTTCATACACCTCCATGGTATAAATAAACAGGCGGGGTGTATAAAAAAGACCTGCAAACCAGGTTACTATAAAAATAATATGTAGTGCTTTGATGTACAAAAATGCCATATACCGCAAAGGTACAACCGAAACAGCCATGAACAAATGTTCTCTGCCCGGTACCGGAAATATCATGAGCAGCCTGTTAAAGCCAGCTTATAATGATCTTATACCTGGGAAACTAAAACTCATTCACCCCCGGACTTGACCCTATAATTTAAGGTTTGTAATTTTTGGACATGAAATTTGCCGGGCTTGTTCAATGCTGCTATACATAAGCCTGGTTTTGTGCGTTAAAACAACACAAACATTTCGAGCGATGCGATTTTTACTTAAATCTCTTCTGTTGCCTTTTGGTGCCGGTTTGGCTGGCGCTGCTGTATATGTAAACTTATTTATGGCTACACCGCTGGCGCATTTATCAGGCGATCAGCAACAGCAGCTGGTCATGCCTGTACACCAGGCAAATAACTGGCAGCAGGTCAGGGTAACTGCCGAACCTACTGCATTTGCCGAGGCGGCTCGTCGCAGCACTAATTCTGTTGTGTTTGTAAAAACACTTTCCGGCGATGAGTATGCCCCGACCAGCTATTTCGATTTACTCTTTGGCCGCCGTAGTGGTGCCGTAGCCAGCTCAGGCTCCGGAGTAATCTATTCTGAAGATGGCTATATAATTACTAATAACCATGTGGTAGAAGGTGCTAAAGTGGTAGAAGTAGTGCACCAGCGGCGAACCTATAAAGCTGCAGTGGTGGGTACCGACCCTGCTACAGACCTGGCGGTACTAAAGGTGGAAGCCGGCGCTCTGCCTGCTATCACACTGGGCCGGTCTGCAACTGTAGAGGTGGGAGAGTGGGCCCTGGCTGTTGGTAATCCCTTTAATCTTACCTCAACGGTAACGGCGGGAATTGTTTCTGCCAAGGGGCGGGAGATTAGCTTTGGTAAAGGCCTGTTCCCGCTGGAAAGCTTTATACAAACCGATGCTGCCATTAACCCTGGTAATAGTGGCGGTGCATTGGTGAATAGTCGCGGGGAGCTTATAGGCATCAATACAGCTATTCTTAGCCAGACTGGCTCTTATGCAGGCTACGGCTTTGCCGTTCCGGTAGATGTGGTACGTAAAGTCGTGGAAGACCTCATTCAGTATGGCGAGGTCCAGAAAGCATTTGTGGGTGCCGAGGTAATTGACCTGGACCTGAACAAAGCGGCCGAGCTGAATGTAAAAGCAGACAGAGGCGTGGTGGTGAGCCATATACCGCAGGATGGCGCTGCAGCCCGTGCCGGACTTAAAGCAGGCGATGTGATTACGCGGATTAATGATATTCCGGTAGAGAGCAGGGGGCAATTCGATGAAATTATCAGCTACTACAGCCCCGGGGATAATATTACTGTCGGATATATACGGCGCAACCAGCCGCAGCAGGCAACGCTTACACTTACCAACCGCGAGGGAGGTACCTCAATTTTACGCAGAGAGGTATTCACCTCAGAATCCCTGGGTGCAGATCTGGAAAAGGTAAGCATGGTAGAGCGCAATGTACTCAACATTAAGCAGGGAGTGCGGGTAACTAATATTCGCCGTGGTTTTATGCGTAGGCTGGGTATACAGGAGGGATTCGTAATAACTAGCATCAACGAAACGCCCATCGAAGATCCGGAGAAGCTTGTAAGCATTCTTTCAAAATTAAGGGGGCGTGTTATTATAGAGGGGGTTAATACAAAAGGAGTGAAGGGCTACTATCAATATTATTTTTAAACCAGCAGCTCTTTTTCAATTCCAGATTACATTTTAAGGGTTAGCGGTAAAAGATGATCCTCTTTCGCTGCACCATATCAGGCAGCCTCCGGGCTGCTCTTTTTGTTTTCAGACCTCATGCTGCTCTGTTCAACTTGGTTACTTGGTGGGCAGGGGTTAGATAACTTACTTAACAATTATTTTATTTAGAATAATTCTAAACAAGTTTGCATTTGCAGCAGGCGAAGAATATGTTTGTGTCATTATTTGTAACTAGTCTAAATAAGAATGCAATTTTTATCACTCCCTCAATTAATTTTCCTTTTCATATTTATACTGGCCCAGTTTATACTGCCATCAGGACTTCATGCTCAGCAGGTTAATCAATGGGGTTCAGTAGAAGGACAGGTAATAAGTACTGACAGTCTGCCCCGGGAACTGGTTGCCATCAGGCTGAAGAACGCGCAGTTAGGCACTACTTCCGATGCCGGCGGTATTTTTAAAATTGCACACGTACCAGCCGGTATCTATCAGTTAGAGGCTACACTGGTAGGTTATACCAAAATAAACAGAGAGATTCTGGTAAATGCAGGTGAAACAACCTACCTGAAGCTGGTTGTAAATGAAAACCTGGAGCAGCTGCAGGTAGTAGAGGTTTTTGGCGTGCCGGATAAACAACCTGAAAAACTCTCCTCTATTACGCGTTTACCCCTGAAGCCAAGCGACCAGATTCAGAGCATCTCCATTATTTCTGATGAACTGATCAAAAAGCAGGGTGCCTTAACCATAACAGACGCTACCCGCAATGTGCCCGGCATCTACTCTTTTTCTACCTATGGTAACAAGCGGGAGAGCTTATCTTCCAGAGGATTCAGAGGAATACCTGTGCTCAAAAACGGAGTACGCGTAAATTCAGACTTTCGCGGACTGGGCTTTATTACTGATATGGAAGGGGTGGAGAGTATTCAGGTGATCAAGGGTGCAAATGCCATTACCCAGGGAGGCAGCTATGATATAGGCAGTGCAGGTGGTGTGGTAAATATTGTAACCAAAACACCAAAGTTTGAGCAGGGGGGATACGCCGCCTTACGCGTTGGCAGCTGGGAGCAGGTAAGGCCAAGTTTTGATGTGTATGGTGCCATGAACGATTCCAAAACAGTTGCTTTCAGGTTGAACGGTGCCTACGAACGGGCTAATAGCTACCGTACGGGTGTTTCACTCAGCAAAGTATATGTAAACCCCTCGCTGGAGTGGCGACCTAATGATAAAACCAGCCTGACACTGGAGATGGATTACCTCAACGACAGCCGTACGCCAGATGTTGGCACCATTGCTTTTACAAACACCGAATACTCTATTTATGACTTGTCCTTCGATAAATTCCTGGGTTTTGAAACCGACCGCACCAATACTCTTAATACTACTTATGCTGCCCGTCTGAACAGAACACTTACCGATAATCTTTCCGTGCGGGCTGCTTATTTCCATTCTTCTCTGGATGTACAGGATCTCTATACCAGCTTATCTACTGGCAACAGGAACAATCCACTGCCTGGCTATACCCGCCAGCGGGCACTGGCTCAGTCGGGTCGGTTGGATAATAATTCTGTTGTGCAGTTTGATCTTGTTGGGCAGGATGTGGTAACTGGTCCCCTGCAGCATACTTTTCAGGTAGGGGCCGATATTTCTACCTTCAGGCTTGAAACACCCACCTACGCAGCTACTATTATTGATACTATTAATGTGTACGAGGGCATCAGTAACCGCTTGCCAGGATCAGCGCCAGCCTCTAAACTTGTCTCAACAACCAGCAGTAATGGCACCCGCCTGGGCCTGATGGCACAGGATGTGATTACCCTTAGCCAATGGGCAAAAGCAACACTTGGGATTCGCTTCAGCACCCAGGAGAGTAGTAGTTCAGCTACTGCCGAGGTAGTACAGGGAGAAGGTTTTACCCCCCTGGCAGGTTTAATTGTAACACCGGTAAAAGGCCTGAACCTCTTTGCTTCCTACACCAATACCTTTAACCCAAGAAGTGCCTCACGCCTTGATAAAGATGGAAATGAGCTGGGTAATGAGCGTATAGACCAGATAGAAGCAGGCATCAAGTCAGACTGGTTCCATAACCGTCTGCGCTTTAACCTCACCCTTTATAAAATCAATAATAAAAACATGAACCTGCAGGCTGTGGAGCTGGATGCGAATGGTGTGCTGGTGTACCTGCCTTATTATATTCAGGGTGGCAACGATGAGCGCAAAGGTTTAGAAGTAGAGTTACTGGGCCGTGTGCTGGAAAACTTTGAGGTGGTGGCAGGCTACAGCTATATCGATGCACAGTACAAAGAGCATACTACCTATGTGGAGGGATCTGCTCCCTTAAATACACCTAAACATACAGCCAACCTGTGGACTAATTATACCGTACAAACAGGCTACTTTAAGGGATTAACACTGGGGGCCGGTGCTTACTATATCGGTGAGCGCCCTATGAACGACTGGACAAAAGACCAGGTAGAGTATCATGGCATTACCCCTGGCTTAAAACCCTTCAACATAAAAGACTATACACTTGTTAATGCCTCTGTGGCTTACCAGGTCAAGGATGTGAGTGTACGCCTGTTATTCAACAACATCTTCGACGAAGTGGGATACAATGCCTATCGCACCAGTTTTATCAATCCGGTAGATCCGCGTAACTTTGCAGGCGTGCTTACTTACAGGTTTTGATGAATAATATTTAAAGTAATTAAGTGCTGCCGGTGTAAGATCGGCAGTCTCTTTATTTTCTTAAAAGCACAAAAAGATATTACAGTATCAGCATGAAAGAGAAGTATAGCCTAAGAAAACTTTTTAACGACCTGCACCTCTGGATGGGGATTGGAAGTGGCATTATTCTTTTTGTGGTTTGCCTTACCGGTACCCTCTATACCTTTAGAACAGAGGTGGAAGAGGTTCTGGAGCCTTCAAAATATCATGTAACCGTATCACAACAGGCAGAGCGTCTGGCTCCTGAACTTATTATTGAAAAAGTAAAGGAGGAAGTGGGTGGCAAAGTGCTGGCTATAGAGGTTCCGCTCGACAGGAGCAGGGCTTATCAGGTAATTGTTAAAAAATCGGCAGAGGAACGCAGGGGTACCCCATACTATGTAAACCCTTACACCGCCGAAATTCTAGGCACTTCTGAGGGGCCTGCCACAGAATTTTTCATGAGTGTTTTCAAGCTGCACCGCTGGTTGCTGCTCGATTCTGAAGTTGGAAGGCCTATTGTAGGCGGGGCTACCATCGTCTTTGTGCTGCTGATCCTGTCTGGTCTGGTGCTGTGGTGGCCTAAAAAACTTAAAAACTGGAAACAGGGGTTCAAGGTAAAAGCAACTGCAAACTGGAAGCGCGTTAACCACGACCTGCACAATACCCTTGGTTTTTACTCTTTTTTGCTGCTGCTGCTCATGGCGCTTACAGGCCTTTGCTGGTCGTTTGAGTGGTACAGAGATGGTCTTGGCACTGTAATAGGAACAGAAGTATTTGGTGGCAGGGGCGGTAAGCCTGTGGCTACAGTACCTCCGGCAGAAGAATCAGAAGAATTTTCACTCACAGAAATCATGATTCTGGCAGATAGTGAGCTGCCCTATGAGGGAGATTACCGTATCACTCCCCGGGAAGATTCCAGCGCAACGGTGGTGCTAAGCAAATACAGAACCGGCTTTTTTGCACTTTCAGCCTCAGACAAAGTTCAGATAAACCAGTATACCGGCGATGTACTGCAGGTAGAGCGCTTTGCAGATAAGCCTATCAATCAGCAGATAGCCTCCTCTATCAAGCCACTGCATACTGGCGAAATATTTGGCACCTTTTCTAAAATCTTATACTTTATTGCCTGCCTGATAGGCACCAGCTTGCCTGTTACCGGCACCATTATCTGGATTAACAAGCTTAGAAAAGGATCTGTAAAAGCTAAGAAAGCAGCAGCTCAGGAAGTAGCCGTAGCACGTTAAAGAGCCTGTTAATTTGATCTGGTAGCAGCCTTTACAGTAACATATTGCAGCCAAGAGAAAAACAGCAGTGGCAGTTAGGCCGTACTTCTATATGGTCGGCTTCCTGAAAGCCAACCCATGCAGGTTTAATTAGCTTTCAGGAAGCTGCTGAGGTCGTGTATCTAAGTAGTATGATAACAGGTGGCGCTTTTTGCGCTACGCTGTTTTTTGTTTTTATAAGAAGAGGAAATTTTTTAAGATGAATTCAAAGGCACTTTTTAGTCCGTTTACCATTAAAAAGGTTCAGTTCAGAAACAGAATAGCAGTTTCGCCCATGTGTCAGTACTCAAGCCAGGATGGCTTTGCAAACGACTGGCACCTGGTTCACCTGGGGAGCAGGGCAGTAGGGGGTGCCGGGCTTGTTATTTTTGAGGCCTCTGCTGTTACATCAGAGGGCCGTATTACTCCTGATGATCTGGGAATCTGGAAAGATGAACATATCCCGGGGCTGCAAAGAATTGTAACATTCATAAAGAGCCAGGGAGCTGTAGCAGGCATACAGCTGGCACATGCCGGCAGGAAAGCAAGCCACCAGAGCCCCTGGAAGGGAGGTAAAATAATTTTGCCGGCAGATGGCGGCTGGGAAACCCTTGCCCCCAGTGCTATTCCATTTCAGGAAGATGAACCTGCTCCTGCAGCCCTAAGCACTGAGGGCATCAGGGAGGTTATTAACAGCTTCAGACAGGCAGCCAAAAGAGCACTGCAGGCTGGCTTCGAGGTAATTGAACTCCATGCAGCACACGGTTATCTGATGCATGAATTTTTATCTCCGTTAAGCAATGTTCGAACAGATGAATGGGGCGGCTCTTTTGAGAACCGGGCCCGTTTACTGCAGGAGGTGGTAGCGGCTGTACAGGAGGTTTGGCCCGAAGAGCTACCGCTTTTTGTAAGAATATCTGCTACCGACTGGACCAAAGGTGGCTGGGATGCCGATGACTCTGTTGCTTTAGCAGTACTTTTGAAAGCAAAGGGGGTGGACCTGATCGATTGCTCCACAGGGGGCAATGTTCCTAAAGCATCTATTCCGGTAGCACCCTGTTATCAGGTGCAGTTTGCGGAAAAAATTAAGAAAGAAACCGGCATTTGTACTGCTGCCGTAGGCATGATCACCACCCCGCAGCAAGCCGAAACCATCATTGCTACAGAACAGGCAGATATGGTGCTGCTGGCAAGGGAGTTTTTAAGAGATCCTTACTTTCCTTTGCATGCAGCCCGTGAGTTTAGTGCTGATGTGGTGTGGCCTGTACAGTATGAGCGGGCAAAGCCCAGGTAAAGCATGGTTTGATGCAGTGGTGAATATCACACGATAAAAAGTTACCTTGCATGTACCTGCATGAGGGGTTGTTTCTTGTGAGGTATGTCCTTTTATTTTCTTTCGGCCACTCTTCCGGCCAGGTTGTTATTGCTGAAGTTTAATGGAAATGGGTAATCAGGTACGGGAAATTCAATATTTTTTTTCCGGTCAGCATTTCTCCGATGGCTTACGGGTTACTGTAGGTATTTTATTGCCTGCCCTTGTATTTACCTGGTTTGGCCAGCTGGAGCTTGGGGTACTGCTTTCTATTGGTGCGCTAAGCGTTAGCATTTCGGATTTCCCGGGGCCGCCCGTGCATAAGCGCAATGGCATGCTCTTTTGCTGCCTGTGTATTTTTGTAGTAGCCTTTATTACAGGCTTTGCCCGTCTGCACCCCTGGCTCATGGGCCTGGAGGTGCTGTTGTTCTGCTTCTTTTTCTCCATGCTTGCTGTTTATGGCAACAGAGCTGCTGCCATTGGTACAGCAGCTCTGCTGGTAATGGTACTCCTGGTAGATGAGCCGCAGCAGCCTTCCGAAGTCCCCCTTTACAGCGGTCTGGTATTGGCAGGAGGGGTATGGTACATGCTGCTAAGCCTGCTGGTTTACCAGATCAGGCCTTATAAGCCGGTACAGTATGCCCTTGGTGAATGCGTAAGAGAAGTGGCCCGCTTCCTGAACCTAAAGGCCCATTTTTACAGCTCCGGCGAAGATCTGGACGATAGTTACCAGAAGGTAGTGGCCCAGCAGATTGTGGTGAATGAAAAACAGGAAGCAGTACGGGAGCTGCTTTTCAAAAGCAGGCTGCTGGTGAAGGAATCTACCAATACCAGCCGCAGGCTGCTGCTCATTTTTGTAGAGGTGGTAGACCTATTTGAGCAGGTAATGCTCATCCACTACGATTATGCCTCTTTAAGAGAAAGGTTTGAGCAAAGCGGGGTGCTTAACAGCATTGCAGGGGTAATCAGGGCAATTGCTTCTGAATTAGACGGTCTGGGTCTGGCCATACAGTCGAATACCCGTTACAGAAGAGAGCTTGACCTGAAAGTACAGCTGGAGGAGCTTAAAAGGCGCATTGATAGCTTACATGTTACTCTTGCAGGTTCAGGTGCTGGCTCAATAGATGCAGGTGAAAGTACATTGGTATTAAAAAAGGTGCTGATTAACCTCAGAAGTATCACGGAGCGCTTTCATGGAATAATTGCAGTGATGCATAGCGAAACCCAGGAGCCAATCAGTAAAGTAAATCTGGAATATGGGCGCTTTGTAAGCCATCAGAAGTTTGACCGTAAAACTTTCATTGATAACCTGTCGCTGAACTCTTCAATCTTCAAGCATTCCACCAGGGTGGCACTGGTGTGCCTCTTTGGCTTTGTACTTACTAAACTGCTGCCGTATGGCGAACACAGCTACTGGGTGCTGCTTACTATTATCGTTATTTTGAAACCAGCTTTCAGTATTACCAAAGAGCGAAATTACCAGCGTTTGGTGGGTACTGTGATAGGAGGCATTGTTGGTTTTTGTATTCTGCTGCTTATCAAAGACCCGCTGGTGCTGTTTTGTATGCTGGTAGTGCTTATGATAGGCACCTTCAGCTTTATCAGATTCAATTATGTAGTAAGCGTAAGCTTCATGACACCCTTTATCCTGATCATTTTCAGTTTTCTGGGGGCAGATAATCTTAACCTGGTGCAGGAGCGAATTATCGATACCCTGCTGGGTTCTGCTATTGCTTTTACGGCCAGCTACCTGATTTTTCCAAACTGGGAATCGGCCCAGCTGCAACGGTATATGACTGAAGTGGTGGCGGCCAATGAAAACTATCTTAGAAAACTTGCAGATCGGCTAAAGGGCAGGAATATTGAAACGGCAGATTACAAACTGGCCAGAAAGGATGTATACGTTAGTTCGGCTAACCTTTCTGCGGCATTTCAGCGCATGCTGTCAGAGCCGCGGAGTAAGCAAAAAAACAGTAAAGAGGTGCACCGATTTGTAGTGCTGAACCATATTTTATCATCTAACATTGCTACGGTTGCCCTTGCCTTATCGGCCGGTGCGCAGCAGCAAGTTTCATCGGATAGTTTACGATCTGTCAGGCGTTCGCTACGAGTGCTTCAAAACACCAGGGAAAAACTTTCGGCCACTGTTGCCGGAGAGTCCCTGCCGGAAGAAAACCAGCTGCAGGAACTGCCGGGAGATGATGATCATGCAGCTCCTGCAACAGTAGATTCTGAAGATAAGCTGCTTAAAGAGCAATTAGGATTTATTTACAGAATCAGCTCCGATATACGTAAAAGCATAGATGCTGTATAGTATTATGATACTTTGTGTTTTAGAGACACAGATAGAACAATAGGCCAGGCTGTTAACTTTCAGGCACTCTATTCGTATTTCAGAATATGAAGTTAAGAGAAGAACTTATCACTAAACTAAGCAAGACCTACGAGCCTGCTGCCATGGTGCACATGCACTACAAAGGCAAAGATTTAGCCTTCAAACCGATAAAGATGGAAACCCAGTGATGCTGTTTATCGGGAAAGAAGATGAGGAGGGTACTGTGAAAGGCGAGCGTTACGCCCGCACCTTAAAAAAAGATGCTGCCGGAAATGTGATATAAGACCACTGGGAGCTAAAGGGAAAAGCTACTTAAATATTTAGTGCATAAAAAAAAACAGCTCCGGTTCAAACTGGAGCTGTTTTTATATACGAAAGTGTTTATGTTTCGTGGAAAACGTAATTCTGGTACTAAAGTACAGCTTACGTAAAGTTCTCTGTTCTATTATTTTAAACGATCGCGGTCAGCGCGCTCACGTTCTGTAGGAACACGAGTATCGGTATTAGAACCCATTGCTGGCCTGTCTACTGGTCTGTTAGTACTGTTGTCTACAATTGTAGCATTAGTACGGCTGGTACTGTTGGTTCCTGTAGCAGTACGCGTATCTGCATTGTTAGCAGTATGATGAGGATGTGTATCAGGTACTGTTTTAGTTAACAGACCAGAGCCTATTTCAGCAATACCTAAAATCAGGTGCGGTAAGTACACATATTCATCGAAGTTAAATAACCAGGGCGAAACTGCAAGAAAAGCACCACCCAGTACATCCAGCCACAGGTGAGTAGGCATGGAAATCTTGCGTGCTATACTTAATTCATAATCGGTAAACAGGCTGTAAAGTATAACGCCTGCACCCAGGATTACAGGGATCCAGGTTTCGGCTCCTCCTCGGTTAAAATCTAAAATCCAGGGAGAGGCTATCAATAATAAACCCATTAGATAATCCAGCATCCCGTGTATTCGTGTTGGTATGAATCTCATAACTCTAAAAAATTAAATTACACATAAAAAATACTTGTGTTGAAACTGTTTATTATACGGATTTGCCAGATAAAGTTTTTGTTGGTAACAAAAAATTCAAAAAAAGCATGTGTATAACATATAGAAAAAGAGAGGTTTACGGGTTGATAATGATGTTAGGGTGAAGTTTTCAGAATTGATAATTCAGTATTTAGATGGTCCTTATATGTCTTATTTGTTCCAAGGTTGGCAGGTGCTGGTGTGCTGGAAATGACGAGCCTCATCATGGACTTTGTGAATGATGCAGATGTTAATATTTTAGGCTGTACTGTCTGAGAGAGAGAGAGAGATAGCAGTACGGCTCTTGTGTGTAACTATGCTATATAAGTATTATGATACATATGATACAATTATATATATATATATAGCATAGTCAGCATAACAGATAGCGTTAGGTACCGCATATACTGCATATTGCTGAAGCCACTTCTGCTACATGATGAAGGTTTTTGGGAGTAAAGAGCTGCTCTTAATTTTAGCATTAAGCATGGAAGGGCAGTAAATTTTAAAAAAATGATCTTGAGATTGTTGTAACAAATCAATATTTTATGCGTACCTTGCTATGGATTGACAAGGATTATTTTTGACATGCAGTTTGGCCTTATCCTCTAATGCCTTATTTAGCCCCCAGGAAAACCTTGATCAGTTAATTATTCAGATCAACAAATTTTAGTGATGAACATTTTCGTAGCAAAATTGAATTTCAAGACGAAAGAGGAAAACCTCCGCCGCCTGTTTGAGGAGTATGGTGAAGTTAGCTCAGTGAAAATCGTTACCGACCATGAGACTGGAAAGTCTAAAGGTTTTGGTTTTGTAGAAATGCCAAACGATGACGAAGCACAGAACGCCATCGAAGATCTTAACGAGACTGAGTTTGAAAGCGCCACAATCGTGGTTAACAAAGCCCGTCCAAAAACTGAAGGTGGAGGAGGCGGTGGCCGTCCACGTAGCAACGATGGCGGCGGCTGGGGTGGTAACAAGCGTCGTTATTAATCTTCCTGCTGCTATTTTTAGCAACAGTTATCAATAGTACTGGAAACCACTCTGATTCATCAGAGTGGTTTTTTTTTTAGGTCTGTTCCGGTTATCTCTCTACTGGCAGGTGCAGGTACTCTTGTGTCAATGTAAACCTGTATATTTTGACTATCAGCCAGGATCTGCTTTAAATACAGTGCTAGCCTGGAACGCTGATAAGGGGATAAATAAAAATGTCCCTGCAGCATTATGTACTGCAGGGACACTTAAAAATATAATCCTTTCAGGTTTTTACAGTGCCTTCACATAGCTGCCCAGCCATATTAGCCTGTCGTCGTACTTATTCAGGATCTCCTGCACCGCATCGTCATCGCGGTGTCCGTCGAACTCTATGTAGAACCAGGTTGCAAAGCTTCTTTCGCCACGTACAGGCCTGCTCTCAATTTTAGTGAGGTTGATGTTGCGCTGATGGAAATCCTGCAGAAAACTTACCAGGCCGCCCGGCTTATCGGGTAGTTTGGCCAGAATGGTAGTCTTGTCCTGCTTTCCCTTCTGATTAATAAAATCCTTGGCCAGAATAAGAAAGCGGGTCATATTATAATCTGCGTCCTCCACATTATCAAATAGCACCGGCAGTTTGTATATCTTGGCGGCCACAGAAGAACACAACGCTGCTGTTTCAGGCCCTTCCTTCAGTGCCATCCGGGCTGCTTCAGAGGTAGAATTAACCGGTATCATATGCACCTCCTGGTCGCGCAGATACTTACTCATAAAATTCTGGCACTGCCGGAATGCAATGTCCTTTGAGTAGATCTTACGGATGCTGGTGATGCTGTCGGCAACTGTTGCCAGGCAAAAATGGATAGGCTGTGCTACTTCAGCCACAATCTTCAGGTTAAAGCTTTCCAGGCTATCCATGGTTTCGGCCACCACGCCCTCCTGGTTGTTTTCTATAGGCACCACGCCAAAACGTGCTTTGCCGGTTTGTACAGCCTCAAATACGGTAGCAATGGCAGGCATAGCCAGGTATTCGCTCATGGCGCCAAACCTGCTCTCTGCAGCCGCATGTGTAAAGGAACCTTCAGGCCCCAGGTAAGCTACCTTCTCGGGCAGCTCCAGGTTGCGGCTGGCGGCAAAAATCTCCAAAAATATAGCTTCCAGCGCCTGTCGGTTCAGCAGTCCGGCAGTTTTCTGATGCAGCCGTTCAATAATCTGCATTTCCCGTTCAGGACGATAAATAACTGTATTCTCGTTCTTTTTAAGTTTGCCAACTTCTTTTACAATTTCCATGCGGCGGTTCAGCAGGTCCAGCAACTGATCATCAATGCTGTCTATCTGCCGCCTAAGATCTTCCAGCGACTGGCTCATAAACCTCCCTTAAATATTGTTTAAAGAGAAGAAATAATTGTTTGCCATTCAAAGAAAAGCATCAAAATTTTACTGCAAACGGTGTCATCTGGCAATTAAACTGCTGCGCTGGCACAACTTTAGCTTTAGTGGTTTACTGATCTGTAAGGTTTCTGATGGATCAGCGAACAGGATTTCCCCGTTTTGGGTAGTTGGGAGCTGCTGTAGCTGTAAATAATGCAGCCCCGATTTCTGCCAATCCCAGCAGCAAATGAGGGAGATATACATTGTCGGCAAAGCCAAAGAGCCAGGGCGAAGCTGCCAGAAACAAGCCGGAGATGGCATCTATCCACAGGTGCGTAACCATAGGGATTTTCCGCACAGCCCCAAATTCATAGTCTGTAAAAAGGCTGTAAACCATTACACCAATGCCCAGCAAAATAGGAATAACAGATTGCGGATTAGTGCCAGGAACAGCCTGAGGATGATCTAATTGTTGAGCAAAACCAAATATCCAGGGAGATAAAAGCAAAATAACACCCATGCCGTAATCCAGCATGCCATGAATGTAGGTAGAAATAAACCGCATAACAGTACTTATAAAAGTTAAAAAAAAGCATATCAGTTTATAACTAAATAATAATGAAATATTTAGGTTTTCGCCAGGCCATAAAACTTAATGACAAATGTGGATTTATAGTAAACCACCTAAGATGCAGGGCAGTGGGTATGCTGCAAAAAAAATAGCTGCCCTTAGGCAGCTACTCTACTTTTTAATTTTTTGGTAAGCTCCTGAATAGAGCCTTTGAACTTACTATCGGTTTCCATCAGGTCATTTACCGCCTGTACGGCATGGATAACCGTGCTGTGATCGCGGCCGCCAAAATGGGCGCCAATAGATTTCAGAGAGTGTGTGGTGTATTCTTTAGCAAAATACATCGCCACCTGTCGAGCCACCACAAACTCGCGTTTGCGGCTCTTGCCTTTCATCTGTTCCGGCGTGATGCTAAAAAATGCAGAAACCGTTTTCTGAATGTAATCGATGTTTACTTCGGTATCAATCTCCTGCACAATATTCTGCAGGGTGGCCTTGGCCAGCTCCAGGTCAATGTTACGGCGGTTAAGGGAGGCATGTGCCAGTAAAGACACCAGTACACCCTCCAGCTCACGCATATTCGTATCTACGCTGTTTGCCAGGTACTCCACCACATCGTTAGGAATATAAATACCATCAGCTTCCATTTTCCGCTGAATAATGGCCATGCGCGTTTCCAGGTCAGGTGCCTGTAAATCGGCGGTGAGGCCCCACTTAAAGCGGGAAAGCAAACGCTCCTGCAAGCCCTTCAGCTCCCTTGGCGGACAGTCTGAAGTCATGATGATCTGTTTGCCGCTCTGGTGCAGGTGGTTAAAAATGTGGAAGAAAATTTCCTGTGTTTTTTCTTTGCCGCTCAGGAACTGCACATCATCAATAATGAGCACATCAACCTGCAGGTAAAAATTACTGAAGCTCTGTACGTTGTTGCCTTTTAAAGCTTCTATAAACTGGTTGGTAAAGTTCTCCGAAGTAACATAGAGTACAAATTTACCATTCAGGCCGTGCTTGATTTCGTTACCAATGGCCTGCACCAGGTGTGTTTTGCCCAGGCCTACGCCCCCATAAATCATGAGTGGGTTAAAGGAAGTAGCGCCGGGGCGCTCAGCTACTGCCATTCCCGCAGAGCGTGCCAGGCGGTTGCAGTCTCCTTCTATGTAGGTGGTAAAGGAATAATTTGGGTTCAGGTGCGATTTCTGCTGCACCTCGTCTATGGCTCTTAAAGAGAAGGGGCTTTTATAATCAGGCTCGTAGCTGTTGCCGTGAGAGGTAACAGGCTGGCGTGAGGCCTGCTTCATGGCGGGCAGGCTTACCGTTTTAGGCTGAAACTGCTCATTGCCACGATCTACAATAACCGAATACTGCAGGCGACCCTGCGGACCCAGCTGCTGCATAATGGCCTGCTTTAGCAGGTGAACGTAATTTTCTTCCAGCCACTCATAAAAGAACTGGCTGGGTACCTGAATGGTAAGTATATGGTTATCCAGGCTCATGGGCACTATAGGAGCGAACCAAGTCTTAAAAGACTGTTCGTTTGTGTGCTCTCTGATGAGCTCGAGACAACTCGACCATACGGTATAGCAATTCTGATGCATTGGCCACTAAGGCTTTGGCTAATGGAAAAAACGGATTTAAAATTACATAAGAATATCCAATATTCAAGAAGGCTTTTCGGTTCCTATGAAAATTAGAATACTACATTCCCCTGTAATCTGTTTGTTGGAACATGCTACTCAATAAAGTTCAACTCTGCCCGGTTGGTGTACTTACGGGAATCACATTCCAGCTAACATCTGTAGTTCGGCCGGCGGCATCAAAGTTGTAGTCTAAGCGGCCCAGTCTGATACCTGACCAGCCTGCCTGGTTAATAATCACTTCTTTGCCGGCAGGGTTTAACACCCTTACTGGTTCATCTAAAAAAGTATGGGTATGGCCGCCCACAATCAGGTCGATACCTTCTACCTGCTGTGCCAGACGTACATCTGATATTTGCGGCACATCATACTCCAGGCCCAGGTGAGATAGGCAAACGATCAGGTGGCAGCCCTTTGCACGCAGCTCCTGCACCATTTCGCGAGCCACAGGCACCGGGTCCAGGTAAACGGTTTGCCCTTTGCGTTTGTCGGCCACCAGCCCTGCCAGTTTAATGCCCAGCCCAAAAATGCCAATCTTTACTTTCCCTTTTTCAAAGATCTTATAAGGCGCAAACTGATCTTTCAAAATAGTGCGGGAAAAGTCATAATTAGCAGTGATGAACGGAAAAGTAGCATGCGGCAGCTGTTTAGCTATATTCTCCAGGCCGTTGTCAAAATCATGATTACCCAGTGTTGCTACATCGTAGCGCATCCGGCTCATGAGCTTATACTCCAGCTCCCCGTCATAATAATTAAAATAGGGTGTGCCCTGCCATATGTCGCCGGCATCGAGCAGCAGCACATGCTCCTCCTGAAGACGTATTTGTTCTATCAGGGTTGCCCTTCTGGCCATACCGCCCAAGCCTGCCCAGCTGCGTCCGTCGTCCGGAAATGGTTCAATGCGGCTGTGCATATCGTTGGTATGCAGTATGGTAATTTTTTGTGCTCCGGCAGCCTCACTTATGGTAGGACCCAGGGTAAGGAGGGCACCAGTGCCAAGGGCTACATTTTTAATAAATTCTCTTCGCTGCATACTTGGTGCTTTCTGGCAAAAAAAATAGACTGTTATTCAGCTTCCTCAATACGGCCTTCCAGCCGGGCATCAACTTTTTGTCCACGCTGCTGCAAGGATTTCACCTTATCGATAATAGCCGTGCGCAGCAGAACATCTGTGGTGCTCACCACCTCTGTTTCTTTGAAAAAAGCCATATTATCGCCGCCACCTGCTAAATAATCTGATGTGGCCACAAGGTAAGATCTGGATTCGTCCAGGGGCTCTCCATTGATCAGGATACTGACAGGCCTGCCCTCCCGAACCTCCATTTTACTGTTGGAGATGGCTACAATTTTTCTGGCAGCAGCAAACTCAAAAAGCTGCCGGGTTTGCTCACCGCTAAGCTTTAGCACCACCAGCAGGTTTTCGAATGGCATTACCTCATACATATCACGCACCCTGATGGGCCCCTGCGGAATGGGCATGCGCAGACCACCTATGGTAACCACACCCAGGTCTATGGGCAGTTCGCTTACCTCCTGAGTTGCTTCCTGAACAATATCGGCTACAAAGTTGCCAAGGGGAGATTCTACTTCTGCTTTTATCAGCTCACGTGCGGCATAGCCAATAATGCTGTCCAGGTCCGCCTCTAGTTTTACTTTGTATGGCTGAATGAAAGACTCTACTGTGGCATCTGCGGTGATCAGGGAATCTATGGAGATTGAAGTTGTAGTGGTATCAGCATACTGAGGTGCTATTCTGGTACTGCCACAGCCCACCAGTAGTATGCCAGTAAGGCAAAAATTCAGCAGATGCAAATATTTTTTCAGTTTACGATCAGATGTAGATCCCGTCATAAAATATGGAGCAGCTTTATAAACAAACGCAAATAAAGCTAACTTTACCCTAAAACCACTATCAATTTTTTCATGCAATTTCTCTTTTCAGATTTTAGTGCTACCGATAAGGAACAGTGGAAAAAGCAGGTGCTTCAGGACCTGAAAGGAAAATCATACGATAATCTTTTATGGAAACTACCCGAAGGATTTTCACTTGATCCCTACTATACCGCGAAAGACCTTGCCGCTACGGCAAAAGGTATTGCCGCTACTACTGCCCCGAATATAGACCTGAACCCACCGGCTGCTGAGCCTGGCGGAGAACCCCGGCAATGGGTAAACATGCAGTACCTGCCCGTAAGCAACGATGCTGCAGCTGCCAATGCCCTGGCGCTGGAGGCCCTGAACGGCGGTGCCGATGGCCTCCTGTTTGATTTGCGTGCTCTTAAAGATTTACCGGATTTTCATGTATTGCTGAAAGGAATTCTGCTGGAGCACTGCACCGTTTCTTTTCAGGTAGAGGAGGTGGGCCAGAAAGTACTCACCGCCTATTTGCAGTACATCAGTCATCAGGGCTTAAATATAAGCCAGCTGCAGGGCTTTATTGCTTTCGATCCGCTGGGTTATTTATCAGAAACAGGACTGATCGATAACGACCGGCTAAGGGAGTGGGCGCAGGCTGCCGAAACAACCTTGCCCTATCCTGCACTCAAGGGCATTATGCTGGATAGCGGAAGCTACCACAATGCCGGGGCGCATGCCGTGCAGGAGGTTGCTTTTTTGCTTAGCCTTACAGCAGAATACATGCACCGCCTTACCGAGCTGGGTGTTAGTCCTGAAAAAGCTTTCAGCAACCTTGGCTACTCCGTTGCCCTGGGAGGCAGGTACTTTATTGAAATAGCCAAGCTTAGGACTTTACGGCTGTTGGTGGCACAAATGGCACAGGCTTATGGGCTCGAAAATTTCAAGACCTCAGATGTTTATGTGCATGCCTATACAGGCCGCTGGTCTAAAACCCGCCTGGACATTTACAATAACATGCTGCGCAATACTACCGAGGCCATGAGTGGCATATTGGGCGGCTGCAATGCTTTAACCGTAATGCCCCATAATGCACTGGTGCAAAATGCCGACTCTACTTCACTGCGCATGGCCCGTAACATCTGTTCTATACTGCGCGAAGAAGCCTATTTCGGCAAAGTACATGATCCTGTGGCTGGTGCCTATTATCCCGAGGTGCTTACACAAAAAATGGTTTCTGAAAGCTGGAATCTGTTTTTAGAGCTTGAAGAAGAAGGCGATTATACCAAACTGGTAGAAAAGGGCAGGCTGCAGGAAAGGATTAAAAGCGTACGTAAACAGCGTTACGAAGATATTGCCAGCCGCCGACAGCGTATCGTGGGAGCCAATGCATATGCCAACGCAGCCGAAGAGCTTCATTTGCCTAAAATAGCAGCAGGTGCAACTGCCAACAGCCTGCTGTTGAAGCACCAGGGGCAGGCCGATGCTTTTGAAGCCATGCGCCGCCGCACACAAAAGTTTTACCAGGAGCAGGGCCGTTTACCAGCTGCCTTGTTGCTGCTGTTTGGCGATCCTGCCATGGGCAGAGCCCGTGCCAGTTTTGCAGATGAGCTGTTGCGGGTAGCGGGTTTTCAGATCCTGGAAACCCGGCTGCAGGAGGGTGAATCTTTTTTAAACCACCAGGGCGGGTTGTCGCCGGAAGTCATCGTGCTTTGTGCTGCCGACGAAAATTATAACAAACAGGTAGTATGGCTCACAGATCAGCTCCGGCAGTCTTATGGCGGCGTTTTGCTGGTGGCAGGAAATCCCGATCAGCTGTCTCCGGATGTTAAAAGAGCAGCCCTGGATGGATTTATCCACCTTAAATCAAATGCACTGCAGGCGCTTACTGAAATTCAAGACAAGACTTTTTTTACCAATGAAGCCTGATTTTACCAAGCATAACATACATAAAGGATTTCCCCAGGCAGATACTTCAGTGTCAGCTCAGGCAGCTGCCTGGACCTCTGCCGAAGGAATAGAGATACCCCCTTACCATGCTCCTGAAGAAGTGCAGCAACTGGAACACCTGAAGTTTGGAGCAGGCATACCTCCTTACCTGCGGGGCCCTTATGCCAGCATGTACGTCACCCGGCCCTGGACCATCAGGCAATATGCCGGTTTTAGCACAGCCGAACAAAGCAATGCCTTTTACCGCCGTAACCTGGCTGCCGGCCAGAAGGGTCTAAGCGTGGCCTTCGATCTGGCCACCCACCGCGGCTACGACAGCGACCATCCCCGTGTGGAGGGAGACGTAGGCAAGGCAGGTGTAGCCATTGATTCGGTGTTGGACATGAAAATTCTGTTCGATGGCATTCCCCTGGACCAGATGTCGGTATCCATGACTATGAACGGCGCTGTGATACCCATTATGGCCTTTTTTATTGTGGCTGCCGAGGAGCAGGGCGTAAAACCAGAGCAGCTTAGCGGCACCATCCAGAACGATATCCTCAAGGAGTTCATGGTGCGGAACACCTACATCTATCCGCCCGGGCCCAGCATGCGCATCATTGCCGATATTTTTCGCTATACCTCGGAAAAAATGCCTCGCTTCAACTCCATTTCCATCAGTGGCTACCACATGCAGGAGGCGGGCGCCACTGCCGACCTGGAGCTGGCTTATACCCTTGCCGATGGCCTTGAGTACCTGCGTACCGGCATTGCAGCGGGAATTCCAGTAGATAATTTTGCGCCACGCCTAAGCTTTTTCTGGGCTGTTGGCATGAACCATTTCATGGAGATTGCCAAAATGCGTGCCGGTCGTCTGCTGTGGGCTAAAATTGTAAAGAAGTTTGAGCCCAAGAACCTGAAGAGCATGGCCCTGCGCACCCACTGCCAGACCAGCGGCTGGAGCCTAACCGAGCAGGATCCTTTCAATAATGTAGTGCGCACCTGTGTAGAGGCCATGGCTGCTGCCTTTGGTGGCACCCAAAGCCTGCACACCAACGCCCTCGACGAAGCCATTGCCCTGCCTACCGATTTCAGTGCCCGCATAGCGCGCAATACGCAGCTTTACCTGCAGGACGAAACCGGCATTACCAAAGCCATTGATCCCTGGGCGGGCAGCCACTATGTGGAAACGCTTACCCACGAGCTGTGCCAAAAGGCCTGGGCACTGATTGAGGAAGTGGAGCGGCTGGGGGGTATGGCCAAAGCCATAGAAACAGGCCTGCCTAAGATGCGCATTGAAGAAGCCGCCGCCCGTAAACAGGCCCGAATTGATGCTGGCCGCGATGTGATTGTAGGCATCAACAAGTACCGCACAGAAGAGAAATCGGATATAGAACTGCTGGAGGTAGACAATGCCGCTGTACGTGAATCGCAGCTGCGCCGCCTGCAGGAGCTGCGGGAAAACCGAAACGAGCAGGAGGTGCAGCAGGCCCTGGCAGCCCTTAGCCGCAGTGCAGAAGACAGGACCGGAAACCTGCTGGAACTGGCCGTAACAGCAGCAAGAGCAAGGGCCACTTTAGGAGAAATATCGGATGCTATGGAAAAATCATTTGGTCGCCACAAAGCCCCTGTGCAGTCTATCAGCGGGGTGTACAGCAGCGAGGCAAAAGAAGATAAAGACTTTATTGCCGCTATAGCACTCGCTAACCGTTTTGCAGAACTGGAAGGCCGCCGCCCCCGCATTATGATCGCTAAAATGGGCCAGGATGGCCACGACCGCGGTGCCAAGGTAATTGCCACTTCCTTTGCCGATCTGGGCTTTGATGTAGACATTGGCCCCCTCTTCCAGACACCGGCAGAGGTAGCGCGGCAGGCTGCAGAAAATGATGTACACCTGGTTGGCGCCAGCAGCCTTGCCGGAGGCCATAAAACCCTCGTGCCCCAGCTGATCGAAGAGCTTCGCAAGCTGGGCAGGGAGGATATTATGGTAGTGGCCGGCGGTGTAATTCCGCCCAAAGACTATGACTACCTCTATAGGGCTGGCGTAGCCGATATATTTGGCCCGGGTACCGTTATCGCACAGGCTGCCCAAAAGGTACTAAAGCGGTTAATGGACGAGGAATAGTTTTTTAGGTTCTTCCCGGCACAGGCCCTGGCAGATAGCCAGGGCCTGTGCCTTTTTATAGCAGTCTTTTCAGGCTTGTATTTCAAATTTAAACCAGTTGGGTGCTGATTTGCTTTTATAAGTGCGGAGCTGTTTTCCTGCACCAGAATTAATACACATGATAAGAGCTGCCTTACTGGCTATAGTTTTGTTGATGATTTCCTTCTCCTGCGGCAGAAGGCCTGTTTCAGGCACCGATTTTCTGGAAGAGCGGTACCGCTACCGGAAGATCAATGTGATCAATGTAAGTGATGAAGTGCGTTTTGAACCAGGCACAGGAGCACTGATGATGGAGGAAGAGAGTGAGCAGCTAAACCAGCTGATACAATTTCTGACTGATAATCCGGATGCTGAGGTAGAGCTTAGGGTCAGCCATATTCATCGTTCTGAGGAGTACCATACAGAGGGTTATACAAAAAGTATCAACCTTAGAAATTATTTCATCTCCCAGGGCATAGCACCCTCCCGCTTAAAATCTTCGACCTTCCTGGACAGGCGGAGCAAATACCCCTATAATTCTTATTACAGAAAGGTGTTGCTGGTGGTTACCAACATCTAATACAATTGGTTTTACAGCCATAGTCCAGTTTTCAGGTCCAGAGCTCAATTTATCCATAACCTCTTCATGGTCAGTAGCTATGTGTAGCTCAGCTAATAAGGCAGCGGTCCTTTCAGATTTGTTTTTTCACCACTCATCTGCAGATTTTTGGGCTTAAAATAAAATAACATTACACTCAGCAGACTCAAACAGCCTTCCTCCTAACTTTGTGCAACTTTAGATCCCGTCTAAAGTAGATCACCCAATTTTTTTTAACCATGCGTAATTTGTTTTTGCTGATTGCTGCACTGTGGTGCAGTACAGTATTGGTACAGGCCAGGCAAGTGCCTGTAGAAGATGCTCAGCTAGTAGCACTTCATTATCTTCAGTTGGTGAAGCCAGGAGCAAACCTGCGTACAGCAGGTTCACTTCAGCTGGCTTACCAGGAGGTTTCGAAAACCTCAGCTATCAACGCCCGCACAACCCCCCTCACGTATTTCTATGTGTTTAACATAGGTGAAAACGGAGGGATGATTTTTGTGGCTGGTGATGATAAAGTAACACCCATTCTGGGTTACACCGATGCAGGCAGCTATGATCCCAAGCGTATGCCGCCGCATTTTACCAAGTGGCTGGAGTACTACAAAAATGAAATTCGTTATGCCATTCAGTCCCTGCCCCAGAACGAAGCCCTGCAGAAGGAATGGACCGGCTTGCTGAAGGGAACGGTGAGCGGAACAAAAGCAGGTGCTGCCGCGGCTTCAACAAATGGGGTAAACCCACTGATTGCCAGTAAATGGGATCAGTCTCCTTTCTACAACCAGTTATGTCCCTATGATGATGATGCTCGGGACAGAGCCGTTACCGGCTGTGTGGCTACTGCCATGGCCCAGATTATGCGCTACTGGGAGTACCCGGCCAAAGGCAGCGGATTCCACTCCTACAACCACGAGCGCTACGGCACCCTGACAGCTAACTTTAGCAATACTACCTACGACTGGGCAAATATGCCGATGGAGCTAAATGGCAATAACACTGCGGTGGCTACCCTTATGCAGCATGTAGGCATTAGCGTAGACATGAATTACGATATAGCCGAACGCGGCGGCAGCGGTGCCTATGTGGTCTCTGATGCCAGCCCGGTGCAGCACTGCTCTGAATATGCCTTAAAGACCTACTTTGGTTATAAAGATGTAAGAGGTGTTCAGCGTGCTGACTACACCCAAAGCGCCTGGATAGATCTCCTCAAGCAGCAGCTGAGTGCGGGCCAGCCTGTATTATATGCAGGTTTTGGCAGTGGTGGCGGCCATGCCTTTGTCTGCGATGGTTACACCGATAATAACCTGTTCCATATGAACTGGGGCTGGGGAGGCTATGCCGATGGTTATTTTGCCATTACAGCCCTCGATCCCGAAGGTGGCGGTACAGGCGGTTTTAACAGTGGGCACCAGGCGGTAATAGACATCAGGGCTTCTGAGACACCGGTACAAACTGCTGAACTACAGTTGTATGATAATGTGAGCCTGAGCGCCTCCAGCATCTACTATACACAGGAGTTTTCGCTGCATACCAATATCATCAACAAGGGCAACAGCAGCTTTAAGGGCGATTATGCGGCAGCCGCTTTTGATGAAGAAGGTAACTTGGTTGAATTTATCCAAACCTATACCAACAACGAGCTGCCGTCCGATTATTATTACATAGAGGGAGTTACTTTTTCTACTGAAGGTATGGTTAGCCTGCTGCCGGGCAGGTACACACTGGCGGTGCTGTATAAACCGCTTAACGGAGAGTGGCAGCAGTTAAGCGGCAGCGGTTACACCAGTGCAGGCAGTCTGGAGGTGGTATATCCTAACGACCTGGAACTGGGCTCTGCTTTCAAGATTAACAATGGAGCAGATGTTTACAGCAATGCTGAGGTTACAGTTGAGGTTGCCATTAAAAACGATGCTGCAGCGGCTTTTAACGGAGTGGTTGATGTAAGCCTCTATAACCTGGATGGTAGCCTGGCCTATACCATAGAAGAAAAAGAGAATGTAAGCATCTGTGCCAAATGTAAAAGCCCGGCCATGAGCTTTAGCAACAATTCAGTGGCGGTAGAGCCCGGCACTTACCTGGTGGCAGTGCTTTTTCACGCCAGCGATGCAAGCGAGTGGGACCTGGCAGGCTCCAGCTATTTTACCAATCCTGTAAAAGTTATTGTAAAAACTGCCCCGCTGGCCGGTGATGCTTATGAGAACAACGACGATCCGGAATTTGCCTATCTGCTGCCGCTTACTTACTCCAGCCAGGAGCGTAGGGTAGCTACCATCGGCTCCAACATTCACATTGGTACCGATTACGACTTCTATAAATTTGAGATTCCCGCAGATGGCCTGTACACCATGAAACTGCGGGTGCATGACAGTTATAACAGCACCGATGCCAATACCTACAGCAATGATGTTTTATTTTCATACTCTACAGATGGTGAAAACTGGTCAGATGTTTATGATGATGTAATGCCAGCAGCCATAGAACTGGAGGGAGGAGAAATCTTTTATGTATTTGTAGCTTCTTACTTCCAGGGCGAAACAGGCTCTTACAGCCTGGAGGCTGCAGTGCGCCAAACCAGGCCAAACGGGGTAGACGATGATCACCTGGCAGAACTGGTAGAAGTCTATCCAAATCCCACCAGCGGGCAACTTAGCATTAACATGCATAAGCCCATCGATTCCCTGGAACTCCTTAGTATGTCAGGTCAGGTATTGAAGCAGGCACAGCGTGGGGCAGCACAATTAGACATCTCCGGCTTGCCAAATGGCATGTACCTGGTGCGAGTGCGTTCGGGTGCTGATTTACAGGTTAAAAAAGTAATCAAACAATGAGAATAAGCTCTTCCTTTTTGCTGACTTTGTTATCTCTAAGCTTTGTAGCCTGTAAAAATAAAATGATGGCAGACCAGACCGGTGCAGCAGAGATTACACCCCGGTTTACACCAGGGCCGCCGGCAATTGTATATAAAACCCGTGCAGATTATACAGATAAAGTTGCCATAACCCTAAACGAAGATAAAACAGCGGTGGTAGCTTATCCTCATCCGGCAGACATCGCCAGGGCATCGGGCCTGCCTTATCCTACCCGGCTGGCACAGGGCTACCTGCTGGATAACCAGGGAATCAATGCCCGGGTAGCTTTTACCAGCTATACCATGCAGGAGTATGCAGCCCTGCAGGAGGCACCCGCTCCGGCTGAACTGATGGCCAGGGTAATCGATAAAGATCCGCTGCTGCACATGTGCAATTGTGGCAACCGTAAGCAGTACGATAACCAGGAAGCAGCCATGAATGAATTAATTGCCCGGGGCCTGGATGCCTGTAAGCCAATGGCCGGTAAAACCCTCAAAGATCTGTGATCTGCTGCTATACCCGCTTTACAAGGCCCTGCCCACCGGCAGGGCTTTATTTATTTTCAGCCATAACTATTTGCTCCCATAGTGGTTAAATAGAGGACAATTTTTTGTACTACCCAAAGCATATAGCCTTTGTTTTCGAATAGCAGTAGCCGTTTTAACAGCTTCTTCATAAACCTGGCCAACATATACCGGTTCGTAGGACGCACCTTTCGAAATGCTGCGCTTCCTCCTTACGAAACCAAAGAAATCCTTCGCCAATCTTACCAGATTGGCTTCAGAACTTTTGCCCTGGTTGGATTTACCGCTTTTATTGCCGGCATTGTGTTTACACGGCAAAGCCGGCCGTCGCTCCAGGAGTTTGGGGCAGAATCATGGCTGCCTTCCCTGGTATCTATCGCCATTGTACGGTCATTGGGCCCCTTAATTACAGGCCTGATTTGTGCAGGCAGGGTTGGTTCCAGTATAGGGGCAGAATTAAGCTCCATGAAGGTAACCGAGCAGATCGATGCCATGGAGGTTTCCGGTACCAAGCCTTTTCAGTACCTGGTGGTAAGCCGCGTAACCGCCGCTGCTTTTATGGTGCCTATACTGGTAATTTATGCCGACTTTATTGCGCTGCTGGGCTCTTTTATAGCCACCAACTATTTTTCTCAAACCTCTTTTGCCCTCTATTGGACCCAGGCCCTCTCGTCGCTTAGTCTTCTGGATGTGTTTACCAGTGTTGGTAAAGGCATATTGTATGGGCTTGCCATTGGTCTAATAAGCTGTTATACAGGATATAACTCTGGGGGAGGCACCGTTGGCGTAGGCAAAGCTGCTAATACAGCAGTGGTTACATCTATGTTTATGATATTTATTTTAGACCTTTTAGCACTTCAAATCAGTGAATTCTTCCGATCATTATAAAGAACCGAACCGGGAGGAAGTAATCCATATCAAGGGGCTCCACAAATCTTTTGAGGAGCTTACCATTTTGCGTGGGATAGATCTTTCGTTGCACCGGGGCGAAAACCTGGTGGTGCTGGGGCGTTCCGGTACAGGTAAGTCTGTACTGATCAAGTGTATTGCTGGCCTGATTACCCCCGATGCCGGTACCATAGAGGTGTTAGGCAAAAATGTGCCGGATCTTGGACCCGACGAGCTGAACATCCTGCGGCGGCATGTTGGGTTTTCTTTTCAGATGAGTGCCCTTTACGACTCTATGACCATTCGGGAAAACCTGGAATTTCCGCTAAAGCGCAATCTTAAGATCTACGATACCAAAGTGCTGAATGATAAGGTAATGGCTGCTTTAGCCGATGTGGGGCTGGAGCGTACCGCCAACCAGTTTCCTGCCGAGCTTTCAGGAGGTATGAAAAAACGCATTGGCATTGCCCGCACGCTGATCCTTCAGCCGGAAATTATGCTGTATGATGAACCTACCTCAGGCCTGGATCCTATTACCTCAGAAGAAATAAACGAACTCATGGTAGAGGTACAACGTAAGTATGGTACCTCGTCCATCATTATTACTCACGACATTACCTGCGCCAAAACCACGGCCGACAGGGTGATTTTTTTACACGAAGGAGAGGTAGGGTATGACGGAGCTTTTGAAGGCCTGTATACCACTAAAAATCCGCTGCTGAGCACTTTTATGGAATATTTCAATTTAAAAGAACATGAGCGAACAAGATAATAGACGCAATGCCCGCCTGGGCTTTTTTGTACTGATTGGCATCATTGTGTTTTTGATAGGTATTTTCTTTATAGGGAGCGCCCGTAACCTGTTTAATTCTAATATTACCCTTTATGTACTCTTTAATAATGTAAGTGGTTTGCAGAGAGGCAACAATGTGTGGTTAAGCGGGGTAAAGATTGGCACTGTGAGCGATGTTGATATCGCTACAGATTCACTGGTACTGGTAAGCTTAAAAGTCAGGGAAAAAGATCAGCGGTACATCAACAAAGATGCCAAGGCCTACCTGGGTAGCGAGGGTCTTGTAGGAAACTCTATTATTGTGATTGAACCTGGCCAAATGCGTACGCCTGTTAACGATGGCGATACCATTGGTACTAAATACACTACCAGTACAGAAGATATTATAAACCTGGCACAATCGGCCGGAGAGCAGTTAATTTCGGTGGCCGGTAACCTGGGGCAGGTAACCCAGCGGCTGCTGGATGGTAACGGAACTATTGGCATGTTACTCTCAGATACCACTGTTGCCGATGATTTCAGGTCTACCCTTGCCAACCTGGAGGCCACCAGCCAGCGCACCCGCAATCTTAGCAATGAGGTAGGGCAGATGGTAAACAGGCTGCAGACCAACCGAGAGGGCGCCGTATACACCCTCATGAACGACACCAGCTTTGCCGGCACCTACAATACTGCCCTAAGCAATATTGAGGAAACCACTGCCAATGCCGCACAGGTATCGCAGGAGCTGCAACGCCTTTCCGAGCAGCTGCAGCGCGAAGATAATGCCGTTGGCGTGCTGCTGAAAGATCCTGAATTTGCCCGCGACCTGCAGCGCACTATGGACAATGCCGCCGATGCCAGCAGAAAGCTGGATGAAAACATGGAAGCCCTGCAGAGCAACATCCTCTTCAGGGGTTTCTTCCGCAGAAAAGCCCGCGCAGCCGAGCGTGCCCGCAAAGATTCAATTGAGCAGGTAAACCAGCGCTAACTTTAATACTGTATAAAAACTTTGTTTGCTAGACCAGAAAGCTGGTGTACCCCTGCACTACATCAGTACAGGGGTGCCTGTGTGATAAGGGCGCTGTCATTTGAGTGCTGATGATGGATCAGCTGTTCAATCACCAGCGCAATATCTCATTAGCACATTAAACAATTAACTACTATCTTTGCGCCAGATTATGGTTCTGGCAGGGCATTCGCCCTTCGCCGGATGAAAAGGGAATCCCGTGCAAATCGGGAGCTGTCCCCGCAACTGTAAGCGTTATTAAACCTGCTGCCAAAACCACAGGCCACTGTTCCGGAGCAATCTGAAATGGGAAGGCCGTGCAGCAGGAACGCAAGCCAGGAGACCTGCCATGATTCTAAACTTCAAGGCTTTCGGGTGAAAGGCTGAGAAAATGCGCTGATGCCTTTTCGCGTCCTTGCCTTTCTCACGTTCTTACAACCGCATGCTTTGTATTAAATCATGGATTTAATCTGGCTATTGCGTGAAACAGATACTGCTTAACTATTACTTCCTGCTGCTGCTCTGCTGCACCCCTTTATATGCTCTGGCACAGGTGGATGCAGATACGCTCCTGCCGGCAGTAGAAATAACAGGCCTGCGGCACGAATCATTTACGGCTGGCGTAAAGCGGCAGCAGCTCGATTCGCTTAGCCTGCAGCTGCAGCGGGGGCAGTCGCTCGCCAGCTTGCTGAACGAACGCAGCCCGCTATACCTGCGGGAGTATGGCCCCGGCCAGCTCACCACCCTTAGTTTCAGGGGCACCGGCAGCAGCCATACTGCCGTGCTATGGAACGGCCTTAATATCAACAGCCCAACCCTGGGACAGACAGATTTTTCCCAAATTCCGGTTTTTGCCCTTGAGAATGTGCAGGTACAGTATGGCAGCAGCAGCGCCCTGTACGGATCCGATGCGCTGGGTGGCAGCATACAGCTGGAAACAAAGCCGCAGCAGTGGCAGCAGGGCTGGGGGGCAAGGTTAAGGCAGGAGGCAGGCAGCTTTGGGTCTTACTTTACAGGGCTGGCCGGAAACTGGGCAAATAAGCAGTGGCAAACTGATGTGCGCGTTTACCGCCGCAGTGCCGATAACGACTTTCCCTACACCAATACCCTTAAACGTTCTCAGCCCCGGGAGCGAAATGTACACAGCGCTTTCTGGCAGCAGGGAGGTGTGGCACAGCTGGGCTATAAGCCTGCGGCCAACCAGGAAGTATGGCTGCAGGGCTGGTGGCAACAAGGCTGGCGCCAGGTGCAGCCGCTTATTGGCAGCACCACAGGCTCTGATGAGCAGCAGGACGAAGCTCTGCGCCTGAATTTGCAGTACAGGCACATACTCCCACTGGGAGAGTGGCAGCTGCAGGCAGGTTGGATAGACGAGGAGATGATCCACAACAGCTCCGGCTTTAGGGCCAGGCAGTTTATTGCCAAACCAAACTGGGAAACAGAACTTACAGACAAGCTGCTGCTGCAAATTGGTGGCCAGTGGAACTGGCGCCAGGCGACCAACGAAAATTATAAGGAACAGGAAAACCGGACTGAGGCATTCACCCGCATGCGCTGGCAGCCCAGCAGGGCCTGGGTAACAAGCTTTAACCTAAGGCAAATAGTAACAGACCAGTTGTGGGGGCCTTTGTCTCCATCATTAGGTACAGAAGTAGCCCTTCTGCCATACCTGAAAGCAAAAGCTTCAGGAGGCAGGCACTATCGTGTGCCCACCCTCAACGACCGCTTCTGGCCTTGGTTTGGCCAACCGGCCCTAAAGCCGGAAACAGGCTGGAATACCGAAGCAGGCCTGGTGGCAGAAGAATTGAATGTATTTGGAGGAAAACTTTATGCCGACCTTACCGCTTACTGGCTCTGGATTAATGACTGGATTATGTGGCGGCCAACTGTTGCGCCAGGGCCCGATGGGGAACCGCTTTCAGGCTGGGGTCCCAAAAACCTGCGCAGTGTATATAGCCGTGGCTATGAGGCAAGTTTTAGCTGGCAGCATCATATTCTGGAAGTAGGGGGCAACGCCGCCTACACCCGATCAGAAAACCGGGTGGCCCTAAATCAGTTCGACCGTACCGTTAACCAGCAGCTGCCATTCGTACCGCTCTGGAAAGCCAATAGCTGGATCAGGGCTGCTAAAAAGGGGTGGCTGGGCGAGCTAACCGGACAGTATACCAGCCGCAGGTACACCACAGGGGTAGAAGACAACACCCTCAGCCTGCCCCATTACTATCTGCTCAACCTGAGTGCCGGCAAAACCTGGCAGCTGCAAAATCACAGCCTTGGCTTGCTGCTGCAGCTGCGCAACCTGCTCGATCATCAGTATCAGAACTACGAAAACCGGGCCATGCCCGGCAGAAGCTATACCCTAACTGTAAACTATATTTTTAATAAATAGAACAATGAACAAGATGAACAACCTATGGCTGATTTGCTTCAGCTGCCTTACCCTTGTATTTGCCGGATGTGATGACGACGATGCTCCTGAAACTCCTGCAGAAGGAAACAAAGGAGTGCTCCTGATTAATCAAGGTAACTTAAGCCAGGGTAATGGCTCTATTGATATATACTTTCCTGAAAGCAAAGAGATTACCCAGAATGCCTATACCGTAACGAATGGCGAGCCAATGAATGGTATCATTGAAAATGTGAGCATCGATAATGATGATCTCGTTATTACAGTAAATGAGTACAGTGGCGCTGGCAGAGTTATCTTTGCTCAGGCTGCTACTTTAGAAAAAGCAGACCAATATAGCAGTGCAGGAGCCTATGAAAATTTTTATTCGCCCCGTTATGCTGCTTTTACCAATAACAGGGTATTTTTGTCTGTTTGGGGGCCGTTTGAGAACGGCTATGAATTACACAAAAGCAGTGTAGCAGTTTTTAACAGGAGCTCTCATCAGCTGGAAAAAAGTATACCCGTACCCTCGGGAGCAGAGGGCATATTGGCAGATGGCACAAACATCTGGGTAGCCAATTCCTATACCGATACCATAACTATTATTAACACCGGTACCCTGGAGATTGACCGGAAATTTAAATCCGTTCGCGGTACCTCAAAAATTCTGGAGGCTCCCAATGGTAAAATTTGGACATTGGCCGGCGATACTATTTCCCGCTACAACCCTTCTACTTTTGCCCTTGAAAGCAAGATAAAACTGCCTGGAAGAGCTGCTAAATGGCAATTTGTAGGTGATCAGCTTTACTTCCTTACCCAGGCTTACAGTGACGATTATACAACCACCTATAATAATCTGTACAGCCTGGATATTAACCAGGAGGGTGCACAGCCGCAGCAAATATTGGAAATGGACGATGCCGGCTTATTCTGGGTAGATGCTGAAACAGGCGAAATCTACCTGGGAGTAGCTGCAGGAGCAGATCCGGGTACCCTGCTTAGACTCAGTGCAGATGGTGCAGAGCTGGACCGTAAGCCAGCCGGCGTGTTCCCACAGCAGTTTCTTTCCCGTTAATATTTCACACCAAATCATCATTTTCAGGAGCAGCGTTAGAAACGCTGCTCCTGCTGTTTGTAAGGATTATTTACGCTTTTGGTCTGGACTTTTAAGATCTGCAGCGTCTAAATGTATTCTTCTTACAAAGCCTTTGTGCGTAGTTTAGTGAATCCTGGAGATAATTAATTTGATTAATCTAACAATTTAAATTTATTCCAATACAAAAAGCTTTGCTTTTAGCAAAATCAGCTGTATGATTGGCATTCATCAGTATCCTCTGAATATTACCGTTAAAGAAGATACCATTTAAATAAAATCATTTGAGGTGTTATTTGCAGAAGTTTTAGACTACTAATCCTGGCAAGACTCTTCAAGATTCAAAATGAGTAGCTGTCTGGTGATAGTATGACAAATCCTGAATAAGCCAGTATGATTTGTTATTTTACAAGTCTTTGTTTTTTTCTGTCTTGGATTATTAAAGCTGTTAGATGACTGAAAGAGCCATAAGCATTTTTTTAGTAGAACCTAAGCAGGAAAATTTTGGATCGGTACTGGCAGTTTTAGATAAAGCCGGATTGCCGGCCACTCTGATTCCAATACAAGACCAATTTGGTTTTATGCGGGAGCTGCAGGCAGGGCTT
Organism: Flammeovirgaceae bacterium 311; assembly: GCA_000597885.1. Taxonomy (NCBI): domain Bacteria; kingdom Pseudomonadati; phylum Bacteroidota; class Cytophagia; order Cytophagales; family Flammeovirgaceae; species Flammeovirgaceae bacterium 311. The sequence goes on from CP004371.1 coordinate 4,639,588, forward strand.
CCAGATGTAGTACTGGTTTGTTATCAGGAAAAAAGCTTTGGAGATTTTGATTGCCTGGGGCTGCATAAAAAGCTTGCTCCACAGATTCCTGCCATTGTAATTGCACCCGGCTTTGGTGAAGAATGGGCTGTTGAAATGATGCGGGGAGGCGTTAGTGATATTGTACTGCAGCAAAAGCTGTATAAGTTGCCTGCAGCCATTACCAGGGCCATGGCCGAATCATTTCACCGACGCCAGCAGCAGCAAAAAGAACAATCTCTGCAGCTAAGCCAGCAGCACCTGCTCGATCTTTTCAAAATGACACCTGTAGGAGTATTTCGGTGCGACAGCGAAAAGAATTGCTTTTATGTGAACGACAGGTTCTGTGAACTAATTGGCTTAAGTCCTGAAGAAGCCTTTGGTCCAGGCTGGATAAAGGCGCTTCATCCGGAAGACAGAGAGTTTATTTTGCGGGAATGGTATGAAAAAAAAGGCGTTGTAGAAGAGACAAAGGCAATTTATCGATACCAAAAGCCTGTAAGCGGAGAAACTATCTGGGTGTTAGGTCAAAGCAAATCAGAGCTGGATAGTGAAGGTAATGTTACCGGCTATTTAGGCTCCGTTACCAATATCACACGCCTTAAAATAGTAGAAGAGGCACTGAAGGAGAAAAATAATTATCTGACCAAGGTCAATAAGGAACTGGATAATTTTGTTTACAGCGCCTCACATAACCTGCGTGCTCCCTTAACCTCCCTCATGGGTCTTATTAATCTGCTAAGGCTGGAAACAGGCAAGCCGCTGGAGCTGCATCAGATATGCAGCATGATGGAAAATAGCCTGCTGCGTCTGGATGGCTTTATCAGAGATATCATAGACCATTCCCGCAATTCCCGCCTCTTTATTCAATCTGTTGAGGTGGATGTAAAAGCCCTGATCGCTGAGGTGCTGGAAGAGTTTAGTCTGGCAGATAATTATAACCGGATATGCATTGATGTGAATGTACAGCAGGAAGTGCCCATGTTTACAGATCCTGCCCGTTTACGCATTATAATCCGCAACCTGATTTCTAATGCCATCCGTTACCAGAATAATACATTACTCCCACAAATATCAATTACAGCACAAATAACAGGGCAGGAAAGTATTTTTCAGGTGTGTGACAATGGCATTGGCATCAGGCAGCAGCATCATGAGCGGGTGTTCGATATGTTTTACCGGGCAGATGAACACAGGAGTGGTTCAGGCTTAGGCTTGTATATAACCCGTGAAGTAATAGATAAAATGGGCGGTAAAATTGAACTGACCTCACAGCCTGCCAAAGGTACCACTGTTAAAATAGTGCTCCCAAACCAGCAGGCAGGTAAAGCTGCAGACAGCTATAACACTGAGACAAGAACCGGCTGGCTACCGGATTAAAATGAGACTAATGCTTCCTCCGCAGCTAACTAGTTTTCCTCCGCAGTCTCAAATTCAGTTACGATGAGCTGATTATTGTCGAGCTCGTAAAAAATCCGTTTTATGGCTTTGTCCTGTTCGGTGGTATCGTAATTAAGTGTTCTGAATTCTCTGATGATCTGGCCGGTTTGGGGGTAAAAAATATCTCCACCCTCATAATCAGCACCCAGCTGCTCACTTAGCGGCTGCATATCAATGGTTTCAAAGGTGAAATTTCTGCCCAACTCATGCAGGCGCATCTGTCCGGTTTTGCGCTGGTTCTGGCTGCGGGTAACAATCCCGATTTCGGGCAGGCTGTCGCGGTCAAAATCGTTGATCCAGGTTTGTACCACAGCTCCCTGCTGGTGCATGGAAAAAGAGGTGTAATTGCCATTGGCACTGTCGGCAAGCATAATGCTGTAACTGCCAATGCTGTCGGAGCCCCAGCTTACCACCAGAAAATAAAGGCTGTCGCGCCATTGGTGCAGTTTTTTGTATCTGAGGTAGTTATTCAGGTTTAAGCGGATATCAAGCGTAGTTTGCTCCGGAAATTCCTGATCTAAACTTGGCTTTTCCTTTGGCTTCTCCTCTTCCTTGCAGGAGCCTGCTAGCCCTGTTATAAAAATGCATATCAATATTGTCGCAAAAAAATTACGTACCATAGTTGGCTGGCAAAGATTCATTGGTCAGAAGATTCATTGCTGATACGCGTAAACTGTATCAGGAGTTATTAACGCTTGTTTCGGCACCAAAATTACCCTTAAAAACAGAAAATAAGAAACGGGCTGCGCCAACAGCACCGGTATTGCCGGCCATTACCTGTTGTTCCAGTTGTGTTCTATGCTGAGCCACAGCGGGATGACTCCAAAAATGCTGCTTCAGCATATCTTCTATGGCTGTATGCATCCAGCTTAGATTTTGTTCCTGCCTCCGGTGTTCAAAAAATCCTTTCAGGCGGGTGTGCTCCTCATACTGGCAAATCATGTGCCAGATTGCTTCCAGTCCTTCATTGGATATAGCAGAACAGCTCAGTACCTTAGGAATCCAGCCGCTGGGGGTAGGAGGGAACAGGTGCAGGGCATTTCTGTAAGCAGCCTGAGCCTGTTTGGCATGCATTTTATTATCGCCATCAGCTTTGGTAATGGCCAGGCCATCGGCCATTTCCATGATGCCTTTTTTTATACCCTGCAGCTCATCGCCGGCACCCGCCAGCATGAGCAGCAGGAAAAAATCTACCATGTTGCGAACAGCCGTTTCGCTCTGGCCAACACCAACGGTTTCAATAAAGATCACCTCAAAACCGGCTGCTTCACAAAGGAGCATGGCCTCGCGGGTGCGGGCGGCTACACCACCCAGCGCAGTGCCGGCAGCAGAGGGGCGTATGTATGCCAGCGGATTGTGCGATAGCTGTTCCATACGGGTTTTATCGCCCATAATACTGCCACCGCTGCGCTGGCTGCTGGGGTCTATGGCCAGTACAGCCAGTTTTTTGCCAAGCCCCGTCAGGTAGGTGCCAAAGCTTTCTATAAAAGTGCTTTTACCAACCCCCGGCACTCCTGTTATGCCAATGCGAACAGACTGGCCGGTATGGGGTAAGATAGCATCCATCACCTCCCGGGCAAGATGCTGGTCTGCAGGCAGGCTGCTTTCTACCAGGGTAATAGCACGGCTTAGCACCAGCCGGTCGCCCGCCAGTATGCCTTTTATATAAGCTTTGGGAGTTAAACGGGATCGGCGCTTGCTGTTCATTAGGCTAAAACTAGGGATATGGTGGCACAATCACAATGTATTTGCGTTGCAGCCCTACCATTCCCTGCTTACCTTAGCCCCATGAAACGGACCTTTGCAGCAGCCGGGCGTTGCCTGATCACGCCCCTTCTACTAGCTTTTACACTTACTTACTGGTCTTGCAGGCCCAATAGCACTGAAAGAGAGAACACTGAAACAAACATAAATTCAGCAGCCTGGCAGAGTACTCCCATTCAGTATGCAAAAACTTTTGAACTGGAGTACCGGGAGGGCTATAAACTAATCCATGTAAAGCAGCCTTATCCCGGCGCTACCAGGCCCTATACATACCTGCTGCTGCCTCACGGTCAGCCCCAGCCCGATTCTGTTGAAGCCGATGCCGTGGTGCGGATTCCGGTTCAGCGCATCATCAGCCTTAGCACCACCCATCTGCCTGCCCTTGATATGCTTGGGGAGAGCAACAAGCTGACTGGTTTTGCACAGTCCGAATTTATTACCAGCCCCGCCCAGCGCCTCCGGCTGGAGCAGGGCGAGCTTACCGACATTGGCAGCACCCAAGGGCTTAGCCCCGAGCAGATCCTCTCCCTGCAGCCCGACCTCATCATGGCCTATGGCATGGGCCCCGACGATGGCACACTGCAGGTACTGCACCGCACAGGCGTGCCCGTGCTTCTAAATGCAGATTTTCTGGAGAACAACCCCCTGGGCCGGGCAGAGTGGATAAAATTTACGGCAGCCCTCCTGAACAGGGAGAAAGAAGCAGATTCAGTATTTAACCAGATTGTGCATCGCTACGATTCCCTCACAGCTTTAACCAAAGATGTAGCGCAGCGCCCGGAGGTGTTTAGCGGCATTGTGTACGGCGATATCTGGTATATGCCTGGCGGCAGGAGCTGGGCAGCCACATTTCTGGCCGATGCCGGTGCCAATTACCTGTGGGGCGAAACAGCAGAAAGCGGCAGCGTGCCCCTAAGTTTAGAGCAAGTATTTGCCAAAGCCCACGATGCCCCCTTCTGGATCAATACCGCCGACTTCAGCTCTTTACAGGCCATTGCCGCTGCCGACGAGCGTTACAAGCGCTTCAGGGCCTGGCAGCAGGGGCAGGTCTATACCTACATCAACAAAATAAGCCCCACCGGCGGCAATGAATACCTGGAGCTGGGCTATGCCCGCCCCGATATGGTGCTGGCCGATCTGATTAAGATTCTGCACCCGGAGCTGTTGCCAAAGCATGAGCTGTATTTTTATAAACAATTACCAAAGAACAAGTAGTAGAAACCATTCTATAGGAAAGCTCAGCCAGAATCTTTTGGTAAAGCTTAGGTGCGATTTTCCGGCGGCTTTTGCCCTCTGCCTGCTATTCACTATTTTGCCGGCCGATGCAATCTCTTCAACCACTTCTCTGGATGCCGAAAGGCTGGGGCTGGCGCCTGCTGTTGCTCGTGCTGGCGCTGGCGCTGCTGTTTGTGGTAGATCTCAGTCTGGGGGCTGTTGCCATTCCTTATAAGTCCATTGTGAAGATTCTCACAGGTACACCTTCAGAAAACAGGGTGTGGGAGCAGATCGTGTGGGAGTTTCGCCTGCCTAAAGCCTTAACAGCACTGGCAGCAGGCAGTGCCCTGGCGGTATCGGGCCTGCAGATGCAAACCTTGTTTCGCAATCCGCTGGCGGGTCCTTTTGTGCTGGGCATTAGCTCAGGCGCAAGCCTGGGAGTAGCGTTTTTGCTCATGGCCGGGAGTATAGGCTGGCTGATGGTACCGGAATGGATTCCCTGGCTTACTGCCGGAGCAGCTGCGCTGGGTGCTGCAGGGGTGCTGGTGCTTATTTTTCTGGCGGCCCTGCGCCTGCAGGATAGCATGGCCCTGCTAATACTGGGCCTGATGGTGGGCAGCCTGGCCGGGGCCGTGGTCAGTGTGCTGCAGTTTTACAGCGGGGCAGAGAAAGTGCAGGCCTATCTTATCTGGACCTTTGGTAGCCTGGGGGGGGTAACCTGGCCCGAGCTGCAGGTGGTAATACCCGTTGTGGTGGTGGGGCTTGTGCTGGCACAGGCGCTGGCAAAGCCGCTGAATGCCCTGCTGCTGGGGGAGCGTTATGCCCATAGCGTGGGCGTGTCTATGAGTAGGGTACGGCCGCTTATTCTGCTAAGTACAAGTTTGCTTGCCGGAAGTATTACTGCTTTTTGCGGGCCTATTGCTTTTGTAGGGCTTGCTGTGCCGCATTTATGCAGGCTGCTGTTTCATATATCTGATCACCGTTTGCTGTTGCCCGTGGTCATGCTGGGGGGTGCTATTTTGCTTCTCCTATGCGATATACTAGCAAATATACTGGCAGCGGGCGGTGCCCTGCCGCTCAATGCCATCACCACCCTCTTTGGCGCGCCGGTGGTGCTGTGGCTTATTCTGAGGCAGCGGGCAATTGGTAAAATGTTTTAAAATGAAAGCAGTACTGGAGGCCCATAATCTTAGCATCGGCTACCGCTACCGGCAGGAAACCCTGGTGCGGGCCGGGATTGAGCTGGCGCTGGAGCCCGGCAGGCTGGTTTGCCTGATGGGCCCTAATGGTGCCGGCAAATCTACCCTGCTGCGTACGCTGGCGGGGGTGCAATTGCCACTGGGCGGAGAGCTGCTGCTGCAGGGGGTGCCTATCGAAAAGCTTTCGCAGCAGGAAAAAGCCCGGGCCATCAGTTTAGTGCTCACCGATCCGGTACATTCGGCAAATCTGCGGGTGCTGGAGGTAGTGCAGCTGGGGCGTTACCCACATACAGGCTGGTTTGGCAGCATGGGGGAGGTAGACAGAAAAGCAGTGGAGAAAGCGCTGGACGATACCGAAACCCGCCACCTGGCCGACCGCAAGCTCTACACCCTAAGCGATGGTCAGCGCCAAAAGGTGCTCATTGCGCGGGCAATGGCGCAGGGTGGGCAGCTGCTCCTGCTGGATGAACCCACAGCCCACCTCGACCTGGTACACCGCATCCAAATTATGCACCTGCTTAGAGGAGTGGCACAGGAGCAGCAAAAGGCAGTGGTGGTGGCTACCCACGAGCTTGACCTTGCCCTGCAAACTGCCGATCGCCTACTGCTCATGCCTCACAATGCGGGCGATCCTATGCTCGAAGGTATGCCCGAAGACCTGGTGCTGAACGGATCCCTGGAGCAGGCTTTTAGCCGGGAGCCTTTTAAATTCGATGTACAGACAGGCCGCTTTTACCAGCCGCTGCCACAAAAAGCCAGTGTGCTGCTGAGAGGCCCGGAACCAGCCCGTTACTGGACAGAGCAGGTACTTCGCCGCCATGGGATAGTTGTGGCAGGCAGTCCTGTGACAACTGGTGCTGTGGCAACATCTGCATCAGCAGCCGATGCTGCGGCTGCTGATGCCATAGCCACCATTGAGGTGCAGCAGAAAGCCGTGGGCTGGATGTGGCACTACCAGCATGGACTCTTTGAGCAGCAGTTCTTTTCCCTGGCAGGACTGCTGAAGGAGCTATGCAAGCGGTATTAATCTAAATGTCAGCTTCCTTACAATCCGCTGCATGCTAATTTGCGTATATTGAGGCTCATGAAACACGTGGTCATCATTGGTAATGGCATTGCAGGGATCACTGCAGCGCGGCACATCCGCAAAGGCAGCGATTACCGCATTACTGTTATCTCCGGCGAGAGCGACCACTTTTACTCCAGAACTGCCCTGATGTACCTCTACATGGGCCAAATGGAATACCACCACCTAAAGCCTTACGAAGACTGGTTCTGGCCCAAAAACAGGATTGAGCTGGTAAAGGACTGGGTCGAAAAGGTAGAGGTGGAGCAGCAGCAGCTGATACTGCGCAATGGAGAGCCCATTCCTTATGATGAACTCATTATTGCAGCAGGATCCCGCTGGCGAAGGGGCGGCTGGCCCGGCGAAGGTGCCAAAAGCGTGCATGGGCTCTACGGGCTGCAGGATCTGGAGGCAATAGAGGCCTCTACGGCAGGCATTGAAAAGGCGGTGGTAGTTGGAGGGGGCCTGATTGGCGTGGAACTGGCCGAAATGCTGCACAGCCGGGGCATACCTGTAAGCCTGCTGGTACGGGAAAAAGGTTACTGGGCCAGTGTATTACCTCCCGAAGAAGCCACTCTTGTTGGGGAGCACCTAAAGAAACATCATATTGATCTTCGCTTCAATACAAGTCTGGAAGAAGTACAGCAGGATGCAGCAGGCCGTGTGCAGGCCATAGTGACAGGTGACGGGGAGAAGATCGCCTGCCAGTTTCTGGGCATTACCATTGGGGTGGAGCCAAACATAGCTTTTCTGCAGGGCAGTGGCATAGAAACAGATAAAGGTGTGCTGGTAGATGAATATTTCAGAACGAGCGTTAGAGGGGTGTATGCCATAGGCGATTGTGTGCAGTACCGCAAGCCACCACCAGGCCGCAAGCCGGTGGAGCAGGTATGGTATACCGGGCGTGAGCATGGGCTGCTGGCGGCAAAAAACATTTGTGGCAAACCAGCTGCTTATAAGCCTGGTCCCTGGTTCAATTCAGCAAAGTTTTTCGATGTGGAGTACCAGGTATACGGCGATGTGCCCGCAAGGCTTCCGGAAGGGTGGGATTGGTTTTACTGGCAGCACCCCCGGAAAGATCAGGCTCTAAGGCTGGTTTGGGAGCAGGAAAGTGGAAAATTCAGAGGCGTAAATCTTCTGGGAATCCGCTACCGCCAGGAGGTATGTGAGCAATGGATTATCAGTGGTACTAAAATAGAGGAAGTAGTGACTCAGCTCCACCAGGCTAATTTCGATCCTGAATTTCATAATAAGTATGAAGAGGAGATCAAGACTGCTTTTACTGAACAAACGGGTAGAACTGTACATGGGCGAAAAAAGCGATGGTGGGTATTTGGGTAATGCTTCATAGATTAGAATGATTAAAAGGAGCAGCTTGTTGTGAATGTAATCCCGGCATCAGTTTTCAGCAGGAGTCTATCATCAGGAATAAATAAAACGTAATTTTCCCTCTGTAAACAGGAGGTCTGCTTTGGGCAAGGAAGAGGAAAAATGCCAACTATAATACGCGATACACGCTTTACAAAACTTAAGAAGCACCCTGTACAGCAGGTAGGCCTAGTTTTACTCTTGTTGGGCTTTGCGGTGCTCATTGGCATGCTGAGCCTGGGCAATTATAAGCTGACTCCTTCGATTGTAGAGCAATCAGTGGCAGATAGTGCCCATCAGGCAGTGTTGAAATCGTATCTGGAACCTCTGTACGACAAACCCATAGACAGCGACTGGGCTCTCTCTGGTGTTTTGGATGAAGCTTTTGAAAATGCCAACGAACAGCTGGGGGATAAGCCAATAGATGATTACTGGGGCCGTACTTATAAAACCTATCTGATCAAATACAGTACCGTGGGCTTGCCTGCCGAGCGGCCGCTCCTGCTCTTCTGGCTTAGCATAGGCCTGGGCATTTTGGGTGGCCTACTCTATATTTTTCCAAAGCTGCAGCTCCTTCCGGGCATTAAAAACAACCATATTTTTCACAGCGCCACCACCAACAGGGGCTGGGTTGGCTGGCTGCTGGGCTCATTTCTTATCCTGTTCTACATCCTGCTCTATTTCTTTCCCTACTACATCACCACCTGGATGCTCATTTGCGATCCGCTTGCCTATTGGCTAAAGGGAAGCGGGGCTACGGAGTGGTTCTTTTACGGACTGCTTTACACCCTGGCCATTCTGGTGATGGGGGTGCGCATGATGATCAAATACCGCCACAGTAAGTATCATAAACTTCGCACCGGCAGTGTTATGTTCTTTCAGCTGGCTTTTGCTTTCCTGATCCCAGAATTTCTGGTAGCCCTGAATAAGCCCTATTACGACCTGAAGAACATCTGGCCTCTTAATTACGACCTGTTTTTCGAATATAAGATCGAAGAGTTTCTGAGCAGTGGCACCCTGGGCATGTTTATGCTGATATGGGGCATTGCCCTGGTGGTGCTGGGTGTTCCACTCATGACGTACTTCTACGGCAAGCGCTGGTACTGCAGCTGGGTGTGTGGCTGCGGCGGCCTTGCCGAAACGCTGGGAGATCCTTACCGCCAGCTTTCCGATAAAAGTTTAAAAGCATGGAAAGTTGAGCGCTGGATGGTACACAGTGTACTGGTACTGGCCGTTGTGATGACGGCTGCCGTGCTTATTACCTTCTTTACTGGTAAAAGCAGCCTGCTGGGAATAAGCTCTTATGACCTGCGGTATTGGTATGGTTTTGGCATCGGTTCTATCTTTGCCGGGGTGGTGGGTACTGGTTTTTACCCCCTGATGGGTAACCGCGTGTGGTGCCGCTACGGTTGTCCGCTGGCAGCTTATATTGGTATTGTACAGCGATTTAAATCCAGATTTCGTATTACTACCAATGGCGGACAGTGCATCAGCTGTGGCAACTGTTCTACCTATTGCGAAATGGGCATCGACGTACGCTTTTACGCCCAGCGTGGCCAGAATGTAGTGCGGGCCAGCTGTGTAGGCTGTGGTGTGTGCGCTTCCGTATGCCCCAGGGGCGTGCTAAAGCTGGAAGACAGAGGAGATGGCAAAGCCAGGTTTGGCGAAGTGAAGTTTTAGTTTGCAGCCACCAATCTGCCTTCTTGATAGCCTAAAAAAATTAAACAGCAGCAGATTAGAAAAATTATACAGTCTAAGTAAGACTGAAGATGAATTGAGGATGAGTAAAATGAACAGTACAGCAGGCAATCTGGCAATACCTCTCATTGAGGGGCGCAGGGGAGAGAAACTACGCCGACTACCTCTACAGCAGTTAGAAGAGAATGAGCTATCACCTTTAGATTCGGCGACTACCGATAATGAAACATTCCCTACTATTGCCGTCGTAATCCCTGCTCATGATGAAGCAGAGGGCATTCTGAAAGTAATACAGGCCTTACCAAAGAATTGGGTGCATGAAGTAGTGGTAACAGACAATGCCTCTAATGACGGTACTGCCGGAGTAGCAGAAGCCCTGGGTGCCACCGTGTTGCACGAAGACCGCAAAGGATACGGCTGGGCCTGCCTGAAGGGGCTGGAATACCTGTCGCAGAAGCCTGAACAACCTGACATTGTTGTTTTTCTGGATGCCGATTATTCTGATTTTCCCGAAGAGCTGCCCCTTTTGGTAGCACCTATCCTGGAAGGTAAAGCCGACCTGGTAATTGGCTCCCGCGCAATGGGCAAGCGGGAAAAAGGCTCCTTAACACCGCAGCAGATATTTGGAAACTGGCTGGCTACGCGCCTGCTCCGCCTGATCTATGGTGCCTGCTTTACAGACCTGGGGCCTTTCCGCGCAGTAAGATGGGATGCGCTGCAGAAAATAAATATGCAGGATAAAACGTATGGCTGGACGGTAGAAATGCAGCTAAAAGCTGCTAAACTTGGGCTGCGCGCTACCGAAGTGCCGGTCCGTTACCGCCGCCGCATCGGGCATTCTAAAATAAGTGGTACGGTAAAAGGGGTTTTAGGAGCGGGTTATAAAATCTTATGGACCCTCTTTCGCTATAGCCGATGAGCTGGCTGATTGCTATCTTATACTGTAGTAGTTTACTCTTTCTCTTCCTGTTCAGCCTGGGGCAGCTGCACCTGACCTGGCATTACCTGCGCCGCCTGCGTAAAGGAGTGGATAGACCATATACCCTGCCAGATGAGCTGCCGGTGGTAACCATACAACTCCCCATCTACAACGAACGTTATGTAGCCGGGCGCCTGCTGGAGGCTGTTGCCCGCCTGGATTATCCTGCTGATAAACTGCAGATACAGGTACTGGATGACTCCACCGATGATACTGTCAGCTTGATTGCTGCAAAAGTAGAAGCATTACAACAGCAGGGGCTGTGGATAGAGCAAGTGCGCCGCTCTGAGCGGCATGGCTTTAAAGCAGGTGCCCTGCAATGGGGGCTGCAAGGGGCAAAGGGACGGTTCATTGCTATTTTCGATGCTGATTTTCTGCCTCCTGCTGATTTCCTCCTGAAAACGCTACCCCATTTTCAGGTGCCGGAGGTAGGCTTGGTGCAAACCCGCTGGGGCCACCTGAACCGTACCTATAACCTGCTCACTAAACTGCAGGCCTTTGGGCTCGATGCTCATTTTACTGTTGAGCAGGGCGGCCGCAGCGAAGCCGGCAGCTACATTAATTTTAACGGTACCGGCGGCATCTGGCGGCGGAGCTGCATAGAAGATGCCGGCGGCTGGAGTGCCGATACCCTTACCGAAGACCTGGACCTTAGCTATCGGGCACAAATGCGGGGCTGGAAGTTTCTATACCTTGAGGAAGTGGAAAGCCCGGCAGAACTTCCTGTTGTAATGCCGGCCGTTCGTTCGCAGCATTTCCGATGGAATAAGGGCGCAGCAGAATGTGCCCGTAAAAACCTGCTGAACTCCCTTCGCAGTCCCGGCAATTTATTCAATAAGCTGCATGCTTTCTTTCACCTCACCAACAGCAGCATCTTTATAATAATACTCATAGCAGCTTTATTAAGCGTGCCCATGCTTTTTGTGAAGGAATCACTTCCAGAGTTTAGACAGATTTTCTATTTTGGGAGAGTGTTCTTTTTCGGGTTTCTGGCAATTGGCTTTTTTTACTGGGTAGCGAGTCGGCGATTGCATCCAAAAAAAGGCGCGCTCTATTTCTGGAGCCTGTTTCCGCCTTTTCTGGTGGTTTCACTTGGTTTATCTGCGCATAATACCCTGGCAGTTGCAGAAGGCTGGCTAGGAAAGAAATCGCCTTTTTTGCGTACGCCTAAGTTTAACATAACAGGAAAAACCGGAGGCTGGAAGGGTAATGTATACCTGCATCGGCAATTCAGCTGGATGAGCATGCTGGAAACCATACTGGCCCTGTACTTCGTATTTGGCATAGGTGCCGGTTTGTATTTGCATGATTACAGCCTGCTGTTGTTCCATGCCATGCTGGCCATTGGTTTTGTACTGGTAGTTTACTATACCTTAAAGGGTAAATAGCCACTCCTGAAAATTTAATTGTAATGATGTTTGCTGACCATGCAGATGAGCAGGTCTGATGCCGGAAATGTTGTCTGCTTGGTTGTGCTCATAGTTTTCAAAATAAACCTTGAAATTTGCTCCATACACTTACTTCCATAAGATTGCGCTTTACCATTGCCACCTTGGTGGCCGGGGTGGTGTATTTAGTGGTGTTAGCACTTATGGTATATGGCGTGGAGCGTTATCAGTCTGGTCCTTTACTGGTTGGCTATGGTTTGTTGTTCGGTTTATATTTGATGTTAGTATGGGGTGCAAAAGAATTGCCCTTCTGGTCTTACCTGCTACTGGCCGCTGTAGCACGTTTGCTGCTGCTGCCATCCATGCCCTCACTTTCCGATGATTTTTACCGCTTTTTATGGGATGGCCATCTGCTGGTGGAGGGGCTGCATCCTTTTTCTCACTCGCCCGAGTGGTACATGCAGGCAGGAGAGCCCGAGGTACAAAATATCAGTCCCGAACTTTACAAAGGCCTCAATTCCAAATCTTATTTTACCATTTATCCGCCCCTGGCACAGGCCTTATTTGCTTTTGCAGCATGGATAGGGGGGAGTAGCATTCAGGCTGGCGTAGTGCTGTTGCGCCTGCCTCTTTTGCTGGCTGAGTGTGGTACAGTCTGGCTGCTGCTAAAGCTGCTCAGGCAGTATGGGCTGCCCCGGCGCAGGGTGCTGCTGTATGCCTTAAATCCGCTGGTGGTACTGGAAATAACAGGCAACCTGCACCTGGAGGCATTTGCTGTTTTCTTTCTGCTGCTGCTGGTGTGGAGCCTGGGAAAAATTGATAAGGGGGAGGCCATGGCGGGCAGCGCAAAAGCCGGCTGGGCGGCAGTTGCTTTTGCCGGTGCAGTAGCCAGTAAATTATGGCCATTACTTTTGGGGCCGTATTTGCTCCTGAAGTTAGGCGGGAACAAACGATGGCAGTGGCTGCTGCTCTCTTCAGGATTATTGATCGTGCTCTTTGTGCCCCTCTTTGGTAAGCCCCTGCTGGAAGGAATGCTGGAAAGTATTTCACTCTATTACCAGCGCTTTGAGTTCAATGCCAGCCTCTATTATCTGCTGCGCGGATTAGGGTACTTAATATTTGGCTTCAACCTGATTGTACAGCTGGGGCCTATGCTGGCTTTAGTGGCTGCGGGACTGATCCTGTTTTTCAGCAGCCGTTCTGTAAAGAGAGGCTGGGGTATTCCTGAAACCTTGATGCTCCTTTACGGGTTGTTTTTACTCTGTGCTACTACGGTGCATCCGTGGTATGTACTCCCCCTGCTAGCTTTGATGCCTTTGACACATTTACGCTTCTCTCTTGCCTGGAGTGGGCTTGTTTTTCTCACTTACGCCGGCTATACACAAACTGGCTATGAGGAGCCTTTGGCCCTGGTGGCATTGGAGTATGCTGTGGTGATACTGGTTTTATGCTGGGATTTGAAGAAACAAAAAGAATTTCAGACAACTCCGGCAAATCATGCACCAGCATCTGCAGTGCACCAAAGCTTAAGAATGGGAGTGCCAGAACGGGGAGTATCTCTGCCTGCTGTAAAAGAACCGGTTAAAGCACCCCTCAGGAAAAAAATCTAGTACCTATTAATAATAACTGAATCAAAGATGGAAAACACATACTATAACCCTGCAGACCTGGCGAAATTTGGAAACATAGCTGAGTTCAGTCCCGACCTTGCCAAAAAGTTTTTCGATTACTACGGAGATGTATTTAAAGAAGGGGAACTCTCCGTGCGGGAAAAGTCGCTCATTGCCCTGGCCGTAGCCCATGCCATTCAGTGCCCCTACTGCATTGATGCCTATACCACCGATGGTCTGGAAAAGGGTGCCTCCGAAGGACAGATGATGGAAGCCATTCATGTGGCTGCTGCCATCCGTGGAGGGGCCTCCCTGGTGCACGGCGTGCAAATGATGAATAAGGTAAAGGAAATAACGATGTAAAATTAGTATTGGGTATTTAGTATGGAGACTGTGCTGGGAGCGCATCCTTCACTTATATATTTTACCTGATGCAAGCATTAATTTGTTTAACCTTAATGCCGGCACCCGACTCTGTCTCAATGCTCAATACCTAATACCAACTACTAAAATGAAGTCACTTAAACGACAAGAGCATAAATTTTCCGATTCTTTTATACAGCTTGAAGTGTTGCAGGCAGCGCGTCCTGGTGGCGGTAAATTTGAACGCTTCGAAGATAAACTTGATACAATCGGGCTGTTTCCGCTAAGGCCTACCCAGCTGGAGATTTTTCAGGTAAATGTTGGAAAAATGTGCAACCAGACCTGTAAGCACTGCCATGTGGATGCCGGGCCGGATCGCAAAGAGATCATGACCCGGGAAACCATGCAGCAATGCCTTGAGGCACTGGACAAGGCAGATGTAGCCGGCTTTCCCGTAAAAACTATTGATTTAACAGGAGGAGCTCCTGAAATGAACCCCCACTTTCGCTGGTTTGTACAGGAGCTGCACAAGCGGGGCAAGCATGTAATAGTACGCTGCAACCTCACCATTATACTGGCCAATCCAAAATACCATGATCTTCCCCAGTTTTTCAAGGCGCATGGGGTAGAGGTGGTCAGCTCACTGCCCCATTTTTCTGCCAGGCGTACCGATGCGCAACGGGGTGATGGCGTGTTTGAAAAGTCGATCAAAGCCCTGCAGATGCTCAATGCAGCGGGCTATGGTCAGGAGGGCAGCGGGCTCCAGTTGCACCTGGTCTATAACCCGGCTGGTGCTTTTCTGCCAGGTGCACAGGTTTCGCTGGAGAAAGAGTTTAAGCAGCAGCTAAAACGCCAGTTCAATATAGATTTTAACAGCCTGTTTGTTATAACCAACCTGCCCATCAGCCGTTTTTTGGATTACCTGGTGCAAAGCGGCAACTATGAGGGTTACATGGAAAAGCTGGTAAACAGCTTTAACCCGGCTGCCGCAGCCAACGTGATGTGCCGCAATACCATTTCCGTAGGTTGGGACGGCCAGCTTTATGACTGCGACTTTAACCAGATGCTGGACCTGACGGTAGTAGGAGCCCCCCGCCACATTAAAGATTTTGATGTAGCACAACTCAACCAGCGCGATATCGTTCTGAACCAGCACTGCTACGGCTGCACTGCCGGCGCCGGGAGTAGTTGTGGCGGGCAGACTGCATAAGTTTACCATGACCCCAAACCACCTGATCATATTTGTAAAAAACCGCATCCCTGGCCGTACAAAAACCAGGCTGGCTCAATCCATAGGTGATGAAGAAGCGCTGCAGGTGTATGATGAGCTATTAGTCCATACCCATGCAGCAACAATAGGCCTTAATATCTCAAAATGGGTATTTTTTTCTGATTACCTGGAAGAAAATAATAGCCTGTGGCAACAGGGATATCAATTACAGGTACAGCAGGGAAAAGACCTGGGGGAAAGAATGCAGCTGGCTTTTGAAAAATGTTTCTCCCAAGGGGCACAGCGCGTATGCATTATCGGGTCAGATTGTTATGAACTGGAAACAGAACATCTGAATAAAGCCTATGATGCGCTCCGCCAAAAGGATGTGGTGCTTGGGCCCGCCGCAGACGGAGGTTACTATTTGCTAGGCTTGCAGGAGCAGCAGCCCGAACTTTTTCAGCATAAAATCTGGAGTACACCTGAGGTATTGGCGGACACGCTGGATGATTGTGAGCGGCTTGGTTTATCTGTACAGCAGCTCCCACAGTTGCACGATCTGGATAATATTCAGGATCTTAAACGCTACCGGCAAAAGCAGAATAATAAGTCTCGTTAGCATAATATTACAAAAACATATTTTTATAAGAAATTGATTAGCAAGGGGTAAGGCTTTTTGTTTGTGGAGTTTGTCTACAGAAAATGAGTAGCTTTTTGCATTGACAGTTTTCTTTTATATTTTGTTGCATGGCTCGAAAAAAGCTAGCTATCAGTGAACTGTGGGTATATCCCATAAAATCGTTGGGAGGTGTATCTTTACGAGAGGCACCACTTACTCCGCGCGGCCTGCAATGGGACCGGCGCTGGATGCTGCTGGATGCAGAAGGAAATTTTCTGACACAGAGACAGTATCCCAAGATGGCCTTGCTTCAGGTAAGTCTGCACAACTATAGGCTGGAGGTAAATCATCGGGGTAAAAACCTGGCTCCTTTGCAGATTCCACTGCAGATGGAAGATACCGGAGAACATGTGCAGGCACCTGTTTGGGACGACAGCACCCTTGCCTGGTATGTGGGCAGGGGCTATGACCAATGGTTTAGTGAAGCATTGGAAATACAATGCCGGCTGGTGTACATGCCTGATGAAAGTGAGCGCACAGCCACTGGTAAATGGAGTGGACGGCAGCAGAAAGTCTCCTTTGCCGATGCATATCCTATTCTGCTGATCAGTCAGTCATCGCTCGATGACCTGAATTCCCGATTGAGGGAAACCATTCCCATGGATCGTTTTCGTCCTAATATCGTAGTGCGTGGAAGTGCTCCTTTTGCCGAAGACCAGTGGCACGAATTCTGGGTGGGCGATCTGCATTTCTGGGCAGAAAAGCCTTGTGCCCGCTGCACACTTACCACAATAGATCAGCTTACAGCAGAGAAAGGAAAGGAACCCCTGCAAACACTTTCCCGCTATCGCCGCTTGGGGTCAAAAGTAATTTTCGGGCAGAATATCCTAAGTGATACAAAGGGTATTTTACATGTTGGTGATGGGTTAGTGGTGAAAAGCTATAAGCCCGACCCTATGCATGCATCTCATGCTTCTCAAACCAAATAAGTATTCCCTTAACTTTGTAAAGTATCAATCTGCATTTTAGGCCCTTACTACCGGCAACTACGCCTGTTTTTAGGATTAAATTACACCTGCAACTTCTTGCAGAAGCAGAAGAGCTGTTTTTTCACTAACTTTAAGGCCTATGGGTATTCGTTCTGTATTAAGCAAACCCCTGGCTGCCTGGGTGGCAAAAGAGCAGCGTCAGTGGTCTTTAAAGCCTGCTGAATCGCAACGAAACGTGTTTCGTCAGTTACTGGAATCTGCCAGAAATACTGCTTTTGGGAAAGACTATGACTTTGGCAATATCAAGACCTACCGGGACTTTCAGGCACGTGTGCCGGTAGCGGATTATGAAGATCTCAAGCAATACATTGAACGGGTAAAAGGGGGCGAAAAAGACGTGCTCTGGCCCGGCCAGCCGCTTTACTTTGCCAAAACCAGTGGTACTACCTCAGGCACCAAGTACATACCCATCTCTAAAGAATCTATTCCTTACCATATCAATGGTGCCCGTAATGCACTGCTCACCCATGTGCATAATACCGGTAACGGTAAGTTCCTGGATGGGAAGCTGATGTTTTTAAGTGGCAGCCCGGAGATGAAAAAGGAGAATGGTATTTACATAGGCCGACTTTCCGGCATTGTAAATCATCATGTGCCCGGCTATTTGCGCACCAACCAGATGCCCGGCTGGGAAACCAATATCATCGACGACTGGGAAACCAAGGTAGATACCATTGTAGCCGAAACCCTGGATAAGGACATGACCCTGATCAGCGGCATACCACCCTGGGTACAAATGTACTTTGATAAAATAGTGGAGCAGACGGGAAAAAAGATCAAAGATGTGTTTCCTAACTTTTCGCTCTTTGTATATGGTGGTGTAAACTTTGAGCCCTACCGGGCAAAACTGTTCGAAACGATCGGGAAGCGGATTGACAGCATAGAAACCTACCCTGCATCGGAAGGCTTTATTGCCTACCAGGACCTGCAGTACGATTTAAGCCAGGGCAACCCGGGTTTGCTGCTGCTGTTGAATCATGGCATCTGGTACGAATTTATACCTGCCGATCAGTATTTTGAGAAAAACCCGCCCCGCCTCACGATAGAAGATGTAGAACTGGGGGTAAACTATGCGGTGGTGATGAATACCAATGCAGGCCTCTGGGGCTACAGCATTGGCGATACGGTGCAGTTTGTAAGTAAAGACCCATACCGCATTATTGTGAGCGGGCGCATCAAGCATTTTATATCGGCCTTTGGTGAGCACGTAATTGGCTCTGAGGTGGAGGGAGCCATGCGTGAAGCCGTGAGCAAACACCCGGAGGTGGAGCTAATCGAGTTTACCGTTGCCCCGCAGGTAACCCCAGCCCATGGGCTGCCCCTGCACGAATGGTTTGTAGAATTTGCAACGCCGCCCAAGGATTTGGCTGCCTTTGAAAAAGAACTTAACTTGCAGCTTCAGCATCGTAATACTTATTATGATGACCTAATCACCGGTAGTGTTTTACGGTCGCTGGAAATAAGACCTCTACAGCGCGGTGCTTTTCAGCAGTACATGAAAAGTCAGGGCAAGCTGGGTGGTCAGAACAAGGTGCCCCGCCTTAGCAATGATCGCAAGCTAGCCGATGGCCTGCAGGCGTTTGTGGTGAGGTAGGTGCTTTAGGAAAATATTAGGATATCAGGGCGGGGAAATTTATTTACCCGTACATAAAGATTCCTCCCCCCAGCCTCCTCAAAAAAGGAGCAACCGGTGGGAGATTTCCCTCTTTTGGAGGTTGGCCCTTAAGGGCTAGGGAGGTATTTTGGAAGAAACAGAAAAGAAACACATTGCCATCCTGGGCTCTACCGGTTCTATTGGTACCCAGGCGCTGGAAGTAATAGCACAGCATCCCGATAAGTTTGCAGTAGAGGTGCTAACGGCCCAGAATAACGCACGCCTGCTCATTGAGCAGGCTTTGACGTTTAAGCCCAATGCAGTAGTTATTGGCAATGATGAGCATTACGAACTGGTACGGGATGCCCTGCTGCCGCACGATATAAAAGTGTATGCTGGCGAGCGTGCACTGGCTTCTGTGATGGAAATGGAAACCATAGACCTGGTGTTAACAGCACTGGTGGGCTATGCCGGCCTGCAGCCCACCCTAAGAGCCATAGAAAGCGGCAAGCCCATTGCGCTGGCCAATAAAGAAACACTGGTGGTTGCCGGTGAGATCGTAACGGCAAAAGCCCGCGAAAAGGGCGTAAACATCTATCCGGTCGATTCTGAACATTCAGCCATTTTTCAGTGCCTGGTGGGAGAGTTTCACAACCCGATCGAAAAAATAATCCTGACCGCATCAGGAGGTCCTTTCCGGGGCAAAACCCGCGAAGAGCTGCTGAAAGTTACGAAAGCCCAGGCCCTGAAGCACCCTAACTGGGACATGGGCGCTAAGGTAACCATAGATTCGGCCTCGCTCATGAACAAAGGGCTGGAGGTGATAGAAGCCAAATGGCTGTTTAACCTGAAGCCGGAGCAGATCGATGTGGTGGTTCATCCGCAGAGCATTATTCACAGCATGGTGCAGTTTCAGGATAGCTCCATCAAGGCACAGATGGGCTTGCCCGATATGCGGCTGCCCATACAATTTGCACTTGGCTTCCCTGAAAGACTACAGGCACCATTTCCGCGTTTTAATTTTCTGGACTATCCTCAGTTAACTTTTGAGCAGCCCGATCTGGAAACTTTCCGGAACCTGGCGCTGGCTTTTGAGGCGCTGAAGCGGGGTGGTAATGCACCCTGTATATTAAATGCTGCCAATGAAATAGCGGTAGCTGAATTTTTAAATGATAAAATCCGTTTCCTAGACATGCCTGATCTGGTGGAAGCCTGTTTGGCCAAAGTAACCTTCATCGAAAAACCTTCTTTGGAAGATTACATACAGACAGATGCTGAAACCCGTAAATTGGCACACAAATTGAGTAAATCCAATACTGTTCATTAATACCATAAATGGAAAACATTGTAATGATTGGCCAGCTGTTGCTGGGCTTGTCCATCCTGATAGGCCTGCACGAGATGGGGCATATGCTGGCGGCTAAATTCTTTGGAATGCGGGTGGAAAAATTTTCCATTGGCTTTCCTCCTAAGATTGTAGGTTTCAAATCCGGAGAAACCGAATATTCACTGGGCGCTATTCCGCTGGGTGGCTTTGTTAAAATCAGCGGCATGATCGATGAATCGCTGGATATGGACCAGATGGGTGCCGAACCCCAGCCTTGGGAGTTTCGGGCTAAGCCGGCCTGGCAGCGTCTTATTGTCATGATGGGTGGCATTATTGTCAACATTGTGCTGGGTATCATTATCTTTGTGTTTCTTACTTACCGCTATGGCGATACCTATATTCCACGCGAAGAGGTGCTCGAGCATGGTATAGTAGCCCTGGAATATGGCCAGCAGATTGGTTTGAAAACAGGCGATAAGATCCTGAAGGTAAACGGCCAGGATTATGGCCGCTTCAGCGATGTGGCACGTGGGGCAGATGTTATTCTGGGAGAGAATAGCTATTACACCATAGAACGTAATGGTGAGATCCTAGATATTCCTATTCCTTCGGACCTGCTGGAGATCTTTACCGATAAAAATACGGCAGATCAGTTTATTACCATCCGCATGCCTTTTAAAGTAGGAGAGGTAGTAAAGGGCTCTAATGCTGATAAAGCAGGCCTGCAGGCCGGCGACAGGATCGTAGCTGTAAATGGCACCTCTTTTAGTTACTTCGATGAATTTGCAGATCTGCTGTCAAAACAGTCGGGTGGACAGGTACAGTTTACTGTAGATCGCGCAGAAACCTCTGCTGATGCACAGGCGGGCGTTGAAAATCAGTATACGGTCGAAGATCAAAATGCCAGCACTGTACAATTAACTGCACAGGTAGATGAAGAAGGCCGGGTAGGCTTTTATCCGGAACCACTCCTAGATGTACGCCAGGAGCAGTATGGGCCTATAGAATCTTTGGGAAAAGGTACTGAAAAAGCCTTTGAATCTGTATGGTTGAACATACGGGGCTTTGGCAAGATCTTCAGTGGAGATGTGAATGTATCCAAATCCGTAAAAGGGCCCATTGGTATCCGCGAAATCTATGGTGGCACCTGGGACTGGACTCGTTTCTGGACCATTACAGGCCTGCTGAGCATGTGGCTTGCCTTTGTAAACTTCCTGCCAATTCCGGCACTGGATGGTGGCCACGTGATGTTCCTGACTTACGAAATGGTAAGCGGAAGCAAGCCAAGTGATAAATTCCTGGAAGTAGCGCAAAAGGCCGGCATGATTCTGATCTTTGCCATCATGGGCCTGGTGCTTTTCAATGATATCTTTAACCTCTTTGTGTAGGGGAGGCTGGAATTTAGCAGATAGAAGAAAGACTTAAAGAAAAGCTGCTCCAGACGGGCAGCTTTTCTTTTTTGGCTGAAAGCAGAGGCTGCAAATCTGACAGGTTTGCATAAATCGCAAAGGTAGGGGTAGACTAATACTGAGCAGCGGTTAAGACCACTCCTGCACCAGCGGTCCGTTTTTGCCTCCAACAGGATCTGTCTGTGGCAGAGCTACCCGTTCAATATTCTGCTTCTTTTCTTCCGGATTGTCTTTCTCGGTGCAGACATCGTAATCTTCCTGCCCTTTGGGGTAGGCACCAACTACTTTGAAATCATCAGAGGCCCATTTGCAGCAGTGGCCCACCCCTGCGGGTATTACAACCATATCACCGGTTTCAACCTCAACTTCCTGCCCTCCGGGACCTCCAAAAATAATAGTTGCCTTACCGCTGTATACACCCAGTACCTCATGGGCAGTGCTGTGGTAGTGGTGGTAATTATAAATGCCGTTAGTCCAGCTGCCACCCCAGCTGTTTTCTTCAAAAACCTGTTTAAACTTGGTTAAAGTCCCTTCAGAAGAACTGTATACATGCCGGTAAAGGAGGAGGGGTAGTTTTGGATTGTTTGGAATCTTGCCTTGCTGGCTAGCTAAGGCATACAAGACGGGTTGAAGGTGTTCCATATTACTGAAGTTAAAAGGTGCATAGCATCAGTATTGCTTTAACTCAGTATATTCATTTTGATTTCCAGAAGAGAAGCCTATAGATTTTTATAGAAGTTTTATCTCTTACTTCATCGCCTCTTCCTGGCCGGGCCGGATGAGCTCAAACTCTACGCGGCGGTTCAGCTTTTTATCCTCTTCGGTTCTTTCTACCGGTACAATTGGTTTGGAGCTGCCATAACCAATGGCCTGTACCTGATTTTCATTGACACTGGCAAAATGCACCAGGTATTCCATGATGGCCAGGGCTCGTTTTTGCGATAGTTGCTTGTTCGATTCTGCGTTGCCGTCAGAATCGGTATGGCCGGATATTACCAGCTGTACATCGGGATGATCGATCAGGAAGTTGGCCAGCTTGTTCAGGTCGGGATACATTGCCGGGGTAACGGTAGCGCTGCCGCTGGAGAAGTCGATGGTGGTAAACTCCAGCTTTTTGCTGATGCTCTGAGTTTTGCGCTCAATCTCCATATCGCCTTCCAGGTAAAAGATCTCTTCAATCCGAAAGAAATCATTCCCCTGGATCACCAGCAGGTAATTACGGTCTTTGATAAGATCAAACTCAAAGCTGCCGTTTTCGCGCATAAATTTTGGTTCAATCTCAACCCCCTTATCCAGGTCTATTACACTTACAATTCCTTTAAAGGGCAGGCCGGAGTCTTCGTCAGAGAGCCAGCCTTTAAATTTGGTGGTAGCCAGCGGCTGGGCACCCATGGGCAGGGGGAAGGAGTAGAGGTCGAGGTTTGCCATTTTATCCTGCTTGCTGGCGGCGTAGTAGAGGTCTTTTGATTCGGAGTCTATGGTAAAGTAAAACTCACTGCCTTTGCCATTTACCAGGGGTCCGATATTTACAGGTTCGCCCCAGCGTGGTGAATTGCCTCTGCCACTATGCCAGTAGCTTTTGTATATATCAAACTCGCCAAAGTTGAGCATGTGCCCGTTAGAGCTAAAGTAAAGAATATTATAACGGGGATGAATAAAGGGGCTTACCTCGTTATTGCGGGTGTTTACCACCGGGCCAGCATTGCGGGCCGGCATCCACTCGCCGTTCCCTTTTTTATAAGTAAACCAAATGTCGGACATGCCAAAACCGCCAATGCGGTCGGAGGCAAAGTAGAGGGTGTCTTCTGTGTGCGAGAGCGAGGGGTGCGAATCCCAGCCAATGGAGTTTACATTGATGCCCATGTTGCGTACGCCGCCCCAGGTGCCGTCGGCCTGCTGGCTAGCTACAAAGAGATCGCAGCTACCATAGCTGTCTGGAGAATCGCAGCGGCTGAAGTAAATGGTTTTGCCATCGCGGCTAAGGGTGGCAGAACCCTCGTTGTACTGGGTATTGATGCCCTGAAAGGTCTCTGCCTCGCTCCAGATGCCATCCTGAAATTCGCTGAAGTACAGATCTTCGTTTACAGTTTTCTGAAGGCCACGCTGCTTTACATTCCGCTTCGAGGTGAGAATCATCAGGTTGTTCTGCAGGTTGAGTGCAGGGCCGTAATCTTCTGACTTAGAGTTAATGTTGTCTCCCATGTTCAGGAGCACGCTGCGGGGAGGCATCAGGGTATCTACCTGGCGCCGGTAATCTACCAGTTCATAATAATACTCCAGCGGTACATACAAGTCTGCTTCATTTTTGTTAAGTTCGTTGTAATGCAGCTCTACTTTACGGAGGTCAATATCGCTGCGATGGTGTTTTAGCACCAGCCTGTAATACATTCTGGCTTCGTCGGGGTTGCCGAGCAGTTCTGTAAGTTTAGCGAGCCGCCAGAGGTAGTAAGTATCTTTGTAAAAGTTCTGAATGCCAAAATTACTGATGTAGGCCTTCATTACTTTGTGAAGTCTGGACCAGTCTTGTTTCTGCTCCAGCTCTTTCATCAATTGCTGTTGCTTACGGTCTGTATAATAGGCAGAGCGGTTTACATTCTTGAAGAGAGCGATGGGCTGGTTTCGCAGATCGGCAGAGTCTTGCTCCAGTTGTGCAAAGGCTGTCAGGCCTGGCATCAGCCAGGCTGTCAGGTACAGTGCCAGTGAACAAACAAGCCTGGAAACATTTTTCATCTTAAAACTCCCCTTTAGGCAAAGAGTGTAAAGCAATATGGAATGAGTACAACGAATTAGGTTGAATAAACAAAAATAAGCTTTTTCTAATTACTTTTGGCATTTGCCTTGCAGAATGTTAGAATGCTTAGGGTTTTGAATATTTTGTTGAAATGATGTCATAATGACATAAATATAGTCGTGCATGAGCAATCAGTATAGCCCTATTAAAGGGTCACTATTCCTTGATAAATACAGCGGAGACGAATCCGACGATCTGGTGCAATTGATTACCCCTGATGCGGGTGGTGAATTGGATGAAAACAGCGTGCCGGACGAGCTGCCCATTCTGCCGGTGCGCAACACTGTGCTTTTTCCGGGGGTGGTACTGCCTATTACAGTAGGCCGGCAGAAATCTATCAGGCTGGTAAAAGAAGCTTATAAAAAAGAGCGCCTGGTGGGGGTAATAGCCCAGAAGAAAGATACCTCCGAAGAACCATCGTTCGAGGAAATCTATAAAACCGGCACCATAGCCAAAATTATAAAAATGCTGGTGCTGCCAGATGGCAATACTACCATTATTATACAGGGTAAGCAGCGTTTTGCTGTTACCGAAACCATACAGGAAGATCCTTACCTGAAGGCAAAGGTGCGGCTGATCAAAGAGAAATTTCCCGCTAAAGAATCTAAGGAAACCAAAGCACTGGTTACTTCTCTGAAAGATGCAGCCGCTAAAATCATAGATCTTAATCCTGAAATACCACAGGAGGCCCAGGTGGCCCTCGATAACATCGAGAGCACGCCCTTCCTCACGCACTTTCTGTCTTCCAACATCAATGCCGATGTGGCCGATAAGCAAAAGCTGCTGGAGATAGACGATGGCATACGCCGTGCTACGCTGCTGCTCAAATACATGCTCAAGGACATTCAGATGCTGGAGATCAAGCAGGAAATACACCAGAAGGTGCATACTGATATTGATCAGCAGCAGCGCGACTATTACCTGCGCCAGCAGATAAAAGTATTGCAGGATGAGCTGGGCCAGGACTCTCCCGATCAGGAAGTAGAGGCCCTGCGCCTGCGTGGCGAGAGTAAAAAATGGCCTGATACGGTGGCCAGGCACTTTAACAAAGAGCTGGATAAGGTACTGCGCATGAATCCCATGGCGGCCGAGTATCCCGTAGCCCTTTCTTATGCAGAGCTGTTGGTAGAGCTGCCCTGGCAGGACTACTCCAAAGATAATTTTGACCTGAAGCGAGCCCGTACGGTGCTCGACAAAGATCATCACGGCCTGGAAAAGGTAAAAGAGCGGATTCTGGAATACCTGGCGGTGCTCAAGCTAAAGCAGGATATGAAGGCGCCCATTCTGTGCCTGTATGGCCCTCCGGGGGTGGGTAAAACCTCCCTGGGTAAATCGGTGGCAAAAGCGTTGGGCCGTGAGTATGTGCGCATGAGCCTGGGGGGCATACATGATGAAGCTGAAATACGCGGGCACCGCAAAACCTACGTAGGTGCCATGCCCGGCAAAATTGTGCAGAATATTAAAAAGGCGGGTACCTCTAACCCGGTCTTTATCCTGGATGAGATCGATAAGGTAAGCTCCGATTTTAGGGGAGACCCCTCATCGGCCTTGCTGGAGGTGCTGGATCCGGAGCAGAATGATTCATTCCAGGACAACTACCTGGAAGTGGAGTATGACCTAAGCAAGGTGCTCTTTATTGCTACTGCCAACTCCCTTGATACCATCCAGCCCGCCCTGCGCGATCGGATGGAGATCATAGAGGTAACCGGTTACACCCTGGAAGAAAAGGTGAAGATTGCCAAAAAGCACCTTATTCCAAAGCAGAAAAAGGATAATGGCGTGCCTCAAAAAGAACTGCAGATTACCGATGAGGCTGTTGCTGCCATTGTGGAGGGCTACACCCGCGAATCCGGGGTGCGTAACCTGGAGCGGCAGGTAGGCAAGGTAGTGCGGTATGCGGCCAAGTCTATTGCCATGGAGCAGGAGTACCACAAGAAAGTGCTGCCACAACACCTGAAAGAAATTTTAGGAGCCGAAATTTTCGATAACGAGGAGTACCAGGAGCACGATTCTGCAGGAGTGGTAACAGGCTTGGCCTGGACGCAGTTTGGCGGCGAAATTCTTTTTGTGGAAAGCAGCCTAAGCCGTGGCAAAGGAAAGCTTACGCTAAGTGGCAAGTTGGGCGATGTGATGAAAGAATCTGCCATGGCTGCCTTAAGTTATCTGCGGGCCAATGCAGAGGAAATTGGCATTGACCACCGTCTGTTTGATAAATACGACCTGCACGTGCACGTGCCGGCCGGAGCAGTTCCTAAGGACGGGCCCAGTGCAGGTATTACTATGCTTACTTCTATGGCCTCGGCCTTTACCCAGCGCAAGGTGCGCAACCGCCTGGCCATGACGGGTGAGATTACCCTGCGAGGTAAAGTGCTACCCGTGGGTGGCATTAAGGAAAAGCTGCTGGCGGCTAAACGCGCCGGTATTACCGATCTGATTCTTTGTTATAAAAACCGTAAGGACATAGAAGAGATCAATAACCGCTACCTGAAGGGTTTAAATATTCATTATGTAGATTATGCTGCCGAGGTGCTGGATTTTGCCCTACTGCCTGATAAGGTAAAAGGGGCAAAGAAGCTTGAGGTAGAAGATGTAAAGAAAGATTAAGTACTTAAAAGCGGTACCCTAACGTTTTAAGTTAAGGTACCGCTCTTTTTTTCAGGAGACGTGCCCGTACGCTTTTTAACCCTGTTCATTGCACTAATAAGCCTGGGAGTAGCCGAAGCTACAGCGCAGGTGGGCGGGCGGCATTCTTTTGCTTTTCTGAAGCTATCCCCTACGGCAACGGTAAGTGCGCTGGGCGGTGCTGCCACGGCTGCCCCAACAGGTGCAGGTTTCTGGCAATATAACCCTGCCCTGGCCGATTCTGCCAGTGCCCAAACCCTGCACCTGAGCTATCTGCCCTACTTTGCCGATATCAGGCAGCTGCAGCTTAGTTATGCCCAACCCTGTAAGGGCGGGTATTTACTGGGGGGTGTGCAGTACCTCAATTATGGAAAGATGCAGGGCTATGATCCTACTGGCGTAGCTGAGGGAGATTTTTATGCCAGCGACTGGGCGGTATCGGCAGGTTACAGCCGCAGCTTTGGCCACTATGCGGCAGGGGCTGTGCTGAAGTGGGCTTCTTCCGGCATTGCCGGTTACCGTGCATCTGCACTGGCAATCGATGCAGGTGGCCGCTTCAGGCACCCGGCAAAAGACTTAACGTTAGGCTTCCTGATCAGAAATATGGGACTGCCCATAAGCCGGTACGAAGAAGAAACACCAGAACTGCCCCTGGATGTACAGCTGGGAGCTTCTTTTAAGCCCGAGTTTATGCCGTTTCGCTTTTATGTGCAGGCGCATCATTTACAGTTGCCAAGACTTTACCAGGAAAGCAACAAAGAAGCCCCTGCTGTGTTTGGTAAAGTGATGCGGCATGTAACACTGGGAACAGAGTTAGTGGCCAGCCGCAACGTACACCTGAGATTTGGTTACAACTACCTGCGCAGGCAGGAGCTAAAGCTGCCACAGGCCTCCGGTGGCGCTGGTTTTTCGGCTGGTTTTATGCTGCAGAGCAGGCGTTTTCGCATAGATTACAGCCGTGCCTGGTACCATGCAGCAGGAGGCCGCCATCAGTTAAGCCTGATGTTCAACATGAAACAATTGCTTTAGCGCTCCTGGGGAGCGCAGTTTATAAGCTTACTTACAATTAATTATGCTAAACGAAAATTCATATCTCACACCCCGGCAGATTGTCGAAGAGCTTGATAAATATGTTATTGGCCAGAACGATGCCAAACGTAATGTTGCCATAGCCCTGCGTAACCGCTGGCGGCGCATGAATGTAACCTCCGAAATTCAGGGCGATATTGTGCCCAACAACATCTTGATGATAGGCGCAACAGGTGTTGGTAAAACAGAGATTGCCCGCCGCCTGGCCCGTATAGCCGATGCCCCCTTTACCAAAGTAGAGGCCTCTAAATTTACAGAGGTAGGCTATGTTGGCCGCGATGTGGAAAGTATGGTGCGCGACCTGGTAGACCAGTCGGTAAACCTGGTAAAGGCCCGCAAGCAGGAAGAAGTAAAAGAAAAGGCCGAGCGTATGGTAGAAGATACCATCCTGGACATTCTGATCCCGCCGGTAAAAGGTGTAGGCCGTACAAACACGTCAAGTGGTTTCTCACTGGAGCAGGACAATGATGATATACCACAAAGCGACGAAGAGCTGAACGAGCGTACGCGTGAGCGTTTCAGGGTAAAACTGCAGGCCGGAGAGCTCGATGACCGTAAAATTGAGATCAACATCAGGAAATCTGCAGGCTCCAATATGGGCATGGTAGGCGGCGGCATGATGGATGAGGTGAGCATGATGAACCTGCAGGAAATGCTCTCTAACATGATGCCCAAGAAAAGTAAAAAGCGAAAGGTAAGCATTGCCGAGGCACGTAAGCTGCTGGTAGAGGAAGAGGCTGCCAAACTTATCGATATGGATGAGGTAAAAGAAGAAGCCATCCGCAAAGCAGAGAACACCGGTATTATTTTCATTGATGAAATTGATAAGGTAGCTTCCAGCTCTGGTAGTGGCAAAGGCGGCGGACCTGATGTTAGCCGTGAAGGGGTGCAGCGTGATCTGCTTCCCATTGTAGAGGGCAGCACTGTTTCTACCAAGCATGGCGTGATCAATACAGACCACATCCTGTTTATTGCTGCAGGTGCCTTCCATGTGGCCAAGCCCAGCGATCTTATCCCTGAGCTACAGGGTCGTTTTCCGATCCGGGTAGAGCTGGAGAATCTCACTGAAGATGATTTCTACCACATACTCAAGGAACCAAAGAATGCGCTTACCAAGCAGTATACTGCCTTATTCCATTCTGAAGAAGTTAAGCTGGAGTTTCAGGATGAATCCCTTAGGGAGCTTGCCCGTATGGCTTTCAAGCTGAATTCTGAAGTGGAAAACATAGGTGCACGCCGACTGCATACCGTTATGAGCCAGCTGCTCAACGATTTTCTGTTCGATGTGCCAGACATCATAGGGCCAAATGCTCAAATTATGATTACGTCGGAAATGGTGCGGGAGCGCCTCACAAAACTGGTTCAGAATAAAGATTTAAGTCAGTATATTTTGTAACTTAAATGGGTACTTCTTTAAAAGAGAAGTACCCATTTTTTTTATTCCGGGCCTGGTATGGCTTAATTTTGATATAGATTTTGGGCTTGGCTGAGCGTAATGAAAATTTACATAACAGCTAAAGCCTGGCATCTGGCAGGTAAATTCTGGAAGCCAGCTATTACTTTCAGGGAGGCTCCTGCTACGAAAGAGAAAGATATATGCTATGGGCTAAACAGGAAGGTAACAAGGGGGGGCATTAATTTTATGGATAACATTGCTTATATCACCGGCACCAGCCGGGGCATTGGCCGGGCACTGGCCGAGGCTTTATTGGATGATGGCTGGTCTGTAACCGGCATCAGCCGGCAGAAAACACTGGAACATCCTGAGTATAAACACTTGGCTTTAGATATAAGCGCTCCCTGGCAGCAGTGGCTGCCACAGATATTTGCAAATCATCAGGAAGCTAGGCGGCTGCTGCTTATTAATAATGCGGCAACCCTGGGAGAGGTAGGCTATATGGGGCATATTGCTCCGGAAGCCGTGGCTGCTGCCATTGCCCTTAATGTTACCGCTCCTGCTTTGCTCATGAATGAGTTTATTAAATGCTATCCAAAGCAGCAGAAGCTGGTACTGAACATCAGCAGCGGGGCGGGGCAATATCCTGTGGATGGCTGGAGTATTTACTGCAGCAGCAAGGCTGCACTGGATATGCTCACTGAGGTAGGCGCCCATGAAACTGAGCTGATCAAAAGAAATAACCTGCAATTTTTTTCGGTATCGCCCGGGGTGGTAGATACCGGCATGCAGGAGCAGATCAGGCACACCGACAAGAAAGCTTTCAGCAGGGTGGTGTATTTTCAGCAATTGAAGAGTGGCAAGCGGCTGGCCGATCCGGCAGAGGTTGCCCGCCAGCTAATGATGCTTGTCAATCATCCAAAGGAATTTAAAGCAGTAAAGCAGGATGTACGGAAAATGGAATAAGCTAACCCTCTGCCGCTGCAATCCGTAAAAAGAGGGGTGAAGAATAATATCCTACTCATTTTTGCAATATGCTTTTTACTACCGCTGCTAAGCAGCCTTCAGGCACTTGGCCAGCAGCAGGATTCGCTTAGGCGGAAGGGCGATGTATTTTATTCCTATCCGCACAAATTTGCGGTTCGTTTGGTGTATCAGCAGCGGCAGCTGCCATTTATCCTGCAGCCCATTCCCGGCGAGGGCAGGGCAGTTTACCAGTCTAACAGCAGGAGAACCTTTGGGGTAGGAGGATCTCTTTTTGATGTTAGTTTTACACTCTCATTTATGCTTCCGGAATCACTGCAGCGTAACTCAAGCTATGGGGGTGATAATAAGCAGCGGGACCTGCGGTTAAATGCATTCCATAAACGATGGGGCCTGCAGCTCGACAGGCAAAACTATACCGGCTATTATCTTAATAACCTGCACGAGCTGGATACCGACAGTCAGGCAGGAGAAGAATTTCCTTTCTACAGGCAGGATTTGCAGGTGAAGCGCTTTGGAGCAGGTGTTTTTTACCTCTTTCAGCCCGATAAATTTTCTTATAGCGCAGCGCTGAATAATAAGAAGAAGCAGCATACCAGCGGAGGTACTTTTTTCCTGGAGCTCTATGGCGGTAGTTTATTGGTGGGCGGCGATTCTCTTTTGTTGCCACGCAGGTTTTTTGGTAATGCGGGCAGTGCAGGCAGAGTGGAAGAGGTAAATGTCTACCATGGATCA
The DNA here is from genome assembly GCA_000597885.1 of Flammeovirgaceae bacterium 311. NCBI lineage: Bacteria > Pseudomonadati > Bacteroidota > Cytophagia > Cytophagales > Flammeovirgaceae > Flammeovirgaceae bacterium 311. The sequence continues at coordinate 4,670,521 of CP004371.1, forward strand.
ATGATGTCGGGTTACGCCCACACCTTTGTACTGGGAAGATTTTACCTGATGGGCAGCCTGGCAATTGGTCCGGAAATACAGAGAAGAAATGTTTTACAGGAAAACAACCAGGCTGATGTGCAATGGTCGGCAGAGGGGCGTATGCAAATACAGGCAGCAGTTGGTTATGATGACCACACCTATTTCTGCAATATTGCCTATAACAGTGAACTGCAGCAATACGAGGTGAATAATTTAGGGGTGAGCGTTAACACCAACGGATTCAGGCTGCTGGTAGGCCGCAGGTTCGATGAGTTTGGTTTTATGACCCGTTTCCGCAAATGGGGCTTTTATCGCAAGCTTAGAGGACAGGAGTAGTGCGAGTTGCAATCTTTTTTGAATGTTGAATAAAAGAATAAAGCAAGTGCAGCTACTGCCTGCTTACAGGTTCTTTGGAAACTGGTAGGTTTCAAACTGTGCTTCGTTTGCTTCGGCTTCTTCCCAGCTCTTTATATCGAAACTAAAGGCAGCAAACCCGCTGGTGGGTATGTTTTCAGTTTCAAATTCTTTACACAGGCTGTTGGCAAATTCAGTTAAGCCAGGGTTGTGCCCCACCAGCATCAGCCGGTCAATTTTATTATCACAGCTTTGCACCAGGTCCCACAAGGTTTCTGTGCTGGCATGGTACAGACTACTTTCGAACCGGAGTACTTCTGCGGGCAGCTGCCAGGCTTCCATTACAGGCTCAATAGTGGCCCTGGTGCGTGCAGAATCGCTGCAAAGGATCAGCTGAGGCGGCTTGAGATTGGCCTGAAGCCATTTTCCCATTTTGGGAGCATCATTTTTGCCGCGTTTATTTAGAGGGCGTTCGTTGTCTGGCAGTGATTCATCATCCCAGCTGGATTTGGCGTGCCGTAAGAGGTAAAGCGTTTTCATAGGGTTATCAGGGTTCGACCTTGGTACTAATTAACAAAAAAAGCACACGCTTGTGTAGTAGCGTGTGCTTTAAAAAATAAATCTTTAGCAGAAATTTTATTTAATGCTTATTCCTGCACATTGGCAGTTGCATCAACTTCTTTTTGCTTTTCCTTGTCTATTACGTTCAGGCTGCGGGTTTTACCAAAGAGCTCAATAGACTTTTTGTTATAAGCCAGTGCTGCTTCTTCGGGGGTGTCATACAGGCCAAGGTTGTAGCGTTTGCCATCTTTGTAGATTACGGCACGGTACTTCTGGTTGTCTTTTACAATACCACGGTAGCCAAGTGGATTATCTGTTTTGCGGGTATTGCGTGTAACATGACTAAAGGTAGTCCATTCCAGGTTTTTAACACGACAATCCAGTCTGTCGCCATTTTTAAGAATTACAAAAAGGCGTTTAGTTGTTTCCGGCTTGTCTACAAATTTCTCTGCTACAAGTTTATGCAGGTAAATGGTTTCGTTCCGGTAAGAGCCATCTTTGTTTAGCCAGTTTTTCTGGAAAAAGGCATAGCCGCTTGAGTGCAGGCGCAGGTGCTTCAGGAAACCTACGGTGTTAAGGTATTCATTGTTGGTGATGTACTCATAGGTTTTGTCATCAACAATAGCTGTCTTGTCAGAATTCTTGAGTTTCAGTCTGTATAACATAGGGTTACAGAAAAATGATGTGTCTAATGATTTTTTCTATTTGGCTATAGAGGAATAAATCAGATAAGCTTTATTCCTATAAGAGAATCCTTGCTGCAAGGTGTATACGGAAATTGTTAACAGTTTGTTAACATAGTCTCATAGTATTTAATGTTGCAACAAAGCATTACGGCAAATAGAAGTCAAAATCTATGCCATTCATGCACAAGAAGTGTCCCTGAGGGCATTTGTTATACCCAATCTTTGAGCAGGGCCTGCAGGAAAGCCCTTTTTTTTCAAATACAGTAAACTGGGTACGGTAGGGATACATTCCAAATTCTGGAATAGTATTCCCCCAAATGGAAAAAATAGTCTTCTTGAAGGCGGCTGCAATGTGCATTAGGCCTGTATCGTGGGTAAAAATATATTTTGCCTGCTTTACCAGTGATGCGCTCTGGTTTAGGTTAAATTTTCCGCAAGCATTAAAAATTACAGTTCTTTTGTTTAGCTCTTTTAATCCCGCTTCATAAGGCTCAGAACTCTGCTGCTGCCTAAAAAAGTTCTCTATCTGTTCACCATTGGCAGCATCTTCTTTCCCTCCTAATAAAATAACAGGCTTATTAATTTTATCGCAGAGCTCGATCATACGGGGGAGGGGCAGTTTTTTAGTGTTATGCTGGGCGCCAATGGCATAGGCCACGTAGCCACTCCGGTGGGCTTCGGGCAGCCATTCCAACGGAACTTCATCCTGCTCCGGAATAAAATAATCCAGCCCCAGTTCATCGCCCTTTACACCAAGGGGAGCTACAGTTTCCAGGTTACGATCTACAATATGCACATTAGGCAGACGGTTAATTTTAAAATTAACCATCATCCATTTTTCAAAATTCAGCTTATCGAAGCTGTAGGACTTTACCCCCAGCCGTTGTTTGATGATGGCCGTGCGCAGGTTGTGGTGAAGGTCGATTACATAATCAAAACGTTCCTGCCTGAGCTCCTGCACCAGGCTGTTGAGCTTATCCTCCAGCAGGTGCAATTTGTCGATATAAGGGTTTGCCTTCAACATACCGGCAAAGCCTTTTTTGGTGCAGTAGTGCACCTGCGCATCTGGCAGCTGTGTTTTTAATACCCGTACTACGGGAGTCGTCAGCACAATATCACCAATAGAAGAAAATCGTATTACGAGTATTTTCATATTTGTTGCAGCGCTTTTTGTTTACGTTGCTCAAAATGTTTGGCTACCACCTCGAGTGGTTGCGCATTAAAACAACGTTCTGCTGTTAATCCTCCTTTTCTGCCTGCCAGCATGCCAAAATACATATCATGATAGCCGGCGGTTTCATGTGCATCCGGGTTTACGCTAATCCATACACCCTTTTCAAGTGCATAGCTTACCCAGCGCCAGTCCATATCCAGCCGCCAGGGGTTTGCATTTATTTCTATGATCACCCCATGTTCGGCACAGGCATCTATTACCGCCTTGTGGTCTATGGGATAACCTGCCCTGCGCAGTAAAAGTCTGCCGGTGGGGTGGCCTAAAATGGTGGTAAAGGGATTGGCAATAGCGGTAAGTAACCTGTCGGTAGCTTTCTGCAGGCTCATGTTCAGGTTACCATGAATGGAGGCAACAATAAAATCGAACTCTGCCAGCTGGTCGGCCGGATAATCCAGGCTGCCATCGGCAAGTATGTCGCTCTCTATGCCTTTAAAAATTTTGAAAGGCGCCATCTCCTGGTTCAGGGCATCAATTTCCTTATGTTGCTGCCGTACCCGCTCAATCTGCAGTCCGCCTGCATAAAAGGCAGCCTGGCTGTGGTCAGACATGCCAACATACTGAAAACCCAGCTCCCGGCAATAGGCGGCCATTTCTTTTAAAGTATTTTTGCCATCGCTGTAAGTGCTGTGGTTGTGGAGGATGCCCTTAAAATCTGTATATTCAATTAACCTCGGTAAATTATCAGCTGCGGCAAGTGCCAGCTCACCCCTGCCTTCGCGCAGCTCGGGTGCTACCCATGCCAGGCCAGCCTCCTGGTAAATGGCTTCTTCTGTCTCATAACTTTTGGCTCTGGCCAGCTGCATCATTGTGCCTCCGTTTTCCAAAGTAGTACCCAGGTGTGCATCGGAGCCGGTAAGCACCAGAAGAGTGCTGGCAAAATGGGCCGGTGCTGCCACATGCACCTCTACCGGCAGCTGTGTTTCCTGCAGTTTGCCCCGCCAGGCATAAGGCCCGCAGCAGGAGTTTTCTGCCTTCAGCTCATCCATGCTGTTAAGTACTTCCCATACTGCTGCGGCATCAACATGGCTTACTAGCAGACACAGGCTGGTAATGATTTCCATGCAACGGCGCATCTCACCAGCCCAGGCTACCTGCGGGAACTGCTTTTGCAGCTGCTCCTTTAGCCTTTCCGCAATGGGAAGGCAATCGGCATAGCGCAGGCGGCCCTGGTTTTCCTTTGCGAAGAGAAGGGCCTCTTTAATGGTGTCCTGCGTTTTGGCACCAAAGCCTTTTACTTTAGCCAGTTTGTTTTCCTCACAGGCCTGCAGCAGCGCCTCCGGATCTTCTATGCCTACTTCCTGCCAGATCTGCTGTACTTTTTTTGGCCCCAGCCCTTTTATGTTCAGCATGCGCAGCACGCCCTCCGGGGTTTTAGCCAGCAGCTCTTCCAGTAGTGTGAAAGTACCTGTTTCCAGAATTTCCTGAATATTGCTGGCAATGCTTTTGCCAATGCCCTGCAGGTTACTGATCTCCGCCGCTGGCATCTGGTATAGCGCCTGCTCCAGGCGCTCCAGCGGGAATACAGCATTTGTGTAGGAACGTATTTTAAATTGATTTTCTCCGTGCAACTCCAGTAAGGTGGCTGCTAGCCGTAACTGGCGGATGATGGTTTTATTATCTGTTTTTTCCAAGACTAAGCCCTCTGATCGTAAAAAATGCTCTTTAACAAAGGTACAACCTAAGCAGTGAATTAGGGAGCCTGGCCCTGTTTTTTACCAGAGCAGCTGAGAAAGTGAATTAATATTGTCAAAATTATGTAAAATAGTATCCTATTGTTGTGCTAATACTCTCTAATCTGTGTTAACTTAATAAGAAAGAGCGAGGGAGTTTTAAGAATAAATTATGAAGTTAATATATACCTACCTTCTGAGTTTTATGGTGCTGATGCTTTTGGGATCTGCTGTGCAGGCCCAGATTAAGCAGCCAGCCAGGCTCGAGCTGGAGCTAAAGCGCGAAACCGATGAGTATTTTGTAATTCCCGCAGGTACAGACGGAATTTTTGTTCATCAGCGCAATGTAAAAGAAAGCACCTTCAGCAAAAATATTTATGACCTTTACCTGTATGATACTACTCTTACCGAACGCTGGAAAAGTCGTTTGGAACTGGGTACACAAGCCGTTTACCGGGGCTGGGAGTATCGCAAGGGTAAGGTTTTTCTCCTTTTTTCAGAACCCAAAAACCGCTCTGTAGATTTTCTGTTGTATACAATCGATACCGAGACCAGCTTTATCAGGGGCTATACCATCAAAAACGATCTTCAGATTGATCTGACAGAATTTACAGCCCTTGAAGACCTGGTGTTGCTTGGAGGGTATGTTAATTACCGGCCGGCTGTTTTTGCTTACGATTTAACCACAGAACATTTTAAAGTACTTCCCGGTCTGTATCTCAACAACAGCGAACTGCTGGAGTTAAAGGTAACGCCCGAACAGAAAACCTTTACTGTTCTTTACTCAGATCAGACCCCGGATAAACAACAGACTGTTGGCTCTAAAACTTTTAATGAAAAAGGCGAGCTGCTCTTTGAGTACAAGTTAAAGCCCGATAAAGAGCATTATCTGCTCTACGGCCGCACCACTTCCTTTGGCGACGATGCTGTGTATATTGCCGGCACCTATGCCAACAGCAACTCAAAATACAGCAGGGGGATTTATATGGCCAGGGTAGCACCCGATGGCACCCAAAAGATTAACTACTACAACTACGGTGAGCTTACCAACTTCTTCTCCTATATGAAAGATAAGCGCCAGAAACGCATCAAGGATAAGGTGAGCAGGCGCATGGCACAGGGTAAGAAGGTGAAATTTAATTACCGCCTGCTGGTGCATGATGTGGTGGAAAGCAATGGCAACCACGTATTGCTGGCTGAGGCTTACTATCCAAAATACCAGAACAGTTCTGCCGGAGGTACCTACTTCAGGGAATTCAGGCGGTCAGGAATATCTACTTATCCAAACCAGTATCTGGAGGGCTATAAATATACGCATGCCGTGCTGGTTGGCTTTAATAACGATGGTAAGCTGCTCTGGGATAACAGCTTTGAAATTAACGAGGTGTTTAGCCCGCAGCTGGATAAACTTGTGCATGTATTGCCAGATAAGGATTATACAGTACTGCTCTATACTTTTGAAGATGCCATCCGCACAAAAATCATCAAAAATGATAAGGTACTGGAAGGTAAGCAGGAAGAAAAGCTGGCGTTGACAAACGAAAATGATCAGATCTCAAAGCTGGACCAGGAAGAAGCTACTCTTTTGCCATGGTATGGTCCTTATTTCTTTGCTTATGGCACACAGCGTATTAAAAATATATCGAAAGATACTGGTGCCACCAGCCGCAAAGTGTTCTTTATCAATAAAATAGTATATCAGCCCGACCCTACGCTGCTGGAAAACGCACGCAGCGATGCCCGGCCTGCGGTTGATAAATAAAGTTAAACCACATCCAATTAGGAGAGGGGCTTCTGCAGAGCCCCTTTTTTTATATATTTGCCAAAGCGCTGAAGGCATCAACAGGCATATATGCAAACACGAATTTTAATGGAAGGCGAGAGGCTCAATATAACCCTTCGCCGGCTGTGTGAGCAGCTCATCGAAAATCATGGAAATTTTTCAGACTCCTGTATTCTTGGTTTGCAACCCCGGGGCACGCTGCTGGCACACCGCATTCATCACAGGCTGCAGGATAAAACAGGCTTGAACATTCCTTACGGAGAGCTTGATGCTACTTTTTTTCGGGATGATTTTCGCAGAAGAGAAAAGCCTCTGAAGGCCAATGCCACGCATGTACCCTTTATCATAGAAGATAAAAAAGTTATACTGATAGATGATGTACTCTATACCGGCCGCAGCGTACGGGCAGCCCTGGATGCCATGACCGCCTTTGGCCGTCCCAGTAAGGTAGAGCTGCTGGTGCTCATAAACCGTCGCTATGCCCGCGACCTGCCCATAGAGCCAGTGTACGTGGGGAGCCATGTGAATACCCTCAGCAGCCAGAAAGTGCTGGTAGAGTGGCAGGAAGAAACTGCCGCGCCGGACCGCGCCGGGCATAACAGAGTATCATTAATAGAAATTGCCTGATCATGCAGCAGCAACTAAGTGTTAAGCACCTGTTAGGAATTAAAAACCTCACGGCCGATGATGTACGGCTGATACTTGAAACTACTGATGATTTTAAGGAGGTAATTAACCGGCCCATCAAAAAAGTGCCTTCCCTGCGCGACATTACCGTAGCCAACGTATTTTTCGAAAACTCAACCCGCACCCGCTTAAGCTTTGAGCTGGCAGAAAAAAGGCTTTCTGCTGATATCGTTAATTTTGCTGCTTCCAACAGTTCGGTAAAAAAGGGAGAAACCCTGCTGGATACCGTTAACAACATCTTGTCGATGAAGGTAGACATGATTGTAATGCGTCACAGCAGCCCGGGAGCACCTCATTTTCTTTCCCGCCATATAAAAGCCAATATTGTGAACGCCGGCGACGGCACCCATGAGCACCCAACGCAGGCCCTGCTGGATGCTTATTCCATCCGTGAAAAGCTGGGCGAAGTGGCCGGTAAAAAAGTGGTGATCATTGGCGATATTCTGCACTCCAGGGTGGCACTCTCCAACATCTTCTGCCTGCAGAAGCTGGGCGCAGAGGTAATGGTATGCGGGCCTAATACCCTTTTGCCCCGCTACATAAAAGAGCTGGGGGTGCAGGTAGAGCTGGATGTAGACAAAGCCCTGAAATGGTGTGATGTAGCCAACGTATTACGCATACAGCTGGAGCGTCAGCAGGTAAAATACTTCCCCTCGCTGCGGGAGTATTCGCTCTATTTCGGGCTCACCAAAGAGCGCCTGCAGCGGGTGGGCAAGGAGATCGTGATTATGCACCCAGGGCCCATTAACAGGGGAGTAGAGCTGTCGTCAGATGTGGCAGATGCCAAAAATGCTATTATTCTGGACCAGGTAGAAAACGGAGTGGCCGTACGTATGGCTGTGCTGTATTTACTGGCCCAGCAGCATTAAAAAAGGCCCCCATAGGGCAGGGCCTGTTGTATTTAATATGCAGAATTCCTTCTGGTGGTATCGTTCATCTTTTTGATGATCTCGTCCGTGTCCCCATCTGCATAAGTTCCGTAGGCATTGGAAATATAGCCTTTGGTGCCAGATGAGTCAGAAATAGCATAGAGAATTCCCATATATTCAGGATCGCTCTGTCCCTCGAAACGATATTCATTATCGATAGACATTTTCGTAGGGTCAAAGTTTTTTCCTTCTCTGTCATGTATTTTACCATCGTTCACAAAAAACTCGGTAGTATAACCCTCGCCCTTCAGATCTTCAATTATCTGTATCATTGGAGATAGGCGCCCGGGTTTGGTTTCCATATTATCATCTTTGGCCATATTCTTGATTGTTTAAGTAAAAATAAAAGACAAGCAACCGCTATCTTTCTCTTTGAGAAACTACTTTATGTAAGGCTATGTTTGAGAAGTGAGCACTTATGGTGCAGGCACCTCTTATCTACAGCCTAACAACTGTATGGTTATTACGAGCAAGTGCTTAACTTTGTGGCAGGAAAACAACTTTAAAAATGTATTATAACTCCATTATTGATACCATTGGGAATACACCCCTGGTAAAGCTGAATAAAGTAACCCGCGGTATTAAAGGCACCGTGCTGGTAAAAGTAGAGTACCTGAACCCCGGTAACTCTATGAAAGACCGCATGGCTATTAAAATGATTGACGATGCCGAAAAGGCAGGGATCATTAAACCGGGCGGTACTATTATTGAAGGTACCAGTGGTAATACCGGCATGGGCCTGGCACTGGCGGCCATTGCCAGAGGCTATAAGTGTGTGTTTACTATGGCCGATAAGCAATCGATGGAGAAAATAAATATTTTGCGGGCTATGGGAGCAGAGGTAGTGGTGTGCCCCACCAACGTTACGCCAGATGATCCGCGCTCTTACTACTCTGTAGCCAAAAAGCTAAATAAAGAGATTGAGAATTCTTTTTATCCCAACCAGTACGATAACCTCAGCAACACTGCTGCCCATTACGAAACCACTGGTCCCGAGATTTGGCGTGATACCGATGGCAAGATAACCCATTATGCTGCCGGCGTGGGTACGGGTGGTTCTATTAGCGGTACCGCCAAATACCTGAAAGAGCAGAAAAAAGACCTGGTAACGGTGGGCATCGATACCTATGGCTCGGTTTTCAAAAAATATAAGGAAACAGGCGAGTTCGATGCCAAGGAAGTCTATCCCTACCTGACAGAAGGTATAGGAGAGGATATTCTGCCCAAGAACGTTGACTTTAGCCTTATTGATACCTTTGTAAAGGTTACTGATAAAGATTCCGCCATCATGACCCGGCGCCTGGCGCGGGAGGAAGGCTTGTTTGTGGGCTGGTCCAGCGGCTCTGCCGTATTTGGCGCCCTGGAATGGGCCCGCCAGCACCTGCAGGAAGACGACATGATGGTGATTATCCTGCCAGACCATGGTACCCGTTACCTGAACAAGATCTATAACGACGAGTGGATGCGTGCCCATGGATTCCTGGAGAGTCAGGAATTTGCAACAGCGGCCGATATCATTCAAAACCAGAATGGCCATAGCAAGCTAAGCACCATTGATCAGGAAGCAACTGTTGCTGATGCCGTTCGGCTGATGGACGAGAAGGGAATTTCCCAACTGCCTGTGCTTTCTGAGGGCACATTTGTAGGAAGCTTAACCGATAAGATTCTGCTCTCCAAGATACTGAATGAGCCAAACCTGAAGCAGAAAAAAATTAAGGACGTAATGGATGCCCCCTTCCAGTTTGTTGGACTTAACAATACGCTTGATGTGTTATCTTCTGTTTTAAAAGACAGTCATCAGGCCGTGATGGTGCGCGATGAAAATGATGAGCCGCATATCATCACGCAGCACGATATCTTAAAGACCCTGATGGAGAAGTAAAATAGCAAACCTGAAGCCCCGCCCCCAGGGGGGCTTTTTATTTCAGGGTTTACCATTAGTTTAATTTTGGTGTTTTATTACAAGTACATAAATAATCTGTATAAGGCTATGCAGCCCCTACTTGCCTGGCGTGCATATTTAGAGGTTTCAATAGCAATAACAGCCGGTATATTAGGATTTAATTGTGCATTGTTAAGGTGATATAATTTCGCTTCTCTCAAAAGCAGCTAGTATCAAATCCAGATAAGACGTCAGTAATTTTAGAACAGTTGTAATCTTTGCAAATAAAAGTTGAGCTATTACTGAAATTATTAAAATGCCCCGTATTTCTTACGCCACTCTTTAGTCTCCATTTTTCGGGCAGTCTTATAAATTCTTTCTAAGGTGTAATATTGTGTTGTGAACAAAAGGTCAGCCTACATATTACTGCTGGTTCTCGGCTTATTAATGCAACTTTCTGCTGCAGCGCAAAAAGCGCTAGAGGTTCTCGTACAGGACCAGCAGTCTAAGGTTGTACAGGGGCTGCGTGTTTCCATACAAAACAGCGACTACTACACAACGGACAGAAACGGTAAGTTTACGCTTTCGCAGGAGAGGGCATTCCGGATGCCTGTAAGAGCAGAGCTGGAAGATGAACGCTGGGAGATTACCAGGGCAGAGTATTATGAGGATGCCAGCAGGGTAATTGTGCATGTGCGCCGCCTGATAATGGCGGATGAGATTATTTCTTTACAGCTTTCTGATACCCTGGGGCAGCCTTTGGCAGATTTGCAGCTCCAGTTAGACGGAGCATCTTACCAAACCAACAGCAAGGGAACCATAAACCTGCCCGGGCCTGTATCGGCTTTTTCAACCATTCGCCTCCCTGCCAATTATCTGTTACACGACAGGCGGATAAATACAGGCAATCATCAGCTTAATATAAACCTTTACGAAACAAGTGTTGCTGTTGCTTCTGTGGATTTGCAGCAGGGCGATCCACTGGTAAAGGCCTATGAAGAGGACTTTGAGCGTATTACTATCCAGATTGAGAACGACAGAACCCTCTATGAGCAAAAGAATGACGAAATCAGGAAAGAGATCCTGAAAATACAGGAAAAACTCCTGAACGAAGAAGATATTACCGAGCCTCAGCGCAAAGAGCTTAGGGGCTACCTTTCCGGGCTTGAAAAAACCCTTGATGAAAATGCCCGGGCGATTAAACGCACCGAAGAACGTACCCGAGAAGCACTTACCAAGCTTAAGAACTTATTAGTAGAAAAAGACTCCATTAACCGGGTGGCGCTTGGTCATATTCAGCGCATTGAAACTGAAAAAGCCGCTGCCGAAGCTACCTTCAAAAAGAAGCTGCTGGTGTTTGCCGGTTTAACAATTTCCCTGCTGTTGGTTTTAGGAGTAGTTTATTTCTTTGCCTTTAAGTACCGCAGACAGAAAGAGTGGTTAAAAGAAGTAAATAAGCGGCTGAAGGTTGCCCAGAGTGACCTTACCACCAGCCTAAGAGAGCTGGGCAATAAAAAAGCTCAGATCGAAGACCATAATCAGCAGCTGGAGCTCTTTGTTTACAAAGCTTCGCATGATATCAAAGGACCGTTGCGTTCAATCATGGGCCTTACCCAGATTGGCCTGGCCGATGTTAAGGACACTACGGCAATAGAATATTTTCAGCATATCTACAAAAGCACACGCAGGCTGGATAACCTGCTGATGGACCTGCTGAAGCTTACCAAGGTAAAGCAGGCAGAGGTAGAAAATCAGGAGCTGGACCTGACTGCCATGATGCAGGAAATTATTCAAAGCTTCAGCAATATCCGGCATTTTGAACTGATTAAAATTGACCTGAATATTCAGGAGGGTTTACAGCTGGTAAGTGACGAAAAGCTTCTCTATTCAGTGCTTCAGAACTTTACAGAGAATGGCATAAAATATTGTGATCCTTACAAGTCACAGCCATTCCTTAAAATAGATATAACACAGAATGAGGAAGGTACAAGTTTCACTTTCAGAGATAATGGTTTAGGCATACCGGCTGAACAGCTGCCTAAGATATTTGATATGTTCTATAAGGTAGATCCCTCATCAGACGGAACAGGTTTGGGGCTGCACATTGTTAAATTGACAATTGAGAAGTTGGGAGGTAAGCTGCGGGTTCGCAGCAGAGTACGGGAAGGGTCAACTTTTATCCTTACGTTTCCCAGATAATCTATGCGCAAAGTTCTACTAATCATAATACTCTTATGCTGTATGGGTTACACGATGGCCCAAACAGTCAGCACGCGTAATAACTATACGGGCATCTGGAGCCAAAGAGCTTCCTGGGAGCAGAACTGGGGTGGCATTCAGAACCCAAGCCCACTCCCGGAGGCACAGATAAACCTGTATGGCTATATTTCGGTAGGTATCTATGGTGCCACGGCCAGTCTGGAGCTGCCCTCTTCAGCCAATGCTGTTTTAAATGTTTATGATACCCTACGTATCCATGGCAGCCTTATCATTGGCAACTATGCGCTTCTGAATATTGCTCCCGGAGGTGTTTTAATTGTGCATGGCTTGTACAATCAGTATAATACCGCCAGGCTCACTAATAAAGGCACTATGATCATCAAGGGCGATTTTAACATAGGGAATAGCGCCGGGCCCACTGAGAGTACTGGAAAAATATATGTTGGTGAAAAAGTGTCTCCCGGGGCAAGATTTCTCAATCCTAAAACCCTGGCCGACCTGGCCCTGGAGCATCCGGTTACACATTATTTTGCCCTTTCAAATGTAACAGCCAGCCATTGTGCAGGTATTAACAGCGGTACCCTTAGCTTTTCAGGAACAGCCAGTAGTATTGTGCGCTGGGAGTCCAGTACAGATTACTTCAGGAGTAATGTAAAGCATATTGCCAATACCTCCACCCAGCTGGTTTATAGCAACTTAGTTCGCACAACCACCTACCGGGTCTATTATAATGCCGGCAATGGCATATTTCTCTACTCTAATGGTGCAACCATTATGGTGGAGCAACCCTCTTCAGGAGGTGAAATAAGCGGAACTGCAGAGATCTGTACGCCAGGCACCCCGGTAACGCTTACCCTTAGCAAACACATCGGTACGGTTAAGCGCTGGGAATGGAGCGCCGATAACTTTGCAACAAGCCCACAGTCACTAACCACCTCTGCAGAAACTATTACCACTGATCAGCTAAGCACAACTACCTTTGTGCGTGTGGTTCTGCAAAGCGGAAGCTGTGGTGAGGTAGTGAGTCCGACCTTTAAAATTACTGCTTACTCCTCCGCAAATGCAGGTCTAATTAAAGGTACTGCTGCTATCTGTCCGGGAAGTAACAGCGGCACCTTAACACTCGAAAACAGAAATGGAGATGTGATTCGCTGGGAGGTGTCTAATGATGCTTTTGCCGCAGATATCCGCCCTGTTTCAAATACCAGTGATATTCTGACGTTCTCAGGCCTTAGCCGTACCACCTGGTACAGGGCAGTAGTTGCTGCAGGAGGCTCTTGCCCGGTAATATACACAGCCCCTTTTGAAGTAACCTACCTGCAGGACCTTACAGAAAGTCAGCTGGCAGTAGCAGAAAGCCAGCTTCCAGAGAATGGCCTGCTGGCGTATTTTCCATTCATAAACAATGCCTACGATGCCTCCGGCAATCAGAATCATGGTTTAGTGGCTGGAGCTACTCCCGCTCCCGATCGATTTGGGCGGGAAAATAATGCCTACCACTTTAATGGTGTGGATGATTATATCACAACAAGCAAACAGTTTCCGGCCCCCGGTCCCAACGAATTTTCCCTCAGCATCTGGTTTAAAACAAGCAGCACTACAGGTGGCAAGCTGATTGGTTCAGGTACCAGTCAAAATGGAATGAGTGCCCAGTACGACAGGCACCTGTACCTGAATAACCTGGGGCAGCTGTACTTTGGTATCTATCGGCCGGAGCTGCAACCAGACGGGGCCAAAATAATAAATTCAGAAGAAAAGTATAACGACAATATATGGCATCATGCTGTAGCCACACTTTCTGCCGATGGCATGAAGTTGTATGTGGATGGTGCCCTGAAAGCCTCAGATGCGCGCTATACAATAGCAGAAGACTATAGCGGTTACTGGAAAATCGGCTTTGATAATACGAACAACTGGCCTGATGCTCCCACCAGTCATTATTTTTCCGGTTCACTGGATGATGTCTACATCTATAACAGAGCCCTAAGCCCCGTTGAAATCTTGCAGCTGCACACCATCAGCAACGGTCCCTTCTGCGAAGGAGCAAATGTTCAGCTGCGGGCTGTAACAGTTCCCGGTGCCACTTACCAGTGGTCTGGTCCGGGGGGCTGGAGTTCAGTGCTGCAAAATCCTGTTTTGAACAATGTTTCAGCAGCCCAGGGCGGTGCCTATGCAGTAAAAGTAACTGTAAATGCCTGTGAGTTTACTGGCAGCACCAATGTAAACCTTGTTCCTTCATTGGCAGGAACCATAATAACCAGCCAGGCTAGTGTGTGCCGCGGTACTAATGCCGGTACACTTAAACTGGAGAATTATGACGGGCAGATTATCCGCTGGGAAAGTTCAGCAGATAATTTTACCAGCAATAAGATAGACATAGTGCACGCGGGTGCTGAGATGAGCTTTGAAAACTTAACGGTTACTACCAGCTACAGAGCGCGTGTAAAGCATACAACATGTGGTGAAAGATATTCTGCTGTTACAACCGTAGAGGTTGTAGAGCCAAGCCTGGGCGGGACACTTGACGGCGCAGCCAGTGTCTGTAAAGGAACGAACAGCGGCACACTTACACTGAGCGGCCACAGGGGACAGATTCAGCACTGGGAATTTTCTAACGATGGTTTTGTAAACCACAGCGAAAGTATTGCCCATACCGAACCAACTTACACCTTTAGCAACCTTGCCAGCAGCCGCTGGTACAGGGCAGTGGTGAAAAATGGTGAGTGTGGGGTTGCTGCCAGCACAGCGGTTAAAATAATGGTAACAGAAATTGTCGGTGGCACAGTGAGTGGTCCTGCGCAGGTGTGCGAAGGCAGCGCCAGCGGCACCTTACAGCTGCAGGGGCATATCGGTACCATTAAGCGCTGGGAAAAGAGTAATGATGGTTTTAAGAACAACATTCAGAGTATTGCCAGCACACAGGCCCAGTACACCTTTGCCGACCTTAGCAGCGATACCTGGTTCAGGGCAGTTGTAAGCAATGCAGAATGTGGCGAGCAGGCCTCCGCCGCACATGTGGTAAGGGCCGAGCAGCTTAGCCTGGGTGGTACCATTACCGGAACCTCTAATGTTTGTACAGGTACGAATACCGGAATGCTGACACTGGCAGGCTATCGGGGTAAGATCCTGCGCTGGGAATACTCTACAGATGAGTTTGTATCGCATATTCAGGCAGTAGCCAATACCAGTACCATCCATACCTTCAGCAACCTGAGCCAAAGCCGCTGGTACAGGGCTGTAGTGCAGAATGGTAGCTGTGCCATTGCCTACAGCGAATTATTTAAAATAACCGCAGCCGAGCTGGCAGGAGGTGCCATAAGTGGCCCTGCTGTTATTTGCCAGGACGCAAATGATGGCCAGCTTACACTGCAGGATAATTTTGGAGAAATAGTTCGCTGGGAGAGCAGCACCGATAATTTTGCCGAAAACACTCAGACTGTTGCCCATACTGCTGCCACTTATAACTTTGGTCGTATTGCCGCTACCACCTGGTTCAGGGCGGTAGTTGGAAATGCAGAATGTGGAGAAACATTTTCTGCAAGCTGGCGGGTAGAAACAGAACAGCCAAGCCTGGGTGGTAACCTGGGTGGTGTAACAAGTTTTTGCTCATCAACCAACAGCGGCAGCCTGCAGCTCCTGAATCAGCGGGGTACTATTCTTCGCTGGGAAGCCTCTGCTGATAATTTTATATCTGATGTACAAATCTTAAACCATACGGCAGCCACCTATGCCTATAGCAATCTTTCGAAAACTACCTCTTACCGGGTGGCAGTGCAAAACGGAAGCTGCACAGCCGTTTACTCCAGTGTGGCTACCATTACTTTAGATGCACCATCAGCAGCAGGGGTAGTCTCCGGAACTGCCACAGTGTGCTGGGGTGAAAACAGCGGTAACTTACAGCTGGAAAGTAAACTGGGTGCAGTGATCAGATGGGAGCGTTCTGCCGATAATTTTACTACGATTACACCAATAGCCAGCACTGAAAATACCATCAGCTACCAGAATCTAACCACAACTACTGCCTACAGAGCGGTGGTGCAAAATGGTAGTTGCCCGCCAGTATTTAGCCAGCCGGCAACCATAACCGTTAAGCCACAATTAGAGGCTGGCAGGATAACTGGCAGCAAGGTAGTGGTGAGCGGGTCCAACAGCGGCGAATTACAACTGGAGGGGTATAGCGGCACCATTCTTTTCTGGGAGGCCTCTACAGATGGTTTTGTTGCCCATGCAGAACGCATTGAGAATACAACAGCTGTTCAGCACTTTCAGGACCTGACACAGTCTACCTGGTACAGAGCTGCATTGCAAAGTGATGATTGTGCACCGGTTTATGCACAAGCTGCAAAAATAACTGTAAACCATGCCCCCCTTGCTCAGCCCGATTATTTTGAGGTAGAGGAAGAGCAGTACACTCCTTCAGTTTCGGTTTTACAAAACGATTCCGACCCTGATGGTAATGGCCTAAGGGTGGTGCCGGTGCAGTTGCAGACTGCTGCTGGCGGAACGGCAGCCATTAACAGCGATGGATTTCTCACCTATCAGCCAACTGCACATTATATAGGGATGGATTCCCTGCGCTATACCGTATGCGATGGTGTAACGGGAGCAGAGCTTTGTTCAGAGGCAGTTATTGTGCTGGATGTTCGCCTGCCACTCCCTGGTTTGATCGTATACCAGGGTGTATCTCCAAATCAGGATAACAGCAATGATTACTGGCGCATAGAGCATATAGAACGTTACCCGGAAAACCTGGTGCGGCTGTACGATCGTTTTGGTGCGCTGGTATTTGAGCAGCAGGGTTATAACAATACAGATAAAATTTTTACAGGACAGGGAAATAAAGGTTTGAGGCCCGGAGGCAACGAGCTGCCCGAAGGTACCTATTACTATAAAATCAGTACCTCGGCCAATGCGCCGGAATTACAGGGATATATCGTGCTTAAGAAGTAATAAAAAAGGTGAAACAGCTGCTCCTCTCCATATCTGTTTTTCTTTTAGCCTGTACCGGTAGCGTGCAGGCACAGGTGCAGCCTATGTTTTCGCAGTACATGCACGATGCTTCTGTCATTAACCCGGCATATGCCGGTAGTAATGAGGCAATGGTCATAAGCCTCCATGGCCGGGTGCAGTGGATTAATGCGATAGGGGCTCCCAACACACAGATTTTAGCTGCCCATACACCTTTGCCGGGCGTTCCGCTGGCTGCGGGTGTTCGCCTGCTCAATGAGTCTATTGGCAGTGGCAGCCGTATGGCCTTTTCGCCGGCACTGGCTTACCGTATGTCGGTAGGTAAGGGGAAAATTGCCGGCGGACTATCGGCAAATATGAACCGCTATACTCCTGGTTATCAGAATCTGCTGCTTTACAACGAAGACGATAAGGTTTTTGCCCTGCGGGAGTCTATGTGGGTGGTAACCTTGGGAGCAGGCCTGTACTACTCCAGCAATAAATTCTATGCGGGCTTTGCAGTACCTGAAATTTTGCCTGCTACTGCACCAGATCCTGAAAGGAACATCTTCAGGCGCCATTTGCGGCAGTATGTATTCCATACAGGGAAGGTATTTACGCTTAATCACGATGTACTCCTGAAGCCTAACCTGCTGGTAAGTATACCAGAGCAGGGTGTGGCCTATACAGATCTTAACATGAACGTCCTGTTCCGGGAAACGCTCTGGCTGGGAGCTTCTTACAGAACTTCTCATTTAGTGGCCGGCCTGGTGCAGCTGCAGCTAAGCTCACAGTGGCGCTTTGGCTACTCCTGGGATATGCCACTGAAAAAGAACCAGCTGTATGGCAGCGATTCTCATGAGATCAGTCTGCAGTATTCGTTTACGTTCGACCGCACCGCAGTACGTTCACCCCGCTATTTCTAGATGGTCTTGAAGAGAATTACATACCTGCCAGGCTGTCTGTTGCTGTTACTGCTGCTGACTTTTGTTGGATGCATGCCGGCAGCAGCTCAGTACGATAATGTTTTCTTCAGGCTAAAGCCTGCAGGCCAGAAAGGTCTGCTCCTGTACCAGGCCGGTGCTTACGAAAAAGCCATTCCACACATTAAGCAGGCCATTGAGCAGCAAAGCAGCGATTTGTTCATGCTGATGCTGGCACATTCCTATGCACTTACTGGTAAATCTCATGAGGCTGTTCGCCTGTACAGGCAAACGGGCGACCCCCATCAGCTGGAGGCCAAACACCTGCTTGCCTACACCCTTTGCCTGCAGTCGTTGGGCCGTACTGAGGAGGCCCGCGGCAGTTTTCAGGCTTACCTGGGCAAGCTTGGCGAAACCACTGTAGTAGCCGAAGACCTCGGGAAATCAGATTTATACCGAACTGCCATTAGGTATTCGGTACATCCGCTCTCCATCAACTCCCGGCAGCACGAGTTTGCCCCGGTGCTTACCAAAGAGGGCATTCTGTTTGTTTCTGATAGAAAAAAGGGTGGTATTGTAAAGCGAAGCTTTTCCAGCCATGTAACAGACCTGGATGTATACAAAGCAGAGGCAAGAAGCAACACCCGCTTTGTAAATTATACCCGCCTGGAGCATGAGGTTAACAGCAACCTGCACGAAGGTCCGGCCAGCCAGGATACTACCGGCAACCTTTATTTCAGCCGGTCTGAGCGCGGGGGGCAGTTATCGCTCTGGCTCGCCAAATCCTTATCCGGACAAACTGGCTGGCGACAGGCCGAAAAAATGCAGGTTCCTGCAGCCGGAAATTTGTTCCATCCGGCCGTGAGTGCCGATGGCAGCCTGATGTACTATGTCTCTGATATGCCCGAAGGCATGGGTGGAACAGATATTTATTACTCTGTACTGCAGGATGGCGAATGGTCTGCACCGGTAAATGCCGGCCCCAGGATCAATACGCCGGGTAACGAATCTTTTCCTGTATTGCAGGGCAACAAGCTCTACTTTTCTTCCGACGGGCGCATAGGCCTTGGCCGCCTGGATATATATGAAGCTCTGCTAAGCGGTACCACCGTACTACACGTGCGTAACATGGGAGCCCCCGTCAACTCTCCTGAAGATGATTTTGGGCTGGTTTGGCTGCCCGATGGGAGCGGAGGCTATTTTGCCTCAAACCGCAAAGGAAGCAGGGGCGGTGATGACCTCTACCGGCTCGATTACCATGTAATACACCTGGAGGGAACCGTACTGGACAGCACCAACCAAAAACCGCTGGCAGGCGCCAGGGTAGAGTTGCAGAATCCTGATGGCAGCACGAGGCAGGCTGTTACCAACGATGCAGGCGCCTGGGGCTTTACCCTTTATCCGGGAGAGAATTATAAGCTGACCATAGAAGCAAAAAGTTACCGCTCACGCACCCTCAACTATTCTACCCTGCAGGGAAAGCAATATGGTAAGCGGCAATATGCAGTAGCGCTGGAGCGCAGAACCAAAATATTTGTGCTGGGTAATGTGAGATTACCCGATAAAAAGCGGGCTGCACATACACAGGTAATTGTTTATGATATGTCCGGTGGTAAACCAGATACCCTGCAGGCGAACGAGCGTGGTAGTTTTGAGGTAGAACTGGATACCGAAAGTTCATACTCATTTTTATTTGGATGCAATGCAATGGGGAGCGTTGCAGAATTTACAACCTCGGCCAGAACTGATGCTTCGTTATCGCATTATTTAAACATAGACCTGAGCGAACAGCAGCGCTATACAGTCGCAGGCCGGGTAGAAGGGGCAGATACCAGTCAGCCACTTGTACTCTGGCTTACAAACAGCATCAGCAATGAGCAGCAATTGCTGTGGCCGGAGAACGGCCGATTCTCTTTTGAAGCGAGCTCTCTGGCAGGCTATGAACTTTGCCTGCAGCAGGGCGGTAAAAACCGCACCCTTTACCTGAACCAGGGCTGGAAACAGCCCCAGCGTGAGGTTGTACTTCGCTTAGAATAATTAACTTACCAAAGCGAGAAAGTGAGGGGTTATCAGAAACTGAATTGATCGGGGTGCCGTATGTTTAGTTAGGCTGACGACATTTTTCTAAACTCATCTATATTCATTCTAAATTTCATGGAATAGCGCTTTAGATCTTTGGTTTTGAAAAAAGAATCACGGATATTTTTGCTTGTAAAAGAGCTGATTAGGCCTCCTTTTGCTAATGTTTAAAAATATTTGTAAAAATTTAGCCCCAAAGCATTGCCTCATATGCGGTAGCTTTGTTTTTTTATGACCTGAAAGGGAATGAATTGGCCGCAACGTAACTAAACTTGTAACTGCACCTTCCTGATCAAAACCACTTTACAGCATTATGCCACAACCTACAAATTCGAACAAGAAGCGTATCATTAAGGATTACGAAAATCTGCCCGAAGAAATTATCAGCAGGGTTAAGATGGAGTATCCCTACGGCTTTGCCAATAACCTGGTTAGTTTTACAAATAAGGAAGGTAAAAGAGTTTCGGCGCTGCCGTTCGAAACCGAAGATATCTATTACCTGATCCGCATGACGGTGCAGGAAGCGCGCCAGATCATCAGCGATGATGATGATTATGATGATGAAGGCAACCTAAGGGACAGCTTTGCCGGCGAAGATGCAGCAGCAGATGCCGAAGATAACTTTGATGATGATGCGGCTGAAGAGAAAAGCCCATATGCCGATAAGCCTGTGGATGAGGATGACGACGACGATGATGAGTTTTAATCATATTGAAGCAGCCTTGGCTGCTTTTTTATTTATTGCGCATGCCTGAGTACATCCTGCTACTGTTCATCCAGGCTTTTAGCTAATCCATCTATATCTATATGCTGGTAGAAAGCCTCTAAAATCTTATTCTGTGAAAATAAACCCTTGTTTGCTGCCGCTGCTTTTTACTTTTTATCTGCTTGGCTGTGGAGGCTCAGCCGACAGATCTGCCGAAGAGCAAACGGCAACAGACACGGCACAGAGAGAATCTCCTGTAGGAACAGGGCTGAATGTTGACGGTCCCACACAAATTACAGGCCTCCTGCAGACCAGCGGTCTGCAGCCGCATGAAGCAAAGGCACTGGGGCTGCCGGAGGGGGGCTATCAGCTTCTTTCACAAACCGCTTATTTTTTAAAAGGATCAGATACCCTGAAAGCGTACCTGGGCCAGTGCATAACCCTTAGCGGACAAATGCAGGAAGGCTGGCAGCAGGAACAGGAGCAGAGTGGGGAGCAGACAACCTACAACAGGGGCTTGTTTGTGGTGGATGAGATACACCCGCAATTATACAGCTACTGCCATTACACCGATACCCTCCTGACACAGCCACAAGGCAGAGAAATTACGTATAACGGGCAGGTAGAGCGTATGCAGCGTCCTGCTCCGGATATTGCCTACGATTACCAGCTTCGGCTTCAAAAGCCTTATCGCGATGAGAATAATCCTGTTGCCCCGGGCAGCCTGGTGCATACCTTGCCGCTGATACCCGGAAGTTTTGAGGTGCTTAGCACTTTGGAGGCTGCCGTGCGCCAGGATAAACAGCTGCGCATAGAGGGCATCCAGCATCAGGGATATGCTGAAAGTCAGGCAGTATGGGTAACAGCTGCCGA
Organism: Flammeovirgaceae bacterium 311; assembly: GCA_000597885.1. NCBI lineage: Bacteria > Pseudomonadati > Bacteroidota > Cytophagia > Cytophagales > Flammeovirgaceae > Flammeovirgaceae bacterium 311. The sequence continues at coordinate 4,692,076 of CP004371.1, forward strand.
CAGCCTGGCGCTGTAGTGCAATTTTTTAATTTCAACAGGCCTTTTTATTTTTAAATTATCTTATATTTTAGCTTCCGCAAACGTTAGCATAGCCTGTAAAGGCCTGTTTTTACTAATTCTTTTAAAACTGTTTGCGTTAATTTTTTAATACAACTATCCTCATGAACCGAGACGAAATCCGCAAAATCAACAAAATTATGGTGGCCAATCGGGGCGAAATTGCCATACGTGTGCTGCGCGCAAGCTCAGAAATGCGCATTCGCACTGTGGCGGTGTATACCTACGAAGACCGCTACTCCCTGCACCGTTACAAAGCCGACGAGGCCTACCAGATTGGCCGCGACGATGATCCCCTGAAGCCTTACCTGGACATAGAAGAAATCATTACCCTGGCCAAGAATAAAGGGGTGGATGCCATTCATCCCGGGTATGGGTTCCTGAGTGAAAACGTCAATTTTGCCCGCCGCTGCGAAGAGGAGGGGATCATTTTTGTAGGTCCGCGCTCGGAGGTAATGGATTTGCTGGGCGATAAGGTAAAAGCCAAGGAAGTGGCCCGTGCTGCAGGTGTGCCGCTTATTGAGGATAGCCGCGAGCCCCTCACCGATCTGGAGGTGGCCAGGCGGGAGGCCAATCGTATAGGCTACCCGCTGATGATCAAGGCAGCTGCCGGCGGCGGCGGCAGGGGCATGCGGGTGGTAGAAGACGATCAGCAGCTGGAGAAGCTGTTTAGTGAAGCCCGTAATGAGGCCCGCACCGCCTTTGGCGATGATTCTGTTTTTCTGGAAAAATACATCCTCGATCCCAAGCACATCGAAGTGCAGATCATGGGTGATCACCATGGGAACCTTATTCACCTCTACGAGCGCGACTGCTCTGTGCAGCGCCGCTTTCAGAAGGTGGTGGAGGTGGCTCCCTCAGTACTGGCAGAAAAAACCCGCCAGAAATTGTACGAGTATGCCCTAAGCATTACCCGTCATGTAAACTACAATAATGTGGGTACGGTAGAGTTTCTGGTAGACCGGGAAGAGAACATCTACTTTATTGAAGTAAACCCCCGCATACAGGTAGAACATACTATCACAGAAGAAATTACAGGCATCGATATTGTGCGGTCGCAGATCTTAATTGCCCGTAATATTCCCCTGAATGATCCGCGCCTGCTGGTGGGCCGCCAGGAAGATATTCACTGCAATGGCTTTGCCATACAGTGCCGTATTACCACCGAAGATCCGGAGAATAACTTTCAGCCCGATTACGGCACCCTTATTGCCTACCGCAATGCTGCGGGCTTTGGCATCCGCCTCGATGAGGGCTCTTCCTATCCGGGTATGACCATCTCGCCATTTTTCGATTCCATGCTGGTAAAGGTTTCGGCATCGGGCCGTACGCTTAAAGGCGCTGCCCAGCGCCTGAACCGTGCCCTGCGGGAGTTCAGGATCAGGGGGGTTAAAACAAATATCGGTTTCCTGGAAAATGTGGTGCAGCACCCAACCTTTCAGGCAGGTGAGGCAACGGTTGGTTTTATCAAAAATCACCCGGAGCTGATGAAAGTACCCCTGCGCCAGGACCGGGGCACTAAAATGCTGCGCTTTGTCGCCAACACCACCATCAACGGAAATCCTACTGTAAAGAATTTCGATCCAAGCCGCCGCTTCCGCACACCAAAAGTGCCGGTGTGGGATCGCCTGGGAGAGTTTCCTAAAGGAACCAAGGACAGACTTACTGAGCTGGGCCCCGAAGGTTTTGTGCAGTGGTTAAAGGAGCAAAAAAGTATTCAGTATACCGATACTACTTTCCGCGATGCGCACCAGAGCCTGCTGGCTACCCGCATGCGTACCATCGACATGTTGAAGGTGGCCGAAGGCCTGGCCCATCAGCATCCGCAGGTATTCAGCATGGAAGTATGGGGCGGCGCTACCTTCGATGTATGCATGCGCTTTCTGCAGGAAGATCCCTGGGAGCGTCTGCGCCTGTTCCGGCAGCACATCCCCAATATTCTGCTGCAGATGCTGCTACGCGGCTCTAATGCTGTAGGCTATAAAGCCTATCCCGACAACCTCATCGAGAAGTTCGTCGAAAAAAGCTGGGAAACCGGCATCGATGTGTTCCGCATCTTCGACTCCCTGAACTGGGTGGAGGCCATGAAGGTAAGTATACGGGCCGTGCGCGAACGTACAGGCGCCCTGGCCGAAACTGCCATCTGCTACACCGGAGATCTGCTCAACCCCAGCGAAACCAAATATACGCTGCAGTACTACCTCGATCTGGCGCGCAGGCTGGAAGACGAAGGCGCCCACATACTGGCCATAAAAGACATGGCAGGACTCCTGAAGCCTTATGCGGCAGAAGTGCTGGTACGGGAGCTCAAAAAGGCTGTCAGTATGCCCATACACCTGCACACGCACGATACCTCCTCCATACAGGCAGCTACGTATCTGAAAGCCATAGAGGCAGGTGTAGATGTGGTAGATGTGGCACTGGCATCCATGTCGGGCCTTACCTCGCAACCTAACTTTAACGCTGTAGCTGCCTTTATGCAGGGGCACGAGCGGGAGCTGCCCCTGAACCTGCCATCGCTGAACGAATTCAGTAATTATTTTGAAGATGTGCGCGAGTACTATTATCCCTTCGAAAGTGGCCTGAAAGCTGGTACTGCCGAGGTATACGAGCACGAAATTCCGGGCGGGCAATACTCTAACCTGCGCCCGCAGGCAACCGCCCTGGGGCTGGAAAAGCAGTTTGAGGAAGTGAAGAAGAACTATGCGGTGGTAAACCAGATGTTCGGTAACCTGGTAAAGGTTACGCCCTCCTCTAAAGTGGTGGGCGATATGGCCATTTTCATGACTTCCAATAAGCTGACAGAGCAGGATATTCTGGAGCGGGGACACAGCCTTAGCTTTCCGGAGTCAGTGGTAAGCCTGATGAAGGGCGATCTGGGGCAGGCACCGGGTGGTTTCCCCAAAAAGCTGCAGCAAATAATCCTGAAAGGGCAGGAGCCCTATACCGACAGGCCAAATGCACACCTCGAGCCGGTGGATTTCGACAAAGAATTTGCTGCGTTCAGGGAGCGATTTGGTGCAGAAACTTCCTTCCTGGATTTTCTGTCGTTTCAGCTCTATCCCAAGGTATTTGAAAGTTTTTGCCACCACCGCAAGCTTTATGGCAATGTCATGAGCCTGCCAACCCCTGTTTTTTTCTATGGCCTCCGCAATGGCGAAGATACGCTGGTGGAGATCGACGAGGGCAAGAACATCATCATCAAGCTGCTGTACATCTCCGATCCCGATGAGGAAGGTATGCGGATGGTATCTTTTGAGCTAAATGGCCAGAGCCGCCGCTTTAAAATACGCGATGAAAACCTGGCCGTTACGAAAGTGTATAACCGTAAGGCCAGCGCTGCCGGCGAGGTAGGCGCACCGCTGCAGGGACGTATTGCACAGCTGATGATAAAGGAGGGAGATCAGGTTAAAGAAAACCAGCCGCTCTTTGTGATCGAGGCCATGAAAATGGAAACCACGATAGCAGCCCCGGCCGCAGGAACCATCAGCAAAATACATCTCAACGCCGGCACCATGGTAGAGCAGGACGACCTGGTAGTGGAACTGGGTTAAAATAGCATGTCAAACCTCTGGGGTACTCACAATCCCGGAGGTTTTATTTACGACACCCTGCTCGGGGCCTGTGTGCGGAAGTAGGTGTCGTGCAGTTCCTGCAGTTTGTTTTCCATAGTGGCATGAACCTCCGTTTTCAGGGCGGGCACATCGGCAGTGGTGAGCCCGTTTACGGATACAGGCGGCATAACTTGTACCCGGATCGTTCCGGGGCGCATCAGCAGAGAATTGGCGGGCATTAAGCGGTTGGCGCCGGCAATGGCAACAGGTACTAATGCAGCACCTGTTTCAATGGCAATCCTGAAGGCCCCGTCGTAAAAAGGATTCAGCAGATTGGCAGATTTGTTTACTGTGCCCTCCGGAAAGATCATGATGGAGGTGCCGCCCTGCAGGGCTCTCCTCATCTTTAATACACTGTTTCTGCGGCTGCGTGCACTGGAGCGGTCTACCATCACGGTAATAGCGCGTGCCAGCCAGCCAAAGACGGGTATGTTGCCCACTTCTTTCTTAGAAAGGGGTTTAAAGGCTCCTTTGGTGATAAGTGGCAGCAGGCATATGTCCAGAAATGAGGTGTGGTTGGGAATAATGATGTAAGATTCCCGGCTGTTTATGTTCTCCAGTCCCTTTACATCGTACCATATGCCGGTAAACAGCCTGAAGCTCTGAGCCCAGAGGTGAAAGCCCCAAAAACTTAAGCGGTTCCCCTCTTTTTTGAACAGCAGGGGCAAAAGCATCAGGGGTGAATATAAAAACATAAAAAAAGCGAACACTAGCCCCGCATATAGAGTATATATAGGCAACAGCGGATTTTTCCTCATCTGAATTTTTTTATCCAAGTAATCATAGTAATCACATAAATCGTCCAAATAATTTCCGTATTTTACTAATTACTTACATACGTAAACTTTTGGGCGATTGGCAATATAATAGTTACGGAGATGCAACCACAAAAAGCCAAAGATTTTGTAAAGAACCTACGAGAGCTGAATGACGCCCTTGCGGGTCTGATTAAGAACCTGCGTAAAGATATCACGATACTGGAAAAAAGTATTGAGGATAATCGCAAGTACCTGAAAAAGCCTTTTTTAGATAAGCGCCTTCGCGGAAATGATCTTATTCAGGGTCTGCGCGAGCACTTGAACTAAGTAATGCAGGCTACCCCCATAATTTTTTCAAGGTAGCAAGCCGCTCCTGGTTATTCCTTAATTGCCCCGGGTACAATTACCTTCAGGCATTGAGGAATAACTTTTACCTCCAGTGTTTTATCCATTTGCAGAAATTCACCGTCCAGGTGCATGCAGTCACTCTTGTTGCAGCTTATCCTGATATGCTCGCCACGCAGAATTTCCATGTACTCACTCTGGTGCATGCTGCGCTGAAAAAGCCTTAAACCCATGGGTAGCGACATCAGTGCCGGAAAAGGCCGTAACAGGCAAAGATCTATCAGACCATCCTGAATATTGGCCTCTGGTGATATATATGCGTTGTTACCATACTGGCCGGCATTGGCCAGGGTTACTAAGAAGCATTTTCTGCGAAGCTTTTTGCCATCAATTTCTATAGCATACCGCTGTGGCGAAAAGTTCACGAACTCCTGCACGGCTAGGCGCACATAGCTGCCAAAACCCCGTTGGTTACCGCCTGCAAACAATTTACCAATGTGGGCATCGAAGCCCATGCCAGCGGTGCAAAAGAAGGGCCGGCCATTGGCCAGGGCGCCATCTATGATCATGGTATGCTGTTCGTTGAGCAGCTGCAGTGCAGCAGTGGTATTTATCGGTATGCCCAGGTGCCTGGCCAGGCCATTGCCAGAACCAAAGGGAATGATGCCCAGGGCTGTCTGGGTGTGGAGCACACCGGCAGCAACTTCATTTACCGTACCATCGCCCCCTACGGCTACCACGGCGGCAGCACCGGCCTCGGCAGCAGCTCGGGCAAGCTCAGTGGCATGCAGCGGGCGCTCCGTAAGGGCTACTGTATGGGTGTAGCGGCTGCTGTCTAACAGCTCTTCTGCCAGTTGCGGCACCCGCTCTTTTTTGCGCGTACCGCTTATGGGATTCATGATCAGAACAATGTGTTTTTTTTGTGTCAAAGCTGCTGTTTCAGTGGGAACTTTGCTGTAGCTGCAAACGTATAATACATTGTATAGACGGCAAAATTTGTCGTATATTTGTTTAAATCTATTTATTAACCTCTTTGCTTGCACTTTTGGCCTGTTTAGTCGGTACGCCGGCGGCAGGCCTTTTTTTTTGCGTAATAGCAGGCAAATAGCTAGAAATCACTCACCCCATCGCTTTCCTGGATCACGGGTGCTGCATAGTCTACTACCCGTATGGTGGCTACGTAGCGAACGCCCAGCCAGGGGGCGGCGTTTTCGTAAGCTTGTTTTTCAGTGATCGCGCTATCCTCCAGCTTGTGCATAAAGCTACCGCCTTTGGCAATGCCGGGGGTGGCGGTCATTTCGGCTACATTCCCAATCATGTGCACCATGCCGGCTTTGTTGCTGGGGCCATCCGATACAGCTTTTGGAAATTCAGGCGCCAGGTAAAAGTCGTATGGCAGCTCGGCTACTACCTGAAACTGCGGTATGCGGGCGCCAACAATATCTTTTTTAAATCTTGAAAAAGAAGGGCGCGGCTCATCCAGCTGCTTATAGGCCTGCTCCGGGTTCAGGGAATTGCCTCCTTTTTTAAGGTATTTTTTTTGGCCGTAGGGGTATTTATCCAGCTTCAGCTTACCGGCCGCTGCTGCCACCCATTCTTCTTCGGTGGGGAGGCGGTATTGTACCACCACCTGTTTGCCCGGAATTCCCAGTTTTGCCAGCTGCTCTGGCTGGTTCATTATTTGCGATACCACCACGGAGCGCCAGCGCGCATAGGCCTGCGCCTGCTCGTAGCTAATACCCACCACCGGAAAAAGCTGGTATTCTTTTTCGCGCAGGTATTTAGTGGTAAGCTCTATGCTGGTGGTTTGTGGCTGCGATAAATTACGCTGAAACCAGACAGAGGTATCGGGGAGCATGGTTCTGTGGTAAGCTTTGCCGGAATCGCGCTCCACATAGAATAAAAATTCTCGCCAGTGAACGTTGGCTACTTCGGTTTTATCAATGTAAAGAGTATCCATAAACTGGATGGTGCCGGGAGGCGGGGGTAGGGGCGCCTGTTGTGCTGAAGCGGCTGTACAGATGCTTCCAAGCATCATTACGGCCAGGAGTATGGTTTTGAAATGTGGCATAGACCTTTATAGAACGCACCCAATATATGTTTGTAGTATTGATTTGCAAAAAACCTGGATGAAAAGTGGCTTGTATATTACAAGATTGGGCTAATTTCGTAAATTTGCAACGCAAAATATTACGTAATGGGAAGAGCGTTTGAATACCGTAAGGCGCGCAAAATGAAGCGCTGGTCATCGATGGCCAAAGCCTTTACCCGCATTGGGAAAGATATTGTGATGGCGATCAAAGAGGGCGGTCCTGATCCGGAATCCAACTCCAGGCTGCGGGCTGTATTGCAAAACGCCAAAGCAGCCAACATGCCAAAAGATAATGTTGAGCGTGCCCTGAAGCGTGCAACCGATAAAGATACTTCTAATTACGAGGAAAAGGTGTTTGAAGGCTATGCACCCCACGGCATTGCCATTTTGATCGAAACTGCTACCGATAATAATAACCGTACTGTGGCTAACATTCGCAGCCATTTTAACAGAACCGGCGGTAATCTGGGCACCAGTGGATCGGTAGATTTTATGTTTGAGCATAAATGCCATTTTAAAATTGCCAATACCGGCCAGGATATTGAAGAGCTGGAGCTGGAAATGATCGATTATGGGGTAGATGAAATTTATGCCGATGAAGATGGTATTATGCTCTATGCTCCTTTCACAGAGTATGGCCATGTGCTGAAGGCAATTGAAGACCGTCAGTTTGAGGTGCTAAGCTCTGGATTTGACCGGTTCCCGATGGATACAAAAGAACTTACTGAAGAACAGCGTGCCGATGTAGAAAAGCTACTGGAAAGACTGGAAGAAGATGATGACGTGCAGCACGTATACCACAACATGAAGGAAGAAGAGTAGACAGGACTTCTGGATCAGAAGCCTGTACTGCTAGAATGGTTACACAACATCTATAAAATAGAAACCCCAGCCTTATCAGCCGGGGGTTTCTATTTTATAGATGTTGTGTAAAAAATACAACCGATGCAGCCTATTGTGTGTCTTCTTATGAAAGCAGGTAGTAATATCAACTTATGAGATATGAGAAGACTTTTAGCACTCATTTTTAGTCTTGTAATATTTTGTTCTTGTGAGAAAGAACCTCATTGGAGGCAGGAAACCTTAAATCATGAATTGCTTATATCTTTTCCAGATACTTATACTGGCACAGGTATCTATCAGGGCAGAGAAGGCAATGTATTTAGTAAAGTACGCAATGATTCATCATCTGTCTTTCGGTATACTTTCTGTGGGCAGCAATTTTGTGCTCCATATGGGAATATATTAAATGCTGATTCTGTCTATTATATACAAGAATGGGCAATAATAGAACTGGATGAATCTACAGGTTTAAACAACGGTGGTCTATTCTATTACAGTTCAGAAAGTGGCATAGGGAAATTCTATTGGAAGAATGAAGGTGTGTATAAAGAATCTTTATTGGTCGAATATGATCCTTCTTTATATAATGAAGTCATTGATGTACTTAAAACCATAAGGAGAAAATAGTTATGTGCAGAACAACACATACTGCTGGCAGCTCCTCTGGCATAGGAGATCCAGGTGCAGATATTTTTCTTCCCCTCATTAACAATTCCCAGTGAAGGCTGTCAGCTACTAGCAGCAAAACGTTAGTTGGCGTTTATTGCAGGTTTAGCTGCTTTTTCACCTTTGCAGGCAACTTGTCCTTTACCAGCTGATAGGAGTGGAGGATGTATCGCTCCCATGCTTCGGGGCTTAGGCTGTTGGCATTTTCAATCAATACCCATTTATAGCGAGCCAAGTAGGGGGCCGGGCTAATCCCAGCCAGGGTGGTAAGCTGGCCAAATGCTTCGTCTGTTACCTTTAGCGAAGCAGAAAAGGGCTGGTCCAGGCCAGTAACGCAAAACATCTTGCCGCCGATCAGAAAGCAAAGATCTTTTTCCCACTTTACATCTTCGGTTACGCCGGGCAGCTGCAGGCAGAAGCTGCGCAATTTTTCTATATCCATCCCGGCTCTTAGCTGGAGAGTTGGCAGTTCAGCATCCAGTGCACGCCAAATTTATCGGTGAGCATGCCAAAGCGCGACCCCCAGAAGGTATTCTCCAGTGGCATACTAACCTGACCACCCTCAGCCAGCTTATTGAAAATTGCATCCTGCTCTTCGGTATCCTGGAAGGCCAGGTTGAAGGTAACAGTATTGCCTTTGATGACCTGGTGCTGCGGGGAGCCGTCGGAACCCATCATGTGTACGGGAGCAGCCTCCAGCTCCATGTGCATGATTTTATCTTTGTAGGCATCCGGTACAGGCATGGGGGAGTCGCCAAAGCGCTGAATAATGCTGATCTTTCCCCCGAAACAATTTTGGTAAAATTGGAAGGCTTCCTCACAGTTTCCATCGAAGGTGAGGTAGGGATTGAAGGAATGCATAGGCAGTATTTATTTTAGCACACATATTTATAACTTTTTCAGCCAAAAAAGTGCCTGAAGCAAAGCCTAAGATTTGAAATACCAATTATTTATTGGCCAATGCAAATTTTCTCGGGCTTATCCCATACTGCTTTTTGTAGGCAGTAGAAAAATGTTGGGGGTTAGCATATCCAAGGGCATCGGCGGCTTCGCTCACGCTAAGGCCGCCCTCCAGCATGAGCAGGCGGGCATGTTCCATGCGTAGTTTTTGGATGTAGCCAAAGACGGTGGTGTTGAACAGCTGTTTAAAGCCCTTTTTCAGGGTGAACTCATTCAGGCCAAATTCGCGGCCCAGGCTTGCAAGGCTTAGCTCCTGCTGCAGGTAATGGCGGTGCAGGTATTCCCGCAGGGCATAAAGCTTTTCTACATCGTTGCGCCCGGGCAGCTTGCTCAGGGGCATATAGTAGTTTGCGTAGCCATCCAGCAGGAGGCAGAGCAGCTCTGTTATTTTCGCCTCCTGGTATAAGCGGCGGGTGTTTCCCTGCAGGCTGCAGTGCTTCATATCGGCAATTACTGCCTGCATGTCGGGGGTAATGCTTAGGGGCTGCGGGCTGGCAGCAAACGCTTCTTTTTTCTCCAGTTTGGAGAGCAGCTTATTTCCCATAGGCGTGCTCTCATCCAGGAAGCGGCAAAGATGTTCAGGCTTCAGGCTTAGGTGAAACATCTCCAGCCGATCTCCTGCTTTTACCACATGGTGCCCTCCCGGCTCTGATGTTAAGATCAGGTTGTGGCGGCCAGGCTGCATGTCCAGCGGATTCGACAGGCAGTTAAACTGCGTAAACAGATGCCCCTTCAGCTGCAGGTTGATATTGATATCGTCGGAGTGGGTTTTGTCCTCGAAGCGTAGATCGTATTTACCTACCTCCCATTGAACCTGAGAAATGTGTAGTCCAGGCAGGAATGAGCTCTGTAGTCCTACTACCCCAATTTGTTGATTCACCACCTGTGCATGAGGGTTTACACCTGTAGGCTGTGCACTCCGGGTTTGTTGGCCTACAAGCTCCTGCATGATGTTTTCGAATGATATATCCTGGGGGTGCATACAATATTCCGTTTTGCGTAGGTGGTGCTCCGTTTGGCGTAGGGGCCTGCAGGGAGTAAAGATTTAGTTTTGTTGTAAAATTAAATCTAAATAAAATGCTAAGAAAAATTTTTAGATGGGCGGCAATTATTTCGTGTGGACTGCTGGCCCTGCTGGTGGTAGTGTATGCGGTAGCCCATTTTAGATTAGCATGGCAGCAACAGCAGGTAATGGAGGTGGCTGTTCAATCGCTTGAAATACCCACAGACAGTGCAGCCATTGCCAGAGGGTCTCACCTGGCAGCCATCAAGGGTTGTGCAGAATGTCATGGTGATGATGGCAGCGGAAAAATAATGCTGGATGACCCGGCCATGGGATTGATCGCAGCCTCTAACCTGACCAGAGGCAGGGGTGGTCTGCCCCAAAGTTACACCAATACCGACTGGGTGCGGGCGCTTAAACATGGCTTAGGGGCAGATGGTACTCCCCTGCTGGTAATGCCTTCGTAGGAAACTACCCTGCTCTCTGCAGAGGATATGAGTGCTATTATTGCTTACTACAATGCATTGCCTCCTGTAGATAAGCAGTCCCCGCAAATGTCGCCTGGCCCGCTGCTAAAAGTACTTACGCTCTTTGGCACAGTTCCCCTGTTTCCTGCGCATGAAATTGATCATCAGCGCACACTTACTGCCAGTGTGGTGCCAGTAGTTGGAGCCGCCTATGGACAGTACCTGGCCATCTCCTGTACCGGCTGCCATGGCCCCAATATGAAAGGCATGGAGGCGCCTGCTCCCGGCATGATGGCCAGGCCAGATGTTACAGCCAGTGGTAATGTAGGGAAATGGTCTGAAGAAGAATTCATCAAAGCGCTGCGCACGGGTGTAACGCCGGAGGGAAAAGAGCTGAAGCAGCAGGACATGCCCTGGCAGATGACTGCCCGCTATACCGATGCTGAATTAAAATCGCTTTACCAATACCTAAAATCTATCTAAATCATGCTAGCTTATATAGTGTCTCCGGCTATGCCGGAAGCAAAACAATCACTCACGCCGGCAGGCCTGCCCCGAAAAATCAGCTCCTGCTTGGGCGACTACGAAATGGGTTTTATCCATACCCCCGAAGAAATCAATGGACAATACCTGGAGGTTGAAGTGTTGATGCAGCCAAAAGGCGGTAACGAGATGCACTATCATACTACATTCGTTGAAGAATTTACAGTAGTAGAGAGCGTATTGGGCATTCAGGTAGAAAAAGAAATACTGCACCTGCAGCCAGGAGAAATGGCAGTAGCTCCCCTACATAAACTGCACAGATTTTTTAACCCCAGCGAAACAGCCACAGTCCGTTTCAGGGTAATGGTAAAGCCTGCCCGTTTTTTTGAGGCTACCCTGCGTATTGCCCATGGCCTTGCCAACGATGGCCTGTGCAACAAAAAAGGTATTCCAAGGAGCATCTGGCACCTGGCCCTGCTTTTTGAAATGGGCGAAACCTATGTGCCGCTGCTGCCCCACAAATTGCAGACTGGCCTGTTCAGCGTTTTAGCATGTATAGCACGCGGGTTGGGTAAAGACAAGGAGCTGGAGAAGTATTACAAAGCGCCGGCCACTCTTCAGGAATAGCGGTAAAGAAAATGTCCTGATACAGCTAAAATTTACCTTCTTCTAATCAGAATAAGCAGAAAAAAATATCACAGGCTCAAATTTCTTTATACTAAGCCTGTTTTTGGGTTTAGCGGGTAAAACAGCAGGGTCTCTTCTTAAACGTAGAGGCGCTGCTTTTTTTACTGATAGCACAGGAGTAAACAACAGCTAAAACCATGGTGCGGGCATCTAAGTAGAAATACGTATTTATTGTTTTCGGTTTTTCTGCGCATAAAGGCCTGCGTGCGGTAGCCTAATTTTGTGTCACCAACAATGAAATAATTCAGCACTGTTATCAGCCTTTCTCCAAACTGCCAGCCGCGGAGGCAACAGGGGCAGCTGATCTGCTGTGCCATTGAAATCTAAATGTACTCACCTCAAATTTTTTAAAAACATCTATCATCATCATGAGAACTCTGAATCACCTCTTAATCATTTTCTTTAGTATGCTTATTTTATGGGCATGCGAAGATGACCAGGCTCCGGCACCAGTTACACCAGAGGCACCAGTTGCTAAAGCAGGTGCCGATGTAAATGGTACCATAGGCCAGAAAGTAGTACTGGATGGCAGTCAATCTTCCGACCCAAAAGGAGCAACCCTTACTTACCTGTGGGCAATCAAAACCAAGCCGCAAACAAGTACTGCTGCGCTGGTAAAAAGCAACGAAGCAAAAGCCGAGTTTACACCCGATGTTGAAGGTGCTTATACCTTTGAGCTGACGGTAAGCAACGAAGCCAAATCAGCCAAGGACGAAGTGATCATTACAGTGGCACCTCCTGCATACACTGGTTGTACCCCGGTTTCAGGTTCTATTACCACCCCAACTACCTGGATTAAGCGCGCGCCGCAGGGAATGGTAGATTACTGTATAAGCGAAGACATCTATCTTTCTTCAACCCTTACCATAGAACCAGGTGTGATCATTGAGTTTGAGGATGGCAGGAAAATGAACATTGACAATAGTGGTGTGATCAAAGCCATTGGTACTGAGAACAACCGCATTGTATTTACCGGAAAAGAAAAAACCAAAGGCTACTGGAAAGGCATTGAAATGAGCGCATCAGAAAGCGAGGACAATGAGTTCAGCTATGTGGATATCGCTTATGCAGGTAATACTGTACATATTACCGGCTACAAAGCAGGTTTATCGCTCCGTAACAGCTCTGTTGTAAAAATCAAAAATACTGTAATCAGCCACAGTGCCGGCTATGGCATGGTGGTGCCAAGTGGTAAGCTGATCGAGTTTTCTCAGAATACCTTTAGCAATAACACTGCTGCTGCAATGTTCATCACTTCAGATCTAATTGGTAAGCTGGATGCGGAAACCCAGTTTGCAGGCAGCAACGGCCGCGATGGTGTTGAGGTAGATGGCGGATCTATTGATTACGAAACTGAACAACTGTGGCCTGCCCTGAAAGATGGCTCTAAGTTCTTTATCATGAATGATGTTTACATCTACAGTGGTGTGAAAGTACAGGAAGGTGCCGTACTGGAATTTGCTTTGAACAAAGGAATTCGGGTAGATGGTGCAGATGCTTATTTAATAGCAAAGGGTACTGCAGATAAGAAAGTTGTATTCTCCGGTATTGAAAAAGAAAAAGGTGCATGGAGAGGCATTGAATTCAATGTAACAACCAATACAAAAAATCAGCTTGATTATGTAGATGTTTCTTATGCTGGTGGTGTAGTGCATATAAGCGGTTACAGAGCTGGTATATCATCCAGAAATTCAGCTACCTATACCATTACAAACTCAACCATCAGCAATACCCTGGGCTATGGTATTGCCATAGGAGGTGGTAGTTTTGAACAGTTCGCTAATAATACCTTCAGCAATAATACAGGTGCAGCCATGATTATTCCGGCTAATGTTATCGGAAAACTGGATAAAGCCTCCCGTTTCAAAGACGGTAACGCCAAAGAAGGTATCGAAATATATTCATCAAACGTTGATTTTACAACCGAACAGCTCTGGCCTGCTTTTACAGACGGAAGTAAGTACTTTATCATGGACAGAGTTTATATCTACTCTGGTGTAAAAATTGAGGAAGGTGCTGTGCTGGAATTTGCCACAGACAAAAGCCTCTACGTAGATGGTGCAGATGCTTATCTAATGGCCAGGGGTACTGCCAATAAGAAAATAATTTTCACTGGCATGGAAAAAGCCAAAGGCTTCTGGAAAGGCATAGAATTCAATGTGACGCAAAGCATTAAAAATGAATTTGACCACTGCGAAATTTCTTATGGCGGAAGCTCTAACCATATTTCTGGCTTCAAAAGCAATGTATCCCTGAGAAACAATGCCAGCATTAAGATGTACAATACTAAAGTTTCCGATAGCAATGGTTGGGGAATTGTTGCCACCGGTGGTAATACGCTAGAAACCGATGCTGCCAAACCAATTACCTACGAAAATAACACGGCAGGGAATCTCAAAACTAACTAGACGCTGACCAGTTATAACTGGTAATTGAACTTGATTAAGTAAGTTAACACCAAAACGCCTGCCCAATTTGGGCAGGCGTTTTATTTCTTAAAAGATGGAGGAAGTTATTACCTGCCTCTTCTTACATCCCCTCTTTTGTTGCCCTGGGCTTTGCGCTCCTGCATTTTTGCTTTACGCTCTTCCATTTTTGCTTTGCGAATCTCCTTGTACTGGGCAAACTGCTCTTCGGAGAGAATCTTCTTCAGCTCTGCCTGCTTCTCCTGGTGCATGGCTTTCATTTGCGATCTTTTGTCCTCTTTAGAAAGTTCGCTTCCGGTTTCCCTAAGTGCCATCTTTTTTTGTTTGCTGGCTTCGTTGAGTGCCTCCCACTGTGTTACCTGGGCAGGGGTAAGGTTAAGCTGTGCTTCGTAGGCCTTTACATCTTCCTTCAGGTGAGCACCTCTTTTATGGCCTTTACGGTCGTGCCGTTCTGTTTTATGATGCTCTTTGGTTTTGGTGCCTTCTGTTTGGGCATTTACTGCTGTAACAGACATCAACCCAAAGGCCGCAGCCACTATCCATTTCATCTTTTTCATTTTTTCCTTTTTAAGTGATGTGTATTTGTTAATATCTCTCTCTTGCCGGTATAAAATCCAATTACCATGCCAGCTTACAGGTCTAAATGTTAAAGAAGGTTAATTTGGCTCCTTTGCCTATTGCTGGCTGCTTTTGAAGTTCCGGATGTTATAGCTGAAGCGCAGCATCAGGTAGCGATTCAGTACATCTGTCTGTACATTTTCAATATAGGCTTCGGTGATGTTGCGCTGTATATCGGTATTCTGGTTCAGCAGGTCGTAGGCATAGAGGCCCAGTTCGCCCCTGTTGTTGAAAAGGCGCTTGCCTATGCCTGCATTAAGCAGTATGAAATTCTGGGCATCGCTGCCGGCAAAGCTTCCGTAATACTGGTGGGCCAGGTTGCTTTCCAGGCTAATGCCCAAAGGTATTATCCATTTAAAAGATGCCCTGCTGGTCTGGTTCAGGTAGCGGTTGTTCATGCTCTCGCGCAGGCTGTTGGTGGCAATGGTATAATTTGCCTGGGTGCTTAGCGTAAAATCAATCTTTTCGCTGATGTTGCTGCTTAGCACCACCCCTGCACCAAAACCAGTATTGCCGGTATAGGTTTCTTCGCCGTTGATGAGTCCGGGAATATGGCTGTAGGAGGCAGTAGCATTCAGGTTCAGGTTAGATTTGAGCAGCTGTACCGGCAGTCCGTAAGAAATAAAAGTGCGCATGTTCCAGTATCCCTCCAGGTTTTGTGGCTGCGTTAGCTGCACCCCGGCCGGTACGGTAAAGCCGGTAGCCAGCACCGTATCCTGTGCCGGCAGCAGCACACTGTTACCGATGTAGCGGGCAGAATAACTCCCCGAAATAAGGGCAAAGAAAGTGCTTGCTTTTTCTATGTTGTTGGCAGAATAGCGGGTAAATAAGGTATGCTGATAATCCTGCCGCAGCTCCGGATTACCAATAATGAGCTGCAGCGGATTGCTGTTGTCTACTGCATAGAGCAGCCTCTGGGCTGCCGGAGGACTTGCGCTGGTGCGGTACATCAGGCGCAGGTTCTTTTCCTTGGAGAAGTTATGGCGGTACATGGCCATGGGCAGTACGTTCTGAAAAGTTCTCTCTATGGTTCCTTCCAGCGGAAAGCGCATGTCGTTATCCAGTTTAGAAGCCTGGTAATTCAGGCCAGTCATGAGCATGCCCTTTTCGCTCCTCAGGCGGTAGCTGCCCCCCAGGCTGTTGCTGCGGTAATTACTGGTAAGCTGGCTGCTTAAGGCAGGATTCAGGAGCTCTTCAGATTCATTATTCTCCTGGTCTGTTGTAAGTTTAAAGGGCCTGGAGAACTGGTAACCGGTTCTGTAATTCAGCATCAGCTGGCTTTTAGGACTGATGGGTTCCGTAAAGCGCACATCGGCATTTACACGCCAGCCTTTATCTTCCATATCCGACTGCTGCTGCAGGTTTTCTGTTACCGGGGTTTCGTTGAGGTACTCATTCTGTGAATCAAGCTCACTGATACCATCCCGTTTATCGATCGCGGTGCTTAGGTTAACAGTAAGAGTTCGGCCCCGCTTGGCAAAGCTGTGTCGGTAAAGCAGGTCGTTGCCATAGCTTAGGGCACCATAGGAAGAGTTAAACTGATTGATGGTGCTGCTTAAGGTATCGTTTCCCAGACTGGTGAGTCCCTGCCTGGTAAGGCCAAGCAGGGAAGAAGTACCCTTATAATCCTGCAGGCTGAGCCGGGGGCGTATCTGCAGTGAATTGTTCTCATTGATTTTATATTCCAGCCTTAGGTTAAAGCGGTGGTTGCTGTTGGTGCTTTCTGCATTGCTTTCTTCTGAATAGGTCTGTCCGCCTAAGCGGGAGCCCAGGTATTCCAATTGGGTGCTTTGTGTGGAAAGCAGCCTGGAGTGGTTAAAGAAATAGCTGCCGGTTACTTCTACTTTTTCGCCCCACTGGTCGGAGTAATTAATGCCTATGGCATTTGTAGTGGCGATACCGCCCTGCTGGCCCACCATAAAATCGCCGGCACCACCACCACCGCCAAAGCCACCCCGGCCGCCACCTCTTCCGCCTCGGCCACCTCTGCCACCACGTCCGCTGCCGCTGGCCACACCGGCCAGGTCTTCGGTAGCAAAGTTTTGCTGGTTAATGTTGTTGCTTTGCGCCAGGATGGAAATACGCTGATCATCCTTGAAGATATTAAGGTTACCACCGGCCATGTAGCGGCCATCCAGCCCATAGCCCGTATATACACGCCCAAACTGTCCATTGCGCATCTCGGGCCTGGTTACTATGTTAATGGTCTTGGTAGTCTCACCATCGTCGAAACCGCTGGCACGTGCCTGTTCACTCTGCTGGTCGAATACCTGTATTTTATCAATGATTTCAGCTGGCAGGTTTTTAAGGGCAGCAGAAGGGTCGTCGCCGAAAAAGGGTTTGCCATCTACCAGCACGCGCCGCACCTCTTCGCCCTGTGCCTGCACCTTTCCATCCTGCACCACCACGCCGGGCATTTTGCGGATCAGGTCTTCGGTATTGGCATCAGGAGTGGTTTTAAATGCATTTGCCCTGAAGGAGGTGGTATCTCCCTCTTGTGTGGCCAGGGGTTGCTGGCGTATGATTTCTATTTCATTCAGCTGCTCGGCATCTTCTTTTAGCGCTATGGAGCCCAGGTTCAGGCCTTCTTCCGGTAAATCGATGTAACGCAGCTGTGTGGTGTAACCTACAAAGCTAATCCTAAGCTGGTACTGGCCCTCGGCCAGGTTATTAAACCTGAAATTGCCCTCTATATCCGTAGCCTGGGCTACCCTGGCAGAATCTGGCAGGCGGGTAAGAATAATCGAGGCTCCCGGCAGGGTCAAATTATCCGCAGCACTGCTTATGGTGCCCGCGAGATAAGCACTTTGGCCAGACGCCACACTGCTTATCAGTAAAAGCGCAATCATCAACACCAGCTTATTCATTAGATCACTATTTGGTTAGGGGTACCGAGAGGGGATGCGGCCAGAGAAGAAAGTTTAGAGAAAGAGCCTGCCAGTTTTATATGGAAAATCCTGCTAAACCACACTGATAATTTAGCCGCAGTTAGACCTTTGATGCAGATGCAGCTAAAAGGTTTAATCCATCACGAATATTTTAAAGACAGGGTGCTGGTGGGGCGTGGGGGCTGCAGCCATAAAATAGTTTTAACAGAGCGGGAACCGGAAAAAAATCACGGTGCAGGTAAACTAACTGCATCAGGAATTCAAAAATAAGTACAGAATAATGCGCTAAAAGCCTATTAGCAGGAGGTTTTAACGGAATAATACAGCTTATGAAACTGCTGAAACTTTAATCATTTAGTTGGAATGATGTGATATTTTTAATGTATTTGATCCCTTTGCCTTGAAGGGCTGTCATTTGAATTGTATTCTTCCAGCTTTTTGATAGGCGCGTACAAGCTTTCCCCCAAATTGTGATAGTAATAGTTTGTGTTACACACAGTTTTAACTGGCTCAAAATGCATGTTCCTTTACACCATAAATTGAGATTAACATGCGAAACACAAATCTGATGATGCTGGCCTTTGTGCTGTTAGTGGCATGGGGGTGTAAGAAAGACGATGAGCCGGTTACTACAGGTGTGCTAAGTGGCGCGATAACCGATGCAGATACTGATGCGGCCCTGGAAGGGGTTCGGATAATAGTGATGGAATCGAACACCAATACACCGGTAAAATCTTTGGTTACCGGAGCAGAGGGTTCCTATAAAACAGAATTACTGGGTGGTAGCTACTACCTGAAGCTTTACCGCCAGGGATATGACCAGGTACCGCCTCGCAACATTAGTCCGCTACCATTTACAATTTCTGTAGGAGCAGAGCTTGCCAAGCCATATGAAATGAATAGCAGCGAACTACAGAACGGGGGTCTTATCAGTGGCAAGATTACCGAGGCTGGAGCAGGCGTTGCTGGAGTATTGGTAGTGGCCGAAGCGAATGGCAAAGGCTATTCTGCCGTTACGGATGACGCCGGCATCTACTATATATACAACCTTCCTGCTGCCAGTTATACAGTAAAAGGTTGGATTGGTGGTTATACTTCCGAGCAGGTAACAACTGCGGTTACGTCAGCTGCTGAAAGCAAGCAAAATTTACTGCTTACCCGGGGAGCCAGTGGGTCGGTAAATGGTACTATCACTTTCTTAGCAACCACGGCGCTTGATGTTGATGTGGCACTCACGCATCCTTTAACGCATGAACCTGTGCCTGGTCTTTTAACAAACACGGCTGCCAGTTATACTATAGAAGGCGTGCCTGCAGGCCATTACCTGGCCAGAGCTACTTATCGTAACGACGGACGCGTGGTAGATCCTGACTGGATCATTAAGTTTGGAGAACCTTATGTAGAAGTAGGTCCTGCAGCTGTAACCAGAAATTTTAGTCTTACCAATTCGCTGCAAGTACTTAATCCGACCAACCTGGCTTCTACAACAGAACCAAAAGACATAGCATCAGCAACTCCCAGTTTTTCTTGGCAGGCTTATCCCAGTGCAAGTAATTATGTAATTGAGGTGAGTGATGCCAGCGGCAATGTAATCTGGGGAGGCATTGACAATAGTGGAACACTGCCAGTAAAGAGAATTACAATTCCCTCCAGTCGGACGAGCGCAGTATTTAATGAAGATGGGAGTGCTACCAGGTTACTGCAGCCAGGAAAGGTATATCGCTGGAAAGTATATGTAAGTAAGAACGATACACAGGCAGCAACAGGCTGGAAGCTGATTTCGGTTAGTGAAGACCAGATGGGTCTGATCAGAATAGCTGAATAATATTTGTGCTTTATCAAGCATTCTTCTGTGCCTGATAAAGCACACTTTTTCTCTCTCAACCAAAGAAAGCCCCGGCCTGTGCTAAATGCATGGTGCCGGGGCTTTTGCTTATGCTGCTGCACTTGTTTTAAATGCAGGCAAGCCTATCTTTGCAGTGCATGACTACCTTACTTTTCTTTCTGCCCTTTTTGCTCCTGTTTGTGGTGCTGGCTGTCTGGGCCGAGCGTAAGGTATCGGCGTTTATCCAGGACCGCCTGGGACCTATGGAGGTAGGCTACTGGGGTTTGCTGCAGACGGTGGCCGACCTGCTGAAGCTGCTGCAGAAAGAAGATATTGTGCCTGCCGCTGCCGACCGAAAAATGTTCCTGGTAGCGCCAGTGGTTATCTTTGTGGCTGTGTTTGCTGGTTATGCCGTGCTGCCCCTCACCAATGGCTGGGCAGGCTCTGCTACCGAAGTTGGCGTATTTTACCTGCTCTCCATTATTTCCCTCGATGTGATTGGCATACTCATGGCCGGCTGGGGCAGCAACAGCAAGTACTCTCTGTATGGTGCGCTGCGTTCGGTGGCACAAATTATCTCTTACGAGGTGCCGCTGGGGCTATCCATACTTTGTGCCGTTATGCTGGCAGGTTCTCTTAACCTGCAGGAGATCAGCTTTCAGCAGGGTATCTGGGTAAATGATGTGGTAGGGGCAGAAGAGGAGCGGCTGTGGCTGTTTGGCTTACCTGCCCTGGGGGTAGAGTTAACAGATGTGGGCGGTTTTCTTACCTGGAATGTGGTGCGCATGCCACTCTTTTTCTTTGTGTGGCTGATATTCTTTATTGCTTCCCTGGCAGAAAGCAACCGTGCACCCTTCGATTTAGCCGAGGCAGAGTCTGAAATAATAGGCGGCTATCATACCGAGTACAGCGGCTTTCGCTGGAGCCTGGTATTCCTGGCCGAATATGGCATGATGCTGCTGGTGTCCTTCCTGGGTGTAATCCTTTTCTGGGGAAGCTGGAATACCCCGCTGCCCAACCTGGGACCGCTGCGCCTGGCCGAATGGACGAGCGGTGCTCCTGGTACAGTAGCCGGACACCTGTGGAGCGGCTTTTGGCTCATCAGTAAAGCCCTCCTGATGATATTGCTGCAGATGTGGGTGCGCTGGACCTATCCCCGCCTGCGTGTAGACCAGCTCATGTCTCTCTGCTGGAAATATCTGACCCCCGCTGCCATCATCCTGTTACTGCTCACAGGCGTGTGGAAGCTCATAGGGATAGGATAATGTGCTCCTTCTGGTGCAGGAAAATTCTTACGTAAATGAGCAGGAGCTAAGTGGTTAAGAGGAATAGAAAATCTTTTAATGCTTTTTTTGTAATTTTAGGTTTATTATTTGGCAGAAGTCGTTTTATATGAATGGTGCATTGGTAGAGATGGATGTTTTTTGCTGTTGTTGTTTCTGGCAGAAACGATAGATCAGCACTCCTTGCACTAAAAACAGACTCCCCACATGGCAACAAAACTCCCGGAAGAGCAGCCACAACAACGGCCGCAAATAAATACAGGCTCTTATTTTAAAAATATTGGTATTGCGACCCGCACGCTGCTGCACGGACTAAAGCTTACCTGGCGCCATTTTGTGCAGGCCCGCGAAAGCCGCAAACCCATGGGGGTTGAGCAGGATAATTACTTTGAGCAACAGACCGGCATCTTTACCCTGCAGTATCCCAAAGAAAGCCTGCCGGTGCCGGATAATGCCCGCTACCGCCTGCATAACGAGATAGAAGACTGCATCGTCTGCGATAAATGTGCTAAGGTATGCCCGGTTGATTGCATTGAAATAGAGCCTATCAAAGCGATAGAGACCATAGGCCAGACTTCTGACGGTACCCCGAAGCGTATCCATGCCGCCCGCTTCGATATAGACATGGGTAAGTGCTGCTTCTGCGGCCTCTGTACCACTGTTTGTCCTACAGAGTGCCTCACCATGACGAAGGTGTACGATTTCAGCGAGTTTGATGTAGCTGACCATACCTACGCCTTTGCAGAAATGACTCCCCTGGAAATTGTGCAGAAGCGCAGGGAGCTGGAAGAATACCAGGCGCAAAAAGAAGCCCAGAAAGCCGCCAGACCAGCCGCTGGAACTGCTGCGGCGAAACCAGGTGTGGTGCGGCCGGCTTCGGTGCGGCCGGCAGCTGCCCGTCCCGCTGCCCCTATGCCAGCCGCCCCTAAGCCGGGCGCCCCTAAGCCCGCCACTCCGGAAGATGCGCAGGAAACAGCCCGTAAGCTGATGGAGCAGAAAAATCTTTCCAAAGCAGCAGCATCCACTGCGGCAGCATCCACTGGGGCAGCATCCACTGCGGCAGAGGTACCCAACCCAACCATGAAATCTGCGCCCACACCAGAGGGTACCGAAGATTCTCCGGCGCCGGGAGCGGAAAAGCCTAAGTTCAGGCCTCGCCCCATGATGAAGCCTAAAACAGCTTCGGCAGATGCTGATGAAGCAAAGACCAGTCCTGCAGCAGCGGAAATAAGGACTACCTCTAAGGAAGAAGATTCTGCGGCGCTCCCTTCCGCTAGTACAGCAGGAGCGGCTCCGAAACCTCGTCCGGTAATGAGGCCGGTGATGAAACCTGTCGTAAAAAAAAGCAGCCCTCCGGCAGATAAGGCAATATTACCTGCAGGAGCAGGAGGCCAGCCGGAGGCTCGTGCAGCTGAGTCTTCAGCTGCACAACCGGCAGCCAGTTCTGCAAAACCAAGCCCCGTTATAAAGCCGAAGCCGGTCATCAAAAAAGCAGAACCTGCTGAAGGGGCAGCCCCTAAGCAGGAGAGTGAAGCAGACCAGTCAGCATCTGCTGATACTGATGGTGCAATAACACCTGATCCTTCACAGGCAGAGGCGCCTAAGCAATCAGCACCTGCTTCTGTAAGACCGCGTCCGGTCATGAAGCCGGTAATCCGTAAAGCAAGTACTCCGGGAGCTGCTGACCATACTGCAGCTGTTCCTGCCGAAGATGTAAAAAAGCCACGACCCCTAATCAAACCAGTGATACCAAAGCAGCCAGCTATGCAAGCAGATAGTACTTCAGAAAAAAGAGAGGCAAACGAGCAGGAGATTAAAAAGCCCAGGCCCGTGGTAGAGAAAAAAGAAGTGACCCATAAACCGGCACAGGAAGAGCTGACGGAAGAAGAAAAGCGGCAGCTGGATAGCCAAAAACCGGAGCCTCCGGGAAGAGCCGGGCAAGACTGAAATCTATGTTTTGATCTTCTTCCTTACCTTTCCCCTAACTTAGGCCTTCGCTGCTCATGGTTTTGTTCCTGTTTTATGCCTTCGCCGCCTTAACACTGGCGTCGGCCCTGGTTATTTTGTTTACCCGTAATCTGCTCCATGCAGCCTTCTCCCTTATCTTTTGTTTTTTAGGGGTAGCGGCTATCTATGTGCTAAGCGGTGCCGATTTTTTAGGCGTTGCCCAGATTGTGGTGTATGTAGGCGGGGTACTGATCTTGCTGATTTTCGGGGTAATGCTCACCAACAGGATCTCCACAAGCCCGGTACTTACCGATTTGCACAACCAGTTCTGGGGGTACCTGATGCCTGCAGGTCTGCTGATCCTGCTTCTGGGAACCCTCGGTCAGCTGGCCCTGCCCGACTGGGCTGTAGAGGCGCAGGAGAGTGGTACAATGGTACAGGCATCAACTGTAGAACCGCTGGGTGTTCAGCTGATGACACAATATGTGCTGGCCTTTGAGCTGGCTGGTATACTGCTGCTGCTGGCCCTGGTGGGTGCAGCTACCCTGGCAAAACCTGCAGCGCTTGTAAATCCCGCCCCCGGGGCAACCGGTGCTTCTGCTGCCGCAACAGGATCTGGCCCACAAAAACCTCTGCATCCATGATCCCGCTCTCACACTACCTCATACTGGCTACTCTGCTGTTCGGCATCGGGCTTGCCGTGACCATTACCCGCAAAAATGCCATAGCCGTACTAATTGGCCTGGAGCTGATGCTGAACGCTGCCAATATTAACCTGGTAGCCTTTAGCCGCTATGATGGTGCTTTGCTGCAGGGGCAGGTGTTTGCCCTTTTTGTGATTGTGGTAGCCGCTGCCGAGGCAGCCGTGGCCCTTGCGCTGGTGGTGCGGGTGTATGGTTATTACAAAATAGCCGATCTGGATAAGTTGAATGAATTAAAAGGATAACTTAGGGCCGTGAATTCTGCCAATCTCCTACAGCCACTTCCTTTTAGTCTGCTTACTGCTCTGGCAGGAATAGTGTTGCTACTGCCTTTGCTGGGGGCTGTATTGCTCCTCCTGATAAGGGGGCGTGGGCACTGGCTTATGATTGGCCTGCAGGCAATTGCCCTGCTTATATCCATCTATTTGTTCATTCGGCTCTGGCCCCAGGGCGATGGTGCTGCCAATGAACTGGCTGCCCTTACCCATGCCCGCTGGAACTGGTTCACGCCGGGTGCCACTGCTTACCCTTTTACCCTGGGTATCTGGCTCACCATTCCGGCAGCCCTGCTCCTGGTGGTGGTGAATGGAGTGGCGCTGCTGGTGCAGCTCTTCTCGGTCACCTATATGTGGGAGGACCCGGGTTTTAACCGCTATTTTTCCTTTTTGGGTTTCTTTGTGTTTGCCATGCTGGGCATTGTGCTGGCCGATAACCTATTCATTATTTTCTGCTTCTGGGAGGGGGTGGGGCTGGCCTCTTACCTGCTGATCGGCTTCTGGTTTACCCGGCCACAGGCAGCGGCAGCGGCTAAAAAAGCTTTTCTGGTAAACCGGGTGGGAGACATCGGCTTTTTGCTGG
The DNA here is from genome assembly GCA_000597885.1 of Flammeovirgaceae bacterium 311. Taxonomy (NCBI): domain Bacteria; kingdom Pseudomonadati; phylum Bacteroidota; class Cytophagia; order Cytophagales; family Flammeovirgaceae; species Flammeovirgaceae bacterium 311. Next base: position 4,716,597 of record CP004371.1, read on the forward strand.
CGCTCCTGATTCTGTATGCCCAGTTCCGCACGCTCGATCTGGCCACCCTCTTTCAGCTGATGCCCGCCAGCTACATCCAGAGTGGCGACTGGCAGGCGGTATGGTCCGGAGCTGCCGGGGCACTGCCTGCCCTTTTGTTAACCCTTGCAGGTTTTGGGCTGCTGATGGGGGCAGTGGGCAAATCTGCCCAGTTTCCGCTGCAGGTATGGCTGCCCGATGCCATGGAAGGCCCCACCCCTGTATCGGCGCTGCTCCACGCGGCAACCATGGTGGCGGCTGGTGTATACCTGTTAAGCAGGGTATTTCCGCTGCTAACGCCACTGGTGCTGGATGTCACAGCATTTATTGGTGCTACAACTGCTTTTATGGGAGCCTTTGCCGCCTTTGCGCAGCACGATATCAAGAAAGTACTTGCCTTCTCCACCATCTCCCAGCTGGGCTATATGGTAATGGGCATGGGCGCCGGGGCTTACGATGCCGCTCTTTTTCACCTGCTCACCCACGCCTTTTTCAAGGCAGGACTTTTTTTAACGTCAGGTGCTGTTATTTATGCCCTGCATGAGGCAGCCCACCAGAGCCACACCCGCTTCGATGCCCAGGATATGCGCAACATGGGTGGCCTGCGCAGAAAATTGCCTTTTACCTTTGGTGTTTACATCCTTTGCATGCTGGCACTGGCCGGTTTGCCATTTCTTTCAGGCTTTCTTTCTAAAGATGCCATTATTACGGGTACCATGGGCTGGGCCTCTGTTGCCCGTAAGCAGTGGGGCGTTTTGGCCTGGCTGGTGCCGCTGGCAGGTTTTACCACAGCCCTGCTAACGCCCATTTATATGGGGCGGCAGCTGTTCCTGGTGTTCTTTGGCTATAACCGGCTGTCAGAAGGCAGGGAGGAGGCTTATCGCTCCATCCGTGAAGTGCCCATGCTCATGCGCTTTCCGCTGCTGGTGCTGGCCCTGCTATCGCTTGGTATCTGGACCAGTTTCGATGCTTTCGATTTTCAGGGGGCATGGCCCATGCAGTTGCTGCAGCTGCCCCAGGTGGCAGTGCCTGGCGCGCTAACAGAATACCAGGCGGCCAACAGGCTTTTTGACATTCGGGAGGCGGCATTCCGCTACCATACTTTTACGGGGGTAGTTTCGGCCATCCTGGTGCTGCTGGGACTTTTGCTGGCTTACCTGATCTATCACCTGTTCAATGGCAGGGGCTCATTCTACAATCAAAAATTTGTGTTCAGAAGCCGCATCACCAGGCTCTCGTATAGCAACTGGCACCTCGATGCCATTTACCGCCGTACGGTGATTGCTTTTGGGCTGGGGCTGATGCAGTTTGCCAGCTGGCTGGACCGTAAAGTGATCGATCGGATTGTAGATCTTGTGGGAATGACGGGGGTGGTATTCAGCCATGTGATGTATTGGTTTGACCGTACTTTTGTTGATGGTGCACTGAAGGTTAGTGTGTGGGTGGCAGGGCAGGCGGGGCATTTTAGCCGTACCAGGAGCGGAAAGGTACAGCAGTACCTGCTCATTATGCTGGCCTGTATGCTGGCGGTTATGTTGTGGATGTTTGTCTGATAGATTGGGAATTAGTACAGGGTATGGGGTATTTGGTATATGGACTTGAAGAAACAGCTTGATTAGCCGTTAAAACCTTAAACCCCATACCTGATACCCCATACCTTTTTATATCTTGCAGCCGATTTGTGGCCAGGCATCTTTGTACAAAGCCTGCTGCTGATATGCTGCTACTGTAGCGCCGGATGGACCGGCAAAAGCTGTTTTGCATGGAGTTTACTGAACACCTACTTTCGCTGCTCATATTTGTGCCGTTGCTGGCTGCCCTTGTGCTGTTGCTGATTCCGGCAAGGCTGTCGGACGCTGGCCGCTGGGTGGCCCTTATAGCCACCGCCATTCAGATACTACTCGCAGTAGCCCTTTGGGCTGGCTTTCGCTCCGGCGCAGGCGCTCCCGCAGGCGTTTTTTCCCCACAGGGGTACCAGTTTGTGGAAAAACTGGAGTGGTTTAGCCTGCCGCTGGGAGAAATTGGCTACCTCTCTGCCGATTATTTTGTGGGCGTGGATGGACTAAGTGTGGCCCTGGTGCTGCTCGCTGCCATTGTTATGTTTATTGGTGTTATCAGCTCCTGGACTATTCATCAGCACCAGAAAGGCTATTTTCTCCTGTACCTGCTGCTTAGCAGCACGGTGGTAGGCTGCTTTGTAGCCCTGGATCTGTTCCTGTTCTACCTCTTCTTTGAGTTTATGCTGCTGCCCATGTACTTCCTCATTGGTATGTGGGGAGGACCCAGAAGGGCATATGCCTCCATCAAATTTTTCCTGTACACCCTGGCAGGTTCGCTCTTTATCCTGATTGCCATTGTGGGTTTGTATATTTCCGGCATCGACCCGGTGGCCACCGCAGCCCATGCAGGGGTAGATAGCGCCGCACGTGTGCAGCTTATGCTGCAGGAGGGATCTCTGAACACGCGCGATATGGTGCATACCTTTAACATGCTGTACCTCATGGAACCCGGCAACCTTATTCCCGGGAGCCTGCTAAGCCTGCAGGGCGGTGGCGCCATCTGGGGGCATTCGGTGCGCCTGCTGGCTTTTCTGGCCCTCATGCTGGGTTTTGCCGTTAAGCTGCCGGCAGTGCCGGTGCACACCTGGCTGCCCGATGCACACGTAGAAGCACCCACGCCGGTTTCGGTAGTGCTGGCAGCTATTTTGCTGAAGATTGGCGGCTATGCCATTCTCCGCATTCCTTACAGCCTGTTTCCGGAGGGAGCCATTTACTATGCGCCGCTGGTGGCCGGGGTAGGGGTGCTGTCAATTCTATATGGAGCCTTTAATGCCCTTGCCCAGGCCGATCTTAAAAAAATGATTGCCTACTCCTCAGTCTCACACATGGGATATGTGCTACTGGGCCTGGCGGCACTTACTGTAGAGGGCGTAAGCGGTGCACTTTACCAGATGTTCAGCCACGGGCTTATTTCTGCTGCCCTGTTCCTGCTGGTGGGGGTGCTCTACGATCGCACCCATAACCGCATGATTGATAACTATGGCGGCCTTGCCAGGCGCATGCCTGCCTTTACAGTGGCGGTTACCATTACTTTCTTTGCCTCGCTGGGGCTGCCCGGATTCTCCGGTTTTATTGCCGAGGCGCTGGTGTTCTTTGGCGCCTTCAGGAGCCCTTCTGCCAATGGCCTGTTGCCTTACTGGATGGTGATCATCGCTATGCTGGGCCTGATCATTACGGCTGCTTATTATCTCTGGACCCTGCAGCGCATGTTCTTTGGCCAGTTTTTTGTGCGTGAGCTGCACTGGGAGGGAAGCCTTACCGATCTGACCCCCCGCGAATACTTTCTGCTGGTACCGCTGCTTGCCGGTATGCTGGTTTTAGGCCTGTTCCCCAATCTGCTGCTTGATTCTTTTACTCCTGCCGTAGATGCTTTTGTGCAGGGCGTGCTGGAGCGGGGTAGAAGTAACCTGGTGCTCTTAACCCGCTTCTTATAGAATACAGACCTCTGGTGGAAACGCAAGCCCCTACCATAACACCCTTAAAGGCAATACTGCAGGCTATTCTGCAGGATTTGCCCCTGCTGTATCCGGAGCTGACCATTGGCCTGGGGGTATTGCTGGTGCTGCTGGGGGCGCTGCTGTTGCCACGCAACTGGCGGAATGAAGGCCTGGCTGCGCTAAGCCTGCTGGTCATTGCCGCATCGGCCTGGTTGCTGCTGTACCGGGGGCTGCCTGCTGAGCCGGTGCACCTGCTGGCCCGCACGCTGCAGCTCGACAGAATGGCAGTAGCTTTTCGCCTGCTGGTGCTGCTTTCCGGTCTGCTGGCGGTGCTGCTCTCTTTCCGCGAAGGAAAAAGACTCTCCGGCGAATACTATGCCCTGCTGCTCGGGCTCCTGATGGGCGCTATGCTCATGAGCATGGCTTCGCATCTGCTGCTCATTTACCTAAGTCTTGAAACAGCCTCTATATGTGCCTATCTGCTTACTGCATTTTCCGGAAGCAGGTCTGGAGCCGAAGCTGGATTAAAATACCTGCTCTTTGGTGCAGTGGCATCGGCCATAATGCTATACGGTATGAGCTTGCTCTATGGCTTTACAGGCACCCTCGATATTACCGCTTATGGATTTAAGAGCGGCCTGATGAGCCTGAACATACCGATCCTGCCGGTACTGCTGGCAGCTTTTCTGGTACTGGCAGGTTTTCTCTTTAAAATTTCAGTGGTACCCTTTCACCTTTGGACACCCGATGCCTACGAAGGCGCTCCGCTGCCTGCTGCGGCTCTTTTTTCTACCGCGCCAAAGCTGGCGGGTCTTGCGCTGATCATGCGTTTTTTAAGCCACTTTCTGGAGGCAGGTATCATCTTTGCCGGTCTCCGCTTCGACTGGCAGTTCATACTGGGTTTGCTGGCCATTATTACCATGCTGGTGGGCAACCTGGCTGCCGTGTGGCAGCAGGATGCAAGGCGCCTGCTGGCCTACTCTTCTATTGCACATTCGGGGCTTTTGCTTGCTGCTGTGCTTGTTTTCAGACCCCTGGGTTACAAGGCTTTGCTTTTTTACAGCTTTGTCTATATACTAATGAATTTTGCGGCCTTCTTACTTGTTATTATGCTGAAGACCGAAACGGGCAGCTACAGGATTGCTGATTATAAGGGATTAGGTAGCCGTTTGTCTTACAGCAGTGTATTGATGGTGGTGGTGATGATAGCCCTGACCGGATTACCCCCCACAGCAGGATTTACAGCCAAACTGCTGGTATTTTCGGCCTTATGGGAGGGGTATAGCAGTGGAGGATCGAGCATGTTGCTTTACCTTTTGCTGACAGGCCTGGCAACAACGGTTGTGGCCTTGTTTTACTACTTGAAAATACCCTATTATCTTTACCTTAAAAAGCAGTCTGAAGAGGTTGCAGCGGTAAAGGAGAGTACTGTTTCGGAACGTATATTAGCGGGAGCCCTGGCGCTGCTGCTGGTGTTGTTCTTCTTCAGGGCTGATTGGGTTATGAACTGGATAGAAGCATTTACGATAAGTCAATAAATCAGGATGAGCGAGCAGATTAAACACGAGTGTGGTATTGCCTTAGTACGCCTACGCAAGCCTTTGCAGTATTACATCGATAAGTATGGTTCTCCCACCTATGCGGTGAACAAGCTTTATCTCCTGATGGAGAAGCAGCATAACCGTGGTCAGGATGGTGCCGGTGTGGCCAACATTAAAATAAACGTACCCCCCGGCCATCGTTATATCAGCCGTTATCGCTCTAACGAACAGCAACCCATCGCCGACATCTTCAGCAAAATTGCCAAGAAGATGAAAAAGGCAAAAAAAGAGGGAGGCGATCGTTACTACGATGCCGAATACCTGCAGGAAAACCACGCTTTTACCGGAGAGGTATGGCTGGGACACCTGCGTTATGGTACCCATGGCAAGAACAGCATAGAGAGCTGCCACCCTTTTCTGCGTCAGAACAACTGGCGGAGCCGCAACCTGGCCGTGGCAGGTAACTTCAACATGACCAATGTGGATGAGCTGTTCGATATTCTCCTGAAGATAGGCCAGCACCCCAAGGAAAAAGCCGATACCGTAACAGTCATGGAAAAGATCGGCCACTTCCTGGACGAAGAAAACCAGATTCTGTTTGATAAGTACAAATACGACCGTACCAACCAGGAAATTTCAGATATTATAGAGAAGGAGCTTGACCTGGGCCGTGTATTACAGCGCGCCTGCAAAGATTTTGACGGTGGCTATGCCATGGTTGGTTTAACAGGCTTTGGCTCTTCTTTTGTAGCCCGCGACCCTGCCGGTATCCGCCCTGCCTACTGGTATGCCGATGATGAGGTGGTGGTAGTGGCTTCTGAAAAACCTGCTATCAAGACTGCCTTCAACGTAGCTTACGATCAGATCAAAGAAATTGAGCCGGGCCATGCCCTGATCGTTGATAAGGAAGGAAACTATAAGCAGCATCAGTTTATTGAGCAATTGCCTAAGCGTAGCTGCTCTTTTGAGCGCATTTACTTCTCGCGCGGTACCGACCCGGATATTTACCAGGAACGTAAGTCACTTGGCCACCTGCTGGTTCCCCAGATCCTGGATGCCGTCAATTACGACCTGAAGAATACAGTATTCTCTTTCATTCCTAACACAGCAGAAGTAAGCTTTTTAGGAATGATCGATGGCATGGAAAGCCACCTGGTGAATGAGCGCAAGAAATATCTGCAGGATAAAGGAGCCTTCTCTGACGAAGAGCTGCTGCAGCTACTGTCCTTCCGTCCGCGCATTGAAAAGCTGGTGATCAAAGACGCCAAGCTGCGCACGTTTATTACCGACGATGAACACCGAAATGAGCTGGTAGCCCACGTGTACGATACCACTTACGAAGTGATCAAAAAAGATGTGGATACCCTGGTGGTGATTGATGACTCTATTGTTCGTGGTACTACGCTGGAGAAAAGCATCCTGACGATGCTGGACCGCCTGAACCCGAAAAAAATCATCATTGTATCTTCGGCACCGCAAATTCGCTACCCCGACTGCTATGGCATCGACATGAGCCGCCTGAAAGACTTTATTGCTTTCCGCGCTGCTATTTCCCTGCTGAACGAAACCGGTCAAAATCATATTCTGGATGATGTATATGACAAGTGTGCAGCATCCGTAGGCAAGCTTGATGCCCCTAACTATGTTCAGGAGGTGTATGCCCCTTTCACAGATGAGCAGATCAGTGCAAAAATTGCCCAGCTTATTAAGACAGAAAAGATTAACGCAGAAGTAGAGGTGATTTACCAGACGGTAGAAAACCTGCACATTGCCTGCCCTAAACACATCGGCGACTGGTATTTTACAGGCAATTACCCCACTAAAGGCGGTAACCGCGTGGTAAACCGTGCCTTTTTGAACTACATGGAAGGCAAAGCCGTAAGAGCTTATTAAAAACAGCATCTGTTGCCCAATAGAAGAGCAGTCCTGATTTATTAGGGCTGCTTTTTTGTTTAAGGGCAGAGCTTTGCTGTCTTCAGCTTTGGCGCAAGCCTACACGGCCCTGCATCCGCTTGTTCGTTCTGTTACTTGAATTAAAGGCACAAGCGGATGCTTGCGCCAGGGAATGCCATGTAGAACAGTCCGCTCAATTTGACAGAAGAACATTAGCTTTCTATACTGCGTTAGCAGAAAGTATGATTCCGTCAGAAAAGTTGGAAGAGAGCCGTCGGCGACTGCTGGCCCTATGGGGACCCCAGCAGGCACAATCCAAGCGGGGGCCACTGCAGGAGCTTATTATGACGATTCTTTCGCATCGTACCGATTATGCCAGCGAAAAAAGGGCTTATGAGCGGATGTGGGAGCGTTTTGGGAGTTGGGAAGCCATTCGGGATGCGCCGCTTGAGGAGCTAACGGAGATGATCAAACCTGCCAGCTATCCGGAGGTAAAGGCACCTTATATCAAGCAAACCCTGGCACAGATTATTGCGGAACGAGGCGCACCAACGCTTGACTTTTTAGAAACCATGCCGACCCAGGAGGCAATGGATTGGTTGCGGCGCCTGCCAGGGGTAGGACCAAAAACTGCTACCCTATTGCTGCTCTTCAATTTCAGGAAACCAGTGCTGCCGGTAGATACACATGTGCACCGGGTAAGCATACGTGTGGGTATCCTGCCTCCCCGTACATCGGCCGAAAAAGCCCATAGGCTGCTGCTGGAGCAGCTCCCTGCCGAAGCAGATGCACTATTTACATTTCACAAGCATTTTTTCTGGCACGGACAGCGGGTGTGTCATGCCATTCAACCCAAATGCTACCAGTGTGTGCTGAATGACTTTTGCAGCTTTTATCAGGAGAAGTCAAGACTGCCGAGGGAGCAGGGCCGCATTTCTGTTAGCGATAAACCAGATTTGTCTGCATAATATACTCATCGGTTCCTCATAAAGCTTCTGCTCTGGCACAAGCATCCGCTTGCGCCAGGTCAGGGACAGGGTAGCCATAAGAGGGTTGAAACAAACAAATAAAAAGCCCCTGCTTGCTGGCAGGGGCTCAATGTTTCTTATGCAGTAGTGCTTATACTGAAAAACTCTCACCGCAGCCACAGGTACGGCTGGCGTTAGGGTTGATGAACTGAAAGCCTTTGCCGTTCAGGCCATCTGAAAAGTCCAGCACAGTGCCCAGCAGGTAAAGGAGGCTCTTTTTGTCTACCAGAATTTTTACGCCTTTGTCTTCAAATATCTCATCCGAAGGCAGTACTGCAGCATCGAAGCTAAGGTCGTACATCAGACCTGAGCAACCGCCACCTTTTACTGAAACACGGATGTTCTGATCATTGGAACGGCCTTCTGTTTCACGCAGTTCCTTGATCCTGTCTATTGCTTTATCGGTAACGCTTATCATAGTCATGGTAATCTTCTCTATTTCCGGGTGCAAGTTAGGCAACAAAGCCGAAATTTTCTCCTGTTGGAGGCATAACTCTCTCTGATAGCTGTGGCACAGCTATGGCTGCCTTCCATCCGGCGTAAAAGCTAACCCGTTTTTTAGCAGAAAAGTTCTGTTTTTTGCTTTATTTGCTCCTCATGAAGCATGTAGAACATATTGGTATTGCTGTGCGATCCCTGGAGGAGGCAAATGAACGCTATGAGCGTTTGCTGGGACAGAAAGCTTATAAAACAGAAGCAGTTGAAAGCGAAGGGGTAATAACGGCTTTTTACAGGATTGGCGAAACCAAAATAGAACTACTGGAATCTACCCGCGCAGATGGTCCTATTGCTAAATTTATCGAAAACAGGGGAGAGGGCATCCACCATATTGCCTATGCTGTGGACGATATCAGGGCAGAAATGGAGCGCCTAAGCAGGGAAGGGTTCCGCTTGCTGAACCAGGAGCCAAAGCCCGGAGCAGATAATAAGCTGGTATGCTTCCTGCATCCGAAAGATGCTGGAGGTGTGCTGGTAGAGTTATGCCAGGAGCGGCCTGTTTAAGCTTAACCTAAGCAGGCTGTTTAGGATAGCGCCTGCTTCTCGTTCAGGTTTAATGCTATCAGGCAACCCTGCAAAGCCTCTTAGGGCTTGGGCTGTGGTTGTTCAAACTGCACGGAATTGTAGTACTTTAACTTACGTTTTCCTTCGGCAGTTTTGTATTGAGGCTTTGGTCCGCAGGCATCCAACAGCAGCAATCCTGCAGCTAATAATAACAGCTGAGATACTTTTTTCATGCTGCTAAGGTAAAGCAGTTGCTACGCATACCTTTATCGTTAGTATATGCTTTCCTACCTGTGTATGTTTTATGCAGAAATTTAAAGCTGCTCCCATTAGTGGTAGCAGCCAGTTCTCTTTTTAAAATAGTATTTGGTTTTTTTTAGAATGGATGGGTAGTTAATGCCCGGTCATTGGCGGCGGGGCGTTTATTGAAAAGCAGATGAATAGCTGCAGGAATGGAGCTTCTGTTCGTGACCAACCATCAATCTCTGTAAACATCTTATAATCACATAAGGCGAAGCGCTAAATTGTTGTTACCTTTGTGCAAAATTTGTAAACCTCCCTCTGCAATTAGGGTTGTTGAATCAAGAGCTAAACTGAAGTTTTAGTGTTGGCGAAGAGCCGAAAAATTTTCTTGCATGTACTTAAATGCCATAGGAGCCTACCTGCCTGAAGCAGTAGTAGATAACCAATATTTTGAAGAGCTGAATAACCTGACGGACGAGTGGATTGTATCCCGTACAGGTATCAGAGAACGGCGCAAGGCTGCACCGCACGAAAACACGCAGACCATGGGCATTGCAGCTGTGAAAGAAGCACTGCCCCGCCTGTCCTATGGTGTAGAGGAGGTAGATCTGATTGTGGGGGCCACCTACACGCCCCATGATACCATTGTAACCCTGGGCCACGCCATACAGCACCACATCGATGTGCACGACATCCCGGTAGTAACTATTTCTGCTGCCTGCAGCTCTCTGGTAAATGCCGTAGAAATTGTACAGGGTTATTTTGCCCTGGGCAAAGCTACCAAAGCCCTGGTGGTTGCCTCCGAGCATAATACTGCCTATAATGTAGAAACAGACGAGAAGGCCGGCCACCTGTGGGGCGATGGCGCCTGTGCCCTGTTCATTAGCAAAGACCGCCAGTCTGATAGCGATATTCATATAATTGATGTGCTGACAGGTGGTGCTGCCACCCGCGGCAAAGCAACGGAGAGCGTAACCTTAAAGCCACTGGCCAAAGGCATCATCATGCCCAATGGCCGCGATGTATTTATTCATGCCTGCCAGTACATGCCCAAGGCCACCATTGACATCATGGAGCGCAACAGGCTCAACATGGATGATATCGACTATGTGATTCCGCATCAGGCTAATTTACGCATTACGAATAATGTAGCCGAAACCCTTATGCTGCCTGCACATAAAGCTGTTTCTAATGTAGAGTACCTGGGAAATACGGGCTGCGCCGGCTGCGGCATAGGCCTTTGGGAAAAAAAGGAGGAGCTTCAGAAAGGGCAAAAGCTGATCATTACTGTATTTGGAGGTGGCTACTCTTACGGAGCCATGCTGTTGCAGGTATAAGGACATAGGGATTGAGTTAATGAGGGAACGGTTCGCCGCTGCGGTGATTTTGTGAGTGAGGAGAAGCTGCTTCTTTTCACGAGCATGTTTGAAATTTATTACTGCTCCCAACTCACCAAATCACTCCTTCACTTCCCTCAAAACTTAATAAACATGCAAGAACCTAAACGTACCGAAATAAGCGAACTTGGAGAATTTGGTCTGATAGACCGGATCAGTCAGAATTTTGAGCACCACCACCAGAGCAGTGTAAAGGGCATTGGCGATGATGCTGCCGTACTGGCTGCTACTGAACTGCAGCGAGTGGTCACCACCGATCTGCTGCTGGAGGGAATCCACTTTGATTTGCGGTATATGCCCCTGCAGCACCTGGGGTATAAAGCAGTGGCGGTTAATGTATCGGATGTGGCGGCCATGAATGCCATTCCTACCCAGATCACCGTCAGCATAGGCCTTAGTAACCGCTTTTCTGTAGAGGCAGTAGAGGCACTGTACGAGGGCATACGGGCAGCCTGCGACAATTATAAAGTAGATCTGATTGGTGGAGATACCACCTCCTCCGGTGCCGGACTGGTTATATCCGTTACCGCTTTAGGCGAAGTAGCAGCCGATAAAGTAGCCCTGCGCACTGGTGCCAAAAAAGGAGATATTGTATGTGTAAGCGGAGATCTGGGTGCTGCCTTTATGGGGCTGCAGGTACTGGAGCGAGAAAAAGCAGTCTTTCTGTCAAACCCCGAAGCCAGGCCCGAAATAGATAAGTACAAGTACATTGTGCAGCGGCAGCTAAAGCCTGATGCACGCATGGACATCGTGCATGACCTGCGTGAAAAAGGGGTAGTGCCTACCAGCATGATCGATGTTTCTGACGGGCTTGCCTCTGAGCTGCTGCACCTGTGCAAGGGCTCCGGCGTGGGCTTGCAGGTGTATGAAGAAAACCTGCCGATCGATAAGATGACTTACGATACTGCAGTTGAGTTTGGAGTAGATCCGATTACCTGTGTGATGAACGGAGGAGAAGATTATGAGCTGCTCTTTACCATCCGCCAGGAAGATCATGAAAAATTAAAAAGCCATCCGGATATACATTTTATTGGTTACGCTACCGATCTTTCGGGTCAGGCTCACCTGATTACCAAAGGGGGAACAATTGTTCCTCTGAAAGCCCAGGGATTTAATCACTTTACAGATAATCAATGACAAAACCGTTCTCTCTCCTCCTGATTATGTTCATGCCCGGCCTGCTCTATGCGCAGGATACTTTCATGAGCATGCTAAAAGACAAAACCTGCAGTTGCGTAACCGAATATGTAGCCTCTGTGGAGGCTCCGGAACGAGAGGTGCTGCAGACTGCACTCCGCGACTGCCTGATGGCAGTAGCCAACCAGCATGAAAAAGAGCTGCAGCAGTACATCAAAAAGCAAAAGATAGAGGCCCGTGAGGTAGGCGTTCGTGCCGGCAGTGAGCTGGCAAAAGAATGCAAAGCACTGGCTGCTCTGGGAGATGTAAACCCGGATGCTAAAAAGAAGTACGATGAGGCACACGGCTTCTTGCAGGCAGGTGAGTATGCAAAAGCCCAGAGTATGTTTGCAGAGCTGGTAGCGGCTTACCCAACTTCGGCCCTCTATTTTAACGACAGGGGAGTGAGCCGCGAAAATGAGGGCGATACGTGGGGTGCACTGGCAGATTACAGAAGGGCAATTGACCTGGAAGCGGCCTTTGCGGTAGCTCATTACAACCTGGGTAATCTGCTCTACAAGCAGGAGTATTACAATGATGCGGTGCAGCTTTTGCGGCAGAGCGTGGTGCTGAATCCCAAGGATACCGATCACTGGACAGGTCTCTTGAAGACTTTTTATCAGCTTGGCCAGTACGATAGTGTGCAGCATTATGCGCTAAGAGCACTGGCGGTAGATCCTAAAAATGTAGGTGCACACAATTACCAGGGGCTGGTGCTCTACCAGCAGGATGATTTTAAAGGAGCCCTGGTGCATTTCAGAAATACCATAGAGCTGGACCCTGCTTATATCACCGGCTGGCAGAATGTTGCCTCTACCCACGAGGCCCTGGAAGAAAACGACCAGGCGGTAGCCCAGTACAAACGTTATCTGAAAGAGGTTAATAAGGAGGGTGTCGCCATTAAGGAAAGCCTTGCCGATCTGTTGTTTAAGCTGCAGAAATGGGATGAGGCAGAACCACTTTACCATCAGCTGATCAAGAGTGGAGAAAATGTGCTGGCACTGCAAAATCAGATAGGCCGGATTTACCTTTCAAAAAAGGATTTTAAGAAAGCCAGCCAGTGGTATGAAAAGCTGCTGAAGCAGAGCCCCGAGGATCCGGCCCTGCTGTTTAACCGCATTACGGCTATGGTAGAAGTAGGGGAGGCACAAAAGGCGCTGCCTCTGGCCAATCAGTTGGTGGAGCTGCAGCCAAAAGATGCATCTAATTTCGACTTGCGGGCCACAGTTTTGGAAAAGCTGAACAAACCAGACAAAGCCTTAGAAGACCTGGAAGCTTCCATACGCCTCTACCCACAGGATGCAAAAGTGTATGTGCGGAAGGGCGACCTGCTGAGAACTTCCGGCAAATCGGCCGATGCCTGCAATGCCTACAGAATGGCCCTTAGCTGGGATCAGGAAGCCGGCACCAAAGCCCTGGCAGACCATTGTAAGTAATGGGCAGGCGATGGTGCTGCTCAATAAAACAAGAAAGCCGCTTTTTGAGCGGCTTTCTTGTTTTAATCTTCCGGATAAGGCACGTATAGAAAGTTGGTAAATTCTTTGTCTACCACAAAAAGGCAGCAGAACTCATCCGGATTTTTATACACCTGTGTAAAGCTTTCCACCTTGTCTTTCTCGATCAGCTTTCGCTGCACAAACTCATCCAGGTAGGAGGCGTAGTAATTCCATTCCAGCGAAAGCGTAGGGCGGTCCAGCAGCAGCTGTCCGATCGGAATGGTCGTTTTGCTGATGGGGAAAATAGGATGCTCAGAAAAGCCACGTTTGCGAATCTGGTACGAAGCTTCTTTCAGTGTATCGGAAACTTTGGCAAAATCTGCCGTGATGGTTCCTAAATACTTACCGTTTAGTTCAGGATCGTTTTGCATATTCAGCCTTGCTTAATCTGTTGTCTCTTGTATCAAGGGTACTACTGTATGCTTGTTATACTGTAAATGTATAAGCGGTGGTACTAGCTGTTAATTGCAGGATGCCTGGTAAATTCTGAATTACCACACCTCTGTACAACCTCTGCATCCCTGAAAATCAGTGCGCAAAAATGCCCATTCTGCAGCTAATAAGCTGTAATAGCCTCGAAAAAATATAAAATTATGCAAAAGTTACAGTTCTTATCAATAAATTAAGTTGCAATGGGGATGGTCATCTGATTTTTACCCAACCCTGAACAGAGCACACTTAACACCAAGACTATGAGGAAAAGTACACAAGGCAGGCGGGATTTTATTAAAAAAGCAGCCCTTGGCACAGCCGGCCTGGCAGTGGGTTTAAGCGCAAAAAGCTATGGACAGATACTGGGCGCCAATGATCGTGTACGGGTGGGGATTGTAGGTTTTTCCGACAGGGCCAAAGACACGCTTATTCCCGAGTTCATCAGGCACTCCAAAGAGCTGAACTTTGAGCTGATGGCTGTTTCCGATATCTGGAACAGGCGCAGGGAAGAGGGTGTGGCCTATCTGAAAGAAAAAACAGGTACAAAAAAAATAGCGGCTGCCAGGAATAACGATGAGTTGTATGGCATGAAAGATCTGGATGCGGTAATCATCTCCACGGCCGATTTTCAGCACGCCCTCCATGGCATAGAGGCAGTAAGAGCCGGTAAAGATGCCTATATCGAAAAGCCACTGGCAGAATCGATGGAAGATGCCCGGGCTATACTGAAAGCAGTGGAAGCTGCGGATCGTGTGGTGCAGATTGGCTCCCAGCGCCGCAGTGGCGATAACTATATCCAGGCCAATGATTACATCAAGTCGGGCAAGTTCGGCCCTATTACCATGGTGGAGATGACCTGGAACGTAAACCAACCCGGCCGGTGGCGCAGGCCAGAGCTGGTAAGCCAGATTCGCAAAGAGGATGTAGACTGGCAGCGCTACCTCCTGAACCGTACCCCCGGGGCTGAATGGGATCCCCGGAAATACCTGGAGTACCGCCTGTTCTGGCCCTACTCCTCGGGTATTCCGGGCCAGTGGATGTCACACCAGATTGATACCGTTCACTGGTTCAGCGGCTTTGACCATCCCAGGAGTGTGGTGGCCAATGGCGGGGTGTACGTCTGGAAAGATGGCCGCGAAAATGCCGATACCATGACGGCAGTTTTTGATTACGGTCCCAAGGATGACATGACACAGGGTTTTCAGGTGGTGTATTCTTCGCGCATGCACAATTCCACAGGAGGCATCAAGGAGCTTTACTTTTCCAACGGGGGCATGCTTAACCTGGATACCAACAGGATCTCTCCTGAAGGCGGGTTAAGGGCAGACATGGCCAAAGCCATGGGCATGGAGGCTAATTTACTGGAAGAGCGCTCTATTGATACCCAGGTAAAGGCAGCCACGGAGGCCAACATGGGCTTTGATACCCTTACCAGTGCCCACATGCGCAACTGGATGGAGTGCATCCGCAGCAGAAAAACACCTAATGCCGATGTACGGGCAGGTTATAATCATTCCGTAGCCAATATTATGTGTACTACTGCCCTGCACACCGGTAAAAAGGTAACATTTGATGATCAGGCGCAGGAAGTGGTTGTTGGGTAAAATCCTTGCTGTATACTTTTCTAAACCTGCCTCCCTGCTCTTTTTCAGGGAGGCAGCTGAACACAATTGCTGAATAAATAATGGTAATGCAAAAGGCAAAAGGGTACTGGCTACTGTCCCTGAGTTTTATTCTAAGTTTTGGCTGCGGCAGGCAGCCTGGAAACCAGGAGTCCGGCATGGCTACCGAAGCACAAACTGATAGCACTGATATCACACTTGTACATGATGTGCAGAACAAAACAGTAGCGGTGCAGGTGGCCGGGGCTCCCTTCACAGCTTATCTGTATGGGGATGAGCATAAGAAGCCTGTCCTGTACCCCTTACGAACCAGCTCCGGAAAGGAGGTTACCAGAGGTTTTCCCTTAGCACCACGGGCGGGGGAGCGGGTGGATCATCAGCACCATGTAGGGCTGTGGTTTAATTTTGGGGATGTGAATGGTCTTGACTTCTGGAATAATTCTGATTCTATCAAAGGGGAGCGGCTTCGGCACATGGGCACCATCCGGCATCAGGAAGTGGTGAACCTGACGAGCGGAGCCGTTGCAGAGCTGCAGGTGCGGATGGACTGGCTCGATCCCGATCAGCAGCCCCTGTTAACGGAAAATACCCGTTTCGTTTTTACTGCTACAGAAAATACCCGCATCATAGATAGGCTTAGCACTTTAACTGCCCTTGAGGAGGAGGTATTCTTCAGGGATAACAAAGAAGGCATGCTGGGCATCAGAGTGGCCAGGGAATTGGAGCAGCCTGATACCCAGGCAGTGTTATTAACAGATGTCAGCGGGCGGCCTGCCAAGCTTAAGCAGGTAAATAATGAGGGGGTTACAGGAAAGTACAGGGGCAGCAATGGTCTGGAAGGCGATGCCGTATGGGGCACCCGCAACCAATGGGTGAGGCTCGATGGCAGGCTGGAGCAGGAAGATATCACGATTGCCATCATCGATCATGCGGGCAATCCCGGCCATCCGGCGCATTGGCATGCCCGCGGATATGGCTTGTTTGCTGCCAATAATTTTGCTCGCAAGACCATGGGTGGCGGAGAGGAAGAGCTGAACTTTACCCTTAGGCCGGGAGAGTCTGCTACCTTCCGCTACAGGATTATTATACAGGCAGGCGAAAAATTAACTGATGAGGGGTTAAATAGCTATGCCGCTCAATTTGACAGCCTATATCGCTAGCACTGTCTGCTTGGGAAGCAGGATAGCGGAATATATTTTTCTTTATAAATTATCACGTATGTGCTGTCAATAGCCTTCCAGGCACTTTTAGCTGTGCAGATATAGCTGGTTTACAGCGATCTCCGAAGCATGAGGAGCAGGAATAGTAAATATTAACTTTAATTATCATATTGTATAGCATCAGTTTTTTTTACACCATTAACGCCAGAAGAAAATGAAGAGAAGAGACTTTATCAGCAATACCGGAGCAGTACTAGCAGGATCTTTTTTGGTTAATCCAGTGCAATCGATTGCGCAGATGGAGGGAAGTGCTAAGAAAAAGCGAATCGCATTGGTGGGCACCGGCATCAGGGGCAACACTTTTTGGGGGCGAAACCTGGTGCAGCAGTATGGTGATATTATTGAGTTTGTGGGGTTGTGTGATATTAATCCAGGCAGGCTGGAGTTTGGCAAGCAGTTTATTGGCGCCAAATGCCCCACCTTTACCAATTTTGATGAAATGATGCGGCGCACCAAGCCGGAGATGCTGATTGTAACGACTGTAGATTCCACCCATGATGAGTTTGTGGTGAAAGGGTTGGAAATGGGCGTTGATGTGATTACTGAAAAGCCCATGACGACCGATGAAAAAAAGTGTCAGCGGATTCTTGATGCTGAAAAAAGGAGTGGCAAAAAGGTAATTGTTGGCTTCAATTACCGCTTTAATCCGCATTACACCAAAATAAAAGAGCTGATCAGCCAGGCCAGGGTAGGTAAAATCACTTCTGTAGATTTCGGCTGGTACCTCAACACCTACCATGGGGCTTCTTACTTCAGGAGGTGGCATGGCTTAAGAGATATGAGCGGCACCCTGCTGGTGCATAAGTCCAGCCACCATTTCGATCTGCTCAACTGGTGGCTGGATTCAGATCCGGTAGAGGTATATGCCACAGGCGCGCTGGAGCATTATGGTGCCAATAATCCCTTCAGAGGCGATAAATGCCGCACCTGTCCGCACAAAGACAAGTGCAACTACTACTATGACATTACCAAAGACGAGATGAACATGAAGCTGTATGTAGCCCACGAAGAGCACGATGGCTACATCAGGGATAATTGCGTGTGGCGGCCCGAAATCGATATCTATGATAAAATGGCTGTGCAAATCAAATACGCCAACGATGTGCAGGTAAATTACTCCCTCACCACCTACTCTCCCTACGAGGGCATGCGCATTGCCTTTAATGGTAAAGATGGCAGGATCGATGCCTGGGACGGCATACCCTGGAGAAAAGAAGAAAAGTTAAGCCAGGCCGAGCTGCACGAGCGGGAGATGTCGCAGTCAGCAGGAAAGGAAGAAAACTATGAAGAGATCATTGTGGCAGATAACTTCGGAGACCACGAGCTGATAAAAATACCCATGACGGGTGCAGGCCACGGCGGGGGCGATGTTCGCCTGCAGAACAAGATTTTCAAGACTCCTGACATGGCCGATCCCCTGAAGCACTCTGCCGGCTCCAGAGACGGCGCCATGGCCATCCTGGTGGGAATTGCAGCCCGCAAAAGCATAGAGTCCGGCAAGCCGGTGAAGATCTCCGACCTAACCTCCATCAAGCCACATCCGGAGAGAAGATCTTAATTTTATAGCACTGTATAGCCCGGATTTGCCGGGATCCGGGCCTGCGCTAAAGCTATTTGTTTTCATCCATCAGCCAGCAGGGTGGCGCCTGTGCCGTTTACGGTGCTGTAGCTGATTTTGCCCTGGTGGATGCTTACGCCGCTGGCAATGTCCTTACTTAGCAGCAGAGGGCCGTCCATGTCAACATAATCGAGCAGGGGCAGGAGCTGTGCAATACCCGAGATGCCAATGGTGGACTCTGTCATGCAGCCAACCATGGCCTTCATGCCCAGCTCTTTGGCTTCGGCTATCATGCGGCGGGCGGGGGTAAGGCCGCCGCACTTCATCAGCTTGATGTTAACACCGTGGAAGTGGCCATGGCACCTGCTTACATCCTCTTCTGTAATGCAGCTTTCGTCGGCCACCAGGGGGAGTACAGAGTGCTGATAAACCTCTTTCATGTCTTCCAGGGCATTGGCGGGCATGGGCTGTTCAATAAACTCTACCCCCAGTGGCTTGAGCAGTTTTGCATTTTCGATGGTCTCTGCTACTCCCCAGGCGCCGTTGGCATCAACCCGGAATATGGAATTGGTATGCCTGCGTAATTCTTTTACAATGGCTACATCATCGGGAGTGCCCAGTTTGATCTTGTAAAGAGGCCAGGGAAACTCCTGAAGCTTTTTTGCCATGTTCTCCACACTATCGATGCCAATGGTGTAATTGGTGAGGGGCATATTTTTGGCTTCCAGCCCCCAGAGTTTGTACAGAGGCTTACCCTGCATTTTTCCCCACAGATCATTTGCGGCCCCATCCAGGGCGCAGAGGGCAAAAGGATTATCGCGGAGCAGGGGCTGCATTTGAGCCCAGTAGTATTCGGGGCTGTCAAGAGAAGTTGTTTCTATCTGTGTGCGGATGTTTTCCAGGGCTTCTGTCATGCTGCTGATGCTGTAGCCGTAGTATGGGTTGCGGGTAGCTTCGCCCCAGCCCTTATGTTCACCCTCCTGCAGCTCAACGATCAGGGTTTGCTGCACATCACGTGCATCGTAGGCTATTCTGAAAGTATGCCTAAGCGGAAGTTCGAACGATCGGATGGTTAGTTTCATACTGCAGCGAAAAAGTGTATTCTAAAAAAAAGCAGTGTTTGTTGATCTGGAAAAACGGGAACCAATGGTCTAATATGCAATGAAAAGTGCATTATACTGCTTTAGAGCCTGTTCTTTTTTAGCATTCTGCCCGCTCTGTCGCTGGCAAATGTATCACCCCGCTTCACAACTTTTCCATTCACAAGTACATACTGAAAACCGGATGCCAGCTGATAGGGATCTTCGTAAGTAGCACGCTCCCGGATGGCAGTGGGGTCGAAGAGCAACAGGTCTGCTTTATAGCCCGCCCTGATGAAGCCGCGGTCTGTCAGGCCCAGGGTTTCGGCGGGCAGGCCGCTCATTTTCCGGATAGCCTCCTCCAGGGAAAGCACCTCTTTATTTACCACATAGGTTTCTATGATTTTGGCAAAGGCCCCATAGCCCCTGGGATGGTTCATTTCAGGACTTCCGTCGGTGCAGATCATGGTGTAAGGGTTTGCTAAAAAAGCTTCCTGCAGGCTACTGTCCATGATAAAATAGGCACCGCTTGCACCATAAGGGCCAATATCGTGCAGGAGCACCTCTTCATAAGGCTTGTTGAGTTCGGCAGAGATTTGGGCAAGCGTTTTTCCTTTATAAGGGCCTGATCCGATCAGGGTAGCATCGGGACCATTGCGCTGCATTACTTTGTTTTTCAGGAACAGGCGTAATTCTTCTCCCCGGCTGCTTAACACCTCCCTGTAATCATTTGGCTTTTTTGCCCAATCGGGAAAAAGAATGCCAATGCCTGTATAGCTGGCGGTGTAGGGATAAAAATCGGCAGTTACCTCTATACCGCTGCTTCTGGCATGCTCCAGCTGCTCTATTATCTCTGCTGCCCGCGCTCTTCCTTTACCATATACTACTTTAATATGAGAAATATGAACCGGACAGTATTTGCCCTGCGCCAGCAGCTCTTCTATGGAGGAGTCTACTACCGAATCATCTTCATTGCGTATGTGGCTCATGATGATGCCCCCTTGTAGTCCTACCACCCTGGCCAGGCTGTTCAGCTCGGTACTATCGGCATAATAACCAGGGGTATATTCAAGGCCGGTGCTCAAGCCAAAACAACCAGCCTCCATTGCCTGCACCAGCAGCCTTTCCATGGCGGTCTCATTTTTAGCAGTGGGGGTGGTGGTGTAGCCTGTCCCTGATAATAACCTTAGGGTGTTGTGGCCGGCAAAAAGGGCAATGTTGGGTCCGGGTTTGGTGGTGCTAACAGAATCCATCCAGACTTTCGGATCTTTATGCTCCGGGCTAAAGCCATCCTGTCCCAGGCAAATAGTGGTTACACCCATGGAGAGAAAGTTTTTAAATTCCGGGGTTTTCAGCGGGTTTCCGTGGGCATGGGTATCAATAAAGCCCGGACTTAAGACCAGCCCCTGTGCATTGATGGTTTCTCCAGCCCTGTAAGTGGCTGAAGTATCCCGGTCTATGAGGGCAATAGAATCGCCGCTTATAACAACGTTGGCAACATAGGGGGCTGCACCTGATCCATCAATCACGGTTGCTTTTGCAAACACAACACTATATGCAGTAACAGCATCTGTTTTTTGCCGGGTACAGGAATTGGCGAGCAGGGCAATCAAGAGTAAGCTTAATATTTTTAGCGCTATGCTGCGGAAGTGTATCATGTGTGGCGATGGTCAAAAAGAAACAGGTGAAAGAAAAGAACTTACAGCGCCTATGATCTATAATATTCCGGATACACCTATAATGTATTTGCTGCAGAGCAGCTGTAACTGATGGATCAGACCAGGCACACTCAAGTTAATACAATTAGCGAAGAAGAGATTTTCACATCAAGCCATGCCTGAAAAAAATTTTTTGATCTGCCTTAAGGAAATTTACAGTGTTCTGAAATTAATTCACATTCCCTGTTCAAACAGAAACTGTGCGCCAGCAACAGGGCATTTTCCAAAAAAGAATACTTTAGGCCAACGGCAGGAAGATCGTTCTAATATTGCAATCGTTAGCAGCTTTCCATTTGATTATAAGAGGAGTAAGACAGTTGTTTCAATATTGTTAAATGTGCTTTGGTAATATTCTAAATTTTTCTACATTAATGTTGCCTACGCATAAAAGGCATCATTTCCAGAGGGATGCAGCACAGTCCCTCAGCGCAAGACCGGTTTTTTAAACTACTTATTTTTCTGAAGATCTGGTTCAACAGCTGATATAGTTCTAGTTTTTTAAATATAGTATGTATGAAGAGAGTTTTTACGCTACTGGTCATACTGATGGCCATTTGTTCCACCAATGTTTTACTAGCGCAGGAAAGGATCGTTACAGGGCAGGTAACTGCTTCTGAGGATGGTACTACCCTGCCCGGAGTAAACGTACGTGTGCAAGGCACCACGGTAGGTGCTGTAACAGACATAGACGGCAATTATAGAATTGCTTTGCCAGCCAATGCTAATGTACTGGTTTTTTCATCTATTGGTTATACCAGTGAAGAAGTGCAGATCGGGAGCCGTACAGTTATCGATGTTGCACTGCGGCCGGATGTAAAGCAGCTATCCGAAGTAGTGGTAACGGCCCTGGGGATTACCCGTGACGAGCGTTCGCTGGGCTATGCTACTCAAAAGGTAGAAGGCGAGAACCTGACCTTTACCAAAGAGCAGAACGTGATAGGTTCTTTATCCGGTAAGGTAGCAGGGGTACAGGTGGTAGGTTCGTCGGGAGCCAGCATGGGTGGTACCCAGAAAATCAAAATCCGTGGAGTTAATTCCTTAAGTGGTGATGACCAGCCCCTGATTGTAATAGATGGCACCCCAATTTCCAATGATAATTTTGCCGAAAGGGATGGTGTTGATTTTGGTAACCTGGGTCAGGATATAAACCCTGAAGATATAGAATCGATAAACGTGCTGAAGGGGCCAACCGCATCGGCTTTATATGGTATGCGCGGCCAGTTTGGCGTTATTATGATTACCACCAAGAAGGGCAGAGGTGCAAAAAAAGTAACGGTAGATTTCAACTCAGCTTTTTCCATAGAGCGTGTGGGAAACATCATGCCCTACCAGAATATGTATGGTGGTGGCTCCAGCCAGACCTGGAGAACCCTGCCAAATGGCGATAAGTATGTAGACATGCAGGTAGATGAAAGCTGGGGCCCCCGTATGGATGGTACCCTAGTTCGGGACATCTTTAGCTTTTACCCGCAAGACCCGACTTTCGGGCAGCTAACACCCTTTGTGCCGCAGCCGGATAACATTAAAGATTACTACGAAACAGGTACAAACCTGAACAATGGTATCTCTATTTCAGGGAGTAACGACAATACCCATTTCCGTTTAAGCTTTAACGATACCAGAATTGAGGGGGTAGAGCCCAACACCTGGCTCAACAGAAATAACCTGGGACTAAGTGCTGGCATAGACATCAGTAAAAAGCTGAACCTGTCTACCAACATCAATTATGCCCGCAACAATGCCCAGCGCCCCGGGCAGGGATCTGAAGATGGCTCCCGGTATCTGGGGCAATGGTTTCAGCGGAACCTGGATATGAACCGCCTGCGTGATTATCAATACGATGATGGTACCTTTCTGCACTGGAACCACCGCAGAAGTAACGCGGCAGAAGGCGAGCTAACCAGCTTTCTTCCGCTCTACTGGAACAATCCTTACTTCGATGCTTTTGAAAATACCACCAATGATAGCCGGGACCGTTTCTTTGGCGACGTAGGCCTTACCTACCAGATATTACCGGATTTAAAGGTGAGTGGTTTTATCCGTTCTGATATGTATACCCAGAATATTGAAGGGAGAACTGCGTTTGGCGGCAAGGACCAGCCAGCGTATTGGGTAGGTAAATACCAGAACCGGGAAATGAATTATGAACTGCTTGCGCAATATTCTAAGGCCTGGAATGAGTTCTCTATAAATGTTAACCTTGGAGGTAACATCTTCGATAGAAATTACTCCTACCTCCGTCAGGAAACAGTTGGTGGATTATCGGCGCCAGGCTTTTATAACATAGATGCTTCCATCGACCGTCCGCTCACTACCTCTCACCTCCTCAGAAAGCAGATCCGAAGTGGTTACGGCATGGTATCATTAGGGTATAAGAATATTTATTTTATAGATGCCTCGCTTAGAAATGACAACACCTCCACCTTGCCTTCCGGCAATAATTCTTACTGGTATCCATCTATATCCGGTAGCATGGTGTTTAGTGATGTGCTGGACTGGACTCCACTTTCCTTAGGTAAACTAAGAGTAAGTTATGCCCAGGCAGGTTCTGATTTTGATGCGTATAAAACAACCAATGTTTACGGAATAGGCACCCCATATGCAGGGCCGGTATCCGCCAACCCTTTAACGGTGCCTAATATCTATAACAATCCTGCCATTGAGCCTTCTTTTGCACACTCCTACGAAGCAGGTGTTGATTTACGATTTCTGCAGAATCGGGTAGGGCTTGAGTTCACTTATTACGAACAGATCAACATAAACCAGATACTTCTGCTGGATGTATCGGGTACCAGTGGCTTTGAGCAAGCCTACATCAATGCCGGCCAGATTGAAAACAAAGGAATTGAAATTAGCCTAAGCGCTACACCGATACAGAGCAGCAACTTTACCTGGAACACCGTTTTTAACCTGAACAGAAACAGGAACATGATTGTGGAGCTTCATCCGGACCTGGATGTGTACACTTATGGTTCTACCAGGTATTCCAGTGTGTACAGCTACGCAAATTCCTATGTAGGTAAACCATTTGCAAGTCTGGTAGGGCAAGCCTATCAACGCGATCCTGCCACAGGGCAAATTCTTCTTGGTAGTAATAACATGCCGCTCTTTACCGATGCCACGCATAATTTTGGTACAGCACTTCCGGACTATACCGGTGGCTTTCAGAATACATTCCGCATCTTCGGCTTCGACCTTTCTGCCATGATCGATTATCAGAAAGGTGGTCAGTTCTTCAGCAGATCAAAAATGCTGGCAGTTAGAACAGGTCTCGATCCTATTACTGTGGCCACCAACGATCGTGGTATGAACGTTCGTGATCCCCTTGATCAGGGAGGTGGGGTTAAAGTAGAAGGTATTTCAGCAGAAAGCGGTGAGCCAGTATCGACTTATGTAGATCCACAGGCTTATTATGGTGTGGTAGGCAGACGGATTTACGAGGATTGGGTATATGATGCCTCTTTTATCAGATTAAGAGAAGTGCGTCTGGGTTATACCTTCAGCAAATCTAACCTGGGCGGCCTGCCTTTTGAAAGAGTCGGTTTGGCCATTATTGCCCGTAACCCGGCCATGATCTGGCAAAAAGCACCAAAGGGGCTGGATCCCTCAGAGCTTTCAGCAGGCAGCCAGGGCATCAGCTGGTATGAATCCGGTCAGCTCAATACCGTTCGCTCGTATGGTCTTAACCTCAACATTACTTTCTAAACTGCCTCTACCCATGAAGAAAATATATATAGTACTCATTGCCTGTTTTTCTGTATGGAGTTGCGATGATTTTGGCGATATGAACATCGATCCAAACAAACCCAGTGAAGCATCAGATGAACAGTTGATTGCCAATGCCATGATTTCGCTTTCAGAGCTAAGTTCTGAACCTCAAGGGGAGTTTATGGGCCAGTATTTGGCTGAAACACAATATGTAACAGCTTCACTCTATCCGGTGGGCAGCACCAGCTTTTACTGGTTATACCAGGAGCCGCTCATGGACCTGCAGACTGTGATTGACAGGTCTGAAAACAATAACCGACTTGCAGTTGCCAAAATTTTAAAAGCCTATTACTTCTGGAATATAACCGACCGCTGGGGGGATGTACCGTACACCGAAGCATTTCAGGGCGCTGAAAATCTGACACCAGCCTATGATACCCAGGAGTCTATATACAACAATTTATTTGACTTACTGGAGGAGGCAACTGCTCAGATTGAAGAGGGGAGTATCAGTGGTGACATTATCTATGGCGGCGATATGGAAAAATGGGAGCGGTTGGCTAATACAATCCGGATGCTAATGGCACTGCGACTCTCAGAGGTGGATGCAGCAAGGGGCCAGCAGGAATTTAATAATGCGCTGAATGCCGGCATCATGACCTCCAATGAAGATAATCTTGTTTTTAGACATTTGGCGGATGCGAATCAGCAAAATTACTGGTTTGACCAGATTGCCCCGGCTCCTGCAGGACAAGGGCGTGAATGGTGGGCACTAACCGAAACCCTTGTTGATGAAATGAAGGCTGTTGATGATCCAAGGTTGCCGGTTTATGGCGAGCCAGCAAGGGAAAGTACAGAAGGCGAATATATTGGTTTGCCCTTTGGCGAAACCCAGAATATGGATACCGATTCTTATTCGCTGCTGGGCACCGATATCTGGGAACAGGATGCGCCTGTTCAGCTGGTTACTTATGCGCAGGCCCTTTTTGCTAAGGCCGAAGCCGCAAAAAGAGGCTGGATATCCGGCGGAGATGCCGAAGCACAGGCAAATTACGAAATGGCCATTGAGCAGTCAATGCTCCAGTGGACCGGCAGCACCGAAGGCCTGGAGGAGTTTCTGGCCCAGCCTGAGATTGCCTATGACCCTGCCAATGCCATGGAGCAGATTGGTACCCAGCGCTGGGTACACCTCTTTATGCATGGTTATGAGGCCTGGGCAGAATGGAGAAGAACCGGCTATCCAGATAATATGGTTGCTCCCGGTGGCACAGCCGTACCTACCCGCCTTATTTACCCCGAAACTGAGCAGTTCAATAACACCAGCAGCTATAGAGAAGCTGTTCAAAGACAGTTTGGGGCAGAAGAAGGCTTGTATGGTAAAGTATGGTGGGATGCAAATTAGTTGATCCTGGATCAGCATAATCTATTTTCTAAAGCCTGTAAAGACCGCCCGTCCTGAATGATGGGCGGTTTTTATCACCATACCCCTGGAGGAACTATTTATTCAGACTGCGGCTTTTTAAAGCAGAACGACAACACCATGCTTGTTCCGGGTTTTTCAATTTTGGTTTCTGAATCCGGATCTGATTTTTTTGCCCTGTTTTAATTGTCAATTGCGCATGAAAATACTCATAATGCAAAAATACACTGCTGTTATATTATTGTTGCTCCTGCTGGGCTGTGCCACGGAAAATGTATCTCTGGTTCAGACAGACACCAACGCAAATACTGCAGAAGCAACAATAGCAGCTGTAAAAGAAAAGTGGGCGCCAGACAAAAGAGTGGCCCTGTTTGATGTAGAGGCAGGCGAAGCTGATGGCCGGCTGGTGCTGCGCGGAGAATCTAACCTGCCAGCCGCAGTAGATTCACTTAAAACTGCCTTGAATGCCAGTGATGTTGCTTATATCGACAGCATACAAATACTGCCCGATGCAGCCCTGCAGGGAAAAACCCGGGCTGTTGTTACCATATCTGTAGCAAACCTGCGCTCTGCTCCTAAACATTCTGCCGAACTTGCCACCCAGGCAACTTTGGGCACACCGCTTAAGGTGCTGAAGAAACAGGGCGGCTGGTACCTGGTGCAAACTCCGGATGACTACCTCTCCTGGGTGGATTATGGCGGCCTGGTTTCTTTGACAGAGGAAGAGTTTAACAGGTGGCATGCTGCAGAAAAGCTGATTTACATGCAGCCTTATGGCTTTTCGTACGAAACCCCTGATGCTGCAGCTCCCACTGTTTCTGACCTGGTAATGGGTAGTATCCTGGAAATTGCAGGAGAGGAGGAGAGCTTCTACCAGGTGAGGTACCCCGATGGCACCACTGCCTGGATTCCAAAAACAGAAGCACAATCCTATACAAAGTGGCTGGCCGGGCTAAACCCCAGCGGCAGCTCCCTGGTGAGCACCTCTTTTACCCTAAAAGGCCTGCCCTATTTGTGGGGAGGTACTTCATTCAAAGGCGTAGACTGCAGCGGCTTTACCAAAACCGTTTACTTTCTCAATGGCATGGTCATTCCGCGCGATGCGTCTCAGCAAATCCATACCGGAGAGCTGGTTGATGATACAAGGGATTTTGATAAACTGTTGCCCGGCGATCTGCTGTTCTTTGGCCGGCCCGCCACCGATTCGAGCCCGGAAAGGGTGGTGCATGTGGGCATGTGGATTGGCAATAATGAATTTATACACTCTGCCGGTAAAGTACACATCAGCAGTGTAGACAGCACAGCAGAGAATTTCGATCAATACAACTACGACCGCTACCTGCGCACCAAAAGACTGCTGCAGCAGAACGATCCGCGGCTCATACAGCTAAGCAACAGCACCATTTTTAAATAAGCCAACAAAGTGGGTTTATTTTATGCCTGTACAGTATCCTCAGCTACCCTTAATAAGTGCTGTGGATCTGCCACAGTATTTTTTCCATTTCGCTTCTTAGTGCTGCGGTGGGTATTACATAATTATTGTGCATAAAGCTAAAGTAAAGCTTTTTACCCTTTTTTGTAATCAGGTATCCGCTAAGGCACGAAACATTGCTAAGGCTGCCGGTTTTGGCATGCACGTAGGGAGGATCTGCTTTATAAGAATTTCTAAGTGTGCCTGTTTTTCCACCTGTGGGCAGGTAGTCGAGTACCTTTTCTTCCGGGTACTCCCGGTCTATTTTCTGCAGCAGTACAATAATACTCCTGGGGGTAAACAGGTTGTGTTTGGATAGGCCTGAGCCATCTGCCCACTGTGGCTCGTCTGGCAGGTCGGCCAGAAAATTCTTTTTTGCATACTCAATTACAGCGTCTGTATTCAGGGAGTCGAAAAGCTTATCAGCGCTTAAGATCAGGAGCTGTTCCGCAATAAAATTATCGCTGTTCTGCAGCATTCTTTTATAGAGCGAATCTGCGGGTACAGACTGTATGCTTCTGTACGCGCTCCTGTTGTAATTCCTGAAGGGAATCAGCTGAACCGGCCGCTGCAGGGTGTCCTCCAGCAGCCGTACCATCAGGCTGTCGGAAAGGATAAAAGGCCGGTCTATTTCAAATTCCAGGGAAGGATCTTGAATGTTATAGGTATAAAAATTTCGCTGAAACTGCCGGCTGAAGCGGTATCTGGGGGTGGTTAGCGTAGTATCTTCTGTTACATATTGTCCGAAGTAGTAGGGGGAGATGGTAAAGGCTGTATCTGCCGATTCTTTACTGATTCTGATGGCATTGCCAAATACGGGGAAAGAGGAGCGTTCCGTGGCAAAGTAATAATTGTACCAGTCCCACGACCAGCCCGGTCCCAGGGCCACTACCTGATCGAAGTTATTGGCAAAGTATAAATCTTTGGGGTGGTTCTTCAGGAAGTGATAGGCCGCGGTGCTCTTCAGGTCGGCATGCAGAAAGGAAGGATCGCCGGTACCCCAGAATATCAGGGAATCGCCCCGTTCTATGTACTTTAGCCCTGCTATAGAATCTCCCAATACCTTTTGTGCTACATAAAAGGTAAACAGTTTGGTATTTGAGGCGGGGATGAAGTACTGGTCTTCATTTCTGCTGTAAACTGTTTTTTGTTTTTGGGGATCGTAGAGTACAAAGCCTGTATGTCCTTTGGCAAAAGTTTCGGAGTTTTTGAAGGATTTTTTCAGCGCTGCTCTTTTAAACCCCATGCAGGACACAAACGAACATAGGAGCAGTAGAAAAAAAATATTCTTCATATAAAACTGGCTGGAAGAGAATACTAGAAATATACGGACTTTAATTTAAGCATAGGCCTGCAATATGGCCCTCTAACACATGAATAAATTCGTGACTAAATTTAAAATCTTTCTCCGCCACTTTCCTCATCTCTTTATTTCATCTCCCTCCATACTTCCAGTACTTTTTAATGAACAGTAAATAAAGTAAGTATCATTATGTAAAATGTACATAATGAATTGAGCTGGTGAACAAAGTGGACAAAGCTAGCGGCAACAAGGTATTAGAGAATATGGTGTCGATGTGTTTCTTGCACCCGCTTTGAATACTTACTGAAAAAAGTTGGGCGGCAGAGATTTTAAGTACTATTCTCAATTTTCGCTGGTGTAAGGTAAAATGGCGTGGAGCCTGAAGGTGTAGGAACTTCCATTAAACACATTAAGGTAAACAATCATGAATCTAACCGCATGGAGATTGATGTGCAACTGGGGGTGCTGGCTCTTCTGGGATTTTTATCCCTGCAGTTAAGACCCTGTTTCTAAAATGTATGCCTGCTCATGTCACAATCAAACCAGTAAAAATGATATGTTTTATGCATCCCAGCTGAAATGTTATTATACTATTATTGAAATAGTTAAAAAATAGATTTGCGCTTCCTGCATACGATAGGTTATTCGGAACGTTAGTCAATTCAGCAAACATATGAAATTACATTTAAGAACTTCATAACAAATCCAAGTTGTCTCCATGCTGGAAAGGCAACTGTATCAGGTTATCACCATTTTTACAGTATATAAATCATCAAGATCCTTTTTTTGGAGAGTTATATTGATAAGCAATCAATTTTAAATGGTGGTAATATTTTTTTAATAATTTATAAGAATTTAATTAAAATATGTTGCATTCAATTGTAAGTCCTGTTAATTTAACTTTAGTTATCAGCTTAATGATAAGCGGCTAATTAAATCGCTGGTACACCTGCTGGTACTCTTTCGGTTAGAATAGTTAGAGAATAGGTTTAGATATTTTTTAAATAATTTCTTGATTCTTTCAGAAGGGCGGATGCAATATCATTTCTTTTTGATCCCTTTTATAGGGAAGATAAAGGGGTGTATCTTTTGTGTTTAGATAGAATTTAGCGTTGAATTAAATTTTAGTTTTATACTGTAGAACTAATGTCTCTATCAATTCTATAGGTACAGGAATCATTTTACCTGAGGCCTGATATAGATTAGTTTATAAATTTGAAAAAGCATTGTCCGATAAATATGGGTATCTGGGAATGCTTACTCCTTAAGGACCCGCTGGAGATGAAAGTCAGCTATATTGGTCTGGCTAACTTTCATTACCTGGTTCTCCCTGCTGATTATTGTGTTATTACTGAATTTTTCATTCCCTTCAAGCCCTGTTAACAAGCCGGACTTTGAGGAACTGTTTGTTGGAAGCAACAGTGATTCAGGATGGAAAAAGCATTTTTCAATAACATTTTTATGCTTGTGGAGTATGCTTACCGGCATTTTTTCATTCAAGCCTGATTTACCAAACCAACAGGCCATTTTTCTGAGATAATGAAATCTATTGTAAGCTGATGTTGCTATCAGCCTATCTTTCGATCTCTTCTTAATTTATTACTGATCGTTGATAAAGCCTAAAATATCATTATACCATTATTTTATTCCTAATAGCTCTATGGAACCATGCTACCGCTCTCCGATGAGAAAGCTGATTTTTTTTCTGACTTTTTTTGTTTTTGTACATCCTCTGTTGGCACAGGTTAGCTTTAATAACAGCACCCTGATAAACATGGATGGTACTCCATTAAGTATTGGGAATCCTACTTCTTTACAATTCGGGCCAGATGAGCGGCTTTACCTTACCACACAAAACGGTTTTATATATGCCTTAACCATTACCAGGGTAGGAGCGGGTGATTACCGGGTAACTAATACAGAAACCATTACATTGGTAAAATCAATACCTAACTATAACGACAATGGTGTATTTAATTCCGGAGTAAAAACCCGTCAGGTAACGGGTATACTGGTTACGGGTACAGCAGAGAATCCGGTATTGTATGTTGGTTCCAGTGATCCGAGAATTGGCGGCGGCGGCGTGCGTGCCGACAAAGATCTCGATACAAACTCCGGCACAATATCACGCCTGACCAGAAATGGAGGCAGCTGGGAAAAAGTAGATATTGTTAGAGGTTTGCCCAGATCGGAAGAAAACCATGCAAACAACGGGATGTACATTGATGAGCAGACCAATCTGATGTATGTAGCTCAGGGTGGCCATACCAATGCCGGTTCTCCTTCCAATAACTTTGCTTTTATTACAGAATACGCACTTTCTGCTGCTATCTTAACAGTTGACTTGAACTACATAGAGGCTCTTCCGACAAAAACAGATGCAAAGGGACAGCAATATAAGTACGACCTGCCTACGGTTGATGACCCCACCCGGCCAAACAATCCTGATGGATCAGACATTGGTGATCCCTTTGGTGGAAACGATGGTCTGAACCAAGCCAAACTGGTGCTGAACGGACCGGTACAGATCTACTCTCCAGGATATAGAAACGTATATGACATTGTGGTGACCAAAACGCCAGGTCGTGAAGGAAGAATGTACACCATAGATAACGGAGCAAACGGAGGATGGGGAGGCCACCCTGAAAATGAAGGAACCGACGGAACTGTAACAAATAATTATATCACTGGAGAACCAGGTTCTTCAGGTCCGGGCCCTAATGATGGCAAGGTTAACAATAAAGATAACCTGCATTTGGTAACAAAAGGATTTTACGGCGGGCACCCCACACCAATACGTGCAAACCCTGCTGGCGCAGGTCTCTACACCTACGATACAGCAGGTGTGTGGCGAACCAGCACAACAGATCCACTATATCCGCTTCCTGCCGACTGGCCACCGGTTCCACTGTCTATGGCAAACCCTGTAGAAGGAGACTTTAGAAACCCCGGTGTGGACGATGGTGCCTTATATATATGGTCTACCTCAACGAATGGTGTTACAGAGTATACAGCTACGAATTTTAATGGTGCCCTTACCGGCAATCTACTAGTTACCACCTGGAATGGCAGGATTTACAAAATAGAATTAAGCCAGGATGGCACCCAAGTAGTAGCAGTGGTTGAACTGGCTTCGGGTTTTCTAAACCCACTGGATGTTATTGCTCAGGGCGATGGCGATATTTTTCCTGGCAGTATCTGGGCGGCTGTTTACGGTAGTAAGTCAATTGCAGTTTTTGAGCCTATTGACTTTACAAATTGTACCGGATTGAATGATATAGTGCTGGATGATGATGGAGACGGCTTTAGCAATGCCGATGAAATAGACAATGGTACTGATCCTTGTTCACCCTCCAGCAAACCTACAGATAATGATGGTGATTTTTTCTCTGACCTGAACGATCTGGATGATGATAATGACGCTATCCCGGATACCGAAGATTATTTTGCGCTGGATCTGCACAATGGTTTGAATACTGCTTTGCCTATCAATTATACTTTATTGAATAATGATCCAGGCACTGGCTTTTTCGGCCTTGGCTTTACCGGCTTAATGGCCAACGGTAGTGTAGATTACCTGGATGCATTCGATAAAGAAATTCTTATTGCAGGAGGAGCCGTGGGTGCCTTTACAGTTGATGGTGTAACCAGTGGAGATGCTTATGGAGCCGGAAATAACCAGCAAAATACATTTCAGTTTGGTATTAATGTACAAAGCAGCACCGGGCCTTTTACAATTGATTCCCGCATGCTGTCGCCGTTCTTTAACAGCCATACTCCTGTTAATAATCAGTCTCAGGGTCTTTATTTAGGTACCGGCGATCAGGATAACTATCTGAAAATTGCCCTGGTGGCTAATTCCGGTATCGGAGGCCTGGAAGTACTGGTTGAATCCGGAGGCGTGGTAAAATCTCAACTTGTTTATGCACTTAACAAGTCTGGGGAGCAACTAATTGGAGATAATGTACTTGCTGCCAATACACTGGATTTGTTTTTAGCTGTAGATCCACTTAGGGGTACCGTACAGCCAAAATACCAGATAGATGGCAATATTTTGAAGAACCTGGGTAATCCTATACAGCTAGAGGGGGCTTTACTAACAGCAGTGCAGGGCACAGCTGCGGTTGCGGTAGGCCTCATTGCCAGCTCCAGAGGTTCAAATGCGCCCTTCACAGCCACCTGGGACTATGTGAATGTAAACCTGGATCCTTTGAATACCCTAGGAGACTGGCACACTCTAACCTCCACCAACGATCCCGAAGCCAGGCACGAAAATGCATTTGTGCAGGTAGGCAATAAGTTTTATCTGCTTGGCGGGCGCGGCATTAAAAATGTTAATATTTATGATCCTGCAACTGATTCCTGGTCGCTCGGCGCACAGACGCCGCTAGAAATGCACCACTTTCAGGCAATCGAGTACAAAGGACTGCTCTATGTAGTTGGGGCATTTATGGGATCATATCCACATGAGCAGCCAGTTCCCAACATCTACATTTATAATCCGGTAACTGATAAATGGATTGTGGGGCCCGAAATTCCGGAGAGCCGCAGGCGAGGATCTGCAGGAGCCTTTGTGTACCGCGATAAATTCTACCTCGTTTGTGGTATTATAGATGGTCATTATGGAGGCCATGTAGCATGGTTTGATGAGTTTAACCCAGCCACCAACAGCTGGACTGTTTTACCAGATGCACCAAGACCGAGGGATCACTTCCAGGCAGCCCTGATCGAAGACAAGGTATATGCCGCTGCAGGCAGGCTAAGTAAATCAGAAGAAGGAGTATTCCTGAATATGATTGCTGAAGTAGACATGTACAATTTTAGCACCGGCGAATGGATAACGCTGCCGGCACCTACAGGCAACATCCCAACCCAGCGGGCAGGCGCTGCAGTAGCAGTTCTTGGAAATGAAATTTTAGTGATTGGAGGGGAGAGTAATACTGAGTCTCTGGCGCGTAATCAAACCGAGGCCCTGAGTAACCTTACCCACACCTGGCGAACCCTTACTCCACTGGATCAGGGACGGCATGGCACGCAGGCAATTGTTTCCAATGGAGGTATTTACATTGCTGCCGGAAACAGTACACAGGGGTCAGGGGCTGAGCTAAGGTCGCAGGAAGCCTTTTACATGTTCAACGAAACATCTCCAACAGGAACACCTGTTTCTGAAAGTTTTCTTAATTACCCACTGCAGGTGAATGTGGGTAAAACAAAAGTAAACCAGGAGGTTAGTAATAACATAACGATCAGAAATTCAGATGGTAATCAGGGAATGCTGGTGACAGGGCTTACAGTTACCGGAAGTAGTGGGTTTTTGGTCAGCAGCCCTTATCCGCTTCCTTTCCTGCTGAAGCCGGATGCCAGTATAGACCTAACTTTAAGCATGCTTTCGTCTACGGCTGGTGACAAGCTTGCTGCTTTGGAAATTATGCATTCCGGTTCTGCCGGGAAAGCAAGTGTAAACTTATATGGAACAGTAGAAGATAATTCACTGCTGCTTCTAAGTACCGAGTCACTGCACTATCTCTCCCAATTGGCCAATACGGTTTCTGATCCTCAGCCAATAGAACTAACAAATAACAGTGATAGTGAGCTTGCCATAACCGAGATTATTGTTACTGGAGACAATGCTACAGAATTTCTGCATGATTTTACAGCGGCGGTTACCTTAAATCCGGGTGCTTCTGTAATTGTTAATGTTAATTTCGCGCCTGTTTCTCAGGGGTCAAAGGTAGCTGTTTTGCAGATCAGCCATTCAGGAAGTGCAACGGCCTCAACAGTAATGCTAAGTGGGGAGGGAATCTCAAGCGATGACCTTCCTAATATAGTACCAGTAGCCCGTGCAGGAGCAGATCAGGCACTGACAGCAGGCACTGATGGCATGGCTGCAGCTACCTTAAACGGGAGCGCCAGCAGCGATGCAGACGGCATCATAACCACCTACAGCTGGTCAAAGGACGGTACAGAGCTTATCACAGGTATTAATCCTACCATCAGCCTGCCTGTAGGTACGCACAACCTTGTACTCACAGTTACTGATAACAGAGGAGCTACCGCCACAGATGAGGTAGTAGTAGTGGTTGCCGCTGAAGGTACAACTACTGTTGTTCGGTTGAACACAGGAGGAGAGCAGTATACCACCGGTGATGGCAAAGTCTTTGCAGCAGATCAGTACTTTAACGGAACCTCAAGCCCCTACATAAAACCATTTGTAAGCATAGAAGGTACCACAGATGATGATTTATACCGCAGTGAGCGCTGGGGCAAAAGCTTCAGCTATGATATTGCTGTACCGGCAGGAAATTACCTGGTAAGGCTGCATTTTGCAGAAATTTATGCCAAAGCCACCGGCAAGCGCATCTTTAGTATAACGGCAGAAGGCAGTGCCTGGCTCACCAACTTCGACATCTATGCAGAAGCAGGCTATGCTACGGCATTGGTAAAAGAAACAGAAGTAGCCATTACAGATGGAGTGCTGAACCTGGGCTTTGTGGCCTCTGTAGAGAATGCCAAGATCTCTGCCATTGAACTGATAAGCTTAGACACACCTGCAAGCAACCAGCGACCCACAGCCATTGCAGGGGCTGACAAGAACATTACACTGCCTACCAACAGCACTGTGCTCAATGGTTCAGGCAGCGATAGCGATGGCACCATCAGTAGCTATAGCTGGAGTCAGGTGGATGGTCCTAACACTGCCATTTTCAGTAGCTTTGGTGTAGCCACTCCAACAGTAAATAATCTCATTGCCGGAACCTATGTCTTCAGCTTAACAGTAACAGATAATGAGGGGGCGGTCAGCCTGCCTGATCAGGTGGATGTGGTGGTGAATGCTGCCGCCAACCAGCAGCCGACTGTGAGTATTAGCTCGCCTGCCAATGGTGCCAGCTTTACGGCACCGGCTACTATTACCATAGCGGCTTTGGCTACTGATGCAGATGGTACAATAGCCAAGGTTGAGTTCTATCAGGGTACTGTTAAACTGGGAGAAGATGTCACCAGCCCCTACACCTACACCTGGAGTGGGGTGTCTGCAGACAGCTACTCATTAACGGCAAGGGCCATAGATAATTCAACCGGAGCCAGTACTTCTGCAGTGGTGAACATAACAGTTACCGACCCTGCTAACCAGCCGCCGGTAGTAAGTAATGCTATACCAGATCAGAAAGCTACCATTGGCATTAGCTATAACTACACCTTTGCCTCCAGTACCTTCACAGATGCTGATGGAGATCCTTTAGCCTACACCGCTGGTCTGTCAAACAATACAGCTTTGCCTTCTTGGTTAAACTTTAACGGTTCAACGCGCACCTTTAGTGGAACCCCACCTGTGAGCAGCCCTGCCAGCCTTACCATCAAGGTTACCGCAGATGATAACAAAGGAGGTGCAGTCAGTGATGAGTTTGTGCTTAACATAGCTGCGCCAGTCGATCCCTCTGTTGTCTATCGCATCAATGCAGGTGGGGGGCAGCTAAGCAACTCCATTGGCGTCTTTAGTGCAGATGATTATTATGCTCCACTGCCAGGTTACAGCTACACTACTACCAGCCCTATTGATGGCACCACAAATGATGAGATGTATCAGACGGCCAGAGGCTCCTCCACCAACAAAGGTACATTCAGTTATGGCCTTCCCCTTGACAACGGTCAGTACAATGTAGTGCTGCACTTTGCAGAGATAAACTTTAGCAAAGTCGGACACCGGGTATTTGATGTAAGCTTGGAGGGATCCAAGTTCCTGGAAAACTACGACATCATAAGGGTAACGGGTGCCAAAAACAAAGCTGTTACAGAAAGCACTGTGGTTAACGTAGCTGATGGTACACTAAACCTCTATTTCAGCGCACTCGCCAGCGATGGTGGCAGCCAAAGACCAATTGTCTCGGCTATAGAAGTAATAAGAGTAACCAGTAGCATGGCAAGCAGTGTCAGAATGGAGACTTCCGCTGATGAGGAGCTTTCCAGTGAGCATACAACTGCAAATAGTATAGTGGTTTATCCTAACCCTTTTGATGATGTCCTCCACCTAAAGCTTCCTGCTGCTGATTTGGCAACTGAATATGTCGTCAGGCTATACAATGCTTTGGGTAAAGAGTTCTACAGCCAGCGCTTTACACAGGCATCAGCAGAGCAAATGGAGCATGAAATAGACATGAGCAACAGCATCCATCTAATGACAGGTTTGTATTTTATCTCCGTAGAAAACACCAGAACCGCTGAACGAAAGATCCTTAAAGTACTAAAAGAATAGGGGGAGAATAATATACTCCTTAGGAGCTATACTGTCTATAATGCTCTTGATCTGTATGTATTCCTAAAAGCCTTCTGCCATCTGAATTATGATGGTAGAAGGTTTTTTTTATGTGCAGACTAGGAATAGGGCTTTATGGCTTTACATGTAATTAAGATTGTTGTGCTAATCTGGTTATATGACTTATTACAAGCAGGTATTCAATTAGTTATATAGGTTTAATAGCGGGCTTCTGGATAATCATGTTTTAACATCAAATAAATACAATTTGCTTTTGTTAATCAAAAACCTGCTGCCTATTGATTATAACGATTTAGAAAAAAAATTATAAAAATTAAAGTAGAATGAATTGCATTAAAGCAAAAGTCCTGTTAATTTAACATCTGTTATAAGATCATTAATAAATTAATTGTTGGAACATTAAGACTGCAACTTAAGATTTTTAAAGGTTTATTTTTATCCATTAAGTGCTATGTGAGATAGAAAGGTTAATTATGGAAACTTTTCTATTTTAATTTAGGCGGCGGTGCCTCTGTTTCAGGGGATTGGTTTTCAGTATGATGTGTATGTATAATGAGTTTTTTTGGCTTGTATATCTGATCACATTCACGTTCAGCTAAATTCTGAGGATTTTTTAACAATACCGTTTATCGAATATTCTTTCTGGAGCCTTCAGTTGGGTGTGACTATTTTTTACTGTGCTTGGCCGGTAAAGCCGATTGTCAGAAAAAGCTGAAGCACACTTGGTGCTAGCCTTTATATGAGCAATAAACTGTAAAATTTTCCTGATAGAGAGCTGATAAAATCAGTGAGTAGTTCCGGTTAAATTTGCAATACTCATATAGACTGGTTTGGTTAGAATGGAATAGATCACTGAATTACAAATATTTAAGCCTGTAGCAGGATTAGGTGTTGCTGATGCAGCCCCTGATGCTATGTTTTCAGGTAATGACTAACTGATTTTTACGCTCATTGCATAGTATTAAGAGTGAGCCGTCTGCAAATAAAGTTTTAGTTACGGGAACCAGCCAATGTAACTGAAAGAGCGAAGCTGTATCCGCAGATCAAGCTTTTAATTACGCTGCAGGTTTTTGGACATGCATGGGAACTCCTTTCTTAAAGGAAAGAGGGCTTCTTCAAACTGCAGGCTTACTACCCTTGTTGCTGTAACTCCTCTGTTGTACTATTTTCTCCTGCTGATATTTTTTAAAAGGATAGAATTTCTTTTTGTCTGCTTTTGTCTGCTTCCGGTTAGCTAAAGCAAAAAACTCTTACCTAATCTCAATCCAATGGAGAAAAAATCACGGATCTATGTTTCAGGGCACACGGGAATGGTCGGATCAGCTATTTGCCGTGCGTTAACAGCTAATGGTTTTAAAAACTTGATTACTATTGGTTCTAAGCAACTAGATTTAAGAAATCAGGAAGCAGTACAAAGATTTTTTGCAAGGGAACAACCCGAGTATGTATTTGTTGCAGCAGCCAAAGTGGGAGGCATTTTGGCCAATGATACCTATCGGGGAGAATTTATCTATGATAACCTGATGATTGGTATTAACATTATTCATGCTGCTTACCTGCAGGAAGTAAAAAAACTATGTTATATGGGGTCTTCCTGTATCTATCCTAAAATGGCACAACAACCGCTAAAGGAGGAGTACCTGTTAACAGGTGCAATAGAGCCAACCAATGAGCCTTATGCCATAGCAAAAATAGCGGGAATCAAGACATGTGAATCCTATCGCAGGCAGTATGGATGTAATTATATCACTTTGATGCCTACAAGCCTCTATGGTTATGGTGATAATTATCATCCGGAAAACAGTCATGTTATTCCCGGCCTTATCCGCCGCTTTCATGAAGCAATGGTTGAGAAGCGTCCGGAGGTAATTGTCTGGGGTAGCGGTATGCCCAGACGAGAATTTTTGTTTGCCGATGACCTGGCAGATGCCTGTATTTTTCTAATGCAGCATTATGATGAAGCAGGGCTGATCAATATTGGAACCGGAGAAGATGTCTCCATCGGCGAGCTTGCGGGACTGGTGGCCGGAGTTGTTGGCTATAAAGGTGAAATTAAGTTTGACACCAGCAAACCTGATGGAACACCCCGTAAAGCGATGGATGTAAGTAAGCTTATCAGACTCGGCTGGAGACATAAGCTAAAGCTTGAAGCAGGCCTGGGTTTGATGTATCAGGATTTTCTGAGGCAGCAACTTGTGGTTAAAGCGGCATAGTACTGCTAAAGATGATTAAAATGGAAAAGCAATAATTGACCTGGTACCGGCAATGATAAGGCATTGAGCGAAAGCGGAGCCGGATATATTTATTGAAAGCGAACTGTTATGTTCGCTCTGGTATAAATATGT
Source organism: Flammeovirgaceae bacterium 311 (assembly GCA_000597885.1). Taxonomy (NCBI): domain Bacteria; kingdom Pseudomonadati; phylum Bacteroidota; class Cytophagia; order Cytophagales; family Flammeovirgaceae; species Flammeovirgaceae bacterium 311. Next base: position 4,756,035 of record CP004371.1, read on the forward strand.
GCTTTTAAGATTAATTCCTAACAAATCACATATCAATTCTAAAGCTAAGTTACCCGAAAAAAAGCAGGTGTAACTGAAAGAGCGAAGCCATGCTTTTTTATAACATCTGTACCCATACATACAGTTCTGGATCGAATATTTAAAGAGTATTTCAACTAAACAGGAATGAATACATTTTTTAAACAAAACCCCAACTGGTATGCTGTGTATACCCGATCGCGTGCAGAGAAAAAATTACATACGCTGCTTGTTCAAAAGAAAGTTGAATGTTTTCTGCCACTGAAAAAAACATTAAGCCAGCGTACAGACCGCAAGAAAACAATTGAACTGCCACTGATTCCCTCCTATCTGTTTGTAAGGATAACGGAAAAAGAGCATTTCGATGTGCTGAATACTCCCGGGGCAGTGTGCTATGTTAGATTTGACGGCCAGCCTGCTGCCATACCTGATGAACAGATTGATTATTTAAGGCAGATTATCATCAATGAACCCAGAGACCTGACTGTGCAATATGATAATTTTTCCAGGGGTGATATGGTAGAAGTTCGTTCCGGTCCTTTAAAAGGCATCAAAGCAGAGGTTATTCAGATCAGGGGGAAGGAAAGGCTATTGCTTCGCTTTGAATCTCTTGGTTACTGTGTTCATGTAGAGTTGCCAGCTGAAGAACTAATGGCCTATCGGGAACTGGCTGCGAGCTAATATAAGAAAGCAACTGCAGTCAGTTTATTTAACAACTGAAAAGAATATTAAAAGGAAGCCCTCTGCGCCAGACCAATCTACCGGAAAGCATCTGGCAATTTTAAGAGGGCATAATTATAAGAATATGAAAATCAGACTGATTTACCTACTCGTACTGATGGTCATGACCTCCTGCATGCAGCGGAACCTGACCTACTTAAGTGATTTAGAAGATGATGCTTTTTTATATAACAGGCATGTTTATACCGAACAGGTCAGCAATACGATTGACCCTAAATTTCAGCCGGATGACCTGGTGAGTATTACTGTTTCAAGCCTGAACTATGAATCCAATAGCTTATTTAACAGAGGTGAGATTACACCCGTAAGAAACACAACCACTCCCGGTGGTGCAGATGCTATCTACCAGGAGGGTTACCTCGTCGATAAAGAGGGTTATATTGATTTTCCGGTGCTGGGAAGAATTAAAGTAGGAGGATTAAGCAAAGCTGAACTTAAAGGCAACCTTACAGCTGAACTAAAGAAGTACCTGAAAGATCCAATTGTAAACATAAGATACCTGAATTATAAAATAACTGTTATTGGAGAAGTAAACAGGCCGTCAACTTTTACGATTCCCTCCGAGAACATAAATGTACTAGAGGCCCTGGGACTGGCTGGTGACATGACCGCCTATGGCAAAAGAGAAAACGTGCTGATCATCAGGTATGAAGATGGATTAAGAAAAATAACCAGGTTGAATTTGAATAACAGTGAAGTCCTGGACTCGCCCTTTTTCTTTCTGAAACAAAACGATGTGGTGTATGTAGAGCCCGATAAAGCACGAGCCGAACAGGCCAGTACCAAAAGGAGTAACATCTCCATCGGACTTTCTGTGGCATCGCTTATCGCACTCGTTTTAACAAGATTTTTATAACTAGACTGATATGGCTGAAAAAGATAATTATACAGGAAATGCGGAGTATGGTGAGATAGATGTTAAAGCTGTCTTATTTACATATTTACGGTACTGGCATCTTTTTTTTATAGGGATTATTACTTGCCTAAGTGTAGCCTATGTCTACCTCCTGTACGCTACCCCTCAGTATAATATTAAAAGTAAAATACTGATTAAGAGTGATAAAAACGGTCCGAATATGGGCGGTGGAGAAATATTCAGTGAGCTGGATATATTCAAAACTACTACCGTGATCGATAATGAAATTGAAATTTTAAGATCTAACAGCTTAATGCAAAGGGTTTTAAACGAGCTTTCCCTGCATACAAGCTATTATATAAAGGGGCCTCTGAATGATGTGGAAATCTATGGAGCTAAGAGCCCTGTGAAGGTAATTGTAAGTCAGCTGGATTCTTCTGCCTTTAACAAAGTAATCATTCTGCACCTGAATAGTAAAGGTTCGTTTGAGATTGAAGAGGAAGAAGAACAAAAGATTACAAGCCACCAGTTTGGCAGGGAGATAAAAATGCCCTATGGTACTTTTACGGTACTAAGTAACTCAGAAAGTACCCTGGGTAAAGAAAGGTCAGTTATACTAAAATTTCATGATATACAAAAGCTGGCTAATAGTTATGCCCAAAGGCTCACCATTTCACAATCGAACAAAATGGCAAGTGTGTTAACAATAAGCTTAACAGATGCTGTAAAGGACAAGGGAAGAGATATTATTACTAAGCTGATTGAAGTCTACAACAAAGAAGCTGTAGAAGATAAAAATCTGATTGCGACGAGTACGCTTAACTTTATTGATGAACGTTTAAGGTATCTGAGTTCAGAATTATCTGATGTGGAAAAGAACGTAGAACAATACAAACGTACCAATGAAGTAACAGATGTTAGTTCGCAGGTGCGCCTGTACATGGAGCAGGCCAGTGAATATAACCGGCAACTGGCAGATCTGGGCGTTCAGATTGATGTGCTGGAATCTATTGAAAGATACCTGATGAAGCAGGGCGATGAGTACCAGTTAGTACCCAGCAGCCTCTCTATCCAGGACCCCACCTTATTAGGGCTTATCACAAGATTTAATGAGCTCAAACTCGACCGGGAACGGATGTTAAGAACAACGCTGCCTAACAACCCGCTTGTGCAGAACATGAGTGAGCAGTTAGGAAATTTAAGGGAAAACATTCTGGAGAACCTACAAAATATCAAAAATGGCTTAGTTATTTCCCACCGCAACCTGCAAAGTAAATCAGTACAATTTGGATCTAAGATCCAGCAGGCACCTTCCATAGAGCGAGGCTTACAGGAAATAGGTCGCCAACAGGGGATAAAGGAAGAGCTCTATTTGTATTTGCTGCAAAAGCGTGAAGAGTCCGGACTTTCTCTGGCCTCAACTATATCCAATTCACGCATTATTGATCCGGCGACTCCGGATGAGTATCCGATTAGCCCCAGAAAATCTACCACCTATTTAATTGCCATATTGATAGGGCTTGGTTTTCCTTTTGCAGGTATATATTTCAGGGAAATGCTGAATGATAAGGTACAGACTAAAAAAGATGTGCTTCTGACCACAGCTACGCCAATACTTGGAGAAATTTCCCATAATAATCTACGCAATGCTCTGGCTGTTACTGAGCATAATCGCACACCTATAGCAGAGCTTTTTCGCCTGATCCGCACAAACATGCAGTTTGCAGCAGTCGGAAAAACAAACAAAGTAATCATGCTCACCTCCAGCATGAGCGGAGAAGGAAAGACCTTTATCAGTATCAATTTAGCTGCCAGCTTAGCGCTTTTAGGTAAAAAGGTGGTAATAGTAAGTTTTGACCTGCGCAAGCCAAAGCTGATGCAGGATTTAGGCTTATCAAATAATGTAGGGGTGACCAATTACCTTATCTCAAATAAGATTGAACTGGAGAATATACTCGTTCCACTGCCTCTGGTACCAGGTTTGTTCCTGATTGGGTCAGGGCCTATACCACCAAACCCGGCAGAATTAATGATCTGCCAGAAAGTAAACACTTTATTTGATGAACTTAAGGATCGTTTTGATTATATATTGATTGATACCGCTCCTGTAGGACAGGTAGCCGATGCTTTTACCTTATCTCATCTGGTAGATTCATGTTTGTACATTGTTCGGTATGGTTACACCTTCAAAGCCCAGCTGTCTATTATAGATGATATCTACAGATCTAAAAAAATTAACCATCCCATGATTGTTCTCAATGATGCCAAACCTAAAAATGGCTATGGTTACGGATATGGATACGGCTATGGTTATGGGGAGAAAATTGTAAATGGTAAAGAAAAGTTAAACGGCAAGGTTAAAAAAACGCTTCTTCCTAACTGAATATATAAGAATTACCAGGTTTAATAACAGCCAGCATGTCGGTTAAAATCAGCCTGCTCCTAAACATGGGAGCAGGGGTTTGGAGAAAAGGATCTTTAGTACTCTTCCGCTTTATACAGGTACCCTTACTGCTTACCTTCCTGGGGGTAGATGACTATGGACGCTGGTTGGTATTAAGCTCCCTGCCATCATGGCTTACCCTGGCAAACATGGGTTTTGGAAGTGTTGCCTCCAATGAAATGTCCATGGCGGTTTCTGCAGGTAATTTAGCCAAGGCTCGAAGTCTATACGCTACCACCTACTTCCTGATATTTGGGATAGGTGTCGTAGGAGTTGCTATTACTGCCTTGCTGGCGCCCTACATACCCTGGGAGAATTTACTTGGTGTTACTGCAGCCAGACACCAGGAACTAACAAATGCTGTTATATGGCTGGTGATATCAGTTTTTGTTTCATTCCTGGGCGAACTCTTTAATGGACGTTTCAAAGCAGCAAAGAAAGCTCATTTGGCTATGCTGGTTTCAAGCTTTATGCCCTGGATCTCATTGCTTTCCATGGTAATTGTGTTAAACTACAGTAAAAGATTCGATCACCTGGCGCTTGCTTCACTCTGCTCGGTACTCCTTTACCTGCTGAGTTTCCAGTGGCTGAGCTGGCGGGCTTTTCCTCAACTGCATCTCTCAATTCCTGAGATTAAAATAGAGCAGTTTAGAACACTATTCAGAAAAGGGATTGCTTTTCAGGCTTTCCCACTGGGTAATGCTTTTCTTTTTCAGGGCTCACTACTGGTAATTCAGACCATGCTGGGCCCGGCAGCCGTGACCCTTTTCGGCACCGTCAGAACGCTGGTAAGATCGCTAAATCAGGCCATGGAGCTAATTAATCAATCAATATGGCCGGAGCTTAGCCATTTGTTTGGTTCCGGTGACAAAGTTAAGGCCGCCAGGCTGCACCAGATAGGGGTAGGACTTGCTGTAGTAGTGGCCTGCACAGGGGTAATTGGTCTGGCTTTTCTGGGGCCAACGCTTTATAATTACTGGGTTGGTAAAGCTATTGAATTGCCTCAGCACCTCTTACTGCTTTTCCTGCTTCCTATACCTTTCAACGCACTTTGGTTTACAAGCAGTGTAGTACATGCTGCCTGCAATCAACACGAGGGGCTTGCCTGGCGGTACGTTTTTGCCAGTTTATTAAGTATTGCTTTTTGTGTTTTGCTATGCTATTTCTATGGCATCGAAGGAGCAGCACTTTCAACACTGGTTGCTGATATCGTTATGATCCCTTACGTCCTCCATCGTTCTTTGCAGCTAACGGACGACAACTGGAAAGGCTTTAGCCGGGGTATTTTGTTAAATGCACACTACCTGCTAGGTTTTGTGCGAAAGGGAGGAGCTTACGTCAGCTTCAAAATGAAAAATTAATCAGGATCCATGACTAATCCGTTACTTGCCACTTCTGGCAATATAAAAGTTACTCAAATTTCTACAAGCCGCTTCTGGCATTTCCACCTGGCGCGGCAAATGGAAAAGCGTAGCATGTTGGATAGCATTTGGAGCGCATATCCCCGCTTTAAGCTAAGCGATGAGCAGGGTATACCACGGCACAAAGTAAGAACCTTTCCGTGGCTTCATACACCCTACATGGCCCGCTACAACTTTGGTTTGGGAAACTGGGACTGGCTAAATATGGAATGGGCCTGGTGGGCCCGGGAGACACTGGACCGGCATGTTGCCGGCAGGATCGGGGAGGAGCCTGTATGTCTGGTGGCACTATCAGGCAGTGGCTTACATGCAGGCGCTGCTGCACAAATACGCGGCGGCTTCTATATATGCGATCGTGGTTCATCTCATATCAGATTTCAGGATGAGATTCTTCGGGAAGAATACAAACACTGGGGGCTGCAATTTTCCGGCATCGATCCAAGGGTTATAGACAAGGAAGAACTTGAATATGAGCAGGCTGATAAAATTACAGTGCCTTCGGAGTTTGTGAAACAATCTTTTATAAAAATGGGGGTGCCGGTGCACAAGCTGGCCAAAGCTCCATATGGTGCCCGCCTGGAAAGGTTTAAAAAAGTCGCTGATCCTCCTAAAGGTAAATTCCGGGTGCTTTGGGTGGGGGGAGTAAGTATCAGAAAAGGATTTTTCTATCTGCTGAAAGCTTTCCAGGCACTAAAGCATCCACAAAAAGAATTAGTGGTTGTAGGTTCAGTTTCAGATGAGGTGAAGAGCCTGTTGCCTAAATTTTCTCTCACAGACGTTACCTTCAGAGGCCTTGTGCCTAATGCCAGTCTGCCCCAGATTTATAGCAGCGCACATGCTTTTGTACTTCCAAGCATTGAAGAAGGTCTTGCCATGGTGCAGGGAGAGGCATTGGCCTGTGGTTGTCCGGTAATAGCCAGCAGGCATACAGGGGCAGAAGATTTATTTAGCAATGGTGTTGAGGGATTCATTGTTCCTATCCGCTCGCCCGAGGTTATTCTTGAAAGGCTGCAACAGCTTGCCGATGATCCCGATCTTCAAATGAAAATGTCGTTGGCTGCCCTGGAACGTGTAAAAGCCCTGGGCGGCTGGGATAGTTACGGTAGTTCCTTTGCTGAAATAGTGAAGGGGTTACAGACAAAATCATCTGCCAGACTGGTTTATTCTTAATTATTAGTAAGAGTACAGGCCATAGCTATTTTATGTACGTGAGAAGTTGCTGTATTGTAGCTGCTAATGCAAGCTCTTTGGGTTGAATAATCAATTACTGTTATGTTCAATTTTGTTATAGATAGTACTGACGCAGCTCATGCTGATATACCGAATATTGGCCCCGAAGATTATGTAAGGGTTTTTACCAGAGGCGATTATAACTGGTGCCTGCAGGCATATTTGATTCTGGCCAAAAGGAACCGACTGCCTGTTTGCTGCACAAACCGCTTGTTATCTGATAAAATTAACATCATCCACTCAGATCAGCTCCTCAAGTTACAGGGAACCCCCTCTGAATTTGTGGTTTGCGTAAGAGCTGATTATCCTCAAAGAAGATGGGCACACTATCATCTTGTTCAAAACATGAACCAGCTTGGCTCTAACTGCACTTTTATTCCCCACTGGGTTCAGCCGGGCCTCATCAAAAGAGATGAGCATAGGCAGGGAGTTAAAAGGGTGGCATATGCCGGAGCACCAATCAGGGGAAATATGGCCGGATCTACCGAGAGTTGGAGAAGTATGTTTGAGCAGCATGGTCTTGAATTTGTGGTGCAGTCAAGTGGGAACTGGCATGACCTTAGCACTGTAGATGTGCTGGTAGGTATCAGAAGCTTTAGCACACACCCTTACAACACAAAGCCACCTACCAAATTGTTTAGTGCATGGCACGCAAACATACCCTTTGTTGGGGGTTATGATTCTGCCTTCAGACAGCTTGGTGTGCCCGAAGAAGATTACCTGCTGGCAGGTACACCTGAAGATGTGGTAAAGCAAGTACTGAGATTGCGTGACCATCCTGCCCTGTATGCCAAGCTTGTCTATAATGGCCAGCAGAAAGCGTGCATGTACACCGAGCAAACCATTGCAGATATTTGGGAAGCTACCTTAACAGGTACAGTGATGCACAGGTATACACAATGGAAAAATCACCCTGTTTACGAACAGGTTCGTTTTAACATATTGCAGGAGGTAGGGCTGTTGGAGCATACCACAAAGCAAATGGTAAAAAGACTTCTGAAAGGGAGTAATGTTGTTCCTATGCTTAAAAAAGCTTTGTCCTAAACATATTTAGTAAGCAGCTGCACCTGGTTACTTGCTGCACCTACTCTTTTTTCAGTTCACAAAGAAAGCTCTGCAGGTATCAATCCGGCCTCTGTCGTAAAAGTGTTGCGCGCCTGTAAGCAATATATTTTTTAAGCAGTTTATTTATGGAATATACATTGAAGGAAGTAAGCGATGCTCCTATTGCTTATGGTTTGCCAAAAGCAACTGCCAATGCAGCAGGCAGGAAGGAGAGCTTTCTTTCCGGATTTGTGCGCTTTTCCTGGTTCATATTATTTCTTTTTTCAATTCTGCAGCTAGGAATTTTCTGGTCTTTGGACAATGCCATAGCAGTAGTAACTGTTGCCTTTGCATGGCTTGTGCTTACAAAATTCATTCTGCGGTCGGGTGTACTTGCTACCTACCCGATTTCAGGTTTTTTAATTATCGGTTTTACCCTTACCCAGTTTTACTTTCCATTGTTATTTACACTGCTGGAGGGCAAGCCAATTATTCATAATATGGATCTGCCAATTGAAGTGTTTATGCATTCCAGTGCGGCACTTATTGTGTTGGTAGCGGCACATCTTGTATATCGCTCATTTGAAAGAACTAACCGAAACAGACCCCGCTCCCTTTTGGTGAAGGCCGGTTTTTTTATTCCCCCTAATGACCGTCAGCTCTGGATCATGGGGTTTTTGGGGCTGGCATCTATGTTTTATGTTTACTTTTATTCGCCTTCTGTAGGCAGAGAGGTATCGGGGGCGGGCGATAAATTTATACAGGGATTGATTGCTTTCTCTTATGCTCCCTTCTTTATTCCTTTCCGACGTCTTTATGGCAAGAAAGAGGGGAATCTTAAGCGAATAATTCCACTGCTTGTAATATTCACAATTCTCCTTTTTGCCGTTAGTCTGGGGCGAAACAGCCGGGGTGCTTTTATGTTAGGCTTTACTTCCGTTGGCTTTACTTTTGGCTTAGGACTGCTGCTGGGGATAATCAGGACACGTTTGTTTACCGTGCGAAATGTATTTATAGCAGCTATGGGTCTTTGGTTTTTTACCGGGCCCCTGGCCGATATAGCAACAGCCATGGTACTTGTGCGGGGACTTCGTGATGATATTCCAAGAACAGAACTGATTGCCTTAACACTGGAGGCCTACCAGGATAAAGAAGCAATACGCTTATATAGACTGGCCGGGATAACACAGGAGCGAGAATGGGATGAGCAGTATATGGATAACCTGTTTCTGGCCAGATTCTCAAATCTAAAGTATAACGATGCCAGCCTTGTGGAGGCGTCGAAATTATGTGAAATAGACCCTTCTTTATTTGATTTTACCATTGATCGGTTCTGGGCTACACTGCCTCAGCCTGCTATTAATGTACTGGGGCTCAATCTGGATAAATCAGTAGTTACCAGTTATTCTTTTGGAGACTACCTGCACTACAAGGCAGGTGCTGGTCCGGGCGCATTGGGCGGGTTCAGAACAGGACACTTTGCCGGTACAGGTATGGCAGCCTTTGGGTATTGGTATTTATTGCTGCTTGGGGTGGGGATGCTACCCGTTTATTGGATGTTCGATAAATTAAAAATCTTAAAGCGATCTGATGAGTCAGCAGGAAATACGAAAGAACCTCTTTTTAGTTTTTGTGGCCTGCTAGGCCTTACTACCGCCTTCAGGTTTCTTCCTGCAGAAAGTGTAATAGAACCTTTTGAATTTCTGCTTCGGGGCTTCTTACAAATGCTTCTGCTCTACTTCCTTGTTTTTCACATAACACGATACCTAAGCATCCTCCTGCCGGGCATTGTGTCTACACGGGTGGTTAGGCGTAGCAGATTTACTGCACCCTAAGAGGTAGTTCAATAAAGCTTCATTTAGACTAGGATGTTCAATGGCCAATATCTTGTATTTCGGTGACGATAACCCGGGATCTACTTCTGCCCAAAGAGCAGCGGCGCTAGAGAGGCTGGGGCATAAGGTTAGTATATACAACCCTGCCAAAGCAGTGGCGGGAATCCTTGCCTCTTCCTGGCTAAGTCCGGTCCATTACCGCACCGGGTATCGCTTATTACAACAACAGCTGCAGTTATGGATTAAGCAACTTATTAACAGTATGGCTGCTCCGGACCTTGTTTGGGTAAATAGCGGAGAACTGTTAGGGCCTGGCATTATGAAAATTTTGAAGCAAATGGCTTGTCAGCTAGTACTCTATAATAACGATGACCCCACAGGAAAACGGGATGGCAGGCGCTTTGACCTGTTACTGCAGTCCCTGCCCTATTATGACCTCTGTGTAGTACGCCGGGCTGTGAATATAGATGAATATAAGGCGAGAGGAGCAAATAGGGTGCTGCTGGTGCGTATGTCGTACGATGAAGTAGTCCATATGCCCTTTACCAGTAAAGACATTATACCTGCAGCTTTTCGCTCAGAAGTGGCTTTTATTGGTACTTGGATGAGGCACGAAAAAAGAGATGAATTTATTCTGGAGCTGATACGGCAGGGGGTGCCGGTTAACGTTTGGGGAGGACGATGGCAGAAGTCTCCATACTGGAAATCTTTAGAACCTGCCTATAGGGGAAGCGTTTTAAGCGGTCGTGATTATGTAGCTGCTATCCAGGGTGCAAAGATTTGTCTGGGGCTACTGTCTAAGGGAAACCGCGATCTGCATACCCGCCGTTCTGTGGAGATTCCTTTTGCCGGAGGACTGCTCTGTGCCGAACGAACTTCTGAGCACAAGGAAATGTACGAAGAGGGCATTGAAGCTGCCTTCTGGTCTGATGTAGATGAATGTGCAGAGATCTGTAAACAACTACTGGCCCAGGATGATAAGCGGGAGGAGATGCTGCAGTGGGGAATGGGAAGGGTCCGTAGCATGGGGGTAGGAAATGAAGATGTTTGCAGCAAGATTTTACAGGTAGTATTCAAAACAACTGAATTTTCCGAACCAACAGAGAAAGTTTTGCTCTGATAAATTATGCAAGTGTAGGAATGGCATGTAGCATGATCTGCTGCCTCAGGCCTGTATAATCTTGTGTGCCACGTTATCAATGATCCGTACCTGTGCCCAAAGCTTCTATGATAAGTTTTGCCAAGCTATTCTTATGAATCTGGTATTTTTTACCCATCCTTCTTTTTTTGGTTCTAACAGCATGCCACGCTTTACACAGATGCTTGCATTAGGTATGAAAGAGCGGGGGCATCATGTTGAGCTTTGGTCGCCGCACCCGCTTTTTGTACGCGTCCCTTTTCCATCGGGCATGAAAAAGTGGCTTGGCTACATCGACCAATTTATAGTATTTCCTGAGGAGGTACGTAAACGCCTGAAAAAGTGTGCACGGGATACACTTTACATTTTTACCGATCAGGCATTGGGGCTATGGGTACCTCTTGTGTCAGATCGGCCCCACGTAATCCATTGCCATGATTTTTTAGCCCAACAGTCAGCCCTGGGACAGTTTGAGGAAAACCCTACCGGCTGGACTGGTCGCCAGTACCAATCCCTAATCCGGCGTGGCTATTCAAAAGGCAAGCATTTCATCTCTGTTTCGAATAAAACAAGAGAAGACCTCCATCACTTCCTTCCTGTTTTTCCAACCTGTTCTGAGGTGGTTTATAATGGGTTGAACCAAAAGATTGAGCCCCAAAGTCCGGAGCTGGCCAGGTCGATACTGGGCGACGAAATTAGCATTAACCTGTCTGATGGTTACCTGCTGCATGTAGGGGGAAATCAATGGTATAAAAACCGCACCGGTGTAATTGAAATTTACAATGCATGGCGCATGTGGAGTGGAAAAGCACTTCCCTTGCTGATGATTGGCATGCAGCCCAGTGACAATATTCAAAAAGAACGTACTCAATCACCCTTTCGGGAAGACATACATTTTCTTACGGGTGTTCCGGACAGATCTGTGTTGCTTGCTTATTCAGGAGCCTCTGTTTTTCTGTTTCCTTCCTTGGCAGAGGGTTTTGGCTGGCCTATTGCCGAAGCCATGGCTGCAGGTTGTCCGGTTATTACTACTGACGAAGCACCCATGAACGATGTGGCCGGCAAGGCAGGATTTCTCATACCCCGCCGACCACTAAAGGACTATAAAATAGAAGCATGGGCAATTTCTGCGGCCAGGGTTGTAGATAAAATTATAGAACTAAAACCTGAGGTACGGAAAACTGTGGTAGCGGCAGGTTTGCTCAATGCAAAGAGATTTGATACAGAATTTGCACTGAACAGGATTGAAATGATTTATAAAGGCATCATTGAGAAAGCAACTGTGCTATGAAAATACTTCGTGTAATCGCCAACATGATGCCTACCTCAGGGGGCCCGTGTCAGGGTTTGCGTAATTCAATTCCTGAACTGGAAAAGCTGGGTGTACAAAACGAAGTTGTGAGCCTGGACGACCCGGAAGCTCCCTATCTGGGTGCCGACACTTTTCCCATTCATGCTTTAGGCTTGGGCACTGGTCCGTGGTATTATAACTCCAAGCTGGTACCCTGGCTAATCAATAATTTTGAGCGATTCGATGCCGTAATTGTACATGGGCTCTGGCTGTATCCCAGTTACGCGGTGCTACAGGCCATGGAACTTTTCAAAACCAGAATAGAAATACAAAAGAAACAAAAAAATAAGGTTCCTAAATTTTTCATTATGCCGCACGGCATGCTGGATCCTTATTTTCAGCGAGCTCAGGAACGTAGGGTAAAAGCACTTCGCAATGTGGTGTATTGGAAATTAATAGAGGGTAAAGTGGTAAACAAAGCCGATGGCCTGCTTTTTACCTGCGAAGAGGAGCTTCAGCTTGCCAGGGAACCATTTAAGCCATACCACCCTATGCGGGAGATAAATGTGGGATACGGTATTGCTGACCCACCCTCTTATGTGCCGGCTATGAAAAAGGCTTTTCTTCAGAAGGTACCGCTGTTAGACGAGCAACCATATCTGCTCTTCCTTAGCAGAATTCATGAAAAGAAAGGCATTAACCTGCTGATCTGTGCATATGTTGCACTACAAAATGAAATGTACAACATGAACAGGGAAATGCCTAGGCTGATTATAGCCGGCCCGGGTTTAGAATCGCCCTATGGTAAAAAGATGCAGGTTTTAGCCTCCAGAACACCCATGCTCAAGGGGGCTGTTTTCTTTACAGGAATGCTTGAAGGAGAATCTAAATGGGGTGCTTTTTATGGTTGTGATGCTTTTGTGCTGCCCAGCCATCAGGAGAATTTTGGAATTGCAGTGGTAGAAGCCATGGCCTGTGGCAAGCCTGTGCTCATTACCAATCAGGTAAACATTTGGCGGGAGATAGTGGCGGAGGATGCAGGGCTTGTAGCGCCTGATTCTGTGGAGGGTACAGTGGAGATGCTTAGAACATGGATCAACAAGGCTGCAGAAGATAAGCAAAGCATGGGAAACAATGCACGAACTGCATTTAAAAAGAGGTTCAGTAATAATGAGGCCGCCAAACACTTCCTCAAAGTAGTTGGGCCACACGTGTTATAGCCTCTAACGCAATAATAAAACTCCTCTAAATAATAGATTATGTATAAGCAGCAACCATCTCTTGGCACATCTCTCCACTTTACTGTTACGCCAAATGAATTTACAAAATGCTTTGCAGTTACACACCGACCTTTGTGTTATTGGTTGCGGACCTGCCGGAATTATAGTTGCGCTGGAGTACAGCCTCTCAAACCCCAATCATAAGGTGATTTTGGTTGAATATGGCGCCAGGCATCTGAAGGGAAAAAACAGCCTCGATGACACTATTCAAATTAAAAATCCGCTAAACCACCACACACCCTACGAAACTACAAATAAGGGATTGGGTGGCACAACAGCCAGCTGGGGCGGGCGGTGCGTAATGTTCGATGAGGCTGACTTTATTAATCGCCCGGTGTTTGGTGGCGGCTGTACCTGGGATATTTCCTTACTCCATGAACTTAATCAGCATGTTCAGAGAGCCGCTAACTATTTTGAATGTGGAAAGGCTATCTTTAACCTGAATCAATATGCCCAGTACAGGCATAGTAGAATTGCAGAGGGTTTTGAAGAAGGTTATGTAACTGATGCTACCCTGGAGCGCTGGAGTGTTCCTACTCGTTTTGGAGAACGCTACGCAGATGATCTGGCTGAACTCTCTAACATTACACTCATTGAAGCCCATGAGGTTAGGGAGTTTGCTGAACCTAACAGCGATGGGAAGGTTAATTCAGTTTTTGTTCGTAAAGTTGAGTCCGGAGAATGGCTGCAGATCAATGCGAAAACTTATGTAGTATCTGCCGGCGCACAGGAAACAACCAGGCTGCTACTCCGCAATAAAAAGCTTTTTAAAAAACTGGGTGCAGTCCCTGCAGCACTGGGGAAATATTATCAGGGACATGTATCTGGAAAGATTGCCTCTGTTAAGTTTTATGGCAATCCTAAAAAAACAGATTATGGGTTTATACGGGATATAGATGGTACTTACCTGCGCAGACGGTTTCAGTTTACAACAAAATACCTGGTAGAGCAGAACCTGTTAAATGCAGCCATTTGGTTAGATAACCCCCTGTACTTCGATCCAAAGCACCGCAGTGGTGCCATGTCTTTCATGTACCTGGCCATGCTGCTGCCCTTTTTAGGTAAAAGATTAGCGCCGCCGGCAATTGCCCATTCAGTTACTAAGGGAAAAGTGAAGGGTATTCCTAAGCATTTGTTCAATATCATCAAGGATCTGCCGGCATCTCTGCTTAAACCAGCCATCATCTTCTACAAGCGTTACCTGCTTAAAAGAAAATTGCCTGGCGTTTTTCTGTACAGTCCTCAGAACAGCTACGCCCTCCATTTTCATGCAGAGCAGGTGCCTCACGAATCAAACCGAATGGTTCTGGGGCCTGATGGCGAAACACTAGAGGTCTATTACACCATTCAGGATGCCGATGTCGAGTCTGTTATCCGCCTGCATGATGCACTGGATACCTGGCTCAGGCAGTGTGGTTGTGGCGAACTGCAGTTTTGGTATAAAAGGGATGAATTACCGGAAGCCATACGCAAAATGTCCCGCGATGGCATTCATCAAACAGGTACTACACGCATTTCTGATACTCCTGAAACGGGAGTGGTAGACCGAAACTTAAAATTGTGGGGCACCAGCAATGTGTATGTATGCAGCAGCTCGGTATTTCCAACTTCAGGTCAGGCAAACCCTACTTTTCTGTTAGGGGCTTTTGCGGTAAGGCTCTCTAAATACCTTAGTAACAACTTGTACATGAATCGTAAAGGCAAGGTGTTTGTTGAAAGCTGATATCCTTTCTGACCGACGAGACAATACAAAACATTAATTGTACTTGGTTTAGCCTGTTTCACTGCAGGTATCTTTAAAAAATTCTTCATGAAGATCACTATTTTACAAGGAGCGTTTTTGCCTATTCCACCTGTGTTAGGAGGAGCAACCGAAAAGATGTGGTATGCATTGGCGCTGGATTTCGTCAGGAAAGGGCATGAAGTAGTTTATGTGTCCCGTAGTTATCCTGGTGTGCCAGACGAAGAATGGCTTGAAGGAATTTACCACAGACGAGTGCAGGGATATGACTGGCCAGGCTCGATTATACGCTTAAAGTGGCTCGATCTGCACTATACCCTCAGGGCAAAGTCAGTAGTACCTCTTGATTCAGATATTGTGGTAACGAATACCTTTTGGGCACCGCTTGTATTGCCCGCACGCTTAAGAAAGCGCTGTGTGGTAGATGTTGCACGCGTCCCCAAAGGTCAGATGAGGTTGTACAATGAGGCACTGGGATTGCGTGCCAACTCCAGTCCGGTAGCGGCTGCCATTTGCAGCGAACTACCAGCTGAACAACATCAGCGGGTTATTACCATTCCCAACCCCCTGCCTTTTCATAACCTGGCAGAGCCTGATCTGGAAAGTAAAAAACCTGTTGTGCTATATACCGGCAGGTTACATCCTGAGAAGGGATTGCACCTGCTCATTGAGGCTTTTAAACTTCTACAAACCGGTTGGAAGCTTAAAATAGTAGGCCCCTGGGATAAACAAGCCGGCGGCGGCGGCGAAACTTATCTGAACGATCTGAAAATACTGGCAGGAGATGCGAATATAGAATTTACCGGCCCTATTCATGATATGGAAGAATTGAATCTATACTATGGCGAAGCTTCTGTATTTGTATATCCATCAGTGGCAGAAAAGGGTGAAACTTTTGGCCTGGCGCCACTGGAAGCTATGGCCTGGGGAGCGACACCTGTAGTTTCTGACCTGGCCTGCTTTAAGGATTTTATCACTCATGAAAAGAATGGGTTAGTATTCAATCACCGCAGTGAGCATGCAGTAGAAATGTTGAAGGAAGCAATAGACCGCTTGATAAAGGATGCTGCATTTCGCTTTTGCCTGGCAGAGCAAGCCCTGCAGGTACGTGGCAGTCATTCTACCTCTTTCATTGCTTCCTGCTTTCTGGAAGAATTTGAGCAGGCCATTGATAAGACGAGGATTAAAAAACCGGTGCTGATATGAAAGTGCATGAACAAAAGAGTGCTGCCCATAGCCCCTGGACTATGAGGCAGCGTATTAAAATGCTGCTGTGGGAATTGTGCTGGACATTACTATGCTCCTGGACACCAAAGCCACTTAATCCTTGGCGGATCTTCTGGCTCGAGCTATTTGGTGCCCGTATATATGGTTCTCCATTCGTTCACCAGCGGGCTCGTATTAAAATACCCTGGAATTTGATTCTGCACGACCGCGCCTGTATTAGCGATAGAACAAATGCTTATACGCTGGGAACCATTGAAATGCTTGAGCACTCTACTGCTGCTCAGGAGGCCTACCTCTGCACCGGCACTCATGCCTTTAACGAGGCTGCCAAAAATCTGATCACTGCCCCCATCATTGTAGGGGCACATGCTTTTATCGGCGCCAGGGCTTTTATAATGCCAGGTATTACCATTGGCGAACATGCTATAGTGGGTGCCTGTAGTGTGGTTACTAAATCGGTGGCCGCACATTCAACTGTAGCAGGTAACCCTGCCTCCAGGCTTCAGGAGCAGAAAGAGTCTAAAATGCTGGTACACTATGAAGCACAAGATTTATAAATATGTTCTAAGCCTGCTTCGCCGCGTAGCAAAGCTCATACAGATTGGGAATCCCGCCGGTAGAGCTCCTTCTCTATTGAATGAACCCCTGAACATGCAACAACTGGAGGTGCAGGCCCCGCTACCAAAGAGCATGGCTGTTTGGCAACTGCCTAATACGCTCTGCAGTGGCTTGTATGGGGGGGTCGTTATCAATGCGCAAAATCAGGTATACGACAGGTTTCTTATATATCCATGGGGGAAGGAATTGCATCCCTGTTTAACTTTTCCCTACCTCGGCAATAAGAAGCTTGATATACAAAAAGCAGTTTTTCTCATCACTGTAGCAACAAAGGCCAACTATTATCACTGGATAGCAGATTTGCTCCCCCGCCTGTTACTGGTTCAGAAGTGTGGTCTGGCTGATTTTCATGAGCGCAGCTTTATTCTGCACCAGCCCGAAAGGTGTTATGAGCACGATACACTGCGCTTGCTGGAGATAGCCGAAGAAAAGGTAATCAGGTTACAGACCTTTGAAACCATAGCAGTAAAAGACCTGGTGATAGCCGATTACCTGCACAGCAGAGACGGGCAGCATTTTCCTGCCTGGAAAAAAGAGCTGCTCAATGAGTTTAAGGCAAAAGTATTAGGCCCTGAATCAAAGAAGGGAGATCGGAAGATATACCTGCTAAGAGGAAAACAGCGCACCAGAAAACTATTGGGCGAGGAGCGGCTGGTGCACATGCTTCAGGAACTGGGGTTTGAGATCATGGATCCCCAGCAGCTGTCATTGCTGGAACAAATGCATATACTTTCACAGGCTGCAGTAGTGGTGGCACTGCATGGTGCAGCTTTAACCAATATCATCTTCTGTAAAGAAGGCACGCTGATAGTAGAGTTGAGAAGCAGCCATAAACCACCTGAGTATTATTCAGAAATAGCCAAAACTTACCAGTTACAGTTTGAAACCATTAGCCTGAAGCCAGAGCGGGTGCTGGAGCCCCGCCATCTGGCAAATGAACAAGACCTTCATTTATCAGAAAAAAGCTTAGAAACTTTACTTTCCACACTTCAGATGTACGAGGTACAACACCAATATTAAACCAATGCTATGATCTCAGTACTCATCCTAACAAAAAATGAAGAGCAGGATCTTCCTGGTTGCCTTGCCTCAGTCTCCTGGTGCGATGATATTCATGTTTATGATTCCTTCAGCGACGACCGCACTGTAGAGATAGCACAGGCAGCAGGTGCCCATATAACCCAGCGCAGGTTCGATAACTGGGCCGCACACCAGAACTGGGGTTTAAGAAATATTCCTTTCAAACATCAGTGGGTACTGTACATTGATGCAGACGAGCGAGTTTCATACAGTTTGTTGACTACTTTAATAAAGTTTAAGCCCGGCAAGAGTAGTGCGGTTGCCTATGAGATTCAGCGCAGAGATTTTTATTCAGATGGTACCTGGCTAAAACACGCACAGATTTCTCCTTATTACTTAAGGCTCTTCAGGCCCGAAAAGATGCGGTACGAGCGGCTGGTAAACCCTGTTTCAATACCTGATGGCCCAGTCTCCAGAATTGGAGGATTTCTGGATCATTATCCTTTCAGCAAAGGCATCAGGTACTGGCTGCAACGCCATATAGGCTATGCCAACCTGGAGGCCAACACCCGCATGCTCGATATACAGCAAAAGACCTCCTTTTCTTTGAAACAAGCTGTTTTCAGCAAAGACTTCAGCGAACGCCGTTATCATCAGAAAGGGATTTTTTATAAGATGCCCGGGCGACCAGTCCTCAAATGGTTATACATGATGTGTATTCGCAGAGCCTTCATGGATGGTGCTGCAGGAGTAACCTATGCAACTCTTCAGTCGGTGTATGAATATTTCATTGTGCTTCGTACTCAGGAACTCATAAACGAGCAGCACCAAAGCGCTATCCATAAATGGGAAAACCAAGCGGTTTCTTTTCAGAAAACAGACGTTACTGCCGTCTGAGTTTATTTTTAACGATTAGTATAAACCGTTACTAAACCTCCAGCCCAGTTCCTCGCTTCTCAGCGCAATTTCTTATCCCAAAACAGGAAATCCAGCATTTAACTGTCTTTCAGCAGCTTACGATTATGTCAGGATTAAAATAAAACTTTTTTGATATTAATTATTATGAAAAGAATACTACTAATTGGATATAATTACTCGCCGGAGCCAACCGGAATTGGCAAATACAGTGGAGAAATGATAGATTGGCTTGCCCGACAGGGATATGATTGTACCGTTATCACTGCCTATCCATATTATCCATACTGGAAGGTGCAGGAATCATACCAGCAACGGAGGTTCTGGTATACCACTGAAACGCACCAATTCGAAAGTGGCGGTAAAATAAGGGTGTGTAGATGCCCAATGTTTGTTCCGGATAAACCGACAGGCTTTAATAGGATGTTGGTGGACCTCACTTTTTCAATCACCGCTTTTTTTAAACTGCTGCTATTGCTTCCGGAAAGAAAATTTGATTTTGTCGTGACCGTTGTACCTTCATTTCAGTTTGGGCTGATAGGTATTTTCTATAAAAAGCTGAAGAATACAAGGCTTTTGTACCACATACACGATATGCAAATAGAAGCTGCCAGGGACCTGAAAATGATCAAATCTGACAAATTCATCAACGCCCTGTTTAAAGTGGAAAAATACATAATTGAACAGTGTGATGACATTACCTGTGTGGGAGAGGGTATGGTGCGAAAAACGCAGGTGAAGACTGATAAAGAAGTTGCTTTATTTCCTAATTGGGTAGATACATCGCAATTCTATCCGCTTACAGATAAAGCAGCGCTTAAAGAGGAAATTGGTTTTCTGGCCACTGATAAGATTATCCTGTATTCTGGCGCTATTGGCGAAAAGCAGGGTTTGCATGTGATCCTGGAGGCTGCCAAAGCACTGGAAAGACACCAGAACTGGAAATTTCTTATATGTGGATCGGGTCCCTATAAGGAAAAACTTAAAGGTATGGCTGAAGAATTAGATATCACAAATGTAATTTTTTGCCCGCTACAGCCCATCGAAACATTTAATAAATTTATGAACGCAGCTGATGTTCATTTAGTAGTGCAGAAAGTCAGTGCCTGTGACTTGGTGATGCCCTCCAAGCTCATTACAATCTTGGCGGTAGGGGGCCTTGCACTGGTAACGGCAAACTCCGGATCTGGCTTACATTCAGTTGTTGATAGGCATAACATAGGCCTGTTGGTAGAAGCTGAAAATACAGAAGCTTTGATAGAGGGAATTCGCAAAGCAGTAGAAGAAGATAATGAAAAGATAAAGAAAAATGCCAGGTTCTTTGCGGAAGTATTCCTGTCTGTTGATGGCATTATGGGCTCATTCGAAAGTAAGTACATCCTGCAGGAAGTTCCGGAGACTCTTAAAAAAACAGAGCATCTTCCACAGCCGCTACCATCTTATAACCTTGACCGATCAGCCTTGAAGAGGGTAAATGAAAGATTGGCAGATACGAATCCAGATGGAGTCAGGAGCAAAATTGTTTAATGTTTTTAAACCAGGAGTTAAAGCCATAGAGGGTCTTCCCAGCCACTCTTAGATTCAGTATGGCTCTTTTGATAAATCAGGATCTTGATAAATGGAGGGGACTGTGTAAATAAAGTATCAATATTAATCAAGACTAACATGTTGAAAAGCAAGTTTATAGCAGCAGGTGTTTTCCTGCTGTTGATTGGGTTAGCAGGTGAATTGTTAGGCAGGTACTTTGGCTTAACTTCTTTCCCTCTTTATGAGGCGAGCGATGCTTATGAATACATTCATGCACCAAATCAAAAGGTGAGGATCTATGGGAACTGGTATATAACAAATGAGCACTCCATGAGGAGCAAACCACTCTCTGAGGCTGATTCTACAATTATCCTGCTGATTGGTGATTCGCTTATCAATGGTGGAAATGCAACTGATCACGACAGCCTGGCCTCTACCATGTTAGAGATTAGCTTAAGTGATTATTTCAATAGCAACGTGAGGGTACTGAACATTGCAGAAGGCTCCTGGGGCCCCGACAATGCAGCAGCTTATATAAAAGAACGTGGGGTATTCAATGCTGATATGATTATGTTGGTTTTCAGTAGCGCTGATGCCTTCGATAATATGCAGCATGAACCAATAGTAGGGGTTCATGGACAATATCCCGACAAACAGGCATTCATTGCATGGGAAAAGATTATCGAAAAGGGATGGGGAAGAATATTGGAATATTCAGGAGTTAAACATGATAAGAAAAAAAACACTGACCTTACCATTAAGGCTGCAGAAGTGTTTAATCCCGGTTTTGAGAAATTTAAGCAGCTGTCCGATAGTAGTTCTATTCCGCTACACTTCTATTTGCATGTTGGGCAGGATGAACTGGAAAAGGGCATGCTGCAAGATTCAGGTAAGCTTATTGTAGACTTTTGCCGTAAGAACGGCATTCCCTACACCATCGAGCTGGATAGGAATATCAATAAAACCCACTATATAGATAAGATCCATTATAACAACAGGGGGCAAAAGTTTTTAGCAGAGAATCTCTTTCCTATCATCAGAGATAAAATTATGAATAAGCATGGATTGATTGCTGCCAAAGAAAATCCCCGGTAGGAATAAATATAATGGACCTTACCCTACCGTTGAAGTGCACTATTCAAGCTAAGGTTATGAATAGAAATGCTATTAACATCTACTCTATACAAGAAGTGAAAGCTTCATTGATGATTAATACTGTCCTATAAACATTTAACAACACACAAGTACAAGGGTAATATTAATCATTTTAATTTTCACAGCAGATACAGCCAAATATGGCTACAGCAATCAGAAAGGGCATATAGGAAATATACCCCTATAGGGTTCCGGCATTCTTACACAGCTAACTTATCGGTATAGCTGGCGCCAATAAATCTTTCTCATTCTTTTGCCTAAAACTTGATGTACAAAGATGTTAAACTGTACACTTTTTTATCTCTTCTCATGACCTACAAATATGCAACCTTATTTAAGTGGATTAATGTAGTTACAGACTACTTTCTGCTGAATCTGGCCCTTTACATTAGTTTTATGCTGGTAAGTCATCTTACTTTCTGGGCCGATGAATCTGATACGTACAGGTTAAATTTTTTGTTAATAAACCTGTTTTGGTTTTACAGTTCTACCCTTGTGAAGCTTTATGATAATGTGCTTACAAGAAATGCTCTGACAACCTTAACAGCTTGTGTAAAAGCCCTGCTGATCTATCTGCTGAGCCCGCTGGTGGTAACATTTTTGTTGCCTAAATATCACCTGCCCCTAAATTTCATTATTTATTCCTATGTTCTTTTCGCTTTTTTTATTGCTGGCTGGAAGCTGGCATTCCTGTCAGTAAGGAAATACAGGCGGAAGTATTGGGTAGCCACTCAAAAAGTAGTGATTGTAGGTGCCACTACAGTTGGTGTTGAGTTGCATAGATACATTGAGGCTAACCCGGATATGGGCTATGTGGTAAATGGTATTTTTGATGACAACTTTGGCCACATGAGAGACAACAATCAAAAAGTGATTGGCAATATTGATGAGTGCTTTCCTTATGTACTCACTAATGGGGTAACAGAAATTTTCAGTGCTTTACCGCTGCATGAGCTGGATAAAGCAAGAAAGCTGATGCAGTTGGCTGATAAACACATGATACGTTTCAGGTTGGTACCAGATGTAAAAGCTTACTTTGACAAAAACGTGCTATTGGATCAGTATGGAGATTTATCAATTCTTACCCATCGAAGGGAGCCTCTGGACAATAAAGCCAATGAAATTGTTAAGCGGGCATTTGATGTCTTTTTCTCACTACTGATAATCACCTTTGTACTAAGCTGGCTAATACCAATGATAGCATTGATCATCAAAATTGATTCCGGTGGACCTGTATTTTTCAGGCAATTACGCTCTGGTAAAGGTAACAAACCCTTTTATTGCTACAAATTCAGGAGTATGAGGATAAATGCAGATGCCGACCGGCAACAAGCCAGCAAAGGTGACTCCAGAATTACCAGAGTAGGCGCATTTCTTAGAAAAACAAGTTTGGATGAGCTGCCACAATTTTTTAATGTACTGAAAGGCGAGATGTCAGTAGTGGGTCCGCGTCCGCATATGTTGAAACACACCCAGGACTATTCTTCCCTGATCAATAACTTTATGGTACGCCATTTTCTGACGCCCGGAATTACCGGCTGGGCACAGATAAAAGGATATAGGGGAGAAACCAAAGAAACCTCAGCCATGACGCAACGTGTAGATGCAGATATTTGGTACCTGGAGAACTGGACCCTGCTACTGGATCTGAAAATAATTTTACTGACTGTATGGCATGTGTTTAGAGGCAATATAAATGCCTTCTGATCAAATTACCTGGAAGAAGTTCTTCACAAAGGGCTTGCCGGAGCTTTCATTGGTAATTGAACATTACTTTTTCTATTACTGGGAAAGCATTTTTCAAGACCATTATTCTCATACTTCCACAAATTCATAAAAGATAGCCAGGTACTACAGGATTTTAAGCTTTCTGTAATGAGCTGTTTCTTGACTAGAGAAGCTAAACATTAATATTCTAAGAGCACTTCAGAACCCCCTCCTTTAACTGTTTTACTTTACAAAGCCATGGAATCTGCATTTACTGTCTTCTCTATGAGAATACAAGTTTTTAACCGGGTAAGAATCATTATAGTATGCTTTCTTAGCCTGTCTATGTTTTTTACTGCAACAGATGTTCGGGCACAGGGAGGCAAGCCTAAGAAAAAAGCAGTGTTGCCGCCTCAGAACCTTACTGGCGCGTTACTTGAGAACGCCAGTTATAATTTTACTTCAAGCGGTTTGAAGAATATATCAACGCTGAATAACCCTACTTCACTGCAGTTTGGACCCGATAACCGGTTATATGTCTCGCAGCAAAATGGCCAGATTAAAGTGCTGACCATTGTCCGAAATGCAGCCAATGATTACACTGTAACAGCAATGGAATCGATTACTCTAATTAATCAAATTCCTAATTATAATGATGATGGTACACTCAACACCAATGTAACCACCAGGCAGGTTACCGGTATATTAGTAACCGGAACAGCTTCACAACCTATTATTTATGTGAGCTCCAGCGATAGCAGAATAGGCGGAGGCTCTACCAAGGGAGATGTAAATCTGGACACTAACTCTGGTATCATATCACGCCTGACCAAATCTGGCTCAAGCTGGACAAAAGTAGATTTAGTCAGGGGCCTTCCACGTTCGGAAGAAAACCACTCTGTAAATGGCATGCAACTGGATGAGCAAACCAATACGCTTTTTATTGCCGTAGGTGGTTTTACAAATGCAGGTTCTCCCTCTAACAACTTCGCCTTTAGCTGTGAGTATGCATTGGCTGCAGCTATTTTATCCATAGATTTAAATGCCATCAATGCCATGCCGACTATTGGTAGTGGCAACACAGCTTATAAATACGATATCCCTACCCTGGATGATCCAACCCGTGCCAATAATCCGAATGGTACAGACCTGAATGACCCTTTTGGAGGAAATGACGGATTGAATCAGGCTAAAATAGTACCCGGAGGACCCGTTCAGATTTATTCCCCTGGTTACCGTAATGCGTACGACATTGTGATCACTAAAACACCAGGCAGAGAAAGGCGGATGTATACTGTTGACAATGGTGCCAACCAGGGTTGGGGTGGACATCCTGCAAACGAAGGATCCAATGGTACCGTTACCAACAATTATGTAAGTGGAGAGCCTGGTTCTACAGGACCCGGACCAAATGATCCACAGGTAAACAACCTTGACAATCTGCATTATATAGGTAATTTAGATACCTATACACCAGGCAGCCATTATGCCGGTCATCCCACCCCTACACGGGCAAACCCTGCCGGAGCCGGTTTGTATACCCATAACGGAACAACTGGAGTATGGCGTACAAGCAAAACAGGTGCTAACCCTTTGCCAGCCGACTGGCCGCCGCTTCCCCTCAATATGGCCAATCCCATTGAAGGTGATTATCAAAATCCAGGGGTAGCGGATCAGGCGTTGTTAACCTTTTCTGCCTCTACGAACGGTATTGCAGAATATACGGCATCAAACTTCAATAATGGCTTGAAAGGAACTCTTTTAGCAGCAAGTTTCGATGGTAAAATTCACACCATCAACCTGACTGATGATGGAACTAATGTAACTAATGCTAAATCGAGCACAAACAAGCTTAACCAGGATTTGCCATTTGCTTCTGGTTTTGGTTCACAACCGCTTGATTTGATTGCACAGGGAGATGATGATATTTTTCCGGGTTCTGTATGGGCAGCCACCTATGGCTCAAACACCATCACTATTTTTGAACCGGTAGATTTTACCAATTGTACAGGTATTTACAGCACGACTTTGGATGATGACCTTGATGGGTATTCCAATGCGGACGAGATCGATAATGGCACTAACCCCTGTTCAGGCTCCAGCAGGCCGGATGATTTTGATGGTGATTTCCTTTCAGATTTGAACGACCCTGATGATGATGATGATGGCTTGGGGGATAATATAGATTATTTTGCGTTGGATGCTGCTAACGGTCTTACTACTAACCTTCCAATAGATTATAATCTCTTTAATAATGACCCGGGAACAGGGCTGTTTGGCTTAGGGTTTACCGGCCTGATGAGCAACAAACAACTTACTAATGACTATAATAATAACTTTTGGGAATCCAATCTTATTGCCGGAGGGGCGGTTGGAGCTTTTTCTGTAGTTGCTACCTCTGCCGGTGATGCCCTGGGAACGCAAAATAATCAGGAATATGCCTTTCAGTTTGGTGTCAATGTAAGCAGCGCCACAAGCCCTTTTACAGTGCATACCAGCATGCTGGGCCCCTTCTTTAATAACCAGTTGCCACAGAATTTTCAATCTCAGGGGCTTTATATTGGCACCGGAGATCAGGATAACTATTTGAAAATATCCATCAATGCCAATGGGGGATTGACGGGCATAGAAGTGGTACATGAAAATGCTGGATTGCCGGTTAGCCAGCAACACTCACTGCCGGGCGGTATTCCCGGGTCATCACTTGATTTGTATTTTTCTGTTAATCCGACTACGGGTACTGTTCAGCCAAAATACAGCAGAGATGGAGGTTTGGTGACAAACCTGGGCTCACCCATTCAGTTAAGCGGAGCGTTGCTGCAGGCTGTTCAGGGTGCTCCTGCACTGGCAGTTGGCATAATTTCTACTTCACGCAACGCCACTCCCTTTACAGCCACTTGGGACCTGATCAAAGTAAGCATTGATCCTTTAAGCTCTGCCGGCACCTGGCAAACTGTAACCCCTGCAAGTGGTGCTCCCACAGCCCGGCATGAGAATGCACTGGTACAGGCAGGTAATAAGTTTTATCTGGTTGGCGGCAGAGGAATTAAAGCTGTGCAGGAGTATAACCCGGCAACAAAAGCCTGGGTAAACAAGGCAAACACACCTATGGAATTTCACCATTTTCAGGCAGTTGCCCTGGATGGTCTGATCTATGTTGTAGGTGCTTTCACCGGAAGTTATCCGCATGAAACACCAGTGCCAAATATTCATATTTACAATCCGCTTACAAACAAGTGGTTTACAGGCCCGGCTATTCCCGAAAGCCGTCGGCGTGGATCTGCCGGTGTTGTGGTTCACAACAATAAGATTTATATGGTGGGTGGTATTATCGATGGCCACTGGAGTGGATGGGTATCCTGGTTCGACGAATACGATCCGGCAACTAATACCTGGAAAATATTGCCGGATGCACCGCGTGCAAGAGACCACTTCCATGCGGCCATGGTGGGGAATAAACTCTACAATGCTGGCGGACGCCGTTCTTCTGGCATCACCAACGAAGTATTCAATCTGACCATAGGCGAAGTAGATGTTTATGATTTCAATTCCGGACAATGGGCAACCCTGCCTTCCAGCAGTAATTTGCCAACGCTACGGGGAGGAACGGCTTCTGCTGTATTAGGAAATGAATTGATTATTATGGGAGGAGAAAGTGCTTCGCAGTCAACTGCACATAAAGAAACGGAAGCACTGGATGTAACAACCAATAACTGGCGCAGGCTGGCAGATTTGCAGCAGGGCAGGCATGGAACACAGGCCATTACTAGTAATCAGGGTATTTATATTATAGCAGGGTCTGCCAACAAGGGTGGTGGCCCTGAACTTGCCACACAGGAGGCGTTTTATCTGTTCTCGCCTACAACACCTACCGGCCCTGCACTGGCGCAGAGTGCGCTAACCACAACCGGGAATATTGCTTATGATCTGATTCAGGTTGGGGCAACGCAAACCAAAACTTTGAAACTAACCAACAATGGTTCCAATCAGGCTATACTTGTGTCTTCTATTGACATAACCGGAGACAATTCATTCTCTTATGGTACCTCTGTAACACTGCCATTCTTGATACCAGTTGGTAGAAGTGTAGACGTACCAGTGATTTTTGCGCCCACTTCAACCGGCGCTAAATCTGCAGGTCTTTTAGTGAACCATTCTGGATCCGGGGCTACAACTACTATAGAACTCAATGGCTCTGCACAGAGCAATGGCTTAACTGCATCTCCTGCATACCTTCACTTCTTCTCCCAGCAGGCAGGTACAACTTCTACTCCGCAGGCCATCGCCTTTACTAATAACCAGTCAACAGCATTAGAGATATCTGCTGTTGCAATCACTGGAGCCAACAGTAATGAGTATGCACACACTTTTACCTCAGCTGTAACACTCGCTGCCGGTGCTTCCACTACATTGTATGTTACGTTCTCACCATTATCCCTGGGAACGAAAGTGGCGCAACTGGAAGTTACCCACACCGGAACTGATTCGCCTTATACAATAAACTTAACAGGTGAGGGAATTGATAATACAGGAGTTATCTACCGCATCAATGCTGGTGGTCCGGAGGTGGTGAATTCCATTGGAACTTTTGCTGTTGATGGTTTCTATGCCGGAGGAGGGGTTTATACCAAAACCGGAGAGGTTGCCGGTACTACCGATGATGCCATCTACCATACCGAGCGTTCATCTTCCAGCAACAATGGAGCCTTTTCTTATAACTTTCCGGTAAGTAATGGACAGTACAAGGTGGTGCTGCACTTTGCCGAGATCTACTGGACCGCAAGCGGACAGCGGATTTTTGATGTAAGTTTAGAGGGAATTAAAGTGCTGGATAATTATGATATTTTTGGTCTGGTGGGTGCCAGGACTGCCAGGGTAGAATCCTTTACAGTATCTATTACTGATGGTGCGATCAACATCAACTTCGATGCTTCGCTGGGCGTGGGTGGCAAGGACAGACCTAAAATATCAGCCATTGAAATATTAGGAGTATCTGGTAGTAATCAGTTGCCTATAGCAAATGCAGGTGATAATCAGATAATCACTTTGCCATTAAATTCACTTAACCTGGATGGCTCCGGCACCGATAGTGATGGTAGCATTACAGCTTATAGCTGGAGTCAGACAAGTGGCCCTAACACCGCCAACTTCAGTAGCGTTAGCAGTGCCTCGACAACAGTAAGCAATCTAATTGCCGGATCTTATACTTTCCAACTCACTGTTACCGATGATGATGGAGGCGTTAGCCTGCCCGATCTGGTATCGGTTACTGTTAACCCGGAACCTACTGGAGAAGTTGCCTATCGTTTCAATGCAGGAGGAGCTCAGTATACAACCGGTAGTAATCTGGTCTTTGGTGCAGATCAGTACTTTAGCTTTTCAGGAGTTTATAGTAAAACAAGCCTAGGTATAGCTGGTACTACAGATGATGCCTTGTACCAAACAGAACGGAATGCTACTAATTTTAGCTACGATGTACCTGTGCCTTCAGGTACTTACAAGGTAAAGCTACATTTTGCAGAGCTCTACTTTACTACTACAGGCAGTCGTATTTTTGATGTATTGATTGAGAATAATACATGGTTAACCAATTTTGACATAGTTGCAGAAGTAGGGTATGCCATGGCTTTAGTAAAAGAAATAGAAGTAACTGTGACGGATGGTACACTAAATCTGTCGTTTATTTCCTCTATAGATAAAGCTAAAGTTTCAGCCCTGGAAATTATCAAAAGCACTCCTGGTGCTAACCTGCTGCCTGTGGCAAATGCGGGGGCAGATCAGACCATTACACTGCCGGTTAACTCAGTAGTGCTGGCTGGATCTGGTACGGATGAAGATGGTACCATTTCTGGATATAGCTGGACCCAAGTAGACGGACCAAACATAGCAGGTTTTAGTTCCAAAATGGTTAATAACCCAACGGTCATTGACCTCATTGCCGGCAGCTATGTCTTCAGCCTTACTGTCACTGATGATAAAGGAGGCATTAGCCAGGCTGACCTAGTTAATGTGATTGTGAATCAAAATGCCAGCAACATTCAGGAGGTGGTAAGTTATACCTTGATCAATGCTGTTACAGAACAGGATATTCAAACTATTACTCCCGGTGCAGTTATTAATCTGGCTGAGCTACCAACCAGTCAGCTCAACATTCGTGCTAATACCAATCCTGTAATTATAGGGAGCGTTAAAATGGCCCTGAGTGGAACCCAGATAAAGAACACTACTGAAAGCGGAACACCGTATGCACTTTTTGGGGATAACAAAGGAAATTATAATTCCTGGATACCTCCTTTAGGTGATTATACACTGATGGGTACTCCTTATACCAGCTCCGGCGGTGCAGGTACGGCAGGTACATCCCTTACAATTTCTTTTAGTGTAGTGAATGAAGCCACCACCAATCAGCGGCCAGTGGCGAATGCGGGTAATAATCAAACCCTTACCCTGCCCACCAGCAGTACAGGTCTCAATGGTTCGGGAACGGATAGTGATGGTACCATCAGCACCTATAGCTGGAGCCAGTTAAGCGGACCAGGTACAGCTACTTTCAGCAGTACTAGCATAGCGGCTCCAATAGTGAGTAATCTTATTGCCGGTACCTATTCGTTTAGTTTAACAGTTACAGACGATGGAGGCTCTACAAGCTTACCGGATCAGGTTTCAGTTACAGTGAATGCTGCTGCCAATGAGCTGCCAGCGGTTAGCATAACCTCGCCTGCCAATGGCACTGATTTTACAGCACCTACAACCATTACCATTACAGCTTCTGCTTCTGATACAGATGGAACCATCAGCAAAGTTGAGTTCTATGAGGGAGCCAATAAGCTGGGTGAGGATACAACAAGCCCCTACAGCTATACCTGGAGTGGCGTTGCTGCTAACAGCTACTCGCTCACGGCAAAAGCAATAGACAACTCTTCCGGGACTGGTACCTCTGCAGTGGTGAATATAGTGGTAGCAGCGCCTGCTAATCTACAGCCTGTAGTCAGTTCGCCAATCCCGAACCAGAAAGCAGTTATTGGTACAGCATTCAGTTTTTTCTTTGATGCTAATACATTTACCGATCCGGACAATGATGTTTTAACCTACACAGCCAGCCAAAGCAATAATACAGCTTTGCCTGCATGGTTAAGCTTTAATGCTACAACCCGTAGCTTTAGTGGTACACCACCCACAGGCAGCCCGAACAGTATAACCATAAGAGTTACTGCCAGCGATGGCAAGGGAGGTACTGTAAGCGATGAGTTTATACTGAGCATTTCTGCACCAAGCGATCCGTCAGTTGCCCACCGCATTAACTCAGGTGGGCCGCAGGTAAATAATTCAATAGGTGCCTTTGAAGCAGATAATTATTTTTCTCCCACACCCGGCTATGTCTATTCAACCACAACAGCTATCAGTGGTACAACCAATGATGAGATGTACCAGACAGCCAGGGGCTCATCTAGCAACAGGGGTACTTTTGATTATGTGTTGCCGGTAAGCAATGGTCAGTACAATGTTATATTACATTTTGCTGAGCTTAATTTTAGCAAAGTTGGCCATCGGATATTTGACGTAAGCATAGAAGGAAGCAAGAAACTGGATAATTATGACATCATTCGTAAAACAGGCGCCAATTTTACGGCTACCACAGAAAGCTTTATTGTAGATGTGGCAGATGGTAACTTAAACATATTCTTTAGTGCCCAAGCCAGTGATGGCGGTAGCCAGAGACCAATTGTATCTGCTATAGAAGTGCTGGTGGTTTCCGGCACCGCTACCTCAAGCGCCCGTGTGGGCAACATCAGCGATGAAGGACTTACTGCAGAAAACACAGATGCAGACAAAGCAGTGGCTGCTAATGAGATAGTAGTTTATCCTAACCCATTCAATGATGTTGTTCATGTTGTGATTCCATCAGAGGAGGCTGCAACAGAGTATATAGTCAAATTATACAGCTCATTAGGTACGGAGTTCTATACAGATCGCTTCAGCAATAAAGCCGGAGAGCAAAGTGTGCTGGAGATTAATCTGGGTAATAAGCCGGGTTTAAGCCGCGGTTTATATTTCATATCTGTAGAAAACACCTTAACTGCTGAAAGAAATATTGTTAAAGTGCTAAAAGAGTAAGAAGGCGCTTTTTCTTCCCCGTAGTGCCCATAATCAACCCCGCTCATAAACACTGTGAGTAATCGAGTCTTCTGCCATCAGAGTTGATGGCAGAAGACTTTTTGGGAATCATAGGATTTAAATTGAGATCCCAGGCAGGTTATTCAATATCACCATTTTTTACACCCATAATTTTAAACTGCTATGGCTGCTGGGCCTACATCCGGATCTATGGTGCCATTAGATAAAACACTCCATCAGCTTGCATGGAAAACCAACAGCATATTTTTTGTCTTTGACCCATCAGAAAATAACTTTCACTATTTAAGCGATAATGCCAGTGTATCCTTTGAAATAGATGTGGCACTGATTATGAAAGATCCAGCCGTATTGTTAGATAGAATTTTTGCTGATGACAGAGTTCGTGTACTGGAAGAATTTAGCCATATAGGCACCAAAGATTGTATTGAAGCCGACTTTCGGCTGCTGTTTACTCCAAACCAGCCTGTAAAGTGGCTGCACATCAAAGCCTGTATGCTCCAGGGAGAACCTGCGCTGCAAGGTTGTATCGTTGGCTTTGCAGAGGATATTACCTCCCGAAAAGAGATTGAAATGTACCTCACTAATACACATGCCCAAAAAGATGTTGCCCTGCAGATCCTAGGCCACGACATTCGCTCCCCAATTGGTACCATCTCGGCGGCAAGCAGTCTGCTGGAAAGAAGTGTATGCCATGAAGACCTCAAGAATATTGAGCCACTCTTTCGTATTATTAGCGATACCTGCCAAAATGCACTTAACCTGATAAACGATGTGCTCCAGAGCGTTTACTGGGATGCTCAGAACACGGTGAAAAAAAAGAGACGGATTGATCTGGTGGATATGGTGGAAAACCAGCTTCATGCCTACAGATTGCTGCACCAGGATCAGAAAGATTTTAAGCTTTTTTCCTCAACCAGGCATGTATATATCAGATCTGACCAGGTACGACTACAGCTGATCCTGGAAAACCTGTTGAGCAACGCCTATAAATTCACAAAAAGAAATGGCACTATTGCCGTAGATCTTCAGGAAAAAGAAGGTAAGGTGCAGATTGCTGTTAAAGACGATGGCATAGGCATCCCTGATCGTTTAAAGCCCATGATCTTTCAGAAGTTTACCAATGCCAGAAGAGAAGGCATGCAGGGAGAAAAACCAACCGGTTTAGGATTACACATTGTTAAAACTATGGTTGAACAGCTGAACGGACACATTTGGTTTGAGAGCGGAGAGGAAAGGGGCACTACCTTTTTTGTTGAATTACCAAAAAAAGGGATCTGAGCAGCTGGCATCTTTTTCTGTCCGCTACTGCATTTAGCTTATTTAACATTTTAGGATATGGTGCGGTAGAGCCATACCAAACCCCGCTAATCGCTACAATTGCCATTCTTTCGGAACACCTGTTTCGGAAGAATGGTTTTTTTGTTTTTATACCTCTCTTATTTATTGTTTAGAGCCTTATTGTGAGAGAATTAATGCCAGAAGCCTATGCCGACTCCCGGCAGAAGCTAAAGAAAGTTATACTCTTACTTACTCATACAGATATTTTGCAAACGTTTGAAAAATATTATTGAATCCTTTTGTTGTTCAGGTTTTTTTCTCAACTTGTGCTTGTTCATATGTATGTACATACTGTGCTTTCTGTTGATTGCAACATCATATGATACACTGGCTCCGGATGTTTTAGCCGAGAAGGTTTCAGGAGTTGGCTTTAAATATTGAATTGTCTCTAATGATATTTACATGAAAAGATTGCTACTAATCGGTTTATTATTCTGCTGGCTACTGCCAGGCGCTTCTGCCCAGCAACAGCTTACCGGTAAGGTGACAGATGCTTTAACATCAGAGTCTTTGCCCGGTGCAGCGGTCCTTATCAAAGGCACCACCACAGGTACGGTTACTGATATAAACGGCAATTTTAAGCTGGAAGTGCCAGGACCTGATGCTGTGCTGGTGATCTCCTTTATTGGTTATCTGCAGGAGGAGACAAAAGTTGGCACAAGGGCCGTCATCAACATTACGCTTACACCAGACCTGGAGCAGCTCGATGAGGTAGTGGTGATCGGTTATGGTTCGGTGAAAAAATCTGACCTTACCGGTTCGGTGGCCTCTATCAAGGCAGAAGATCTTAAGGCCGTACCTGTTACTTCCTTTGATCAGGCCCTGCAGGGGCGGGCGGCAGGGGTGCAGGTGATACAGACTACAGGTGCGCCCGGCGGCGAAACCAACATCCGGATCAGGGGAACCAGCTCTGTAAACGCCAGCAGCGAACCTTTATATGTAATAGATGGTATGCTGGTGAACAGCAATGGTGGCGAAATGTCTATTGGCGGCCGCGGCCCCCGGATTGGTGCGCTATCAACCATCAACCCCAACGACATTGAATCCATAGAGGTGCTCAAAGATGCTTCTGCCACGGCTATTTACGGTTCCAGGGGGGCCAACGGGGTAATCTTGATCACCACCAAAAGAGGTAAGGCAGGCAAGGGTACTGTTAGCTTTGAGAGCTATTATGGCGTACAGGAAGTGGCCAAAAAAATCGATCTGTTAAATGCATCACAATTTGCCGACCTGATCAATGAGGCCAATGTTAATGCAGGCCGTGCACCGGTCTATGTAAATCCTGACCGTTTTGGCGAGGGAACAGACTGGCAGGAAGAGCTTTTCCAGCAGGCGCCCATTGCCAATTACCAGGTCTCCTTCACGGGCGGTACCGACAAAACGAAATATGCCGTTTCAGGTGGCTATTTCACCCAGGATGGGGTAGTGATCGGCTCTGACTTCAACCGTTATTCTTTCCGGGTAAACCTGGATACCGATGTAAGCGACCGCCTGACGATTGGCAGTAATATCTCCTACAACAGACTTTCTTCTAATGGGGTACTTACCGGCCCCGGTACCATTGTGCCCGGTGTAATCACCAATGCACTGCAGTTTAACCCCATGGCTCCCGTCTATGATCCCAGCCAACCGCTGGGTTATACCTTTGAGCACCTGTTAAAAGCGGGTATTGCAAACCCGGTTGCCGAGGCAAGGGAGTATGAGTCTGAAACCAATACCTCCAGGATATTGGGTAATATGTCGGCCCAGTTCGAGATCATCAAGGGGCTGGCCCTGCGCTCCAGCCTCGGTATTGATGGGCTCACAACTAAATCTAACACCTTTGGCCCCAATGGCCTTAAAAGAACAGAAGGCAGTCAGGGAGAGGCCAGTGTCTCTACCCTGGAGGCACTTACCTGGCTTAATACCAATACCATTACTTTCGATAAGGAGCTCAATGATCAGAACAGGATCAATGTACTTGCCGGGTTCGAATTGCAAAAGTTCAGGAACGAATCCTTAGGTGCCTATGCTTTTGGTTTTTCAGATCCCCGTACGGGCTGGCATAACCTGGGTGCTGCAGAAAACCCGCAGAATCCTGGCAATGGCGAACTGGAGTGGAGCATGCTTTCCTACCTGGGCAGGATCAATTATTCGCTTAAGAATAAATACCTGATCACCCTCTCCGGCCGCATCGATGGGTCTTCCAAGTTTGCCGAGGGGAATAAGTACGGCTACTTTCCATCTGGTGCCATTGCCTGGAAAGTGGCAGAAGAACCTTTTATGAGTAACATAGACTTTGTCCAGGATCTGAAGATCAGGGCCAGCTATGGCTGGACGGGTAACCAGGCCATCGGACCATACCAGTCTCTTGCCTTAGTTGCTCCCTTCGGACAGGGTGTATTCAGCAGTGGGCCAAGCTCGGTTGTGTTTCTAGGTAAAGAGCCAACTTCGTATCCTAACCAGGATCTGAAATGGGAAACAACAGAGCAAAGTAATTTAGGTATTGATCTGGCAGTATTGAAAGGCCGGTTGAGTGTTACCGCAGAGCTCTATAATAAAAATACGGTAGACCTGCTGCTGGGAACTCCCATTCCATACACCAGCGGCTTTGGCAGTACTCTGCTGAACGTGGGTAATGTACAAAACAGAGGCGTAGATCTGGCCATTAACACAGTGAATATAGATGGTAAAGTGTCCTGGAACACTGCCTTCAACTTCTCTGTGAACCGAAACAAAATCACCAACCTGGCCCGCGAAGGTGATATCAACATGGGTGCCGGAGGTAATATTCTGCGAGAGGGCGAGCCGATCGGTACCTTCTTCGGCTATGTGTTCGACGGCATCTTTCAGAGCGACGATGAGGCAGCGGCCAGTCCTGTGATTGTGGGCCAGCGCCCTGCTGCCGGCGATCGCAGGTACAGAGACATCAGCGGACCGGAGGGGGTGCCTGATGGTGTGATCAACGATTTCGACAGAACCATCATTGGCTCGGCCCAGCCAGATTTTATCTGGGGCCTCAACAACGAAATTTCCTTCAGCAATTTCACCTTGTCCTTTTTCTTCCAGGGATCGCAGGGCAACGAAATGGTAAACATGAACCTGATTAACCTGGAGAATGTAAACGGACAGCAAAATGTATTGGCAGAAGCGGGTTTAAACCGCTGGACCCCGGAGAATCCAAGCAACCGCTATGCACGTGCGCTGGCAACGGCAACAGATAATGTTTTTTCATCCAGGTTTGTAGAAGATGCTTCCTATGTCCGCCTTAAAAACGTTACCCTGGGCTATAATCTTCCTGCCTCCATTCTGCAGAGAATTAAGGTGGCCAACCTGCGTATTTACGCAAGCGCCACCAACCTCTGGACCCTGACTGACTATAGCGGCTACGATCCGGAGGGAAATGCTTATGGACATACTACGAACCTGGTTGGGGTGGACGATGGTAATTACCCTCAATCCAAAACCTACCTGCTGGGCCTTAACCTGGGATTTTAATTAGAGCAGATCATGACTATGAAAAATATGCAGCACACGATAAACTGGCCAAAGATCAGCATATGCATTCTGGTATGTCTGAGCCTTTCAATAGCCTCCTGCGAGGATTTTCTGGAAGAAAACCCAAAGGACAGGGTGGCGCAAAGTA
The DNA here is from genome assembly GCA_000597885.1 of Flammeovirgaceae bacterium 311. Lineage (NCBI taxonomy): Bacteria > Pseudomonadati > Bacteroidota > Cytophagia > Cytophagales > Flammeovirgaceae > Flammeovirgaceae bacterium 311. The sequence continues at coordinate 4,792,341 of CP004371.1, forward strand.
ACTTTTATACCACCGCTCAGGACGCCGAAGCGGCCGTAAATTCCATTTATGGGTTTCTGGGCTCTTATTCTACGGGGAATACTGCCGGTATTTACCATAGCACCTTCTGGATTACCATCGGCCTTGCTTCCGACGAAATGGTGAACAACCAGCTGGGAACCCTCTGGAACGATGAGCTGGGCACTTTTGCCTATAATGCTGAAAATGCAAACCTGCTGGAGATCTGGCAGATGCACTACAAGACCATTTACCTGGCTAACATTGCCATTGACAGAATTCCCGCCATATCTTTGGACCAGACCCTGCGGGACAGACTGGTAAATGAAGCAAAATTTCTGAGGGGCCTAATGTATTACAACCTGGTCAGAATGTTTGGGAGGGTGCCTTTACTGGTGAGTGAGGTAAGCCCCCTGAATCCAGAAGCAGCCGAGGTAGATGCTATCTATGCCCAGATCATTCAGGACCTGACCGATGCCGAAGCCCTGCCCACCGATGGTAACATACAGGAGGGGCGGGCCACTCAGGGCGCTGCCAAGGCACTGCTGGCCAAGGTTTACCTTACCCGCGAAGATTATCAGAATGCATCGGCCAAAGCACTGGAGGTTATTAATTCAGGTACCTATGAGCTGTGGGATAATTTTGCAGATGCCTTCAGACTGGTTAACCGCGGCGGAAAAGAAGCCATCTTCTCTGTTGGCTTTGGCGATGGCGGCGGGGCCATATCTTTCTGGGAGGTAGGGCAGTTTAACGTAAGGCTGCTTCCGGCAGAACTTACCAGGTACCGGGCCAATGTAAACAACACCCATGGCTGGCAGGTAGCTACCCAGGATCTGTACAATTCTTTTTCAGATGAGGACGAGCGGAAAGCCGTTACCTTTATGACCGAGCTGCTGGACGACGGCGGCAATGTGGTAACACTAAGCAAGGTCCATATTCAAAAATTCTGGGATAGTCCCGCAGATCCTACAGCCGGTGGCTCCAATGCCGATTTTCCGGTAATCAGGTATTCAGATGTACTATTGGTCTATGCAGAAGCACAGGCAGCACTCAACAATTTTGATGAGGCAAACAGATACCTGAACATGGTGAGAAACCGCGCCAACCTTGACGATGTTAACATCACAAGCAGGGATGCCTTTATGGAGGCAGTGCTGCTGGAAAGGCGGAAAGAGTTTGTAGCCGAAGGACACCGCTGGTTTGACCTGGTAAGAATGGGACAACTGGAAGAAAAAGTGCAGCAGGCAAAGGGGATTAACGTAAATGGCATTTACAACATATTTCCAATTCCGCAGCGGGAACGTAACGTAAACCCTAACCTGCCACAGAACACTGGCTATTGATTTAAAAACATATTAAACCATCCAATTACAAAAACTATGAAATCAATCAATCACTTTTTTAAGTACACTATATTACTGGGTGCAGTAGTGCTGTACACTGGTTGTGGCTCCGACGATGATCCTGCTCCGGATAATACCATCAACATGACCCTTTCAGGCACCGGCCTGCAGAATCAGGGAAATGGTGAGTACCAGGTTGCAGTGGAAACGGGCAATGAAGTTACTGTTGAAGTAGACATGCAGTCGGCCTCAACCCTCCAGAACCTGGTGATCACCAAAACTCGTAACAATGCCATCGATCCTACTTTTGGCACCAATGGCACCACCACGGTAAATGCATCAGGCAATACCTTTGACCATACCTTTACCTATACGCCCCAGACAGAGGATGCCGATCAGCTGGTAGGCTTTACATTCACGGGAACCACCGATAACGGAGGATCTGAAGAAGTACTGCTAACAATGATAGTCACCTATTCACCCATCGATAACCTGCCCAGAAGGCGCTGGGAACTTACCTCTGTGTACTGGGTAGATGAAGACAGTGAAGAAATTAGAGATTGCCAACGAGATAACTCCTGGCTGCTGAACGAAGACGGTAGCTTCGAGGAAGACTTTGGTGAAGATACAGGTGCAGGCGAGTGTGAGTTAGATGGCTTTAATGTTTATAACGAATGGTATCTTACTGAAGAGGATAATGTTCTGTACTTCACCCGTGAAGGCCATGGGCTCTTCACTCCGGATACTCCTATCGAAGAAACCTTTACCGTTGTATCGCTAACCACAACAAATATGGAACTGCAGCAAACGGTAGACCTCTCTGATTTTGGCGGAGACGCTGAAGAAACCCTGATCTACAAGTTCAGAGCAGTACCCAGGTAGTTATTTAAATTCACTTGACTATCCCCCTGGAACCATCCAGGGGGATTTTTAAAACTTTTATTACAGCTTGTTCATATGTGCATACTTATGAAACGCAGCAAGTGGATAACGACTACTCCTTAAGAAATTGCAAAATCAGGGATACCAGTAAAGTATGATAAACATAGCAGCAGACCTTGGCGGTACCAGCATAAAGCTGGGTATCTTGAATAGAGGCAAACTGCTGGCCACCGCTAATCTGGAAGCGCTGGCCCATGAAAACATAGAAACAAATCTCACCAGGCTTAGCGGGGCCGCAAAAGAGTTGCTGGCACAGCTGGCAATTCCGCTAGAGCAGGTAAATGGAATAGGGCTGACCTTTCCCGGTATTGTAGACAGCCAGCAGGCCAGGGTGCTCTCCCGCTATGTAAAGTACAATAATGCACATGAGTTTGATTTCAGGGCATGGGCACTACAGGAGTGGAACGTACCCTTAGCGCTTGAAAACGATGCCAGGGCCGCCCTGCTCGGGGAGTGGACACAGGGAGCCGGAAAGGGCTGTAACAATATTGTACTGCTTACCCTGGGAACAGGCGTGGGCAGTGCGGCACTGATAGAAGGAAAGCTGCTGCGGGGAACTCATTTTCTGGCCGGTAATCTGGGTGGCCATATGTCTGTAAATGTAAACGGAGGCCCCTGTAACTGCGGTTTTTTCGGTTGCCTGGAAACGGAAGCATCTACCTGGGTGCTGCCGGAAAAGGCAGCAAAACATCCGCTCTTTGGAGAAAGTAGCTTGTCCCGGGCAGATTCTATAGGCTTTGCCACTCTTTTTCAGGAGGCTGAAAGGGGCGATAAACTCTCTGCCTTGCTCCTGGAAGACTGCCTGAAAGCCTGGGGGGTAGGGGTGGTAAATATGGTGCATGCGTATGATCCCGAGCTGATAATCATCGGGGGTGGCATCATGAAAAAGAAGGGAAGCATTTTGCCCTATCTGCAAAGCATGGTAGACCGGTATGCCTGGGCACCCGCTGCAGGATCCGTTAGGATCGTTTCTGCAGAGCAGGTAGAGTATGCAGGTTTACTGGGCATGGATTATATGGTTTCACAATTAAGCTGATACGGCATTGAACAGATCAAATTACGATAAGTATCCTTTTGTTCAGGTGGAGGAAGAAAATCAGTCCTGTGTAACAGGCTGGGATGCAATTTGCCAAACCCTGAATCAAAAGGTAAAAACAATAAATAAAAAGATCAGGCTGGTCGTGATCGAATGCTATCAGGGTGTGGATAGTGCCGAACTGCTCACCCACCTGCAAAAGGGCCTGCAGCACCAGCTCTGGATTAATTCTGCTGAAGCCTTCAGGGAAGAAGCCAGCATCCGTGCCATGGTATATCCCGATGTGACCGACGACCGGGTTTTTGGCTATCTGAGCCGGCTTAGGATGGAAAATTTCCTGGATGGGGATAAGGTACAACAGCAGCGGCAAAAGATAAACAAATTGCATGAGGGTACTGTAGTGGTGTACGGCCATGGGGCAAGCCTTATTGTTCCGCACTCAGATTTGCTGGTATATGCCGATATGGCCCGCTGGGAAATACAGCTGCGCATGCGCCGGCATGAGGTAAATAATTTGGGTGTTTCCAATAAGGAAGAAGAATTTGCTGCCCAGTACAAGCAGGCTTTTTTTGTAGACTGGCGTGTGTGCGACCGGCTGAAAAAAGAGCTGATGCCCAGGTGGGATTTTGTACTGGATACCAATACCCCCAACAGTCCGAAGCTGCTGGCTGGTAAAGCCCTGCAGAAAGGTTTGGAAGTAGCGGCCGGCAGACCATTCAGGGTAGTTCCGTTTTTCGACCCCGGGCCATGGGGCGGACAGTGGATGAAAGAAGTATGCGATCTGGATCGTTCAGAAGTTAACTATGCCTGGTGTTTCGATTGTGTACCGGAAGAAAATAGCCTTCTGCTGGGCTATGGCAATGTTAAAGTAGAAATACCTGCTATCAACCTGGTTTTTTTCCAGACCGACAGGCTGCTGGGACCTAAGGTCCATGCTCGCTTTGGCGATGAGTTTCCCATCCGTTTCGATTTTCTGGATACCATGGAAGGTGGTAACCTTAGCCTGCAGGTACACCCCACTACTGAGTATGTTCAGCAGGCCTTTGGCATGCATTATACCCAGGACGAAAGCTACTATATGCTCGATGTTGCAGAGGATGCCTATGTATACCTGGGCCTGCAGGAGGGGGTAAATCCTGAGGCTATGATTCAGGAGCTGAAGGAAGCGCAACAGGAGGGCAGGAGCTTTGATGCGGAAAAGCATGTAAAGAAATGGCCGGTACAAAAGCATGATCATGTATCGATACCGGCAGGTACAGTACACTGCTCCGGTGCGGGCAGCATGGTGCTTGAAATAAGCGCAACTCCCTACATATTTACCTTTAAGCTATGGGATTGGGGCCGTCTGGGGCTGGATGGCAAACCAAGGCCCATCAATATTGAGCATGGGGAGAAAGTAATCCAGTGGGACCGCACCGCCTCCTGGGTGGAGCAAAACACACTGAACCTGGTGGAGCCACTGGGCGAAGGCGAAGGCTGGAAAGAAGAACGCACCGGCCTGAACGAGCTGCAGTTTATAGAAACCCGCAGGCACTGGTTTACCGGCAAAGTGCCACACCACACGGGGGGTATTGTTAATGTGCTAAACCTGGTGCAGGGCCGCGAAGCCATTGTAGAAAGTCCTACAGCTGCCTTTGATCCTTTTATAGTCCATTATGCCGAAACGTTTATTGTTCCGGCTGCTGTAGGTGCCTATACCATACGACCCTATGGTGAAGCAGAAGGTACCCGCTGCGCCACCATAAAAGCTTATGTCAGAATCTGAAAACCTGAAAAAGAACATGATGCCAACCCAAACATCAACCCTACAGCCCGAAAAAAAAGAGTCTACCACTGCCTTTGTGCTGAAAGTAACAGTAGTGGCAGCCCTAGGCGGCCTGCTTTTTGGCTACGATACTGCCGTAATAGCCGGTGCCATAGGCTTTTTGCAGATAAAGTTTAATTTATCTGCAGCCATGGTAGGCTGGGCGGCCAGCAGTGCCATTTGGGGCTGTGTGGTGGGGGCCATGTTTGCAGGCTTGCTAAGCGATCGCATCGGCAGAAAAAAGGTGCTGCTCTTAACAGCCGTTCTTTTTGCAGTATCGGCCATTGGTTCTGCCATACCTAATAACCTTACCCAGTTTATCATCGCCAGATTTGTTGGCGGGCTGGGGGTAGGGGCAGCTTCCATGCTCTCGCCCCTCTACATATCAGAGATAGCGCCAGCTCACATTCGCGGTACACTGGTAAGCCTTTATCAGCTGGCGATTGTCATCGGCATCAACCTGGTGTACTTTATCAACATGCAGATAGCCACCCAGAACAACGAATCCTGGAATGTGGAGTCGGGCTGGCGCTATATGCTGGGATCGGAAACCATCCCGGCTGCCCTGTTCCTGGCGCTGCTTTTCCTGGTTCCCGAAAGCCCCCGCTGGCTGGTAAAAAACAAGCGCGAAGCTGAAGCACTGGATACCCTCACGAAGGTTAACGGCCGTGCACGGGCGCTGGAGGTTATGCAGGAGATAAAAGTGGCACTGGCGCAGGAAACCGGCACTGTGGCAGAATTATTTAAGCCCGGGCTGCGGGTGGCGCTGATCGTGGGGGTTGTGCTGGCCCTGTTTTCACAGATTACCGGCATCAATGCCATTATTTATTATGCACCGGAAATTTTCAAAAGCATTGGCTTTGCTACGGAGTCTGCCTTTACCCAAACCCTCTTTATCGGGTTGGTCAATACCATTTTCACGTTTGTGGCACTGTGGCTTATCGATAAGGCCGGCAGAAGAGCCCTGCTGCTGTGGGGCGTTGGCGGTATGGTGCTGTGCCTGCTGGGTGTAGGCATCTGCTTTTACTTCAACTTTACAGAAGGTCCCTGGCTGCTTATTTTTATCCTGGGCTTTATTGCCTGTTTTGCTTCCTCCCTGGGTCCCATTCCCTGGGTAATCATTTCAGAAATTTTCCCTACCAAAACCAGGGGTATTGCCATGTCATTCTGCACCGTAGTACTCTGGATTGGTGTGGTGCTGATCACCCAGCTAACACCTATGCTGCTGGAAGGACTCGGAGGCGCCTTTACCTTCTGGATCTTCATGATCAATGCCATTATCCTGCTGCTCTTTACCTGGAAAATGATACCGGAAACAAAGCAGCGTACGCTGGAGGAAATAGAATTAAGCTGGAGCCACCGCTAAAGGCGGGTGCTGGCAGACATTCATTATTTGTACAGAAAAATGCATCAAGAGATATGAAAAATACGGATCAAGTAGTGGAGAGAAGGAGTAAGGCAGGGGCAATCGTGGTTGGTGTAGCCCTATGCCTTTTCCCCTTCGCCGCCCTGGCCGGACCCGATAATATCGCCCCTAAGGCAAAAGTAACGGCATCTACCACTTTAAACAGCGAACATGCTGCAGATAAGGTAACCGATGGTGTTTTGGGCGTGCATGGCAGGGGAGAATGGGCCTCGGAGGGCGATACAACTGACTGGGGCTATGTGCGCTTTCCCTGGATTCAGCTTGACTGGGACGAACAGCAGTCTGTCAGCAAAGTAGTGCTTTACGACAGAGCTTCCCCTAAGGATCATATTGCCGGTGGCAGGCTGCAGTTTAGCGACGGTTCTGAAATCTGGGTAAACCAGATCCCTAACGACGGTACGGCAAAGGCAGTGAGCTTTGCTCCTAAAAAGGTAAGCTGGATCAAATTTGTAACTACCGACGGCAAAGGCAAAGACCTTGGCTTTTCTGAAATAGAAGTCTTTCCCTCGGCCGAACAGTTTACCGATTATGTAAGCCTGGTAGATCCTTATATAGAAACCAACCGGGGCCGCTATTTCTTTTTCATTCCCGGAGGCCGTCCTTTTGGTATGGTGGGTGCTGCTCCTCATACCCGCAACAAGAATCAGAACGGAGGCGGCTATAATTACAACGAAACTGAAATTCTGGGCTTTGGCCAGATCCACAACTGGATGATGTCAGGTATCGAGATCATGCCCACCACCCGGGATATCAACCCCACCCGGGGCGAGCAGGGCTGGAAGTCACAATTCAGCCACGACGATGAGATTGTACAGCCCGGTTACCAGCGGGTGTTCCTGCGCAACTACAAAACCTGGGTAGAGCTTACGGCTACCGAACGGGTAAGCTTTTACAGGTTTACCTATACGCAAGATATGGAAGCCCAGATCATCACCAGCCTGGGCGGCTACATGGGCAACAGCACCATGGCCAATGCAGATGTAAAGCAGGTGAGCAATACCGAACTGGAGGGCTCCTTTAGCTCAGTTGGCAGGTATTGGGGTGGCCCCAAAGAGGTAGAGGTTTACTTTGTTGTTCAGTTTGATAAACCATTCAGTGCACTTAGGGGCTGGAAGGGGAAGAGCATATTGGAGAATGCCAACAGCGTGCAGGGCGATAGCGCAGGTGTAGCCGCCCAGTATAATGTAGAGGCGGGTGAACAGCTGCAGATGAAAATTGGAATCTCCTACACCAGCATTAAAAACGCCCGCCAGAACCTGGAAGCGGAGTGTAATTCCTGGGATTTTGACGGGGTACGAGCGGATAGCAGATCTATCTGGAACGACTGGCTGGGCAAAATGGCCGTTACCGGCGGCACTACCGACCAGCGGGTTAAGTTTTATACCGACCTCTGGCACGTGCTCCTGGGCCGTCACAAGATCAACGACGTTAACGGCGATTATCCTGACCGCACACAGGGCACCCGCGATGGCAACTTTACCGATGCCGTCTTCAAAGTAAAAACCCTGCCGAAAAACAGGGATGGCAGCTTAAAGTACAATATGTACAATTCAGATGCCTGGTGGCTGTCGCAGTGGAACCTGAATGTGCTCTGGGGCCTGGCCTGGCCCGAAGTGCAGGACGAAATGTCGGCTTCCATGATCCAGTATGCCCAGAATGGCTATCTGCTGCCCAGAGGTCCCGCAGGAGGCGGATACTCTTACATCATGACCAGCTGCCCGGCCACCAACCTTATTGCCAGTACCTTTCAGAAGGGCCTGCTCACCAAGGTAGATAAAAAGCTGGCCTACAAGATCGTTAAGCAAAATCACCTGCCCGGTGGTATGCTGGGCGATGCCAAAGACATTGAGTTTTATACTGAAAAGGGCTACTGGCCCGGCAATGCCGGCATTACCATAGAGGCGGCCTTCCAGGATTATGCCATTGCCCAAATGGCCGATAAACTTGGCAATAAAAAGGATTACAATTTCTTCATGAAACGCTCCGGCGGCTGGAAGGAACTCTACAACCCGGAACACAAGCTCCTGTTCCCAAAGAGCAGGTATGGCAACTTTCTGCATGACAATCCCCTTGGTGGCGAGGGTTGGGTGGAAGCAAATGCCTGGCAGGGCAGCTGGGGCCTGTCGCACGATATTGGCGGGCTGGCCCGGCTGATCGGTAGTGCCGATACGCTTACAGCCATGCTCAATTTTGCCTTTGAACAGGCCGAACCCTCGGATTTTGTGTTTGCCTACAACGATGGCTACGTAAGCTATGCCAACCAGCCCGGCTGCTCCAATGCCCATGTATTTAACTATGCCGGCAAACCCTGGCTCACCCAATACTGGGTACGAAAGGTAAAAGAGCAGGCCTACGGCGGCACCACCCCCGACCAGGGCTATGGCGGGCACGACGAAGACCAGGGGCAAATGGGGGGCGTAAGCGCCCTGATGGCCATTGGCCTCTTTAACCTGCAGGGAAATGTTTCAAAAACCCCTGTTTACGATATCACCAGCCCAATCTTTGATGAGATCACCATTCAGCTTGATCCTAAATACTACAAAGGCAGGCAGTTTAAGATCAAAACCTACGACAACAGCAGGGAGAACTGCTACATCCAGCGTGCTATGCTGAATGGAAAAGAGCTGAATAAGTTCTGGTTTACCCACGAAGAATACGCCAGGGGCGGTACGCTGGAAATCTGGCTGGGACCGCAACCAAACAAGCAATGGGGCACCACCGACCTGCCCCCGGGCACTCTCTGAAACAAAGATATGCCTTAACCTTTCATCAAACTCAACTCAACAAAAGCATTAGCCATGAAAAATACCAATGGCATCATCCAACAAAGTAAATACTCCGCCCTAGATGGTTCAAGTTATAGCAGTAACAGCAGTATGAGTTACAACAGTAACTACCCAATAGGTATGAAATCCCCTCCCGGGAGGGGCAGGGGTGGGTCAAGCCCGTCTGCTACAAGCAAAAACAATTATCTCCTCCTGCTTACAACTCTTCTCCTGGCCTCTTTCAGTGCATGTACATCAGGGCAGGAGGTACCGGATGATGATCCCAGCCAGACGCCCCTCGTGCAGAAAGATACTTCTATCACTGATTTAAAATTTACGGTAGAGGAAGCCCCGGAATGGACCGCCCTGTTCAACAGAAAGTCGGGATGGCTTGGCGGCGATGGTATTTTTGCCATTCCACTGAATGGGGTTGATACGCCGGGCGCTGCCAGCGATACCACAACTATGCTGCTTTTTAGCGATACCCTCATAGGTGAGATAGCAGAAAATGAGGAGAACAAAGAGGAGATCAATTTCGAGATGATCAACAATACAGTTGCACTACTGAAAGGGGTTGAGGCAGATGAAAACAAGCTCTCTTTTCACTGGGCAACAGATGAGGCGGGTAAACCAAAGACCATCTTCATCCCCGGCACTCCCAACTCACAACCCGGCGATTACTACTGGCTGGGCGATGGCTTTGTGAACAACGCCAAAGGGGGAGATACCTATATTTTCGGTTACCGCATCCGCAATACCGAAGCAGAGAGCTTTGGCTTTGAGGAGGTGGGCAATACCCTCATCATCATTCCTGCCGGCAGCAGGCCACCTTTTACAGATCAGCGCCAAATCGATACACCTTTCTATCTCAATGCTGATACACCCGATGCCACAGGTTCTCTTGGCGCAGGTCTGTTTGTAAACACACGCGAGGCAGGCGCTCCGGATCCTGATGGCTTTTTGTATGTCTACGGCGTAAGAGGCAAGGCAAAAGAAGTAATGGTGGCCAGGGTAGAGCCGCAGAACATTGAGAATTTCAGCGCATGGCGCTTCTGGGATGGCAGCAGCTGGCAGCCGGAGATGAGCAAAGCAGCCGCCATTGCCGACCGGGCTTCGAATGAAATGAGCGTAAGCCCGCTGCCCGATGGCCGGTACGCCATGGTGTTTCAGACAGATGGTATTGGCAGAACTGTTGGCCTGCGGCTGGGATTGTCTCCACAGGGACCTTTTGGTCCGATTATTCCGCTCTGGGATGCTTCCAAAGATGTTGACGTAGACAAGGATTTCATCAGCTACAATGCCAAGGTCCATACCAATCTTTCAAAACCGGGCGAGCTCCTCATCAGCTACAACATCAATTCCTTCGATTTCTTCAATGACATCAAGGATCATCCAAACCTCTACCGCCCCCGCTTTATCAGGGTAAAATTGGAGAATTAAAGAATTAGGGGGCTGTGATGGCAGAAAATGCTGCCAGTAAATGAAGCTTTCACGCTCTTTCCAGTACGGTATGAATTATATGAAAGTCTTTTTCCTGATCCTGTTGAATGTATCGCTGCTACAGGCAGCGGCAGGGCAAAGCACGGGCTATGGTATACCGGATTCACTGCGCCAGCCGAAACAAGAAGCACACAGCTTTACGCTGGCCAATGTGCTGCAGAGCCATATGGTAATACAGCAGGCAAAGCCCCTTAAACTCTGGGGTACAGCCCCGGCCGGTGCCCCCATACACCTTCAGGCCGACTGGCAGAAAGAACCTGCTACCGCCCGCGCCGATGCAAACGGAAAATGGATGAGTCAGCTACCGGTACCAGCAGCTACACCTGGCAATTTTGAAGCCCACAGCATCAGTGTAATTCATGGAGAAGATACGCTCACACTTACCGATATCCTGATTGGAGAAGTATGGCTCTGCAGCGGTCAATCTAACATGGATATGGAAATGAAGGCAAACCCACCCTGGCTGGAGGGTGTGATAGACTTTGAAAAAGAGATAGCCGCTGCCGATCATCCCTCTATTCGCTTCATTAATATCGAGAAAAAGTTTACCAAAGCGCCACAAGATGAGGCTAAGGGAAGCTGGCAGGTGGTTTCCCCCCAAACAGCGGGCCAGTTAAGTGGCGTAGCCTATTATTTTGGCCGTGAGCTGCTACAAAATCTCGAGCTGCCGGTGGGCCTGGTGGTTAGTTCCTTTGGAGGTTCAGCTGCCCAGGCCTGGACCAGCCGGGATGCCCTGGCAGCAGATCCGCTCGTGAAAAAACACTACCTGGACCCTTACGACAACAGCCCGCAGGCAAAGGAAAGCCTGGATTCCATCAAAACCCTGGAGAAACTGTTTGAAGTACTGGCCCGGCCGGCACTCCTGTACAATGCCATGATCCATCCTCTCAGGAATCTCTCTGTAAAAGGTTTTCTGTGGTACCAGGGTGAAGCAAACAAGAAAGATGGCAGCATGTACACCAATCTGCAGGCGGCTCTGATCAGGGGCTGGCGGAAAGACTTTGGCCAGGGCCTGCTGCCTTTCTACTATGTACAGATGACGCCCTATAACTGGGAAGAGAATGACTCAACTGCTACCTATTATGCCCGCTTGCGCGAAGCACAGGAAGCAGTGATGCAGCAGGTGGAAAACACCGGCATGGCGGTAACCATGGACATTGGGGAGCCGGATAACATCCATCCCCGCAACAAGAGAGATGTAGGCATCCGCCTCTCCAGGCTGGCGCTGCACCACACCTATGGTCATCAGGACCTTGCTTATCAGGGACCCAGGTTCACTAAGTTTACTGTAAAGGAGAGTACTGTCAGGCTTGAGTTTAATCCTGAAAGCATCGGATCGGGCCTGTCTACCACAGATCAGCAGGCACCCAGGCATTTTTACCTGGCTGGAAAAGAAGGGGTGTTTTACCCGGCAGAGGCCCGTATTGTAAACGACCAGGTTTGGCTACATTCCGCTAAAGTGAAAAAGCCTGTGGCAGTCCGCTATGCTTTTACTAACTATCCCATTACCAACTTTGGCAATAAAGAAGGCCTGCCGGCCATGCCCTTTCGAACCGACCAGTGGAAGGAATAGCAGCCTGTTAATGATTATTAAACGCTCAACCAAAGACCATACATGAACATAGCACATACAGTACATAAACGGCTTGGAATCTATCTGCTGGCGCTTTTATCCATCAACGCCTGTAACAACAGTACCGATGATGGCGTCCCTGCGGCTGGCGTTTCAGCCGCAGATGCAGGGGAACAAGAAGCAGCCGGATCGGCAGAGAATGGGCAGATCAAGGCACGATCGGTATCGCAATGGGAGGAAATGCTGCGGAACACCTCCGGCTGGATTGGGGCAGATGGTGTATATGCCGTTGCCCTGAACGGCGTGGAAACTCCCGGAAAGGCCGCTGATACAGAAACCCTGTTCTGGTTCAGCGATTCAATTATTGGAGAGATCGAAGAGGATTCCCTGCAGGATGGCTGGGAAATGGTGCATAACTCAGTGGGTTATATGCAGGGGGGGGAGCCTGATCCCTCAAAAATAGAGTTTAGCTGGCGGAAGGGGGAGCAGGGAGAAGCTATCTCTATGTTTGAGCCCAGAACACCAGGCACCACAGAAGATGAATACTACTGGCTGGGCGATGGATTCTTTAACCATGCTACCGACAGCACCATTTACATCTTCGCCTACAAAATCAGAAATGTGCCGGGTGGAGTATATCCCTTCGAGGATGTGGGTGTCTCCCTGATTGCCCTGCCAAAGGGAAGCCGTCCTCCTTTCGATGATCAGCGACAGATGGAAACGCCACTGTTCATCAAAGACAGCAAGGGCAGGGGCAAGGTGGTATTTGGCATTAGCGTAATGGCCAATACCGCAGGAGCAGGTGCTCCAAAGCCTGATGGTTATATCTATGTGTATGGCTTAAGAGGCCCGCGCAAAGAGCTGCTGGTAGCCCGCGTACCCGATAAAGCTTTTGAAGATTTTAGCCAGTGGCGTTACTGGGATGGGACCGACTGGAATACAGATGTACACAGCGCTGCCGCCCTTACCAGCAGGGTATCTAACGAAATGAGCGTGAGTTTTATGGAGGATGGCCGGGTGATTGCCGCCTATCAGCTGGATACCAATTCACCCACCGTAGCCATTCAGGTAGGGCGATCGCCCGTAGGGCCCTTTCAGCCTTATAAAGCAGTGTACGAAACCCCGGAAATTTACGAAGACATAGATTTTTACACCTATAACGCCAAGGCACACCCGCACCTCTCCAAGCCGGGGGAGCTGCTGATCAGCTACAATGTAAACTCATTCGATTTTATAGACGACATACACAGGCACCCCCACCACCTGCGGCCCAGGTTCATCACTGTAAAGTATTAAACAGATTTTGCTCTCTCACCAAACATACACCTAAGATGAATAAGCCCCCAGGCCGCCAAACCAGCACAGAGATCAGGCTGCAAAACAGCAAAGCTGCTCTGTGCCTTGATCTGTGGGGTGGGGCTATCACTGATTTTCATCTGCTGGAGAATGGAATCAACCCGCTAAGCTTTAAGTTTTCAAAGGAGCAAATGCCCGAAAACAACCGTAAAGGAGCCCCTTACCAGGGACACTTTATCTGCCTGGGCCGCTGGGGAGAACCCTCCGAAGGTGAAATAAGAGCAGGAATGCCCAACCATGGTCAGTTTGCCAATATTTTATGGAAGCAGGAGCAAGGTGATCAGGAACAAACAGTACACATGACGGCTACTGCCCCGCTGGAGGGATTGCAGCTAAGCAGAACACTGCAACTGGATGCCGGCAGTGCTGTAATTGCTGTAGAAGAAAAAGTTACGAACATCAATCCTTTGGGCAGGGTCTACAATATGGTGCAGCACCCTACCTTAAGCAGTCCTTTTCTCAATGGGGCTACTATGGTAGACTGCAATGCTAAAACCGGCTTTAACCAGCACTTCAGCCATGGCCCCAATCTGTATGGAATGGACTGGCCAATGGGGCTTACCGAAGAGGCTTCGGTGGCTAATCTAAGGCACCCCCAGAAGGCTTATAATGCAGTATTCTCTTTTGTGGTAGACAAAACCAGCAAGTTTGGTTGGGTTACGGCTTTTTCTCCTGCCCATCTTACCCTTATTGGCTATATCTGGAATCGCAGGGATTACCCCTGGATACACCTTTGGCAGCACTGGTCTGGTGAGCAGATTCGCTACAGAGGCATAGAGTTTGGCACGGCGGGCATTCATAAACCTTTTAAAGAAATACTGGCAACCGCTCCCCGGGTATTTGGGGAATACACCTTTGCTTACATCGATGCCGGAGAAACAGTAAAACGCCCTTACCTGGCCTTTCTCTTAAAGGTACAAAAAGGATATTCAGGCGTTAGCAGCATTGAGCTGGAAAACGGGGTGATTCACATCCGGGGCAGACAGCAGGGGCAGGATAGCTATATAGAAACAAGATTTAAAGATTTTCTATGAGATTTAAAGATAAAACAGTTGTAGTAACCGGAGCAGCAAAAGGAATAGGTGCAGCCTGTGCCAGACTTTTTCATGCCGAGGGCGCCAATGTGGTGTTGCTGGATGTGGTAAAAGATAATGCCGCGTCTCCTACCGACAAATGGCTTTACCTTCAGTGCAATGTATCGGCAGAAGAAAGTGTGAAACAGGCGTTTTCTACCATCCGCTCTACCTTTGGCCAGGTGCATTACCTGGTAAATAATGCCGGCATTCAACGCTATGGCACCGTTACCGAAACCTCGGTAGAGGAGTGGGACCTGGTGTTTAATGTGAACCTGAAAGGTATGTTTCTCTGCGCCAAACATGCCATACCGCTCATGCAGCCCCATAAAAAAGGGGTGATCATAAATGTAGCAAGCGTACAGGCATTTGTGAGCCAGCAGAAGGTGGCTGCCTACACTTCAGCTAAAACCGCAATATTAGGTTTAACCCGCAGCATTGCCATTGATTATGCCCCACACATACGCTGTGTGGCAGTGTGCCCGGGCACCATCAATACACCCATGCTGCAGGATTCTTTTGCGCTCTCCCCCGATCCGGCAGAAGTGCTGCAGGAATGTATAGATATGCACCTGACCAAACGCATTGGAGAGCCTGCAGAAGTGGCAGAACTAGTTGCTTTTCTTTGCGATGACAGGGCGTCTTTTATCACCGGCGAAGCTATCAGAATAGATGGTGGGTTAGGGATTTCCATTGGCGGTAGCAAAAGAGACGATCTGTAAGACAATGGCAGGAGCTGGCTAAGTTTTCCTTCCCTGTTCCAGACTGGCTTAACACTTACAAAACACATCAATATGGCACTATCAATAGCAAACGTATTAACCTTTGCCGATGGCCTGGACCACCCGGAATGTATTGCCGTACACCCCGATGGCTCGGTTTGGGCTGGCGGGGAGGCAGGCCAGGTCTACCGCATTTCGGCAGATGGCGGGCAGGTGGAAGAAGTGTGCACAACCGGTGGTTTTATCCTAGGAATTGCCTTTTCTCCCGATGCCAGCTGGCTGGCCCTTTGCGATCTGAAACATAAGTGCCTCTGGAAACTGGCGCTTAATACCCTGGAGCTTACAAGATTTGCCACTGGTGCAGGAGGTGTAAATTTCAATATTCCGAATTTCCCTGTTTTTGACCGCCAGGGCAATCTGTATGTTTCCGAAAGCGGAGCTTTCAGGGAAGTGAGGGGGAAGGTATTCAGGTTTAATCCTGCCGGAGAGGGCCAGGTCTGGCATGCCGGGCCTTTTAATTTTGCCAATGGCATGGCCCTGTCTGCAGACCAGCAGTACCTCTACGTAGTCTGTACCTGGCTGCCGGGGGTAGAAAGAGTTGCCATTGAGGCAGATGGCAGTGCGGGCAAAAGAGAAGTGTACACCACCCTGCCACAAACCTGCCCCGATGGCGTGGCTTTCGATGCAGCGGGTAATTTGTACATCTCCTGTTATGCACCTAACCGGATCTACAAGGTAAACCCACAACAGGAGGTAAGCCTGCTGCTTGATGATTGGGAAGGCCATACCTTAGCCAACCCTACTAACATCGCTTTTGGCGGAGCAGATTTATCTGATTTATTCATTGCCAGCTTGGGAAGGTGGCACATTGCAAAAGTAGCTTTGGATACGCCGGGGCTGGCATTAGCAGCACAGCGCCGCCATACTCCGGATTAATGAATGCCCTAAAGCTAATAGGATGCTTAGAAAACTAACGTTTGATATCGATAGTGTACTTGAACTGATCAGCCCTGTAGTAACCCAGGTTGTATTCGATGGGCCTGTCGCCGGGATCACACACCAGCCGCTTTCTGAACAGAATCGGATCGCCGGTCTTCATTCCAAGCATTTTAGAAAGCTTGCCATCGGCCAGCATGGCAGAGATTTCTTCTTTGGAGACAGAAGGCACCGTGTGATGGTCTTTTTCCAGAATATCGTACAGATAGCCTTCAAAATCTTCAGTACCAGTAAGCCCCACACGCGGATGAAAGTAGGAGATAAAGTATACAAAAGGCCCCTTGTCGAAGCCCTTAAGCCTTTCCAGCTTCAGCACCTTCATCGCCTTTTTGATCTGAAGGGCTCCGGCAATATCTTCGTCGGCATTTATCCAGCTTACCTCAACCTTATAATTCTTAAAGTCGATGCCCTTTTTGTGCATCTCTTTCGAGAAGCTAAACCAGTTATCCAGCTTCGTAGATATACTGGGCTTGTTTACCTTGGTGCCCACACCTTTTTTCCGGTCCAGCAGATTTTCATGCACCAGCTTGTTGGTAGCCTGGCGAATCGTGTTCCGGGATATGCCCAGTCTTTTGGCCAGATCCACCTCTTTGGGCAGCAGCTCTCCATTCTGATAGGCGGGATCTTTGATCATCTCCCTCAACAACTGCTCCACCTGCACATGAAGTGGCAGCGGACTGTTATGGTCAATCGAAATGTTAGTATCCAAGGGGGTATGTCTTTTTGTTCAAACAAATATAAAAAAATATCCCATAATGCCTATTGTTTTTTAGGGAAGCCTGATAAAAATGGCCCAGGCTTTAAAACAAACTTATTATCTTATAAAAAATATAAACCAAAGCAGCAGGTGTCTGCTGTTTCCCTCTATTGTTTAAAGCAGGAATTTGCCAGTATGTTCAGTATGGGTGCCATCCATCATGATAAGCAGTAGCTATCTTATATATCAATTTTTATTTCTTTAGTTTATGCAATCCCAAACCCAGTATATGATGAAACAGCTCCTATTCTTTTTTCTATTCTTTGCAGTCTTGTTTCAGGAGGTAAAGGCCCAGTCACCGGCTTATAAGGATGAAGAATTCACCCAATTTTTCCGCAGAACCACGGGCTGGGTTGCTTCTGATGCTACCATCTCCATACCCATACCGGAAAACCGGGTGCTATGGCTGTTTGGCGATACCCACCTGGATGGTTATATGTCTTCCGATAACACCATTCCCTGCCTTTTTCAGACGCGGAATTCTATGATGGTACAGGACAAGGCGCACCCTGATGAATTCATCACGATCCTGGACCAGACCCAGATAGAAATGGGTAGAACTCCCGTAAAAGATCCAAACAACAACGATCTCTATTTTTGGCCGGGTCATGGCTATAGCAAAGGCGATACCACAATTGTCTTCTGGGGTGCCTATACAGGCTTTGAGATGACGCATACCGCCACCTATCTGACTAAGATTTATACACCGGGCTTTACCGATGCTACAGGCATCAAGGAGCTTACAAAATTGCCGCTACCAGCCGGGGTGGAATGGGGAAACGCCGTTGTGGTAGATTCTGCAGCGCAGTACCTCTATATCTACGGGCATATGAAAGACTGGATCATCAACAGGCCCCTGGTGGCCAGGGTGTCCATGGACCAGGACATTTTGGATGCCTGGGAATTTTTTGATGGAAATAGCTGGGTAAACAATAACAGTGCTGCCCGACAGATCATGGCAAGCACCGACGATTATGTGTCTCCCAGTTTTAGTGTTATCAAGCTGCAGGATAAATATTATATGATCTCGCAGGACATAGGCTTCCTTACCTGTGGCTATGGCCGTGAAATATACTCTTGGGAAAGTAATTCGCCAGAGGGACCGTTTACCAACAAAAAGCTGCTCTATACCATTGAAGATAAATACAGGGGTGAGTATTGGGTAACCTATAATGCCACTGCACATCCCCAATTTATCCGGAACAACGAGCTGCTCATTTCCTACAATGTTAATGGCTTTGCCAACAATGGGGTAGAGGGCGTAACCTGCCAGAACGAATGCCGCGATGCCTTCCGCGACAGAAGAAATGCAGATGGCTACCGCCCTAAGTTTATCCGTGTGCCTCTAACCTACATCGATCCTGCTTTAGACATACCCGACCGCTGGTTTCCGGAAACTGCCCCTACCGGTTTGCCTGCAGGATGGGAGCCCCTGAAGCAGGTGCGTGTGTATCCTAATCCCAGCGCAGGCGATCGCTTTACCGTAGAGGTAAAAGATGCCGCTCCTGGTGCGGCAGTAAAGGTACAGGTAAGGGATCTGCAGGGCAGACTGGTCCTGGAGCAAAAAATGAATGGCTCCACCACAAACATCCATTTGAAAAGCAGCGGTATGTTCCTGGTATATGTTACCGCCGGGAATAAAATGAGTGTATCAAAAGTGGTGGTGAGGTAGTAGAAATCAATTTAGGAGTTAGCTGCTATTCATTTCACCACCCCTGCTCTGGAGCTGGCGTATTCCGAGGGGGTCATGCCAAATTGCTTCAGGAAGTTTCTGCCAAAGCTGGTCTGGGAGTTATAGCCTACAATGTTGGCAATCTCATAGATCTTATATTCGCCCTCTGACAGGAGCTCTGCTGCTTTTTTCAGGCGGGCTATGTTAATGAGCTCGTTGGGGGTCAGGTTGGAGATGGCCTTTATTTTGCGGTACAGGGTAGGGCGGCTCATGTTCATGATCTCTGCCAGGTGATCCACATTCAGGTCGGCATCGGCTATGTTTTTGTAGATGGCTTCGTTAAGCTTCTCCAGGAACAGCTCATCGGCCTTGGTGTAGGCAATGCTTTTCAGGTGTACCAGAGGCGAGCTGGAGAAGTAATCTTTAATTTTATTCCGGTTGGTGAGCAGGTTGGTAATCTGCACCTTCAGGTGCTCCGGAGAAAATGGCTTTTCGATGTAAGCATCTGCGCCTGACTCCAGCCCTTCGATTTTAGCCTGCAGGCTGTTTTTAGCTGTGAGCAGGATAATGGGAATATGGCTGTTGTCGATGTTAGCTTTGATCTGTTTGCAGAGTTCAAAGCCTCCCATACCTTCCATCATCACATCGCTTACAATAAGCTGTACGCTTTCTTTCTGCAGCATCTCCAGTGCCCTTTCTGCATTGTTAGCCTTTAAAATGTGATAATCAGCACTTAACTCACCGGCTATAAATTCAAGCATTTCCCGGTTATTCTCTACCAGCAGCAGGTAGGGTTTTGTTTCTCCTGCTGGTTCCTGCTCTTCTTTATGGGGCTCCGGGCTGTTGGCCTCTGCCAGCTGATCATCATAAAAAGTAAATTCGTTATCCTGGTGTAGCGGCAGGTTTAGTACAAAAATATTCAGATCACTTTGGGCTTGCTTCAGCCCAAGAGTTCCTTTATGCAGCTCTGCCAGCGAGCGGGAGAGCGACAAGCCAATACCTGTGCCCAACTCATTTTCCGATTGTTTCAGGCGGAAGAAAGGCTCAAAGATCTTCTGCTTCATCTCGTAAGGGATCAGGTGGCCGTCGTTCCTGATCTCAATTACAAACTCCTTGTCGGCAGCAGAAAGCGGCATAAAATTTACCTGCACCCTGCTCTCTGCATATTTCAGTGCATTGTTCAGCAGGTTGCTCAGGATCTTGGTAAAAGCTTCCTTATCCACAAAGGCATAAAGCGGGGCTTCGGGCAGGTTGAGCTTGTAGCTTAGGCTTTTTTGCTCTGCCGCCGGCTTAAACCTGTAATAGGTCTCTTCTACCAGTTCTGAGATATTTACCCTTACAAAGTTAAGGCTAAAGCCTTTGGTTTCTGTTTTGCGGAAATCGAGCAGCTGGTTGGTCAGGTCCAGCAGCCGCGTTGTGTTCTTATTCATGATCCGGAGGCTGTCCTTCAGTTCAGGATAATGGGTCGCTGTTCTGATGACATTTTCAAGTGGACCTTTGATCAGCGTAAGCGGAGTTCTGATCTCATGCGCTACGTTGGTGAAAAACTCAATTTTTGCCTGGTAGATCTCCTTCTCCTTTTCACTTTCCAGCAGCTTTATTCTTCTTAGACTTTTGCGCTGGGCCACACGATGGTAGTAGGTTACACCCAGGAGCAACAATGATATGCCAAGCAGGGCATAGAATACATAAGCCCAGGAGCTGGCCCAGAATGGAGGCAGAATCTCTATTTCCAGCGTAGTAGCTTTATCAATCCACAACCCGCTGCTGTTGGAGGCCTTCACCTGAAAAGTATAGTTGCCCGGGGGCAGCTGGGTAAAATATACTTTTCGGTTAGTTTTCAGGTAAGTCCAGTCCCTGTCCAGCCCTTCCATTTTATAGGCGTATTCTGCCATGCCGGGGGCTGTGTAGCTTAGTGCGGCAAAATCAAGGCTAAAGGACGACTGGTTGTGGTTCAGCACAATCTTATCCGTGAAAGTGATTGAATTTCGGAGGGGAGAATTCGGTTTGTTTACCGGCAGTTCCTGGTTATGCACCTGAATGCCTGTTAAGTAGATAGGGGGGATGTAGGTGTTTTTGAGAAAACGGGAATGGTCAAAGCGCATCAGGCCTTTAACGGTGCCAAAATACATGGTGCCATTGGTATCCATGTATGAGGAGCCATAGTTTAGCTGATCGCTTAACAGTCCATGGGCCTTTGTATACACAATCATCTCCGCTGTGCCCGGGTTATACCACACAAGTCCTTTGGAGGTGCTTATCCACAGGTTTTTATCTTTGTCTTCCAGCACCCGGTAGGTAACATTGCTGGGAAGTCCTTCCCGGGTATTTATTCTCCTGAAATTGCCCTCCTGCCGGTCAAACAGGTTCAGGCCATCTTCGGTGGTAATCCATAAATTTTGCTTGCTGTCTTCAAAAATACCATTGATGGCGTTGTTGCTTAGGCTACTGGCGTTGTTGGCCTCGTTTTTGTAAAAGCCTTTTTGCCGGGTGGCGGGATTGTAGTAGTACAGGCCATCGCGGTAGGTGCCGGCCCAAAGCACCCCCTTCGAGTCCTCGAATATGATTGTATAAAACTGATCAGGAAAGGCAGGCAGAGGATCAAAATTATCGTTTTCTGCATTGTACTGACAAATTCCTGCAGCGGTACCTACTAGTATTTGCCCGGAGCGGGTTTTTAAAATGGAGTAAACAAAGTCACTTTTCAAAGCACCCTCCTGAGGGTCTGCACCATAATGGCGGATGATCCTGCCGGTTTTAATATCCATGACATCGAGCCCCTGGTGAAAGGTGCCGATCCACAACTCATCGCCAGTGGTTAAAAGGCCATGAATGTTATAGTGCGAAAGTCCCCGCTTTTGGTCAGTAGGTTTGTAGTTGGTGAACAAGCCTGATTTAGGATCAAATTTGTTGAGCCCGGCATCTTCAGTTCCAATCCAGATATTCCCCAGCCGGTCCTGGCAAATTTCGCGAACGGCATTTCCGCTAATGGAATTCTCATTCATTTTCGGAAAAAACTTTTCAAAGGGAGTATACTGCTTTGGGTAATAATTAACGCCGCCAAAATAGGTGCCTGCCCAGATTCCCCCCTCCTGGTCTTTATACAGGGTATACACTGCGTTATCGGAAATGGAGTAGGGGTTGTTATAGCTTTTCTTCAGGTTGGTGATAATGCCCTGCTCCAGGTGATAAATGTACATACCCGCCTCGGTAGCTACCCAAAATTCATTTTCGCTGCTCCTTACAAAATCCCGCACAAACAGGGCAGAGCTGTCTGTATCGTGGGTGAGGATATCCTGATAGGTTAAATGTCTGGTATTAAATAGCTTAAAGCCCTGGCTTTGGGTGCCCACCAGGATAGCTTCCTGTCCGCCTGCATAAATAGTTTCAACCCATTTTGTTGCTGCAGGTTTAGAGTGTTCAAATATATCAAAACTTACAAACGCATCATGTGTGGCATCGTATCTGTTCAGGGTGCCTGTGGTACTCGAAACCCATAATGTGCCATCACTGCCTGTGCAAAGGGAGGTTGCCTGAAAGTATTTATTGCTTTCATAAGATTGCAGTACCTGCCTGCTTCTGTTGTAGCGATACAGGGTAGAGCCTGATATAAACCACAAATTACCCTTTTTGTCTTCTGCAATGTCTTGGATATAGCTGTTGGTGGTGATCTTCAGCAGGCTGAATTTTTCTGTTTTTTCATCATACTGATAAAGGCCCTTGTCGGTGCCTACCCAAAGATAGCCCCCACTCTCAAAAAGGGTTTGAATAAAATTGCTGCCAATGCTGCTTGAATCACTGGCATCGGTGCGGAATACTTTAAAGGTATGACCATCGAAACGGTTGAGCCCGTCTTTTGTGCCAAACCACATAAACCCCTGCTGATCCTGCAGGGTGCAAATCACAGAGTTATGCGACAGGCCCGACTCTACCTGGTAATTTCTGAAATAGTAAGATTGGCCGCTTAGCGACTCCCCCAGGAAGAGAAATAAAGCCACCAGCCATACTGCTTTATAGTTCAAGGTATTCCACATATCAGGGCCCTGTATCAATAGATATTGCTGCTTATTAAAGATAGCTACAAAGCTTCTACATCTTGTATCAAACTTCCATAAATCGTCTCAAATATGCGTTACAATCGTTTGCAACAATTTTTTGAGATGAATTGATGAAATTCTGATCTGCTGAAAGGGCTGGTATAAATCCTTATCCCCGTTCTTGCATGCACTGGTTATTGCAAACGATTGAAATACCCTGAAGAGGCATATACTCTTCCATAAGCATTGGCTGCGGATGTAGAAGCTCCGGTCTTGTTTTTTGCAGCTTCCGGAGCAGGGAATGAGTAGGGGAGCAGCCTTCAGCAACGATCAGAAACAAATTTTGCTGCCGGATGCAGCAGCTTGTATGTGGCAACTTTAACCTCTGTAGGCCTATGAATAAATTATACCTGTTTATTCTTTTTAGTTTACTGATATCAGAAGGCCCGGCGAAGGCTCAGCAAAAGGGCTGGCAGCCCGTCTCCGGTAAAATAACGACTCCCTGGGCAGCGCAGCTGAACCCTGCTGCGCCGCTGCCGGAATACCCGCGTCCGCACATGGTTCGCGAGCACTGGCAAAATATAAACGGACTCTGGCAGCACGCCATTACGCCAAAAGAGCAGTCTGCCATTCCTGGCCAGTTCAGCGGAAATATTTTAGTACCCTTTGCCGTTGAATCTGCCCTGTCGGGCGTGGGTAAAAGAGTGGGCAAAGACAGTGTGCTCTGGTACAGAACAACTGTTAATGTACCGGCCCGGCTCCGGCAGCAAAAACTACTGCTCCACTTTGGGGCTGTTGACTGGCAGAGCCAGGTATGGGTGAATGGAAAAGAGGTAGGCTCCCACGAAGGTGGCTATGACCCCTTTTCTTTTGATATTACCCCTTACCTGAACAGGGGCAGCCAGCAGGAAATAGCCGTTCGGGTGTGGGACCCCACCGACGAAGGCCCGCAGCCCCGCGGCAAACAGGTAAACAACCCCCATGCCATCTGGTACACCCCTGTTACAGGCATCTGGCAAACGGTTTGGCTGGAGCCGGTGCCGCAAACTTACATAGCCGCCACACGCCAAACACCTGATATAGACCAGCAAACACTAACAGTAACGGCACAGCTGGAAAACCAGCAACCAAAAGACCGCATCAGGATCACAGCCCTGGATGGAAAAACAAAAGTAGCAGAAGCAGAGGTAGCAGCAGGAGCAGAAGCCCTGTTACAGCTGAAAGAACAGAAGCTCTGGTCGCCAGAAGATCCCTTCCTCTACAATCTGCAGGTGGCCCTGGTGCGCAACGGGCGTGTAATCGATAGGGTAGACAGCTATTTCGGGATGCGGAAGATCAGCATGGAAACAGATGAGAAGGGCATTCAGCGCATGCTCCTCAATAACAGGTTTCTATTTCAGTTTGGTCCGCTGGATCAGGGCTGGTGGCCCGATGGGCTCTATACTGCCCCCACCGACGAAGCCCTGCTGTTCGATATTCAGAAGACCAAAGAGATGGGCTTTAACATGATCCGCAAGCATGTAAAGGTGGAGCCCGCCCGCTGGTACTACCACGCCGACAAGCTGGGCATGCTGGTGTGGCAGGATATGCCCAATGGCGACTGGGGCGGACGCTGGGGTAGCAAACCAGGTGTAGACGGTATAGGCGAAGACATGGAGCGTACGGAAGAGTCGGAAAAAATATTCCGCACAGAGTGGGCGGCCATTATGGACGACTTCCACAACTTCCCCGGCATTGTGGTGTGGGTACCTTTTAACGAAGCCTGGGGCCAGTTCAAAACTGCAGAAATCACCAAATGGACCATGGACAGAGACCCTTCCCGCCTGGTTAACAGTGCCAGTGGCGGCAACTTCCATCCGGTGGGCCATATCATCGATATCCATAATTACCCCGACCCGGCCATGCCGCGGGCAGATCTTTTTGGCAAAGACAGAATACTGGTTTTGGGAGAATATGGAGGCCTGGGCCTGCCCATGGAAGGACATACCTGGCAAACCAAGGATAACTGGGGTTACCAGAGCTTTAAGAATGCCGATGAGCTTTTCGATAAATACAAAGAATTTATTGACCGCCTGGAAGACATGATCCCAAAGGGCCTATCGGCAGCCATCTATACCCAAACCACTGATGTGGAAATAGAAACCAACGGGCTGATGACCTATGACCGGAGAGTAATAAAGATTCCGGCAGAGCAGCTAAGGGATATTCACAGCAAACTTTACAACGATGAGCTGGTGGAGCTCGGCGAAGCAGAAATCCAGGAATAGCACCAACAATTTTACCTACTTATACTAACCAACAACTTATGAAAAAAGGATTTACACATTGGTTAAGCATGTTTGGTCTTGCATTAGCAGTGTGTTGTCTTGCCTCTGCAGCTTCAGCACAACATTCAGCCAGTCTGAATCCGCTGAAAGCAGAACAGGGGGCAGGGCAAACGCATGCTGCTGGCCTTCCATACAAGGCTGTCGGCCTGCTGCCGGGAAGTGAACCATATGCTGCAGTTCCGGCAGCAGTACAGGCACACAACAGCATATTTGCTGCTCGCAAAGTAACAATTGCCTTAGAGCAGATCGTAACGGGAAGGGTGACCGACGAAACCGGTGAAGGCTTGCCCGGGGTGTCTATTCGGGTTAAAAACACCACTGTTGGTGCCGTAACCGATATGGACGGTAATTACAGACTAAGCATACCGGATGAGTACCAGCAGCCTGTCCTGGTTTTTTCTTTTGTGGGTTATCAGGACAGGGAGGTGCCAGTCGGAAATCAGTCTGTGATCAATATACAGTTGATGGAGGATGTGGAATCACTGCAGGAGCTGGTGGTGATTGGTTATCAGACGGTGCAGAAGAAAGACGTTACCGGTGCGGTAGGAGTGGTGAGCCCTGAAAACGCAAGCAGGGTAACGGCAGCTTCTCTGGCAGAGTCCATTCAGGGTCTTGCGCCAGGGGTTACCGTCAGAAACTCCGGAGCTCCAGGTACGGGCGCTGCTATAGAAATAAGAGGCGTTGCCAGTTTTAGAAATACCAGTCCCCTGTATGTTATTGATGGCATGATCTCAGATGCCAACCCAACCATCAACACCAACGATATAGAATCAATACAGATACTAAAGGATGCTTCTGCTGCTGCTATTTATGGTTCCAGGGCGGCAAACGGTGTTGTTATTATCACGACCAAACAAGGCAAAGAAGGCCCGGCAAGGGTTAGTTTCACTGCTAAATATGGCGTGCAGCAGATCCCAAAACGCTGGGATGTGATGAACCGGCAGGAATTTTCTGCCATGCAGCGCAGGCAGTATGAGAACTCAGGCTTAACCCCGCCACCCAGCCTAAGTGACCAGTTCAACCCCGGTGTTGATACCGACTGGCAGGATGAAGTGATCCGTACCGGGACCATGCAGGATTACAATGCCACTATTTCAGGAGGATCAGCTTCTGGTAACTACCTGGTTTCAGGTAGCTATTTTACCAATGATGGTGTGCTGATCGGCAACTCTTTTGATAGAGGCGCCTTGCGTATCAATTCCAAAACCGAAAAAGGACGCGTAACCTTTGGTGAGAACCTGCTGCTCACTTATTCCACCCAGAAAGCACCCTGGGTAGGTAATCCTTTTTACGATATGCCGCAGCTGCTGCCGGTAATTCCCGTACAAAGCGACAATTACATAACAGCGGCTAACCCCGAGGGCTGGGGCATAGGTACTACCAATGCTGTTACCTACGCCTGGAATCCTATTGCCGTTAATGAGATTGCTACCCGACAAAGTAACTATTCAAAGTTGGTGGGCAATGCTTTTGTGGATGTAAAGATCTTTGATGCGCTTACGTATCGTTTCAATGCAGGGGCTGAAGCAAGCTTCGACTATTCCAGATTTCTGCAAAAGCGCGGAGAATACCGTTTTAACCAGCCTGCGGTACCTTCTCTGGTAAATGAAGATCGTTCCAGGTTCAGCAGTTTGCTTTTTGAGCATACGCTCAATTTTAATCAGACATTTGACAGGCATGACATAAACGGGGTAGTGGGTTATTCTCAGCAGGCAACCCAAAGAGAATTAACTTCCGGCGGCCGCACCAACCTGCAGAATTTTGATGGAGAATATCTGACCACCATCAATTCTGCTACAGGAGAGTCTGTGAGCTATGGCGAAACACCCGTTAATTATAAGATCAGGGGCTTCCTGGGTCGAGTGAATTATACCTTCGATGATAAGTATTTGGTAACCTTATCAGGCCGCTACGACCAGGATTCAAGGTTTGCCTCTGAATACCGCTCCAGCTTTTTCCCTTCTGTAGCGCTTGGCTGGCGCCTTAGTGACGAAAATTTCTTTCAGGTACCCTTCATTTCAGATTTAAAATTACGGGCTTCCTGGGGTAAATTAGGTATAGTAACAGTTGATTCCTGGGAATATATCGGTTTCCTGAACAGCAATCCAAGGGCCATTTTCGGTCCAGACCAAACACCATTCGTTGGTGCACTGCAGGCGCGGCTGGCTAATCCGGATTTGCGCTGGGAAGAAAGAACCAGCCGGAATATTGGCTTCGATGCTGGTTTCCTCGATAACAGGATCACCCTGTCGGCAGAGTATTATAATTCGCTGTCGGAAGATGTGCTCCTGAATTTGCCCATTGCCTGGTACCTGGGCAACCTGGGGGGCGATCCTGCCGTGAACGCTGCCTCTATCCGCAACCAGGGTGTGGAATTGGCAGCTACCTACCGTAGTGTGGCCAATGCTTTTAAATGGGATGTTTCTGCAAACATTACTACCATTAAAAACACGGTTGAAGATGTAGGTAACCAGGGCGAAGGCATCAATTACCTGCAAACCGGTATTACCCGTACACAGGAAGGTCGGTCTGTTGGTGAGTGGTACCTGCTGCAAACCAACGGACTTTTCAGGAGCCAGGCAGAAATTGATGCCTATACCAATGGTGAGGGTGAATTGATACAGCCATTTGCACAACCAGGCGATGTTCGCTTTGTGGATGTAAATGGCGATGGCACCATTAACCAGCAGGACAGGACATTCAGAGGCTCCCCCTGGCCTACACTGCAAGCCGGTGCACAGTTTAATGCATCTTATGGAGGCTTTAGCCTTAATATGCAGCTGGTGGGTGTTTTTGGACAGGAAGTAATGAATGGCGTACGCCAGGTGCTGGACAGTTACCAGAACACTAATTTCAGAAGAGACATCAATCCCTGGTCGCCAGACAATCCCGGTGGCACCGACCCAAGGCTTGGGGTTGCCACCGATGATCCGGGTTTGAGCGATAATGCAAGACTGGAAAGCGATCGCTGGCTGGAGAATGCTTCTTATGTGCGCATACGTAACCTTGAGCTGGGGTACCAGCTGCCACAAACCTTTTACGACCGCTTTAATGTGCAGAATGCCCGCATTTACATCAGCGGCCAAAATCTGTTTACCATCACCAAATACTCCGGCCTTGACCCCGACGTAACCGGAAACGGACTTTTGGAAAGAGGTTTTGATAACGGCAACTGGCCCGCCAGCCGTGTATTTTCCATAGGCTTACAACTTGGACTTTAAGCCCATTAATGATGCTATCCATGAAAAAGATATTCCAATATATACTGATCGCTGCCGGACTGGTGGTAGCCGGCTGCGAAGAGGATTTAGATATTCTGAATCCAAACCAACCAACTATAGAAGTATTCTGGCGCAATGCACAGGATGCAGAACAAGGGGTTAATGCTATCTACAGCACTTCGCACAGGGGCGGGTTCTCGCGCTGGATGCCCATCCTCTATATCTCCCGCTCTGATATTGGCTACAGTGCCAGCCCCTGGGCAGATCTGGCCAATGCCATCGACAGGTTTATTCAGCCTGACTATAACTTTGAAGCCACCGCTTTTGTATGGACTGATATTTATGTAGGCATTTTCAGGGCAAACCAGGTAATTGCAAATGTGCCTGGCATAGAAATGGATGAGACACTAAAGCAAAGGCTGCTGGGAGAGGCCCATTTTCTGCGTGGCCTGTTCTACTACCACCTGGTTACCCTCTGGGGTAATGTGCCCCTGATGCTGGAGCCTTCTACGCCTACAGATTTGCCGGAAACGGCTTCGCAGGAGGAGGTATGGGCGCAAATAGTGGAAGATCTTACTTTTGCCTCCAACGCACTGCCTGCCACCTATCCCGATGCCAGAAATCTTGGCCGGGCCACAAAAGGAGCCGCCAACGCATTACTTGCAAAAGCCTATATGCAGCAGCAAAATTACCAGGCAGCCTTAGCCCCCCTGCAGTGGCTGGTAGAGGGCGAAGGAGCGGGTATATATGGCCTAATGCCAAATTACCGCGATAATTTTCTGGTAACTACCGAAAACAATATGGAGTCTGTTTTTGAATGGCAGTTTGCGGAGAACCCTACAGAAGTTACTGATAATGATGTACAAACACCCGACCATAACTATGGCACCTCTATTGCCCAGTTTATGGCCCCACGAGGCATTGGCTGGTCGGATGTACAAGCACGCCGCTGGCCAATTCAGGAGTTCCTGGAAGAGCAAACCGTAACTGGTGAAAGAGATCCGCGGCTGGCGGCTACCTATATTTTTGATAATACCGACGAACGGGGGCCAGAATTTACCATGGTATACGGGCAAACCTTTGCCGAAAGATATCCCAATAGTCCAGAGCGCGAAGAGGTGTGGTTCAGGAAGTTCCTGAACGACCACTGGAAAGAAGGAGAAGGCTACCGCTCGCCCAACAACTGGCGCTTTATCCGCTATTCTGATGTGTTGCTGATGTATGCAGAAGCCCTGAATGCAACAGGTAGCACGGCACAGGCCTATCAGTATGTTGACAGGGTTCGGGAGCGTGTTAACCTGGCACCTCTTTCGGAAGTAATGCCTGATCTGGATCAGGATGCTTTTCTGGAGCAGCTTAAGCATGAGCGCCTGCTGGAGCTGGCCGGAGAAGGCCATCGCTGGAACGACCTGGTGCGCTGGGGAGATCTTGGAACCCACCTGTCCGACAGAGATCCAGGTTTTGCTAACTTTGAGCAGGGCAAGCATGAATTCCTGCCCATCCCTCAGCGAGACCTGGACATCAATCCTAATTTAGAGCAAAATCCCAGGTGGTAGGGCTTTTATACCTCATCCCCATCCCTTCTTCTGCCAGGAAAAGTGATGGGGATAGGGTTCATTGAAAGCAGCTCATTGATAAGCATAATTAAGATAAATCAGGTATGAATTTACCCAATAGCGTGAAATGGTGGGTGTGGCTGTTACTGCTGGTGCAGGGTTGTCTGGCCTGTGCCAGCTCCGATCCCAGCCCAGCTCCTGTTACCACAGATCCGGATGAGGATCCGCTTTCCTACACCAACCCCGTTTTTACACCAGTGCTGGCAGATCCCAGTGTGGTAAGAGCAGGAGAGTACTTCTATGCCTATGGCACCGAAGACAATTGGGGGAGCGAGGGTGGTTACCGGCTGGTGCCCGTCATCCGCTCTGCAGACCTGGTAAACTGGACCTTTATGAACAATGCTTTCAGGCAGAAACCCGACTGGAAAGAGCAGGGTGGTATATGGGCGCCCGATGTGACGCCGGTAGGCAACAGCTACTATATGTACTATTCCTATTCCACCTGGGGTGATCAAAATCCCGGCGTGGGCCTTGCCATTGCCGAAACCCCCACCGGCCCTTTTGTGGATCAGGGAAAGGTGTTCTTATCTGATGAGATAGGGGTGGAGAACTCTATCGACCCTTTTTATATAGAAGAGGGAGGTGAAAAGTACCTTTTCTGGGGGAGCTTTCATGGTATTTATGCCGTAGCACTTACCGAAGATGGCAGGGGCGTGAGCGGAGATAAAGTGGAGATTGCAGATACTCATCTGGAAGGCGTCTACATCTATAAAAAAGGCGACTACTACTACCTGTTTGCTTCCGAAGGCAGCTGTTGCGATGGTGCTAACAGCACATACCGCCTGCGCGTGGGGCGCTCCTCTTCGCTCCTGGGCCCTTATGTGGATAAGCAGGGCAATGATCTGAAAGCAGGTCCTTACGGAGAGGTAATTCTGCAGACTAACCGGGAAGCATATGGTTTTGCAGGTCCGGGCCATAATTCAGAGATCATTACCGATGATGAGGGCACAGACTGGATACTCTACCATGCCATTAAAAAAACAAACCCCTACCTGGATAACGGCACCAACAGAAGGGCTTTGATGCTCGATAAACTGCTGTGGGAAGAAGGTTGGCCTACCATACATAATGAGCAGCCTAGCCTAACGCAGCAGGAAGGACCTGTGTTTGAATAATGTTTTGTGTAATTTATGGGCAGCAAAACCCTGTGAGGAAGCTGCAGCCAGGAATATTTCATCTATTGACCGACACTATGAAGACACAAACAATATTGCTTGCTTTGATAGGTTTTTCGCTGAGTTTGCAGGCAAACTGGCCGGGCAGTTTAACGGATTAAACACCGGGATGGGCAATCTTTACCAGTTATCCAATGCCAAAACCCGTTCCATTATCAGATCCTATTAGCCATGAAAAATATACACCTTTATATCTGCCTTATCTGTTTCCCCTTTTTTTCGTGCAGCGAAAGAAATGCGGCTGTTGCTGAAACTGGTTCTCCTGATTCGGCAGCTGCCACCACCACAGCCGTTACCTATCAGAACCCGGTGCTGCCCGGCGATTTTGCCGATCCTTCCGTCGTACGGGTGGGCAACGATTACTGGGCAACCGCTACCTCTTCAGAGTGGGCACCCCTTTTCCCGCTGATGCATTCCAGCAACCTGGTAGACTGGGAAATCAGGGGTCATGTGTTTCCTGAAACGCTTCCCACCTGGGCTGAGGCACACTTCTGGGCACCCGAAATCACCTATGAGAACGAGAAGTACTACATCTACTACACGGCCAAAAAGAAGGGAGGAAATTTATGTGTTGGCGTAGCCAGTGCTACGGAAGCTACCGGCCCTTACACCGACCACGGCCCCCTGGTTTGCCAGGAGGTAGGTTCTATCGATGGGTTTCCCATCAGGGACGAAAAGGGTGATTTGTACCTGGTCTGGAAGGAAGATGGCAACAGCCGCGGTTTGCCTACCCCAATGTGGGCACAGCGCATGAACGAGGAGCGCACGCAGCTGCTGGGAGAAATGTTCGAGATGTTTCGCAATGAGCCCGGCACATGGGAGGGGGGGCTGGTAGAGGGCGCATACGTGCTTCGAAGAAATGGATATTACTACACCTTCTACTCCGGCGATGCCTGCTGCGGCCGCGACTGTACCTATGGCGTTGGTGTGGCCCGTGCCCAAAAGCTGGAAGGGCCCTGGGAGAAGTACAGCGGCAATCCCATCATGAAACAGAATGAGGAATGGAAATGTGCCGGCCATGGCTCTGTGGTAACCGATCCGCAGGGAGAGTATTACTTCCTGTACCATGCCTACAGCACCGACGGTACCGTATATACCGGCCGTGAAGGACTGCTGGATAAGATCTACTGGAATGGAGAGGGCTGGCCCTACTTTAGCGAAGACGCACCAAGCGTTACGGCAGTAGCCCCTCACCAGGAAAATGAACAAGATCAATTAAGTGTAACCGAAGAATTTAAGGACTATGGGTTGGCACAGAGCTGGCAGTGGCCTGTAGACAAGCAGCCCAATTTTTACAGTCTGAAAGCCGCACAGGACGGGCAGTTGGTGTTACAGGCATCTCCAGATAAGATCGGAAACCTGCTGGCGCAACGTACAACCACACCAGACTATATGGTGATCACAGCTGTGGATAAAAGCCAGCTGCAAAATGGCATCCGGGCAGGTCTGGCCGCTATTGGCGATCAGGAAAATGCAGTGGGCCTTTCTGTTGGGCCCGATAATATTATGCTTTGGTCGGTAAAAGAAAACAAGAGAAGCATTATTACGCAAATGCCCAGCCCAGCAGCAGAGCAGGTACAGCTAAGGCTGGTAACCAGAAATGGAGATCAGATGGAGTTTTCCTGGAGTACCGATGGAAACAACTGGAACACTTTAAATCAGCAGCCTCTGGATGCATCCTACCTGCCACCTTGGGACAGAGCCATTCGGGTAGGCCTTACAGCACAAGGACCTGCAGATGCAGTAGCAGCCTTTAACTGGTTCAGGTACACAACAGAAGCAATTAATTAAACCAGGTCCTAACAAAAATGCCAGCAAATCAAATACAGCCAAAGCCTTACTTAATGCCTATGCACCCTGTTCCAGCCCTTTGCCTAAGGTTTGTACTCACTCTGTTTTTATGCGCCGGTACAGCTATTCTGCTGCAAAGCTGTTCCGGCAACAGCGAGCAGCAGCAACAGCAGCAAAACAGACCTGCCGCACAGGAGGTGGTGTATTCCGGCAATCCGATCCTGCCAGGAAATTTTGCCGACCCATGCATCCTGGTGCACCAGGATACCTTTTACATCTATGCTACCACCGGCAGCGAAGCCACCGTCTGGTATTCTCCCGACTTTACAGACTGGAAGTTGACTAAACTCAACTGGCCTACCAGTATGGGCAAGCCCGATATCTGGGCACCAGCCGTTACACAGGGTACCGATGGCAGGTTTTATTTTTATACCTCTACCGATCATGACATCTATGCAGGTGTGGCCGACCATCCCAAAGGTCCTTTTACTAACATTTTGGGCGGCGACAGCATTTTTATCAAAAACCGGCAATGGTGGGAAAAGATGCACAGCATCGATGCTGACTGCTTTGTAGACGACGATGGACAGGCTTATCTATACTGGGGCTCGGGTTTCGATTTTAAAGATGGCATCTGTGCCGTTGGCAGGCTAAATAAGGATATGGTCTCATTTAAGGAGGAGCCTAAGCTGGTTACACCAAATGAGTATTTCGAGGGTCCGCACATGATGAAAAGAAATGGTATTTATTACCTTATGTACTCCGATAGCCTCTACTACGACTCTACCTATAAGGTGCGCTATGCAACTTCAAACAGCCCGATGGGTCCATTTACGGAGGGCCGTAACAGTCCCATTTTAAAATCTACACCCGACGGTAAAGTTACAGGCCCAGGCCATCATTATACGCTTAAGCGTGGCGATCAGTACTATATCGTTTATCATGCACATGCGCTGCCGGAGGCTAAGCCGGGGGGTGATCTTATACGCCAGGTATTCATCGATAAGCTGGAGTTTGAGGCAGATGGTGCTATCAAACCAGTGGTTGCCACCGATAAGGGAGTGCCTCTTGATTTTGTGAACACCGCAAACATTCATAAGCCGGTACAGCCTGTAGCTACCGAAGCATCCGCTGCTGTAAGCGAAGCCCTGGGCGCAGATAAGGCATTCGATGGCGACTATGGTACGCTTTGGGCAGCCCCTAAAGCAACATCGCCACTATGGCTGCAGGCCGATTTTGGGAAAAGCATCAGTATAAAGGAGATCCAGCCTGTCTTTGATCTGGTAATGGGCGATTATGAATACCGTATTGAGCATTCTACAGAGGGTACCGACTGGCAGCTGTATGCCGAGGGTAATAATGCGCAGGCAGAAGTGTGGCCTGTAAGTCACAGGAAAGAGGTGGATGCCCGCTATGTGCGTATTACCATACTTAATCAGACCCAGGAAAATACCCGCACCGGCCTTTGGGAGCTAAAAATATTTGATGAGCAGAAATTGTAGTAGTGTTGGTTTATAGTAGTAAAGCCCCCTGTTTGTTGGTTTACAGGGGGCTTTCTTTATAGGTATGAATTCTTATTCATGATTGATCTTTTACCTTAAAAGCTTCCCCGGGTGGTAAGGAAATCTGCTGGGGTAATGGGTGCTATATGTAAGCATGTATTTCGAAAGCTTTCGAAGCTTGGCTAAAACAGGCCTGTAATCTTTTCTAAGCTAAGGTTATCAAAATCCTGAATCACCAGGTCGGTATCCTGTAGCTCTTCAGGTGTATGTGTTGTGGTGATTCCAATCACTTTCATGCCTGCGTTCAGGCCAGCCTGCACACCGGGAAGAGAATCCTCGATAACGATGCAATTTCCGGGCGCTACCCCCAGCTGTGCAGCGGCTTTCAGATAAACTTCCGGATGTGGTTTGCCATGGGTTACATCTTTGGAATGGACCAGTACATCGAAATACTGGCGGATGTTGAGAAGGTCAAGAACAAAATCAAGATTTGCCAGGGGTGCTGATGTGCCAACAGCGGTGGCTATTCCTCTTTCCTTAATTTCTTGCAGGAAAGAATGCAGGCCTTTTACTGCTTTGATATCCTCCTTATACAGGTCTCGGAAAATCGCTTCTTTTTCGTTTGCCCACTGTTCTGTTTGTTGAGGGCTGGCATCATCGCTGAAGATATAAGACATAATTTCTTTGTTGGTGCGGCCAAACACATTTGTCTTTAACTCTTCATCGCTTAGGGTAATGTTATGTTGTTTTAAAAAAGCCTGAAAGGCCAGCTTATGGTAGGGGTTACTGTCTACAATTACACCGTCCATGTCAAAAAGTATCGCAATATTCATGCTGCTGTAGCGTCTGTTTAGTGGTTTTTACATGTTTTACCCACCCCAGGCCTGGCGGCAGGAGTTAATGCTGATCATAGCTTCCCTTTTATGCCTAAAGCATTACGGGAGGCTCGCCACGAAGCAAACATGTACATAGCAGGATTTGTCTGCTGCATCAGGTAAAACTTCTTTTAATCAATCGTTAAGGTGTGATTAAGTTTATTGTAGCCGGTAGTTTCTTCCCAGATATCTTCATTTGCCAGGCGAATACTGTATTCAGGTCTGTTGGCGATGCTGCTATATTTATCCGGCAGCTGTAAAAATAGTTCATAGTCTCCGGCAGGGATGCTGGCAACTGAAAACTCTTCCTCCACTTGGACTTCACCGGTAAACCAGCGGCGTACATCAGCCTGGAATGGCAGGACGTGTTCCGTGGCATCTGAAACATTTCGTAAAATAAGATTAAGCGGTCGTCTGTTGTAGGGAGAGGCATAGCCTGTGTTTTCCAGCTGCAGGGATATTTCAAGCTTTTCAGACTGGCTGATCTGGCTTGAATAAGTTCCTTCTCTTAAAATCAGGCGGTAACCCAGTTTTCTTTTAATGCTTTCCATGCAGCCACCGCTTACCCAATCATTATTTACCTCATTGTTATAGGCAGTGTTCAGATAGGTGTAATGCATGGTGCTTAATTCTGTTTCTGCTTTTCCGGCCGGTTCACAGTCGTTTTGGGGGCTGTAGCCGTCGCTGCAGGTTTCTCCGCCTACTACTACATATTTGCTGTCTTCAGAAAAGTAACTTCTTAGGGTAGTGTTTGCATTTCTGCGGGGGGAACTGGAGTTGCCGTAGTCTTCGTAGGTGCCAAAGTCGTTGCTGCTGGCCAGCAGGCAATCGTTATGAAAGCCAATTCTGGCTTTATCACTATCTGTAAAGGCTTCATCGGCGGTAAGGGCTGGCGAGCTTACGGGAGCATCGATGCCATAGACCAGGCGCTGTTTAATTTGTGGGTAGCGCACCTGCACCATGATATCTTTGGGCGTTGCATCCAGCAGTGCTTTCAATACCTCAATGCGATCCTGCCAGTTGTTATCCAGGAGCTGGCCCTGGTCGTTAGAGGAGGCGTCGCCAAAGTAATCGGTATAGTAATTTTCGCCCCAGGTTCCGATAAAACCCATTTGTATACAGGCAATAACATCTGCATTTACCTCAAAAACAGGCTTCAGCTGGCTGATGTGTTCCAGGACAATGTTTTTAGGCGCATCTCCATAGGGCGGACAAATAAAATCTTCAGGGCAGTTTCCTGGATTTGCGCTTACTGTATAGGTAAAGCGGGGAATCAGCTTTACTCCGGCAGCCCGGGCAGTGGTAAAGTCAGCATGCACCTTACCAATAAATTCTTCCGATAGTGGTGCTGCCTTGAAAGCATCTATTATATAGTAGCGGAACACCAGGGTGCTTACTACGTCATAGGCTGCACCAGCTACAGTTCTGGGTGTTCTGTAGCTTTTTAAAGTGGCTTCGGATAAGGGGCTGTAATTACTGGCCAGGGTTTGGGAGTAATGATAAAACCCACGCTCCGGGTTTGGAAAGTCTTCCTGGCTCTCTTCATATCGTATTGTGGCAGCAGCTTCTTTAACCAGAGCAGGTTCTGTATCCGAGCAACCAGGCAGCACCAGGGCTGATAGAAGAAGTAAGAAAAAGGTCTGTTTCATATCAATCTTTCGTAAACGTATAAAGAAAGCTTAAGTTATATAAGCTTGCTTACAAAACCTTTTAATCGCACAAATAATAAATAAATGAAAATATTATTTCTTTTATTTGATTATCTTTTTACATTTAGATGAAAGATTGAAACGAATAATAACAATAAAGTAATCACTTAAATCTAAAATCACTAACTTATGAAGAGGGAAAGACTATTTTTCTGGGGCTTAAGCAAAGTAATGTTGTTCGCTGCTTTGGTTACATTGGCAGCATGTGGAGGGGATGATGATCCTGAGCCTGAACCAACTGCTTCTTTTACCTATGAGGCAGATAATCGTGAGGTAACTTTCACAAATACATCTACCAATGCCACAAGCTATCAGTGGGACTTTGGTGATGGAAACACATCTACAGAACAAAGCCCTGTGCATACTTATGATGAATACGGTACCTATACCGTACGTATGACTGCAACAGGCCCTGGTGGAACTGCTACCTCCCTGCCGGATCAAATTACTCTGGCTAAATCTTCGCCGGTAGAGATTGACGGAGATGTTTCTGATTGGTCTGACATACCTGCACTGGTTACCGCGACTGCTGGTGAGGGTGGCACAATCAACAGCATAAAAGTAGATTATGATGCTGAACGTATCTATTTTCTGGTAGAGGGTACTGCTAATCTGCGGGGCTTTTTCGACATTTATCTTGATGCTGACAACGATCCTGAAACAGGTTACTTCAGTGGCTGGTATCCAATGGGCTTTGGTGCTGATTATCTGATTGAAGGTGATTTTGCCATGGTGAATGATGCCGATATTTTCAGAGATCTTGAAGGAGAGCCTGAAACCTGGGGCTGGGAAGTAGCATCTGCTACAGGTGCAGGTGCCATTAATTCCTCAGACATCATCACTCAGGGTAATGGCAGGGCAATTGAATTCTCAATTCTGCGTTCAGCTTTTACCGATCTGTCTGACGAAGGCTTCTCTTTTGCCATTGTAGATGTAGACGGAACGGTGGATCCCAATAATACAACTGCAACCTGGGCAAGACTGGGTGCTCTTCCAGAGCCAGATCGTGAAGAATCGCAGCTGGTTTTCTTTGAAATGTCAGAATAAGCTGATACTTACATAGAAGCGGAGGCATTCCAAAGATTGCTTCCGCTTTTTAATTTCTATTCATGAAGAAGGCTCTTTAGTTAAAAACAAAAAATTTAAAAAAAGCAGGTTTACATGAGCAGCACTACATCCAGAAGAGGATTTGTGAAGACGGCCGCTTTAGCCGGTTTAGGATTGTCTATTTTACCATCAGGTGTCGTTTTTTCAAAAGATAAAGACAGAAAAGCAAGACTTGGTTTTATTGGTGTTGGGCTGAGAGGGCAGCATCATCTGCAGCTGGCGTTACAGCGAAACGATGTTGAGGTATTGGCCATTTGCGATGTGCAGCAGCGCATGATTGACATGAGCAAGGACCTGATCAAAAAGTCTGGAAAGCGCATGCCACAGGTGATCATGGATGGCCCTTATGGATATAGGAAACTTTTGGAGAATAAAGATATTGATGCAGTTGTTATCTCCACCCCCTGGGAGTGGCATACAGAGATGAGCATTGATTCTATGAATGCCAAAAAGTATGTGGGGTGTGAAGTAATGGTAGGCGCAACGGTAGAGGAGTGCTGGCAGATTGTTCATACTTCTGAGCGCACAGGCATGCCCCTGATGATGCTTGAAAATGTTTGCTACCGCCGCGATGTGATGGCGGTACTGAATATGGTGCGCCAAAATCTTTTTGGAGAACTTGTGCATGTACAGGGTGGCTATCAGCACGACCTGCGGGAGGTGAAATTCAATGACGGCAAACAACCCTATGGTGGTGGTGTAGAGTTTGGGGAAGGGGCTTTTTCCGAAGCTCAGTGGCGTACGCATCATTCAGTACACCGTGATGGAGATCTGTATCCAACCCATGGTATCGGGCCAGTCGCCATGATGATCGATATCAACAGAGGAAACCGGTTCACAGAACTTGTGTCTTATTCGTCCAAATCCCGTGGCTTGCATGATTTCATTGTGAAACGTGGCGGTGAAGACCATCCCAATGCAAAAGTTAAATTTAAGCTGGGAGATGTGGTTACTACGATGCTGAAATGTTCTAATGGCGAAACAGCTTTACTGCAGCACGATACCAATCTTCCAAGGCCTTATTCGCTTGGATTCCGCGTGCAGGGAACAGAAGGGCTCTGGATGGATTTAAATAACTCGATTTACCTGGAAGGCAAAAGCAAAAAGCCTCATGAATGGGATAATGCCCAGGAGTGGCTTGATAAGTACGATCACCCGCTCTGGAAAAAATATGGAAACGATGCTTCCGGTGCAGGACATGGTGGTATGGACTGGTTTGTAATGCATGCCTTTGTAGAGTCTGTGAAACGTAAAATTCCTACTCCGCAGGATGTATATGATGCCGTTACCTGGAGTGCCATAACACCACTCTCGGAATCATCCATTCGTTTAGGTGGCGAAACCGTTGAGTTCCCTGATTTTACGCAGGGTAAATGGATGCACCGGAAAAACGAATTTGCACTTAATGATGATTACTGATGAGCTGCTGCCGCAAGCTGGCAGTAATTAGTAGGATACACACATTTAAAAGATTATTGCGATGAAGCCAGTAACATTCATGAAATTGAAATACTTTTTGCTGACACTTGTGCTGGCTGTAGTGCTCCATATTCCGGCCGCGGAGGCACAAAACTTATCTACCATTACCTATGGTACAGAGGAGTCTAACATACCTAACCCGGAGCGGGGCTTCTACCGCCATACCGAAACCAGTACTGCTAATTACTCTAATCTGAACGAAACAACATTACGAAACTACCGTGCCGAAGGATTTACGCTGATCCTTCGGCTTTTTTATCTCAATGATTTTGTAGAAACAGATATCTCAGAAGCTTACCTGAGTGCCATGCAGCGGGATTTTAACGCCATGCGGGCTGCCGGGGTAAAAGGTGTGATCAGGTTTGCCTACACCAAAAAATCATCAGCGCCTTATGGCGATGCAAGACCAGAGCGGGTGCTGGCGCATATCGATCAGCTTTCTGCTGTGTTAAAGCGCAACAGCGACGTGATAGCAGTGGTGCAGGCAGGTTTTGTCGGTGCCTGGGGAGAATGGTACTATACAGATCATTTCTCTGAAATACTGGGCAATCCAACAGCCGAAGACTGGGAAAACAGAAGAGCGCTGGTATATGCGCTCCTGGAGGCTTTGCCAGAAAACCGTGCTGTACAGCTGCGTACGCCGGATATTAAATTTAAAGTCACCGGGTCAACGGATGCTCTCACCGAAGAAGAAGCCTTTGGCGGATCTGCAGAAGCCCGCCTGGGGCACCATAACGACTGCTTTCTGGCATCGGCAAATGACATTGGTACCTACACAAATAATATGGAGGCAGAAAAAGCATTCCTGGAGCAGGAAACCCGCTATTTGCCCATGGGCGGAGAAACCTGTGGTGTTTCCGTGCCTTTGTCTGAATGTCCGAATGCCCTGGAGCAGATGGAGCGTTTTCACTGGTCTTATTTAAATATTGGATACCATCGGGATGTGCTGCGTAGCTGGGAAGATGGAGGATGCATGCCCGAGGTAGAAAATAAGCTGGGTTATCGCTACAGGTTTGCTAAGAGCCAGCTTCAGCAAAGCAGTAAACCTGGCGGGGAGGTAAGACTCTCTGTTAAAATGCTGAACGAAGGCTGGGCAAATCCTTATAACCCGCGCCTGGTGGAGGTTATTTTAAGGGAGAAAACCAGCGGGAAGGTATATGTGCTGCCTGTTGCGGAAGATCCCCGGCGCTGGTCTTTATCTGATACCATTCATCTGGAATTAACTGCCGGACTGCCGGCTAATATCGCGGAAGGTACCTACGATATGTTCCTGAATTTACCTGATCCGGAGCCTGCCCTGTACGCAAATCCAGACTACTCCATCCGCCTGGCAAACCAGGAGGTTTGGGAGCCGGCAACAGGCTATAATGCTTTGCAGCATGAGTTAGTGGTAAGCAGAGACGCTAATGTGCCATCCTATACCGGGAGCAATTTTTTTTTCTCAAGACCCCAGGTTCAGGAGTACGCCCAGATAAGTACCAACGGCCTCGCCGATGACTGGAATGCTGTGGAACCGCTGGTTGAAGAAGCAGGACAGGCAGCTGAGTCGCTCAGGGTTTTTAATGATCGGGATAGCCTTTATTTTCTGATATCCGGCACCTCCCTGCATAACAGTTATCAACTCTTTATAGATGCCGACCAGACTGCTGCTACGGGCTACAGGGCCTGGCAATGGGTGGCGAATGGTGCTGATTATTTGGTAGAGAATGGTTTGCTTTATCAGTATGATGGTGCTGACGGGGCCTGGGGCTGGAGGCTTGTTGAACCTGTTTCTGTGGAACAGAATGAGTCTGTGATTGAAATAGGTATTTCAAAGAGTTATTTCTCCAACATTCAGTTAGGCCCGGAAATTTCACTGGCCTTTGTAAACGATCCGGCGGGAGAAGGGCAAAGTAGCTATTTGCCCCTGCAGAATCAGCCATTTATTGCCTACAGGCTGCTGCTGGATCTTCCGGCCACACCGCTGGCAACTTCTTCCGGTAACACAGTGCTGGTGTACTGGGGGCTGGAGGAGCACCAGGTTTACCGAACTTTGCAAAGAGCTGCCGATGGAGAAGAGTTTCAGACGATTGCTGTACTTGATCCTGGCATATTTTATTACACTGATGCAGGTCTGGAGCAGAATGTCAGCTATCGGTACCGCTACTTTGCCGGTACGGCAAATGGTACCAGCCTGTCAACCTATACCCCTGCGGTAGAAATCACAACCCGTCCCAGGCCGGTTTATTATAGCTTTTCTGTTGATGGAGCAGTAGAGGAGTGGGAGGGGGTAGCTCCGCTGGCCACAGCCTATAGCGGAGAACGCACCCATACCATCCGGCTGTTCGCAGGACCCGAAAACTTATATCTGCTTCTGGAGGGAGCTGTTCCTGATGATTATGCCATTTACCTGGATACAGATAATGATTCTGCTAGCGGCCTGGAGAATGAATTGTGGACCGGGGCAGGTTATGATTACCAGATCAGGAACGATTCTCTTTTTACTGCACAGGCAGACGACTGGGTGTTTGTGGAGAAGGTGAGCAGTGAGGCTTCCAATGGCTTTTATGAGCTTTCTGTTCCGCTAAGCCTGCTGGAAAACCTGGAGCAGAATACCACCCTTAAGGTTGGAGCTGTTGTTACCCCTCTTTCAGGAGAGCAGGTATTTCTGCCATTTGAATCTGCCGCCCCGGCAGTATTCGTAAGGATTTTGCCTGCACAGGCCCCCGCTAATGTCATGGTGTCAAATTCAGAGAGTATGCCTGGTTCGCAGCTGATTGTGGAGTGGCAGCGATGTGATCAGTGTCTGGGCTATGTGGTGGAAAGATCCGTGGGGAATACAGATAATTTTGAGGTGGTGGCAGAAAAGAGTGCGCTAACCTTTGCTTATTATGATAGCGATGTGGAGATGGGAACCACCTACTACTACCGGGTGTATACTTTCAACGAAGCAGGTCCTTCTCTTTATTCAGAAGTGGTTTCAGCATCGCCTGAAGCAACCTTGGGACTTGAGGATGCTGTTTTTCCAGGGGTTTACGTATTCCCGAATCCGGCAGTAAATACACTAAGGCTGCATCTTGCCGGTAATTCACCTGCTGCAGTACGGCTTCAGTGGACGGATCTGCAGGGCAGGGTGCTGCCATTGCAGCCAGAAGGCTTGTATGAGCAGGGGCTGCGATACAATCTCTCCGGTCTTCGTCCTGGCCTTTACCTGCTAAAGATCAGCGATCATACCACAGCCCGTTACATTAAGGTTTTGAAAGAGTAAAACAGGAATATAAAAGCAGCAAAGGGTGGCGGCTGTGTGCTACGCCGGCGCCGCCCTTAGCTCTTTTTTTCTATTTGCTCAACATATACATGGCTGCCCAGTAAGCCGGACCCTCTCTCTGGGTGTAGAAAGAACCTGATGTCCGCCAACTCCGAAAAGCCCGGCTAGAATGCCTAAAAGAAAGCCTTAGGATTGGTAACTATTTTCATTTTGAAATGCAGTGCGATCATGAGCACATGGTGAGTACGGGAAGTGCATTTTCCAATATGACCGGAACCCTGCTTTTTGGTGTAATTCAATAAATGCACCCCTGATTTCACGCAAGAGGGTGGTAATCAAGGCATGCCACAACCCTATTTTGACTTTGATCAACTTGATAAGCTTTCGTCTTGCTAAAAATTAAAATGAAAATATATTATTGCATAGTTTCGAAATAATACGAAAGATAATATATTTACTAAAACTTATTTAATTCCCAGTATGGCCAGATTTATACTTTCTATTAGAATCCCGACCTTACTTTTTTGCTTTTGCGTACTAGCACTGCAGGGATACGCTCAGCAAACAGTGAGGGGAAGGGTAGTTTCGTTGTTGGATGAGCAGCCATTGCCTGGTGTGAATGTGATCATCAAAGGCACTACCACTGGTGCGGTTACAGATTTTGATGGCAGGTATTCACTTGAGGTAGCAGGGCAGGAGGCAGTGCTTGTATTTTCTTTTATTGGATTCGAAAATGAAGAAGTGCAGGTAGGAAACAGAAGTGAAATAAATATTTCTTTAAGTCCGTCAGTTGAGGAGCTCAATGAAGTAATTGTTGTAGGTTATTCTACAAAAACAAAGCAGGAAATCACGGGTGCGGTAGCCAATATATCTGCGGAAGAGCTAAAGGGTGTAACGGCACCAAACCTGGAAACCATGCTGCAGGGTAAAGTGGCGGGTGTTCAGGTAACGGCAGCTACAGGTGCTCCCGGCGAACCGGCAGAGATCCGTATACGTGGTAAGTCTTCTATCAGTGCAGATCGTGGCCCCCTAGTGGTTGTAGATGGCATTATTGGCGGCACTTATAATCCCAATGATGTGGCGAATGTTACTGTGCTAAAAGATGCGGGCGCTATAGCGCTATATGGATCCAGGGCCAATGCTGGTGTAATTGTGGTTACCACAAAGAAAGGCTCAGGCAAGAAAAACGAGATCACCGTTCGCAGTACTGTAGGAACACGGGAG
The DNA here is from genome assembly GCA_000597885.1 of Flammeovirgaceae bacterium 311. NCBI lineage: Bacteria > Pseudomonadati > Bacteroidota > Cytophagia > Cytophagales > Flammeovirgaceae > Flammeovirgaceae bacterium 311. Next base: position 4,836,613 of record CP004371.1, read on the forward strand.
ATCACCACCGGAAATTTTAGCATGATGAATGCCCAGCAGCTCTATAATACGGAGCGGCTTATGTTTAACAGCTCTGCAGTATTTAATAATATACGGCCGGCCGGGTTGCTGGAGACCGATACAGACTGGTTGGATCTTACTTACAAACCAGGCGTTGTGCAGAATCATAATATTTCTGCTAGCGGCAACAACGGGAAAATACGTTACTACCTGGCAGGTGATTATTATGACGAAGAAGGGACTTTGCTGAGTACAAACTACCAGCGTTTTAACTTCAGGTCGAACCTCGATTTTGAACTTTCTGATGCAGTAAGGTTGACAACCAATTTCAATATTAGCCGGGATAAAAACAACTCCTATCACTGGCGCTGGCCTTATCAGCCGTTTCTATACCTGCCTTATGATACTCCATATGATGAAGAAGGTAATATCCGTTATATAGATGCCAATACTAATGGTTTCTTAACCCGTGATAAAAACAATATTTTGCAAAGTGCCCTTTACAACGATTATGCAACCCGGGGCCTGACGATGAATGGTGATGTAATTCTTGCTGTTGATGTTACACCATGGCTTTCTCTGGAAACCCGTAACCGTATCGCCTATTCTAATTACAGGGGTGATATTTATGAGGATGTTCGTACCATTGAGGGAATGGCTTACTCTGGCGCACTTACTTTTGACTTTTCAGAAGACATCAGTGGTATTTCAACCAACCTAGCCCGTTTTTATAAAGACTTTGGCTCTCACCACCTGAGTGGCTTTGTTGGTTTTGAGGGGCAGCAATGGACAAGGGAAACAGCAGGAGGGAATGGTTATGGAGTGGCTTCCGGCATCAAAACGCCTAGTGCAGTTGCCTCGCCCCAGGATATTTCCGGTACTAAGAGTCAAACCAGCGCTCAGTCAGTTCTTTCTGAAATTAGCTATGATTATAGTGAGAAGTTCTTTGTTTCTGCTTCGTTCAGAAGAGATGGCAGCTCTATATTTGGGGCAAACAAGCGATGGGGTAATTTTGGTGCCTTGTCTGCCTCATGGCTCATCAGCAACGAAGATTTCTTTAGTTCTCTTAACAAAACAGTATCCTTTCTTAAACTAAGAGGTAGTTATGGTATTATTGGTAATGATTACATCTCTCCCTTTAGTTACGTTGCCCTTTACGGCTTTGAAGCACAATATAATAATGGCATCGCTGGTTATCCAATAACTTTGCCTAATCCTGATTTGGGCTGGGAGCAAACTAAGGCAGCTGACCTGGGCCTGGATATAACCCTTTTCAAAAGGCTGGATATTACAGTTGATGGCTTCTATAAAGATACCGACAGGCTGATTTTAAATGTGCAACTGCCTCCCTCACAGGGCATAACCGAAGTTACTAGGAACGCAGGGCGTGTGGTTAATCAAGGCTTTGAACTGGGAATTGGGGGCGATGTGGTGCGTACACGTAATCTGAACTGGAATGTTAATTTTAATATAGGTACGGCGCAAAACGAGGTGAAAGAATTACCTGGAGGAGCTGTTCCCCAATATTATGACGGTTTAAAACAATTAATACAGGTGGGGCATGATATGAATTCATGGTACCTGCCAAAATGGGTTGGTGTTAATCCTGACAATGGCAATCCGCAATGGGAGCAGGCCATAACTGACGCTAATGGTAATGTGGTGGAGTACCAGGTAACCAGTGAGTATGCCCTGGCTTCGGCTACCAGTAGCCTGCAGTTTGTAGGTACGGCAACTCCTGATTTTTTTGGAGGCCTTAACTCCTCTGTTAGCTTTGAAGGTTTAACTCTTAGCGTATCTTCTGCTTATCAGTACGGCAACATGATCTATAATCGCACCCGCGAGTTTATTGATGCAGATGGTGCTAACTTTAACTTTAATATGATGGAGCTGGCCGACGGCTGGTCGCGCTGGCAGAATCCTGGCGATGTAGCAACACATCCGCGGCCTGTGTTTGGTGGTAACATGCAATCTAACAGGCCTTCCTCCAGGTACCTGGAAGACGGCAGCTTCTGGAGAATCAGAAACATCATGCTGAATTATAATCTGCCTTCATCACTCCTGTCGAAGGTGAAAATAGCAAGGGCAAATGTATTTGTATCCGGAGATAACCTCTTTACATTTACGAATTTTTCAGGTATGGATCCGGAAGTGGGAACTTTTGAGCTGGCAGGTCTGTCGGATTTTAAGTACCCCATCAGCAAACAATATTTGGTTGGTTTACAAATTAGCTTCTAATCATTTAGAGATATGAAAAGCAGAATTCTTTCTTTCGCTATACTGTTACTCCTGAATAATGCCTGCGAGCTTGAGATTGAGCCTTTTGAAGGTGTTACGAAAGAGAACCTTGCTGAAGTAGTCAATGGCTTGGAATATGCGACAAATGGCGCTTATTCCCTCATGAAAGATCAGCTTGAGTACAAAGGAGTGGCCGATTTCAGGAGTACCTATGCCCGTAACCTGCACCAGATGCTGGAATACCCCAGCGATAATGTTACCCTTAGTGCTACCACAACAGATCCTTTGTTCAATGCTGCTACCCGGGAACATTTTCCGGCACAGGAAAACGCAACCTATATATGGAATACAGCCTATAGAATAATTAATACAGCAAACCTAAGCATAGAGTCTGTTGAAGAGGGAGCAAGTGCCTCCAGCGACCATCTTTTGGGTGAAAATTACTTTCTGCGGGCAATGGCGCATTTCGATTTGCTGCGCCTCTTCGCTAAACCTTATTCTCATGGTACCGATAACCCCGGTGTAATTTTGCGATTAGACAGCACAGCGCCTGATGATCAGGCAAGGGCTACGGTAGGAGAAAGTTATGAGCAGGTGGTGAGTGATCTCGAGAAGGCCGCTCAGCTCATGTCGCGTACCAATGGCAGGGGTGTAGAGTATGCCTCCAAAGAGGCTGCCTGGGCACTGCTTTCCAGGGCCTATCTCTATATGGAAATGAATGAAAAGGCTATAGAGTATGCTACACAGGTTATTGAATCTGGTAAATTTCAATTAGCATCAGCTGATGAGTATCTTAATTCTTTTTGGAATACCCAAAACTCCAGGGAATCGATATTTATCATCAAGCATACCCTTCAGGACGACAGAGGGACGGGATCCATTGGCTCTATGTACCTGACGGACCAGATTGGCTGGGGAGAGATCTATGCTTCGGAGCCCCTGCGCCAGCTGCTTGAGCAGCATCCGGAAGATGTACGTAATGATTTGATTGTGCCTCAGTTAGCACCTGATGGTGTGACGGTACAGACAAGAAATGGTATTCCCAAGTATTTCATTACCAAACATTCCTATCAGGATGGGGTGGTAACCTTAAATTCTCCGCATGTGCTGCGGCTGGCAGAGATGTACCTGAACCGTGCAGAGGCTTATGCCAAAATGGGGCAGGATCAGCTGGCTCTAGACGATATCAATGTAATCCGGAGGCGGGCGGGCCTTTCCGGTGATGCACTTTACACGCTGGATAATCTGCAGGGTGCCAATTCAGTATTAGGTGCCGTACTGCAGGAGCGCAGGCTGGAGCTTGCCTACGAAGGACACCGCACGATTGATCTGTACAGAAACAAGATCGATATAAACAGGAACTTTCCCGGAGTTCAGCCGCAGGAAGTGATAAGCTGGGATAACCCGCGCAACATCTACTACATACCTCAGGACGAGCTTTTTACAAACAGGCTGGCTACTCAAAACGAGTAGCATAAGCCTGCTAAATTTTTCTTTGTTTATTAGTGATTGGTTGGTTTGAAAAAAAGGCTCCCATGGAGCCTTTTTTTTTTATGTTTCTGAATCAGGCAATGATTACCTCCACACCGGCATCCTGCAGGCGTTTCAGGTCATCTTCGGGAATGCCATTATCAGTAATTACCTTGTCTATTTGATTGATGGAGCAGATAAAGGCAAAGCTTCTTTTGCTGAATTTACTGGAATCGGCCAGCAGGATAACCTCCCTGGAAATTTCAATCATGATTTCGTTAAGGCGTGCTTCTTCCACATTGGGGGTGAAGATGCCATTTCTGGTATCGAAACCATCAACACCCAGAAAGGCTTTGTCTACATTAAAATTCCGCAGGCTTTTTTCTGCCTGTGGCCCCACCATGGAGAGGGAGTTCTTGCGCAGGAAGCCACCGGGGATGATCACATTGATGTGCGGGATCGTCATCAGCTGATTGGCGATGTTCAGCGCATTGGTGATTACGGTCAGGTCCTGCAGTTCAGGCAGGTTTTTCACCATTTCAGCTGTTGTTGATCCGGAGTCGATGATGATGGTGTCAGATTCGTAAACCAGCTGGGCTGCTTTTTTTCCGATTCTGGCTTTTTCCTGAAAATTGATCCGGTTTTTATCTGCCAGTCGCTGGTCTATGGCTACACCAGTTTCTACCTTCAAAGCACCACCCCTTGCACGGATCAACAGGTTTTTCTTCTCCAATTGCTCGAGGTCATTGCGAATGGTAACCTCACTTACATTGAATTTTTCGCTTAACGCTTTCACGGAAACCTGCCCCTGGTCCGTAATCAAATGAAGGGTTTCCTTTCTTCGCGTTACGGTCGAATCTCTGTTTTTTGACATGGTTTTTTACAAGCTGAAAGTTGTTAAGCTACGTTGTTTTGTTAAAAATAATAAAATCCTGATATAAACTTTGCTGTGTTTACATAATTAAACATTTAAAAACTTTCATATTTGCAAAATAAGGTTGTGAAATAAAAAATAATAATGAAACGAAAGTTATTTAGTTATTTTTTATATATTTGATTGATACTAATATTAACTAATGGGACATATGCAATATCTGGGACTTGGTATGCAGGAACTGACCGATCGTGGAGCGATACATACGGCAAGAGAGATTTCTCAGCAGCCGGAAATATGGCAGAAAGTCTGGAATCTGGTAGAGAGGGAGCGGACTTCTATCCAGACGTTTCTTAACAAACATAAGGAAATACAAAGAATTATTCTTACGGGAGCTGGCACAAGTGCTTTTATAGGCCTGTCCCTCCGGGGAGTTTTTCAGCGGCAGACAGGCCTCCTTACTGAAGCTATTTCCACAACAGATCTGGTATCACATCCTAAGGACTATTTACATCCCGATATTCCCACCCTGATGATTTCCTTTGCGCGCTCCGGCAATAGCCCCGAGAGTGTTGCAGCAGTGGAAATGGCCGATAAGGTCTGCAGGAGCTGTTATCATTTTATGATCACCTGCAACCCTGAAGGAAAGCTGGCGAACATGACAACCAAACAGGATAGCTACATATTAACCCTTCCTCATGAAGCCTGTGATCTAAGCCTGGCCATGACCAGCAGCTATACAGGCATGCTGCTGGCAGGAAAACTGGTTGCCCATGTTTTTGATCTGGAAAGCACGCGCAAAAGCCTGCAGACGATTGTTACTTACGGGCAGAAGATTATCAATTACTACGCCCAGGAGCTGAAGCAGCTTGCAGAGCTTGATTTTAAACGGGCGGTATTTCTGGGATCAGGTCCTTTTTATGGCACTGCTACCGAATCGCACCTAAAACTTCAGGAGCTTACCGATGGCAAGGTTATCTGTAAGCGCGATTCCTTCTTAGGGCTTCGCCATGGACCAAAGGCGGTGGTTGATGAGACCACCCTGGTCATTTATATCTTCTCCAACAACGATTATGCCCTGCGCTACGAAAAGGACCTGGTTGCTTCCATGAAGAAGGGAAAGGCTCCACTGGCAGAAATCGGGATTATGGAATCTGATATACCCAATGTAGGGCTCAAAAATAAAATCGTGCTGTCTGAAAACGGGTATTCGCTCGATGAGGAATTCCTGACTGTTTGCAGCGTAGTGCCGGCCCAGATTCTCGGTTTTTATAAGTCGCTGCAATTAGGGCTTCAGCCTGATACTCCCTCGGCCACAGGTGCTATCACCAGGGTGGTGGAAGGTGTAGAGATATATGCTATGCACTAGCCCACCGTTACGCTGATCTTTCATTCTCACAATATTTTTTACCTATGGACCAACTCCTAAGAGCAACAGCAAAGCAACAGAATATATCGTTGCAGGACTATGTATTAAGGCGCATTAAGGTATTGGAAAAAGAGACAGGAGTGAAGCGTACTGTCTTTGCGGCATGTCCTAATTCATCGGCAGTTATCAAAGCTGCGTTGCGCTCGGCAAAACGAAACAACGCTTTGATAAAATTTGCCGCTACCCTTAACCAGGTAGATGGTGATGGGGGCTATACAGGCTTAACGCAGCAGCAATTTGTAAGAACAATTACACAGGAGGCAGCAGCTATTCATTATACTGGACCGGTGATCATCGCCATAGACCATGGCGGTCCCTGGCTGAAGGATGCCCACAACCGTGAAAAATGGAGCTATGACAGAACGCTGGAGGCGGTTAAAAAGTCATTTGAAGCAGCCATTGAAGCAGGCTATGACCTGATTCACGTAGATCCTACCATTGATATTACCCTGCCGAAAGGGGAAATCATCGACATTGATGTTGTGGCAGAACGGACCATCGACCTGATTGTTCATGCCGAGACTTTCAGAAGAAGCCAGGGCTACCCGCCGATCGCCTACGAAGTAGGCACGGAAGAAGTACACGGAGGCCTGGCCGATCTGCAGGTATTTGACCGTTTTCTGCGCCTGCTCAAAGAGGGACTTCAGCGGCATCAGCTGGAGGATGTATGGCCCTGTTTTGTGGTTGGAAAAGTAGGTACCGATCTGCATACCTCTACCTTCGATCCGGAGGTGGCAAAACAACTCACAGAAATCGCGGAACAATACGGCAGTGTGATCAAAGGCCATTATTCAGATAATGTAACCAATCCGGAAGATTACCCCCGCTCAGGCATGGGCGCTGCCAACGTAGGCCCCGAATTTACAGAGCGCGAATATGAGGGTTTGATGGAGCTGTGCGAAATAGAAGAAAGCCTCCTGAAAAAGGGTGATGTAGCCAAAGCATCTGGTCTGAAAGCGGTACTCTGGAAAGCGGTGATCGACTCACAGCGTTGGAAAAAATGGCTGCTGGAAGGCGAGGATGCAGGTGATTTTTATGCCAATGCCGAAGATCGGCAGGAGTGGCTGGTAAAAACCGGCTGCCGCTATATATGGGAAAATCCCGAGGTGCTGGCTGCCCGCTGGAAGCTCTATCGTAACCTGGAACTAAATGGGGTGGAAGCTGAAACAATCCTGCTCTCACACATAGAAAAAGCCATGGATAAGTACTTTCATAAGTTTAACCTGGTTGATTTGAATGATTTGCTGCTGGCGGAAACCGAAGAAATGGTTTTTTCCTAAATCAGTCCCCTGTTCAGGTATATCCATAATTTTATAAAAGACTCGAATGGATAAAATCCATGATGTTGTAGTGGTTGGAGAGCTTAATGTTGACCTGATCCTCAACCAGATTGATCAGTTTCCGGAAGTAGGGAAGGAAGTGCTGGCGGGAAACATGAACCTTACCCTGGGCAGCAGTTCTGCCATCTTTGCCAGTAACTTAAGTACTCTTGGCGCTAAAACCACCTTCATTGGAAAAATAGGGAAGGATAGTTTTGGTGAACTGGTAATTTCCAGCTTAAAGTCCCGGGGGGTTGACACAGGCAATATCCTCCTGGACGATCAGCATCAGACCGGTGCTACCATTGTTTTGAATTTTGGGGAAGACAGGGCCATGGTGACCCATCCCGGCGCTATGGATCACCTTAAGCTGGAAGATGTGCAGGAAGCGGTACTGAAAAGTGCCAGGCACCTGCACCTGAGCTCCGTGTTCTTACAGGCAGGCTTAACCAAACAGCTGGTGCCTCTCTTCAAAAAAGCAAAAGAATTAGGGCTTACTACCTCCATAGACCCGCAATGGGACCCTGCAGAACACTGGGATATAGACCTGGAGGCGCTTCTTCCCCATGTAGATGTATTTATGCCCAATACCGCCGAATTGATGGCGCTGACTAAAACCAGCACTCTGGAGCATGGTATTGAAAGCTTAAAGGGCTATGCCAATATCCTGGTGGTGAAAGGGGGTCGCGCAGGAGCCTGGGCCTGGGGGGAGGGTGCGCTAGTGCATCAGCCTGCATTCCTGAATGAGCAGGTCGTGGACAGCATTGGTGCAGGAGACAGCTTTGATGCAGGTTTTATCTCAAAATACATACAGGGAAAGTCACTGCAGGAGTGCCTGGAATTTGGTGCCTTAAGCGGGGCGATCAACACCACCCGACCCGGGGGTACCACTGCCTTCGAAAACCTCAATCTGGTAAAAACAATTGCCGAATCAACTTTTAACTACACCTTTTGATGACACTTCAGGATAAACTTGCCATACTTGGGCAGGAGGGTAAAGCCCTGCTTGCTACTAATTTCTATAATTTCGAAACACTTTCAGGGGTGCTCCAGGCTGC